>JAZRDM010000025.1:0-21971 GCA_045660265.1 Candidatus Scatosoma sp. | reverse complement strand
CCACAAAACAAAAACGGAAAAGAGTGGGGTAAGGAATATTTTGAAAAGGCGAATGTAATTTTTGAAAAAGCGTTGGCAGTTGTAGAAACGGATAAATACGACCGAGTGGAAAAGGAGTGGTTGCAACCGCTGTACTATTGGTCGGAAGTATGTTTTGCTAACGATATGCTCAATCGAAAGGAAGAGCGGAAACGGTATATTGCATTAATAGAAAAAATGTATGAATTAATGGATAAATACGAAATTGAATACGTGCGTTTCGGTTTTGGGCGTACGGGCGTGCATGTGCAACGCAAAAAATAACCAAAAGAAAAGGAGAAAAAAATGAGAAAGATGAAGAAAATTTTTGCAACTTGTTTAGCGATTGCTTGTACTGCAAGTGTGATGGGTTCGTTTGCCGCTTGTGGCCCTAAACCTACGAGCCAACGTGATAACACAAAAACACAGCTGGATATTTCTTTCTTTGCTGGCGGTTACGGTGACGCTTGGGTTTACGAAGCAAAGACGGCATTTGAAACTATGTATGCAAACCATTCATTTGAAGATGGAAAAACGGGCGTGGAAGTTTGGATTGACAGCAATAAGGACGTAGAAGGCACGCTCAACCAAAGAATTCAGCTGGGTACGTTCTTTGACTTGTTCTTTACGACGCAACATAATATTCAAGGCGCGGCAAAGCAAGGTTATCTTGCAGACCTTTCGGACGTGTACGATTCCGTTGCGACGGGAGATGCGCACGGTAAGACGATAGAACAAAAGCTCTATGATAAGGATAACGCTTTGGATATCGTGACGAGAGATGGCAAGCAGTATGCAATTCCTTATTCGCTTGGCGTTTTGGGATTTGTCTTTGATTATGGAACGTTCATGGAAAACGATTGGCTGTTCTTGGCGGATCAATCGGACGAAGCGGAATTGACGGCGCAGGGCTTTGCCTATACCGTAGAACAAAATCAATACGGCATTGACGTATGGAAGATGGAATCCTATTCTGGCGACCATGCGATTAATTACAAGGCAGGCGATGTAATTGCAAAGAGCGGTAAGGACGGTCTGTTTGGTACTTATGACGACGGTCAGCCTGTCGATATGGTGGAATGGGAAGAAATGCTGACAAAAATCTATTCAACGGAAGGTGCAAAGGCGTTTATCTATGCAGGTGCGTCGCTCGAATACGTAGACGCGATTGCGGAAGCGGCTTGGGCGCAATACGACGGGCTTGATAACTATAACCTTTCTTTCTCTTACGACGGTACATACGTAAGCCCTTCCACGGGTGAAGAAACGGTGATTGATTTGAATAACGGTTATAAAGTGTTTGAAAGTGAAGGCAGATTGGTTGCGCTTGAATTCATGAAAGACAATCTCGGAAACGCGACCTATATGCACCCTGCTTGTACAAAGACTTCCCGTGACGTTTCTACCACGCAAAACGAATATATTTTAGGTTATAGAAACACAACCACTCTTCCCCTTACGGCAATGCTTTGTGAGGGCAGCTGGTGGGAAAACGAAGCTCGTCCCTTGCTTAAGGCATTGTCCGATTCGGGTGAAACGGAAAGGGGTTATGGTAAGCGCGATTACCGCTATATGCTTTTGCCGAACTTTGACGGACAAAAGGGTATCGACGGCGAAGGAAACGGGTCAGTACTTTCGGCGTTTGAAGACGGTTGGGTATTTGTAAACAATGACAGCCCTTCGGGTGAACAGGCAGCGGCGAAGAAGTTTATCGAGCTTACTTGTTCGGATACGTGGCTTCGTAGATTCACCGTAATGTCGGGCGGTTATAGAGCGTTTGAATACGAATTAACGGCTGATGATTATAATGAAATGACTCCGTTCGCGAGAAATCATTGGAACATGATTAGCGATAGAGAAAACGTTGCAATTGTTCGTCCTCGTTCTATGCATTACGTACATCCTATCAACTGGAACTCTTCCACGGCGGTTTACCGTTTCGGTACGCGTGTAAACACATTGTATTCCAACAACTGTTTCCCGTATATTCGTCAATATAGCGCTCAAGAGTTCTTCGACGGCGCAAAGGCTCGTTACGGACAGGAAACTTGGGCACAAATGGTGCAAGGAATTGTGTAATAAGATGAAAGATAATACGAAAAAAATTAGCGCTTTTCAGAAGAAAACGTTTAAAAAATACATATTCGTATATGTTTTGATGGCGTATCCGTTAATTTTATGGATTATTAGTCAATGTTTGACTGTATCAACCGTTTTTTATGCTTTCCGCAGTGTTGTAGATGGGGAGTTGAAATGGGTAGGACTTCAAAACTTTGTCAAAGCGATTAAAAATCTTTCAAGCGACCCGATGATGTCGTATTCCTTTAAAAATGCAATGCTGATGTTTTGGGGGAGTATGGTTATCAGTATGCCCCTGTATATGCTGGGCGCATATTACGTGTATAAAAAGGCGTTTGGCGCAAAGGTGTTGCAGTTTGTCATTATGTCACCGATGATTATTTCGGGTATGTTGACTATTTTGTTGTTCAAACGTTTTTGCGACGACGTTGCTCCGATGTGGTTACCGGGTTTGACGGAAGGATTGCTTGAAGGGCGAAACGCATTTTTCACAACGTGGTTTTATTCCATTTGGATTTCCTTTGCGACGAATATTTTGGTGTATCCAAACGCTATGAATGCAATAGACCCTGAGCTTGTAGAAAGCGCAAAGCTCGACGGCGCAAACGCTTTGCAGGAATTTTGGCACGTGTTGTTACCAGGGATTTATCCTACGCTTTCAACATTCGTTATCACAGGCTTCACGACGCTGTTTACGAACCAAGGCGCATTGTTTACGATCTTTATGTATAAAGCACCTGCGGAAAGCTACAACTTTGGGTACTATATCTTTACGCAGGTTATGGACCCGAATGCAGGTCCTGCACAGTATGCCTATACTTCCGCGATCAGTATGATGATTGCCGCAGTTACCTTCCCCGTCGTTATGTTGGTGAAGAATTTGTTGGAAAACTACGGGCCTACGGAAGAAGATAAGGGTACAAGAAAATTTAGATGGATGGGGAAAGAATATGCGAATAGAGAAGCCTAAAAAAATTAAGAAGAGCGTTAGTGAAATAATTATCTATATTATTGCAGGCTTATTTTTGCTGACGATTGCGGTCAGCTATGTCAGTCTGTTCGCATGGGGGATTTTAAACTGTTTTAAGAGCGTATTAGATTATGCTGTAGATATGGTGGGATTTCCCGATAAATTCATCTTCACGAACTTCTCGGATTGTTTAGCGAATATTCCTTTGAAAAAAATCACCCCGGCTGGTGAAGTGACCTACGGCGTTCCCTTAATGCTGTATAACAGTTTGGTGTTTGCGTTGGTTCGTTCCGTTTTGGCGGTTTTAGGGCCTGCCTTGGTGGCTTATCCCGTAGCAAAGTATAATTTCAAAGGAAAGCATTTGCTCTTTACACTCGCATTGGTGGATATGCTCTTGCCGTTCGGTCCGAACCTTGGTGTTTCGCTCAGTTTCCATAAGTGGTTGGGAACGTACGATAACCGCTTGGGGAACTTTATGATGGCTGTTCCTGCATTTGGGTTTGATTTTCTGTTGTTACATGCTTGTTTTAAAGGGATTTCTTGGTCGTATGCAGAAGCGGCGACAATCGATGGTGCATCCGATTTCAAGATTATGACGCAGATTATGTTCCCGATGGCATTCCCGACCTTTGTGACAATTTTTATGTTGAAATTTGCAGGGCTGTGGAACGACTATATGACACCGGTTGTATGGTTGCCTAGCTATCCTACGTTGATGTACGGCATGTACGTATTCGAGCAAAAATCGAAGACGCTGTTTATGGGTACGCCGCAGGTTTTGGCGGGATTGTTCTTAACAGCGCTTCCGACTATGTTCTTATATGTATTTACGCAGAGATTCTTGAAGTCAGGCTTTATGGTCGGCGGTTTGAAGGGTTAATACAAGGAAAATATCTATGAAAAAAATAAAAAAATTGATAGTTTTGCTTTTGGCGGCGATAGGTGTTGGAAGCGTTGGGGTATTAGCAAGTGCAGAAACCGCAACGTTGCCTACGCGCGCCGTTGAAAAGATTCCCGAATACGTTTTAACGGAAGAGTATTGGGTAGATGAAGCCTATCGCAATGGGTTCACGCCTGATGACGGGATTTTGGAAAATCAGGGCTTGCTGTTGCATACTACGGCAAACGCTACATTTACGTTATTGGAAAAAGGGTACGGCGATTTTTCGATGGTAGCATTGCCTATTTCATCGGAATACGGCGTGGCGGATTTTTCCGAGATGCAGCTCGTATTTAATGGGGGCGAAAACAATGTTTTGGCGGTAGAAATGTCTTCGGCTGAAAACGCAAACGGTGCTTATATTCTTTACGATTTGACATATAACGGCGTATCGGTTGGGAGTGGAACAATGAAAGCGAGTTTCTCCACGAAATATCAAACGGTGGGGAATTGTCCGATTTACATAAAATTCAATCCCGAAGAGAAATATCTTGTATTCGATTACGATTATTCGATTGCGGAATCGGAACAGGAATACGTTGACTTAAGTGGTACGCTGGATTCTTTTTCTGCGTATTCCGCAAAAATTGCCATCAAGGGCGTGTCCAACGGCGCAACCGCAAGCCTACTTTTGATGGAAGTAGGCGGTATGGCAACGGACGGCAATTTCTTACCCGTATTCTCTACGGGCTTGGCTTGGAATGGTGTGGTAGGCAAGAAATACGCTTTGAGTGAATGGAGCGCATATGATTTGCTGGGGCAAAGAGATTGTTCTTATTTGGTCACGGCGCAAGTCTACAATGATGAAATCATTTTACCTGTAGCGGGAAATGCGTTTATTGCGGATACAGCAGGAGAATATACGGTTGTTTATTCCCTTTCCAACAGTAAGGGAGAGACGTATTCTTACGCGGAAGAAGTCGTTGTGTTTGAACAAACGCCTGGAGTTCGTTTTGTTGCCGAACAAACGCTTTTGGAAGAATATTTGATTTATGAGCAAATTTCCGTACCTGTTGTGAAAGCGGAAAGTGAGTTGCTTCGTAAAAACGGATCGACTTTACCTGTTTCCATTACGGCGAAATGCGATGGTGAAACTGTGGCAAATTTCCCCGTGGATACGGACATGGTATATACTTTTGAGAAAGCAGGGACATATGTATTTGAATATATGTCGATAGATAAATTTGGCGGTACGGCGTCCTATTCTATGACCTGCAATGTAAAAAATGATATTACGTTTGTGGATTTTGACGGATTGGACACGTTGTATTACGGCTACGGCGTACAGTTGCCTGTTCCTACGGCTGTTTATAACGGTGAAAGGGTAAAAGCGCACGTTACTTTGATTAGTCCCGTGGGGCAAGAAGTTCCTGTAACGGATGGTGTTTGTGATTTGCTGTCACTTGGCGAGTATCAAATCACCTATTCGGCGAGCGTGGGTGGTAAAACGATAGAGAAAACCTATATCGCGGAATGTGTTTACAATCCTGCGAGTATCATTAAAGCGGATAACAATATTGTAGAAATGACCCCCAACGTAGAGTTTCCGCATTATTCCGTTCCTGGTAGCGGTTTAAAGATAATCGGTAAAAACAGCGGTGCGCAATTCTCGTATAATGGCGTAATTGATTTGAACGCCTTTAGTAAGGACAAGGAAATCCTTTCCTTGCAAATTTTGGGCGCGGAATACGCAGCACGTTTTCAATATTTATATATAACACTGACCGACGTTTACGACAAGGACAACAGTGTAGTGATTCGTTATACGTATAACGATACTGGTGTACCCAATTCTTTTAGATATTCCTACGTACTTACTAGTACTCCCAGTGGACATTTGATGGCGGTCAGCAATGAAGCGTCGGCGGCAGGTACGGTTTTAACCGATCGTTACGGTACAGTTGTAAACGTAACGTTTGACGGACGGCAAGCTCTTTCGCAGGCTCTTGTTAAGGTTTATTTTGATTACGCTGAAAAACAGCTTTGGGTGGAATATGCAGGGAATGGCTCGAAAGTAATGGTTCTCGATTACGACGATCCGACTATTGTTGGTGAAAATAATATTTGGAATGGCTTTACAACGGGCGAAGTTACTATGAGCGTTTCTTACGATAACTTGAAAGGGGAAGGCGGCGTTATTGTCAACAGTATCGCAGGACAGGACCTTTCAGGTGCAAATGTAAATGCGGCGAACGTTGCGAAACCGACAATGAGTCTTTCGACAGATTTACAATATGCGAATATCTTGCCTGACGGCGTGAAGGGGATGAGCTATGCTTTGCCGAAAGCAACGTCGATTAGCCCTGCTTTCGGATATTTGGATGTTAATTTAACTCTTTATAAGGAAACGAACGGTGAATATCAAGTAGCGGAAGAAACTATAAACGGACTTTCGTTTGTTCCCACGACGGCGGCGAAATATAAAGCGGTTTATTCCGCAGTTGATAACGTGGGGGCGGAAGTGGTAAGAACGGTAGAGTTTTCGGTTTACAACACTGTTGCGGAAATCGTCTGTGAATTATCTAGCGACGGTACGCAGCCTGTTGTTCATCAATATTATCAAGTTCCTACCTTATCAATTAGTGGCGGAAGCGGTATTGTTTCCTATGAGGAAACATTCTATTTGAACGGGAAGCAAGTGGTTCCTAATTCCGAAAGAGAGATTTTCTTAGGCGAATACGGCGTTGTAACTGTTAAGGTCAAAGCGATTGATTATTTGCAAAGAACGTATGAAAATGAATTTGTAATTCAGGTGCAAGCAGGGGATCCCGTTGTAATGGTTTCGGACGTTCCCGAAACAGTACGTGTGGGTACTACGCTCGTATTGCCTGCATATCAAGCGCTTGATTATTCGCAGTACGGGCAGGAAGGCTTTAACGCGCAAAAGAAAGTGACCGTTAACGGCGTTGACGTAACGGAAACGATGAGTTATTCTGTGACGGAAGCAGTTGGCGCAAGACTTTCCGTTAAATACTACGCAATCGGCGATGGCGTTGAAACCGTGGAAGAGTTTACCGTTTTCGTGGTACAGCCGCAATATACCACCGACTATTTCTTGTTTAAGAATGCGGACGGCAGTTTATGTACGGACGCGGAAATAGATGCTACGGTAGAAAAGAAACCGGAAAAGATGAGTGCAATGTTCGTTGTATCCGAAGATAAGACGATTTATTTGCCAAACGCTTTGGTTGCGAACGACTTGATCATCAAGCTGAATGTAGACGAAACGGCAAATCAATTCGACCATTTGCAAGTTCGTTTGACGGACGCAGAAAATTCCAACATAGAACTTATGTTCAAAATCCAAAAGGACAAGACAAATCGAATGAAGATTTACTTGAACGGCGATGTAAGTATCAATGCAGGGATAAGCGGCTTATTTACGGACAGCGAAAAGAGTTTTTATATCGCTTACAACAACCAAAACTACGGCGTTTATAACGAAGCGAGCGCGAAGTATTTTACCGCGCGCAGGGCATATAACACCGATGTGTTTAACGGGTTCCCGAGTGGTAGAGTAAAACTTTCCGTTTCGGTCGTAGGAGTACAGGCAGGCGGTAAGGGTTCGGTCGGTTTTATGCAGGTATCGAACCAGACGTTTGCGTCGTCCGTAGATAAAGATGGTGTGGCGAAGGTTTATACTGACGCTACAGGACCTGCAATCGGTTTTGATAAAGTGATGCTGAACGAATCGGCAACCTATAACGAAATCTATACTGTATCTTCGGCGTTTGCTTGCGACGTTCTCAACGGTGCGAAATCGCTTTTGATGACAATAACTGCTCCTTATGGAGTCGTTAAGCAAGGGATTTCTTGTGATGAAAGTACGCAAATCAAGCTGGATGCTTACGGGGTTTGGAAGATTGAATACCGCGCAACCGACAGCAATAACCGCGCGACGACAAAAACCTATTACATTACGGTTAAGGAATACGATGCGCCCGTTGTTACGGTAAACGGTACGCCTGCGGAAAAATATCAAGCGGGACAAACGGTGACATTTGCCGACGCTACTGTGCAGGATGCAAGTGCGTGGGAATTGTACGTTATGATTGTAAAACCCAACGGCAAGTATTCGGTGATTCAAGACCGCAGCTATACGTTTACGGAAGTAGGCAATTTCAAAGTATTGTACTATGCTGTTGACGAATATGGTAACGTTTCCATCGTTACTTATTCATTTGCGGTAGAAGGAGTGTAAAAAGATGAAAAAATATTTACGCTTAATGGCGATTCTTTTACTGTCGGCTATTACGTGCTTAAGTGCGTGTAAACCTCAGAAACAAGATGAGAGTAGCCCCCCTGACGTAAGCATCGATAATAATTTGGGCTATGACGAGATGGAAGGGGTGGACTTATCTAGTGATAAACTGTATTTTACAAAGGATGGGCAGGCTCTTTATACGATTGTGATTTCAAAAAACGCCGACGAGTGCGAACAATATGCAGCGGAAGAACTATCGAGCTTTGTTGCGCAGGCTACGGGCGTTGCGATGCCGATTGTAACAGACCAAAGTATTTCTTATAATCTATCCCAAAAGTATATTTCCATAGGTGATACGGCGTTATTTGACGAGGCGAGAGAACAAGGGAAAATCACAGCCGATTTTTCGACCTTTAACACGGATGGCTTTATCATTAAAACCATTGAAAACAACGTCTTTATTTGTGGGGATATTTCGCGTGGCACGCTGTATGGTGTGTATGACTTATTGGAGAAATTCGGCGGTATCCGTTTCTTGACGCAGGAATACACGCACGTTCCCAAGGCGGATGCCTTCTATATGTATCAATCGGATATTGTGGAAATCCCCACCTTTGCCGTTCGTAATTATATGTCTGACTCGGTTATTGCTTACGGCGACTTTATGACGAGAATGCGTTTTAGATCCGAATATGGTGCGAATGATCCGAAGTATGGTTACGGTTTTGCGAGCGAGTGTCCAACTAACGGGATGCACAACTTTTTCAAGCTTGTTCCGAAAGCGACTTACTGGGCAACGCATCCCGAATGGTATGATCATAAATACGATTCTACGGTACTTTGTATGACTAATGGTATCAAGGATGGCAAGCTTGATGAAACGATGGAAGAGAGCGTTATGAAGACGATTCTCGAAGAGTTGAAAAAACAGTTCCTTAGCGCGCCTACCATTAAGTACCTTGTCGTAGCGCAGGAAGACCATATGGAGAAATGCGTATGCCCGAACTGTGTGGAAAGCGATGCAAAATACGGTACAGTCAGCGGTACGTTGATTCAAATGCTGAACGTACTTTCCGATGAACTTCTTAAATGGCGTGACGAAGTTGCGCCCGAACGCGAGTTGTATTTGGTAACGCTTGCGTATGAGCCGACTGAACCGCCTCCCGCTAAGAAGCAATCGGACGGTAGCTACGTAGCGACAATTACGGCGCGTGATAATATCATCGTTAAAGTAGCGCCCATTCAGCATTGTTATTATCATCCGTTGAATGACCCTAATTGTGAAAAGCAAACCATTGATGAAAGAATCAAGGGGTGGCAAACCGTTTGTAAAGAATTCCATATTTGGGATTACGGTGTAAATTATTATGGATTCTTCTTTTGGTTGGATAATTTTAACGTCTTGAAAGAGAATGCTCTGTTCTATCGTGACATCAATGTGAGCAGCGTTATGACGCAAGGTGCAAACCAGGAAAAGAACTTGTATCAGGAAAAACTTCGTGTATATTTAACGTCTAAGCTTTATTGGAATCCCGAACGCGACGTCAATCGCCTGATTGAAGAGTTTAATTACTACTTCTTTGGCAAGGAAATCGGACAAAAGGTTTTGGATACAATCGAATATGCTTCGGCGTATTATGCGATGAAAGACGCGACGATTGAACGTGGCTATCATTTCCACGTTTACGAAGCTTGGAATGTTTTGGAAGCGGATCACTATTCCGTAGCATTCTTGGAAGGCTTTATGGATAGGGTGGATCTCGCCTTTGACGTGATGGAAAATATGAAGAATACGCTGACCGAAGAAGATTACGAGAGAATCAATATGGAGCTTTGCGGTTTGCGTTTGTATCCCATGGGGATGATTTTGAAGAACTATACTTCTTATTATGATCCATCTACTCGTGATGCGTTTGCGCGTGAATATTTCTCTTACGCAGACCAAACGAAAATCACGTATTATCGCGTTTCTCAAACCTTCTTGATGTATAAGAGTGAGTTCGATTTGTACGAATAACGGAGAACAACAAAAATGAAAAAGAGATTATTTGCATTGTTATTTTGCTTAATTTCCTGCTTTGCGTTTTGCCTTACGGCTTGTAAAAAAGAACCTGAAAAAACAACATATACCGTTACTTTTCGGCAAGATGGGCAAGCAGATATCGTAAAGGAGCTGAATATCGGCGAAACGCTTGCCGATATTCCCGTTCCTATGGCGCAAGATGGATATCAAATTGTTTGGGATAGAGTCGATTTTGGCGGTTTGAGCGATGATATTGTTGTTACCGCGGTTTATACGCCGAACGAATATCGTGTATATTTCCATTTAAATCGAGACGATGCGTTATTGCCTCAGAGCGCGAACGTGACTTACGACGAAACGAAATATATGTACTATACGGCGGTAAAATATAATGCTGAAGTGCAAGTATTTACGCCGACTAGTCAATACGCAAGATTCGTTAAGTGGGAAAACGTAGAGACGGGCGAAGTATATGGCGGCGGTAAGTATCTTCTTACGGAAGATCTGTATGTGCGCGCGGTATGGGATGTTACCCATACTCCTTATGCGTAATAGGTATTATTGGAGAAGAAAAACATGAACAACAAGTTGGGGCTGTTCATTCACTGGGGCGTGTACTCGGTGTATGAACAGCATGAACAAATACTTGCAAAAAATAATATTCCTTTTGAGGAATATGAGCGTAAGGCGATGGAATTTAACCCTATCGAGTTTGACCCCGAAGAATGGGTTTTGGCAGCGAAAAGGGCTGGGATGAAATATCTTTGCTTTACGGCAAAGCACCACGACGGATTTTGCTTGTGGGATACCAAATATACCGATTATAACATTATGAATGCGGCGTACGGGAAGGATATACTTAAAATGGTAGCTGACGCATGCGAAAAACACGGTATGTTGCTTTCTATTTATTATTCTAATCCAGATTGGCATCATCCAAACGGCTATAACCCCCGTTCAACGCATCAATGGCGCGCAAAGTATCCCGATCAGGCAAACGACGAGCTCTATTTGGAGTTCAAGAAAAATCAAATTCGGGAGTTACTTACGAATTACGGAAAAATTTATACATTGTTTTGGGATATTTCACCTCAGTTTGAAGACAAGTCCTTAAATGAATTTGCGCGTTCTTTGCAACCCGATATTTTAATCAACGATAGGGGGCATGATAAGGGTGATTTTTCCACCCCTGAACGCTCCGTTCCCGAGGGCGGTCGTTTCGTTACGATGACGGAAGCATGTCAATCCATTGGCGAACACAGCTGGGCTTACCGAGCGGATGAAGACTATTTCTCTTTGCGTTATTTAAAGGCATCTATTGATTGTATAATGGCGCGAGGAGGTAGCTATCTTTTGAATGTCGGTCCGTTGCCAAACGGAAAGCTCTCTCAAAAATCTTTGGATGTTTTGGGGAAGGTAGGGGATTGGTACAACCGTATGGATGGTGCGTTGGAAGGGCATGAGCGTGATTCCCATACCTTTATCACATCGGCGAGCGAATGTATTTTGACCAAGAAAAACGGAAAAACCTATTTACATTTATGTAAAGGACATGATTCTACTGCATTACATATTTACGAGGGATTGTCAAGTGAAGTTCCAAAGGCGGCAAGGTTGCTGAACAACGGTAGCGCATTACGCGTAAGAAAGGGTAAGCTTCCATATCGTTATAATGAAAAAGGCATTTGTGTAGATGAATTTGTTTCTATTTGTGATATCCCTTGCGACGATTTTTGCGGTGAGCCTTTGGTGATTGAGCTTACTTGGTAAACTTTTATGGGTACGGAATACAATATAGACGAAAAATTATCTGAACGAGCAGAATATTTGCACAGTATTGAAGAATTCCTTTCTGCTGAGTATGAAAGAAGTGCAAAAATCCGCAAGGAACGCTATACGGCTTTGGATAAGGAAACTCTGAGAAAAGAGTATATCTCTATGCTGGGCTATCCGTTGACTAAATACGACGAGCTTTGCGGAGAAGAAATTCTTTGCGAAAGGAAAGTGGTGGCACAGACGAATGAGCTGACGATTTACCGTTTGCAGTTCCTTCTTTTCGGCGGTTTGCGTTTTTCGGGATTGTGGTTTGTGCCAGCGGAAATAGAAGAGAAATACGCTTTGTTGATTGCTTTGCACGGAGCGCAGGGCGCGCCTGAAGTAATCGGGGCGAAAGGCATTCGTTCGGATAATTATAAGGCGTTCGTTCGCAGAGCGCTCAAAAAGGGACTGACGGTGTTTGCGCCCCAGCTTTTGATATGGAATCAAGAACGTTTTGGCGAGCCTTACGATAGGGCGGCGATTGATAAAAAATTGCGTCAAATCGGCGGCGGTATTGTTGCTTTGGAAGTCTTTTGTTTGCGAAGAGTCGTTGATTATTTTTCATCTCTTTCCGAAATCGACAAGGATAGAATTGGTTGTGCAGGGCTGTCTTATGGCGGTATGTACGCTTTGGCTTTAGCGTCGGTAGATACTCGAATCAAGGCAACGCTTTCGTCTTGTTATTTTAACGATAGGACGAAATATTTGTACGATTGGACGTATTTCAATCAGGCAAAAATCGGCTTGGACGCCGAGCAGGTGTTGTTGATTGCCGATAGAAAGCTATATATCGAACTTGGGCAAGCTGACTCGACCTTTTCGATTGATTCGGCAAAGGAAGAATTGCGCCGTTTGGAAGAATATAGAAAAGGCAAAGAGTTGGATTTTGTGCAAATAAAGATTCACGAAAAAGGACATGAGTTTGATTTATCTAACGAGGGAATTCAATTTTTGTGGAAGGAATTAGGCGTTTGAGAAGGAGAGAGTATGTTATATCCTAAATCGAATAAATATAGGGACGTACACAGTTTAAATGGGGTGTGGAAATATAAGATAGTGGACGATGAATACGTACCTGGTAGCCCCATTTTGGGTTTTGACTATGCGGCGGTTCCTGCAAGCGTCAACGAAATTACAACGGATGGAGGGGTAAAGGCTCACGTTGGAAAGTTCCTTTTTGAAAGAGAATTTTCCTTACCTATTCGAGAGGGCTTTGAATACCGTTTGCGAATCGGTGCGCCAAGTCATCAATGCGAAGTTTACTTAAACGGTGCGTTGATAGGTAAAGGAATTAACGGTTATTTTCCTGTTGACTTACCATTGAACAATTTAATGGAAAATAATAGATTGTCCGTGATTATCGACAATCGTTTAACGTTTGCTACTTTGCCTGTCGGGAAGATTGAAAACGGCAAGCAAATTATTAATCATGATTTTTATAATTTTACGGGGATTCATCGTGACGTGTTGGTTTATACACGTCCTGTAAAGCACATTGACGACATTGAAATCAAGACGGTGGTGGGCGGTGATTATCATAAGGTAAACGTAAAGATTACGGGAGATGCGACGGATGCCGTATATACTGTTTTAGACTGCGACGGCGAGATAGTATCCGTCACAAAAGACGGCAATATTACATTGAAAAATCCCCGTCTTTGGTCACCTGAAACGCCGCATTTATATACCCTTTGCGTGGAAACATCAACGGATAAATATGAAGAGTCTTTTGGTGTTCGCAAGGTGGAGGTTCGCGGAACGCAATTTCTTTTGAACGATAAGCCCGTATATTTCAAAGGCTTTGGATTGCACGAGGACTTTTTCGTTTTAGGGAAAGGTGCAAGTACCGCGGTGAATTTGCGGAACTTCGAGTGTATGAAGTGGTGCAATGCGAACTCTTTTAGAACAAGCCACTATCCGTACAGTGAAGAGATTATGGATTTGGCGAATAGATATGGCTTTATGGTGATTGACGAAGTTCCTGCGGTTGGGATGAATTGGTGGGATGTCAATTTTGCTGAAAACCGTGTGAATGATACGACTTTACAGCTGCATAAAGAGCTTATCAAGCAGCTTTATGAAAGGGATAAAAATCATCCTTGCGTGGTGATGATGTGCGTGGGGAATGAACCAGGTTCTAACGAGAAAAGGGGAGAAGAATACTTCAAAGAAGTATTTGATTATGCGCATACAGTTTGGGATGTGCCCTTAACGGTGGTGGAAGTGTGCGGTCCTGAAGATACACTCACTGCAAAATATTCGGACGTGATATTTGCTAACCGCTATTATGGTTGGTATGAAGACCACGGCGATATTCCTGCCATTACCGACCATATGCGTTGGTTTTTGTCTAAGTGGTGGGAGCTTTTCCAAAAGCCCGTTGTTATTTCGGAGTTCGGCGCAGATACTGTAGAAGGCATACACGCTTTGCCTGCGGAGAGCTTTTCGGAAGATTATCAATACGAATGTATCAAAGCGAATTGCGAAGCCTTCGACGAATATGAGCATTGTATCGGGGAACACGTATGGAATTTGGCTGACTTTAAGACAAAGCAGGGCTTAACTCGTGTTCGCGGAAACCGTAAAGGCGTATTTACAAAAGATAGACAGCCTAAACTTGTGGCACGCTACTTCAAAGAACGTTGGGAGAAGAAATAAGAATATGAGAACGGAAACTTTTGAATTGAATGGTTATCAAGCGACTGTTTTAATCCCCGAAAATCCAAACGGAAAATGGGTTTGGAAAACGGAGTTTTTCTATGCTTTTGACCAAGCGGAAAGGGCGTTGTTTGACAAGGGCTACACGCGTGTGAATTATCAAATCAGCAATAAATACGGCAGTAAAAATGCCGTACGCTTGATGGCGGATTTTCATAAGGAATTGCTTGCGCGTTATCCGTTTTTGAGCCAACAGGCGATTTTGTTTGGGTTTAGCAGAGGCGGATTGTATGCTTTTAATTATGCTATGCAGTATGCGGAGAACGTAGAAAAAATCTATTTTGACGCGCCTGTATTAAATTTGCATAGTTGGCCTCACGCAGGGACGAACGAACAGTCTATGTTTTTTGAGGAATACGGTTTAACGGAAGAAACGTTTGCCGATTTTAAGGATAGCCCGATTGATAATTTGGAAGAATTTTCAAAAAAGAGCATTCCTGTTTTGCTGATTGTCGGGGAGAAGGATTTAAGCGTTCCTTTTGAAGAAAACGGGAAGTTCTTGTTGGATTGCTATACGGAAAAAGGTAAGCCTATTCAGTTCTTCTTGAAAGAAGGGGCAGGACATCATCCCCATTCCTTGGACGACGTGTCGATGATAGTCGATTTCATAGAAAAGTAAGGTTATTTTATGGGAAAGTTTGTTTTATCAAAAGAGCATTTGGAAAAGCGAGCGCAAAAGAGCCGTTTTGTCTTGCGTTTGGACGTGTTTGGAACATATTTACAGCAACAAATGTCTACGGAAGATTACTTTTCTTTTACTTCGCAATTCCCCGATGAAGCGGATAAGGTTATTTTAGACGCTATGTATTCTGGTGATTGGTATTCGGTATATCCTAGCGAAGTTTTGCCATTAAGGCATAATGCCTTTATGGATAGATTTCGCGCGGGCGGTTTGGATCTTTTTCAAGAGTGGGTGCGTATTATCAAGGAAAAACGGGGTAAAGAATGTTGGCTTTCTCACCGTATTTCCGAAGTTGACGTAGATAAAATAAACAATCCGTACACGGTAAAGGATAAAAATCCTGAATGGTTTATCCCCGCGTTTGGGCCGAATGCGGCGGGACATAGAATGAATAATATGTCTATTCCTGAACTTCGCGAACATAAATTAAAGGTGCTTGGCGAAGTGATGCGAAAATATGCGTTTGACGGACTTGATATAGACTTTGAAAGGCATACTCCCATTTTACCGCCTGGACATCAATGGGAAATGCGTGAACACGTAACAGAATTTATGCGCGCGCTTCGCAGGGAATTGTTGCAGATTTCCAAAGAACAAAATCGTGTTGTTATGCTTTCTGCTCGGGTTCCCGATTGTTTGAAAGGGTGCAAAGAAGACGGCTTGGATATATGGACGTGGATTCAAGAAGACTTGGTGGATTGCTTGACGCTCGGTTCTCGTTCTTTTGATGTAAAAGCAGAAGAATTTAGGTCGCTTTCTAAAGATATTCAAATCTATGGTTGCTACGATCCTCATCATTCCGTGGATGGATATGCGTTTGCAACGTTGGAAACCTTCCGTGGGCTTGCATATAGCTATATGCAACGCGGTGCGGATGGGATGGAGTACTTTAATTGGACGGGGGAAGGCGCAAGAGAAATGGTCGCATTCTACGTTGAAAAGTATAATATGGATAAGGCGCTGAATGGTTTTGTGGAGTGGTCTAATGAGGATTTTACGGGAATAAATGATCGTGCATTTTTAGCGAAGCAGGACAAAACCTACGTTATCGACAGGAAGGGCGGTTATCCTTGGGGAATCGGCTACGGTAACTTGAATGCAGATAGACAACTCCCGAAAGTGATAGAGAAGGAAGGCGGTGTGGAATTGTACGTTGCGGAAAACGTGGCTGAGGCAAAGAGCGCGACGTTGAAACTTCTTTTTGAAGAATTAAAGGAAATCCCCGAAATATATTTCAATGGACAAAAACTTTTGTGCAAAGTGATTCCACATCGAGATTTGCAGGTAACGACGGAAGCGGAGCCCCCTGTTTCGGGCTATACCGTAACACATCGTTTGTTGCAGGGGATTGATATAAGCAAGCCTTGCACGATGCTTACCTGTGAACTTACGGGCGTAGAAACGAAAATCGGGTATAATAGTGTTTGCGTAATGGCGAAAAACAGTGTTCGCCTTGAAAAAGTTGAGTTGGAAGTAAAACAAGTATCAATATGAATAACAAGAAAGTAAAGAAAATTTTTATGGACTATGTCCCAATGGCGATTACTGCGATAGGGATATTGGTTTGCGCGATTGTATTTGAGCAGATGTTCATCAAAGTGTTACCGCTATTCTTTTCGTTGATAATTATGTTGCTGAATGCAAAAGCGAATAGAATAGGCTTTTTACTTGGTGCATTAAACAGTTGTATTTATATTATCGGCTACTTTATGGAAGGCGTGTACGGAACGATGGCTTCTACGTTGTTCGGTATTGCGATGGCACTGATTGCTTATTTTCGCTGGAAAAAAGACGCTTATGGGAAGGCGACGGTTTTTCGTTCGTTTAGCGGCAAGCAGCGTATTTTGTTGTCAGGGCTTTTAGTTCTTGCATGGGCAATATGTGCTTTCGTTCTTTGGAAGATGGATGGAACGGCGGTAATTACGGATGGGTTGGCGCTAGTGCTTGGCGTAGTTGTTCCTATTTTGAATATTGTAGCGTATATAGAAGCTCCTGCATTAAACATTGTGTCAATCGCGACGCAATTATTTTTGTGGGTGCAAGTCGTTTTCATTGATGGTAAGATGGCAAATTTGACTTACTTAATTTATATGGCTTATGCGTTATATATGACGCTGCGGACATTTTTCCGTTGGTTATCATTATATAAGGAACAGCAGGCTCTTGGGAAGGTGAAAAAAGAAGAGCTTTCTAGTGCGGAAACCATCATTGCAGGGGAATAAAGATGAAAAACGTTGTGATTATGGGGGATAGTTATTCGACATTTAACGGCTATATCCCCAAGGGGTATTTGCCGTATTATCCAAGCTTGGACGTGCAATCTGTGGAAAATACTTGGTGGAAAAAGTTCGTGGCAAAAACAGGTGTTAACTTGGTCTTGAATAATAGTTGGTCTGGCTCAACCATTTGCTATACGGGCTGGGAAAAGGTGGACTGTTCTCAAACGTCGTCCTTTATTTACCGTTATCGTAATTTAAAAGAAGAAAACTTTTTCTCGGAACACGAAATTGACACTTTACTTATATTTGGCGGGACGAACGACAGCTGGTCGGATTCTCCGCTCGGCGAGATGATGTTTTCGGGATGGGCGGAATCGGATTTGTATAATGCTTTGCCTGCTATTTGCTGTTTTATGTCTATGCTTAAATCCGATTTGCCGAATATGAATATTGTATTCATTATCAATTCTGGGCTGAAGGCTGAGATAGTGGAGTGTATAAAAAAAGCATCAGCTTATTATGGCGTTAAAAGCATTTGTTTAGGAGAAGTTGAAAAGGTGGATGGGCATCCCACGGCGAAAGGTATGACGGAGATTTGCGACCAAATCATAGAATCATTATAATGGTAGGTGCGCAATGTATACAAAGCATAAATGGAAACACGAAACCTTTTATAATTTTCAATACGTAAAATATTTGCCCAAAGATTATGATTCAACCAAGAAATATCCTTTGGTGTTTTTCTTGCACGGAGCAGGGGAAAGAGGGGATGATTTAGACGTTGCATGCAGACATGGGTTCATGAAATACGTGCGAGAAGATGGAAAAGAATATCCCTTTATTTTCATTGCTCCGCAATGTCCGTTTGAAAAATACTGGGGATGCTATACGGAATCTTTGCTTGCCTTTTTGGATTATATTTGTGCAGAATTACCCATAGATAAAGATAGAATTTATCTTACGGGACTGAGTATGGGTGGAACGGGAACGTTTATGCTTGCGATGGCGGCATCGGAACGCTTTGCAGCGATTGCGCCCATTTGTGGCAGCGGTATTGTTTGGTATCCTTGGCCGTTAAAAGATATTCCTGTTTTTATGTATCACGGCGATTGCGATGATGTTGTCCCTTTACAAGAAAGTATTACAATGCTAACGGCTATTCATAGCTGCGGCGGAAAGGCGCAACTTGAAATTTGTTATGGTGTTGGGCATAATGCGTGGGATATTGCCTATAATGGCGACAAGTTGGTAAATTGGCTATTATCTCATAAAAAAAATTGTAAATAATATATTATGAAAAGTTTTAATTTAGCAAAGTGGATTTGGGCTGACAAGGATTGTAAGCCTGATACATACGGTGAGTTTTATGATGAATTTCAATGGGAAGATGGCGAGATAAATTGCCGTCTTTCTTGCGATGGCGATTATACGCTGTATATCAACGGACAGTATGTTTCAAGCAATCAATACGGCGATTACGAGTGGTATAAATCGTATGATAGGATAGATATAACGCCTTTTTTGAAAAGGGGTAAAAACTCTATTGCTATTCTTGTATGGCATTTCGGAGCAGATAGCCAGCGTTATATAAAGGCGAAAGCAGGGCTTATTTTTGAATTGCAGTCGAATGGCGAAGTTGTGCTTGCAAGCGGAGAATATACACGCGCAAGATATAGCGTAGCATACAAGCAAGGCGCAAAGAAGCTGGTAACACGGCAGTTGGGCTTTTCGTTTGCGTATGACGCTACCCAAGAAGATGGTTGGAAATTTTCGGGAAAAGACTTTCAATCTGCAGTATTAGTTGATAAAAATTGTTTGTTTGTGGAACGCCCGTTTGAGAAGCTGAAATTGCTTAAATGCGTACATGGTAGGGTTATTTTAGCGGAAAACAACCATTATATCATAGATTTAGGCAAGGAAACGGTAGGCCTTGTTTCACTTAATTTTATATCGCCTGTTGTTCAAAAAATTGCTTTTTCGTGGGGAGAAGACCTGCAAGGCGGTCACGTTCGTCAAAGAATAGAACATCGCGATTTTAGTTTTGATTACGTTGCAAAAGCAGGTAAAAACGAGTACATAAACTATATGCTCCGTTTGGGTTGTCGCTATTTGGAAATCTACACGGAAGTTCCTATTGAAATCGAAAGTATCGGTTTAATTCCGCAAGTGTATCCCGTCAAAGAAAAGCAAGTAAAACTTGACAATGCGTTAGACCAAAAGATATACGATGCTTGCGCGAATACGTTGAAGCTTTGTATGATGGAGCATTACGTAGATACACCTTGGCGCGAACAATGCTTGTACGTGTATGATTCGCGCAATCAAGCGCTTTGCGGATATAAAGCCTTTGAAGATGGGAACACCGATTATGTTCGTGCAAACTTAAAGCTCATCAGCCAAGATAGGCGTGAAGACGGCTTGCTTGCAATTTGCTATCCCTGCGGTATGGATTTGACGATACCTTCGTTTTCACTCTATTACTTTATGCAGGTGAATGAATATCTAAAAAATACGGGCGACATTACGCTTATACAAGAAGTTTACGATAAGTTAATTTCAGTATTAAACGTATTTATCAACAATCGAAAAGATGGTTTGGTGCTCAAATTTGAAGGTAAAAATCATTGGAACTTTTACGATTGGTCGCCGTATTTGGATGGGGAGTTGCATGGAACTGAAGATGCTATTCCTGACTTGATGATAAATCTGCTGTTTATTTTGGCTTTGCAAAATTTGTGTGACATAGCTCTTAAAATAGGTAAGTCGTTTGCGTATGGGGATTTACTTGAAGAAAGTAAAAAGCGCACGTATGAAGCCTTTTACAATGTGGACGTGGGTTTGTATTCTATGACCGTAGGCGGCAATGAATATACTGTTTTGGGAAATGCTTTGGTAATTCTTGCAGGGTTGGAATTGGATAAAGAATACGTTTGCGAAAAGATTGTAAACGGTGAACTTTCTGATTGCTCGTTGAGTATGAAAATCTTTAAGTATGATGCGTTGCTTGCGACGGATAAAGAGAAATATCAAGAATGGGTATTAAACGAAATTCGCAGGGAGTACGGCAAGATGATGGAGCAGGGCGATACAGTCTGGGAAACGATAGACGGCGCAAGCGCATTTGACAATGCGGGTAGCCTGTGCCACGGCTGGAGTGCAATTCCTATTTTATATCTTAAATAATTTCTAACGATAAAGGAGAGGAAATATGCAAATGACGTTTCGTTGGTACGGCGAGGGTAACGACCGTATCAAATTGTCGGATATTAAGCAAATTCCTGGCGTAAAGGGTATCGTGTGGGCTTTACACGACAAAATGCCTGGGGAAGTGTGGCAAGAAAGCGAAATCGCGGAAGTCAAAAGACAATGCGATGAGTATGGCTTTAATATTGACGTTGTGGAATCGGTCAACGTACACGACGATATCAAAATCGGGCTGCCCACAAGAGATAAACACATAGAAAATTATAAACACACCATTCGCAATCTTTCCAAGTATGGCGTAAAAGTAATTTGTTATAATTTTATGCCAATTTTCGATTGGACGAGAAGCAATCTCTTCCACGAAGTAGGGGATGGCTCAACGGCGCTTTTCTATGAAAAGAATATGATTCAAGACGACTACAACGCGATGGCGAAGTATATTCTTGATTTCACGGAAAAATATAATATGACCTTCCCCGGTTGGGAGCCCGAGCGTATGGCAAAGCTGGACGAACTGTTCAAAGCATATGCGCCTGTCACCAAGGAAAAGCTTTGGGATAACCTGAAATATTTCCTTGAAGCAATCATGCCCACCTGCCGTGAGTGTGATATCAAGATGGCAATCCACATGGACGATCCGCCTTGGGATATTTTTGGCTTGCCTCGCCTTCTTGTGGACGAGCCGAGTATTGATAGATTTTTGAAAATGGTGGACGATGAATACAACTGCCTTACGCTCTGTTCGGGCAGTTTGAACGCCAACCCCGAAAACAACGTTGCAGAAATTGTTAGAAAGCATTGCGACAGAATTGCATTTGCGCATATTCGTAACGTAAAACACTTTGAAAATGGTGATTTTAGCGAAGCAAGCCATCGTGATTGCGACGGCGACACGGGAATTTTGGATATTCTCAAAGCGTATCACGATTGTGGGTTCGACGGATACATTCGTCCGGACCATGGTAGGCACCTTTGGGATGAAAAGGCAGGAACGGTACGCCCTGGCTATGGGCTTTACGACCGCGCTTTGGGCATCATGTATATGCTTGGCGTATGGGATATGTTGGATAAATTAAAGGAAGAGAAGTAATATGAA
>JAZRDM010000024.1:0-9891 GCA_045660265.1 Candidatus Scatosoma sp. | reverse complement strand
ATGGTATGAAACTCTAATAGGTACGACGGCTGGTAGTACAGTACTTTTCAACGTAGAAACCGATGCAACCAAAACAATCAACGATACGCAAGTTAGTGACGTTGTCGTATTAAAAACGGCAAGCCATACTTCGAGTATGCCTGTTGCGGTATTTGCAGGTTCCAATACCATTGATTGGGCGAATAGCACGGTAACGTTTAAGATTTATAATCCTACTGATGATGATTATACGATTAGACTGTATGCAACTTCCAATGCCACAGCCTTCAACTACGGAACGGGTACAGTAGTAGAGTGCAGTACGGAAACGCGTATCAAACTTACGGCAAAATCGGTAACGGAAATTACGGTAAAAGTAAGCGCATTTACGGAAACCTGCAAATATTTAGGGATCTATATTCCTTGGGATAACGGGTCGAACTGGGCAAACGGTGGGAAGGACTCTGACAAATATTTAGGGTGCGAACTGTATCTCTACGATTTTAACGTAACAAAAAATTCTTAATACAAGACAAGGTTGGCGGCGGAGTGGAAGCGCTCCGCCGTACAAAGTAAATGAAAAGAGAAATAAAATGATGAAAAAGGGTAAATGGATATGCTATCCGGGAGATTATGAAATTATGCTCTCGGAAAAGGTGCAAACGAGAAGATTTCAACGAGATTTTCCCATCGCTCCGTTTTGGCGCGTGGATAGTCCATGGCATAACGTACGATTTTTTAAGGAATTTCATCTTGAAAAAGCTACAACTTTACACTTTTATTGGGAAGGAAGAATCAGCGTATTTTTCCGTCGCCCCGTGATTGGGCTTGACGACGTATATTCTTATGATTTTAATGGCGTTTTAGAGGTTCCTGCGGGTGATCATTATATGGAAATTTGGGTATACAACCAAAGCGGTCTGCCGTGTTTGCGTATCGACAGCGATTCGTTTATTACGGACGAGAGCTTTGAGGTTGGATATAATCAAATAGATATGTTGGCGGCGGCGGTTTGTGATTGTGGCGAGCTGACGCCCAATACCTATGCATTGCCTACTCGTAATATTTCTTGGACGAGATGTTGGGAAGAAAACGGCGATACCATGTACGAGTTTAATAAGCTGATATTCGCGTTCGCGCGTGTGAAAGGAGAGGGTGATTATTGCTTGTATTTTGGGGAAACGCTTTCCGAAGCGAAAAACGATACGTCACATGTGAAATTGGTGGCGGATACTCCTTATTTTGGGAAAACGAAGGAAGAGGCTGCGGATGATTTTTGCGAACAAATTGAAAAGTTTACTTTAAAATCAGGCGAAGAACATCGAAGCGAAGTCAGCAAGGCATTCCGTTATCTTCGTGTGAAGGGCGGTTCGCACACGCTTGTTGTGGAGGAAGAATATGACCCTGCGCCCATTCCCGTAAAATTCCACAGCGAAAACGAGCGGTTAAACAAGATTTTTGACACTTCTGTATATACGTTTTCTATGTGTGCGAGAGAATTTTATCTTGACGGTGCAAAACGCGACCGTTGGCTGTGGGGCGGTGACGCATACGAAGCGGAAAAAGCAGAGTATTACTATCAATACGACGCCGAACGCATTAAACGCTCGATTGTTGCCTTGTTTGGTAAAACGCCCGTTGTGCGTTACATCAATCACATCATGGACTATACCATGTATACAATTATTTCCGTTTGGGAGTATTACGAACATACCGGAGATAAGGAATTTCTTGAATATATCGAGCCGATTATGACGGAGCATCTTGAATTTTCAATGAAGCGTTTAAGTGAAGACGGCTTTATCTGTTCTATTCCGCATAAAGGGAAATTTGTCGATTGGATTTTTGTCGATTGGGGTAAGTTGCCTGATAAAAACGGCGAAGTTTCGTTTGAGCAAATCCTTTTCTGGGCAGCGATTCGTGCGGCGGCGAAGGTATACGGCGTGTTGGGCAAAGCCAACGAGGATTTGTATGAGTTTGCGGAAAAATTGCAAAAACGCACGGATGAAATTTTCTGGGATGAAGAAAAAGGTGTGTACGTGTTTGCAAGAAACAATGGTGTATTGGATGAAACAGTCACTTGCCACGCAAACGTATTTGCCGTATTATACGGATTTGCAAACGAGGATAAAAAAGCTCGTATTGTACAGGCAATCAGGGAAAATAAAATTGAACTTTCCATTACGCCTTTTATGATTGAATTTGTCCTTGCCTGTTTGTTTGAAGAAGGCGAAACTGCAACAGCCGCAAAGGGCTTGGAAGACTTCTGGGGCGGTATGATCGATGCAGGGGCTACTACGTTTTGGGAAAAATATGAGAAAGGCGAAACGGAAGAAAGTGCGACGGCAATGTATGCGCGTCCGTTTGGCAGAAGCTTGTGCCATATTTGGGGCGCGGGCCCGTTATATTTGATTCCTCGATATTATTTTGGGATACGCAATGATCTTGATTTTGGCAAAAAATTTATTTGCGAACCCAATTTGAAACTTATCAAAAATTGCTCGCTTACGGTGCCTATGCAAAAAGGAACGTTGACGGTGGAACACGACGGAAAAGGTGTCCGTATTCTGTCCACTGAGTTGAACGGCACTTTGACAGTTCACGGAAAAATGTACGAAATAGTGAAAGGAGAAGAAAGATATGTCGAAGCGTAAGACTTTGATTTCTGCATTTACACCTCCCCCTAACGGTTGGGTGAGGGCGCGAAAGGACGGCAAGGTATATGCCGAAAAATTTTATGAGGATTTCCGCACTTTGGAGAGATATAAGGAATATAGGGATTGCGGCTTCGATGAGATTATGTTTGCAGGCGAAACCAAGTATATGGGCGAGGATTTCGAAACGAGCGATCTTAAAAAAATGCTCGATTTGGCACACGCTTGCGATTTAAGCGCGATCGTATTCGATGAACGTATTTTAAAGGCGACGGTAGACGCGCAAAACGCATTGATTGGCGAGCTTTTTGACAATGAAGAAGCGCTCGATCAATTTCTTTTGGATTGCACGGCACCTTATAGGGCTCATCCTGCCTTTTACGGCATCATTATTCTCGACGAGCCGTTTTATGCAAAGAGAAATGTAGTCCGTGAAATCGCGCAAGCGTTCAAGAGAGTATTGCCCGACGTATTCGTGCATACTTGCTTCAATCCGCTCTTCTGTGTGGAGGGTGGACCTATGCAGGAAACGGTGCTGGGCAAAGACGGAGACGGATACGAAGCGTATGGACATTATATCGATTCGTTTTCCATTCCCGAACTTGGTTATTGGGGCTATGACGATTATCCGTTCAAATGGTGGGAAGGGATACCGATGGTCCCCAAATATATAACTACGATGCAATTTGTCGCGCAGCGTTGTAAGAAAAACGGTTTGCCTTTCCATATGACGATACAATCGTATGCCAATGATGTTGTGGACCGAAAAGGGAATCCACGTATGCTCGATGAAGACGATTTAAAATGGTTGGCAAACCTTGCACTTGGATTTGGGGTGAAAAAGATATATTATTATACTTATTGGCGTTTTTGCACCAGAAGAAGGCTTGATCAACCCGATATCGCTATTATGGACGATGACGGTAGTAAAATTCTTTACGATGAAGTACAAAGAACGAACGAGCTGATTCGTAATGTATATGGTGAAATTGAAGAATATGACTATGAAGGTTCACAGTTATTTGATGCGCCGAATGGGAACGTGGCAACGGACGGCGGTTTTATTTCTACCGATTTAGGAGTATTTGCAAGCTGTAAGTCCACTGCACCTTTGCTTTTGAATAAGCTTACAAAAGACGGAAAAAGTGTGTATATGCTTCAAAATCTTCGTGCTCCGTGGGAGAAGGCGCTTAACGGAGTGAGACTTGCGTTTAATTCACCGAAAGATGAATATGAAGTGCTTGTAAATGGGAAGAAATCAAAAGTAAGAGTGACGGATAATAAGCTGGAATTTGTACTTGCGCCAGGTGAGGCGGTTTGTTTTTTGGATATATAAAAGGGCAGTTTATGAAAAAAATAGCTATTATTGGTTTTGGAAGCCGTGGACAAATGTTTGCACGGATAATAAAGCGACAAAAAAATGCAGAGTTGGTGGCAATCGCCGATACGGAAGAACACAATAGAAAAAAAGGGATTACGGAATTCGGGTTACCCGAAAGCGTATGCTATACGTCGGCTGATGAATTTTTTGCACAGGGTAAGATTTGTGACGCAATCTTTCTTTGTACGCAGGATAAACAACATTATGAAATGGCAATTAAGGCTTTGGAACTTGGCTACGATATGTGTTTAGAGAAACCTGCCGCAGCAACGCTTGAAGAATGTGTTGCTATAAGAGATACAGCAATCAAGCTTGGGCGGAAGGTGATGCTTACGCACGTTATGCGCTATGCGCCTTTTTATCGTTACATAAAAAGACTAATCGACGATGGGGAGCTGGGCGATATTGTAACAATCAATCAAACGGAAAATATCGCTTATTGGCATTTTGCGCTTAGTTATGTGCGCGGACCGTGGAAAAAAATGGAAGACAGCACCCCGACGATTATTGCTAAATGCTGCCATGACCTTGATTTGATTTTGTGGCTTATGAATAAAAAATGTAAATCGGTTAGTTCTTTTGGTTCTCTCTATCATTTCAAAGGTGATAAGGCGCCGAAAGGAAGTGCAGAATATTGCGCTGATTGTGAAAAGTCTGTTCGGGAAAAATGTCTTTATAATGCATACAAAATTTATCCCGAAAGAATGAAACACGGTGTTGTAGGCGGAACGGCAAGACTTGTAGGCAAAGATATCGTGGAAGTCATTGATAATCGTGAGGACGCAATCGCAAAATGCGTATATCATTCGGAAAACGACGCGATTGATAATCAGGTCGTAAATATATGCTTTGAGGACAGCTCGACTGCTCATCTTACGATGACTGCTTTTTCGCAGGAATGTTATCGCTATATTAAAGTGCATGGAACGCAGGGCGAAGTATACGGTAATGCGGACGAAGGGATTTTATATTATACACGATATGGCCTGCCGCAACAAAAAATTGACGTAAATCAAGCCTTTAATGAGCTGGGTATACAGCTTTCGGGCGGTCACGGCGGCGGTGATACATATTTATATATGGATTTTATCGATTATATCACAAACGATTCGCCGTCCGCTACTCGTACCACAATAGAGAAATCTATTGAAAGTCATATGCTTGGATTTAAGGCGGAAGAAAGTCGTTTGCAAGGCGGGAAGGTTTTGAAAATAGAGGATTGATATGGAAAAATTAAAAATCGGATTTATTGGCTTGGGGCAACGCGGTGCGGCGTACGGTATGACGGACGGCAGCATAGGATTGCTTGGAAACGTGTTAAAAAATTCGGACAACGTTGTGGTTACGTTTATCTGTGACAGATTTCAGGAACGATTAGACGCTGCGGCGGAAAAGATTATTGCCCACGGTTATCCTGCTCCCAAGCAAACGACCGACTATAAGGATATTATTAACGCGGGCGTAGATGCAATTATCGTTTCCACCAGTTGGGATATGCACGTAAAGGTAGCATTAGAAGGTATGCGTGCTGGGATCCCTGTTGCTATGGAGGTAGGCGGCACACATAACATAGAGGATTGCTGGAAGCTTGTCGATTGCTATGAAGAAACGCGCACGCCCATCTTTTTTATGGAAAATTGTTGCTATAATAAAGATGAAGTGCTTGCCACTTCACTTGTCCGCAACGGGGTGTTGGGGGATATTTCTTATTGTCAAGGATATTATTGTCACGACCTTCGCGAAGAGATCGCGGGCGGTATTGATACGCATCATTATCGTTTGGAAGAATATAAAAATTACAACTGTGAAAATTATCCCACGCACGAATTAGGGCCGATTGCAAAAATCCTCAATATCAACAGCGGTAATCGCTTTGTAAGGCTTGTTTCCATGTCCTCAAAGGCGCAAGGCTTGCATGAGTATATTGTAAATACGCCAAAGTATGCGGATAGATTAGGTAACGTTGTTTTTAAGCAGGGCGATGTGACGACAACGATGATTGAATGTGAGAATGGCGAAACAATATTTTTAAAGCTTGATACGACGCTCCCTCGTTTATATGAACGTGGTTTAACCGTGAGCGGTACGAAGGGTTTTTATTGTCAAACGACACAAAGCGTAATCCTCGATGGAAGTATTGACCACGAACATACAAGATATAAAGATATGTTTTTTACGCAAGACAACTATAACGAATATTTGCCTGACGATTGGAGAACGATTACGAAAGAACAGCTTGAAGCTGGGCACGGCGGGATGGATTACGTGATGTTGAAGCATTTTTTCAAATGTGTGGCGGAAAAGCGTCCAATGCCTATCGACGTGTATGATGCGGTGGCGTGGATGAGTGTGACGGCTTTAAGCGAACAATCGATAGCAGGGGGCAGTATTCCTGTAGAATGTCCCGATTTTACCAGGGGTAAATATAAAACAAGAAAGACGGTAGACGTATTGGATTTGCCGAATATTAAAAAATGTTAATTTGGAAAAATAATAGAATCTTATTTTCTGATGACAATTTAATTAATGCTGTTATGGTGAGTGAGGCTTGTGTTTCCTATACGCTTAAAACCGAGGATGTTACCAAACAACCGCGGGTGGAGTGTACGCCTTACGTCAGTCATAAAGAAGAATTTGACAAAAATGGCTTTGCAAAGGAAACGAAAACGCAGATTACGGTCACATCCAAAGATGGGGGGCTGGAATTTTTTGTGGAAACACGAAGCGAAGAGCTTTCCGAGTTTGGTATCTATCTTCCTTTTAATTTCATAAGCAAAAAGAATGGTGGGGGTTGGAAAAAGCAGTTTTTATTTAATTCTCCGTATCAGTCGAAAGACAACGAATACATATATTGCTATTTTTCTAATCCAAGCGGAAGAAATATCATCGTAATTATGCAATCCCCTGTCGATGGTTGGAAGATGGATTATTCACCTTACGTTGGCGGACATTTTTTCGATAATTTTAAAATTCTTGCTAATTTTGATAGAGCATATAAAACAAATACTGCTCATAAGAATTTGCGTTTTTCCGTATTTGAAGTGGGTAGCTTCGAGGAGGGGTTGCAACGCGTTTCAAAAACGTTAGGTTTACCCGTGGCGTATTATGACAAAAACGCAGGCGCTGTTGGCGAGGAAATGTGCGTCCGTATCATTGGAGATTGTGATTACGTATATATTAACGATGAAAAGAAATTGGTGAACGGTAAAGAAGTGCCTTTTGTTTTGCGCAAAACGGGAGATACGTATATTGTACCCGAATATCAGGGTAAAAAGGGATTGGACGCCACCATGTACGCGTTCACGAGCCTTTCGGAATTATACAAAATCGCTATGGACAGCGTTTCGGACAGTGATTTACGGCAGACGGATGGGAATTTGTGTGAGCATCAATGTTGGGCGGCGGCTATGCTTCGCTATATGCAAAAATACGGTGCGAATGCCAACTATGAAGCAAGATTAAAAAGTTTTTTAGATAAAGTAACGGAAACGGACGAGGAGAAAGCTAAGCATTATTCGCGTATTACGATTTTCGATAAAAAACAGGAAAACGGGTTGCCACCGTATCATATTTACGGTTCTAGGCGCATACAAGAACAGTTTTTCGGGATTACAATTTTACTTGACTCTTATAAATATTTCGGTGATGAAAAATACTTGCGTTATGCGATGGGTGCATTGAATACGCTTATTGATTGTTATCAAAGTGAAGCGGGGGGATTTATCACCGCACACGGTGGAAAATTGAACGATTATTCAACGGTTTGCTGCCCGATGATTCCCATAGTCGATATGACAAATTTCTTGAAAGACAAGGATGCTGCTTTGTCAAATAAGTATCGCAAGTCAGCAGAGAAATTGGCTAGCTATCTTTATAATCGAGGCGAGTGTTTCCCCACGGAAACGGAAGAAACGGATGAAGTGGAAGAAGAAAGAGAAGAGGGCTCTATTTCTTGTACGGCACTTGCATTGCTTTACTATTCCGCAAATATGAAGTATAATGCACAATATGTGGAAATGGCTATCCGCCTCCTAGATATACACGAGGCATGGGTAGTAAAAACGCCGATTGCACAAATGTATCGTTCCTCACTTCGTTGGTGGGAAACTCGCTGGGAGGGTGATAAGGACGGCCCAGCGCTTTGTATGGCACACGCATGGAGCATTTGGCGTGCGGAAGCGGACTATTGGGCATACATAGCAACAAACGATAAAAAATGGTTGCGGAAAGCGCAATGCGGATTTTATGGGAATTTTGCAAAAATTAACGAAAAAGGCGAAAGCTATGCAATTTATCAGGCGGATTATATTGCAGGCGGTGGCTTTTTACCCGGGGTGGAAAAACGATTTGAAATCCTGCCGAAATTCCCTCGTCAAACGGATAGCGGACTATCTCGATACGTATGGATACGTGCAGCGGATACAATTTTGAAATAAGGAGTATATATGATGAAAAATGCGATTTATATGCTTTGTGGGGCAGATGAAGAATTGCCGGCATGGCACGTGGATGATTTGTTGAATAGTTTTATTATTACTTCGGCAAGCGGTAAGGTTGTTGTGATTGACGGTGGCCACCGCTTTAATGCAAATCATTTAATGGAAAAACTTCGTGAAATCACTAAGCAGGAAAAACCGCACGTTGACGCTTGGTTTTTGACGCATATGCACGAAGACCACATTAACGCGTTTATCGAAATTATGGAAAAACACCCCGATGCATTGGAGATTGATTGTATTTATCATCATTTTACCACCGATTTTGCCATTCAAATGCGTGAGGGAAAAGGCGCAACTTATCCGTTTTTGGACTTTTATAGGGCTTTGCCTACTTTCAAGGATAAAGTGCGAATTCCCATTGTAGGCGACGTGATTGAAATTGGAGATATTTCTTTCGAGGTGTTATATACAGCTGGGGAAAAGTTGAAAGTGAACAGCGTCAATAATAATTCTATGGTTTTAAAAATGAAACTGGGAGATAAAATGACCATTTTCCTTGCTGATTGTGAAGTGGAAGCAGGTAGAATATTATTGGAACGTTATGCGGGTACGGACAAATTGAAAGCAGATATTTGTCAAATGGCGCATCATGGTCAATGCGGCGTTGAACGCAAAGTATATGAGGCGATTAAACCAGTGATTTGTCTTTGGAATACCCCGAGATGGTTATGGAATAATGATTTGGGAAAAGGCTTTAACACCGCGCATTTAAAAACCGTGGAGGTTCGTGGATGGATGCGAGAAATAGGGGTAGAAAAACATTACATTATTAAAGACGGCGATCAGGTTTGTTGGCTGTAAAGGAAATGGGGAAATTTTTTAATATAATAAAAAACTATTGCGTAATGTTGGCGCAAGAATATGTTTCCGTACCAATTCCCCTACGGATGGTTGCGGATGAAAGTAAAGCCGTTAAGATTTACAGACGGTAAGGAATTTAACGAGATTGATATGGTGTTTGAGAGTGGTGGGGAACTGCATCCGCTTGAAATAAAAAATCAACCAATCCGGGGACAGAATTGGTTGGTGCGTTCAAAGTCCTTGACAAAGCGTCTATTCCTAGAGGTACAGGTGCTATTGTATGTTTGCGTGAGGAATTTGCCGCGATTGATAGACAGTATTTAATCTTGCCTGTTTGAATGATATAATAGCTGTAATGATGTGATTTTTGTTTGGCGAAAGGTTGGCAACCGCTGAAAGCCGTGAAAATAAAGGGGTTGTGAACGCCTCATATAGGTTCGAATCCACCTCTGTGAATATAAGAAGAAAAGTATCTATTTGAGACAATAAAAAAAGGTCAAGTAACATTGTGTTGACTTGACCTTTCAGAAGTTTATGAGTGTTGATTTTTTTTTGGGGCAGTGATGGGGCAGAAAAC
>JAZRDM010000023.1:0-43200 GCA_045660265.1 Candidatus Scatosoma sp. | reverse complement strand
CAGAGAACTGCCGGGAGGATAGGTAATTGCCGCTTTTCAAACGAAAAGACTTTACAACTACGTAAAGTCTTTTTTCTTTTATTTGCTTTCTTATATTGATAATATAGTTATAACAATCGTTCAACGCGTACATGGGTGGGGTATTACCTAAAAATGTAGAAGGCTAGAATGGATCTACATAATTGCGTATTGACTTTTTTTTAATTTATGATATAATGTAAGAACAGTAAACAGCGTAAGGGGAGAAGATATGCCGTACGATTTTACAAAGCTTAAATTGAATTTAGAAAATAAAGGCTATGCCGTATCTGTTTTTGATGATAAAACGGGGGCTGCGGAATACTTGAATGCTCAAATTGATAAAAAAATTGTGGGGTTTGGCGGTTCGGTAACCTTGCATGAGTTGGATTTGTTTTCTTTGCTTGCTACGCATAATACGGTATATTGGCAGGACGAAAAACCTGAGAATATGACGGTGTTGCAAACTAGAACAGCGGCTACGCGCGCGGAAATCTACATAAGCTCGGTAAACGGAATTTCCGAAGACGGTATCATTGTAAATATCGACAATACGGGGAATCGTGTTGCGGCAATTTCTTACGGACCGTCGAAGGTGTATTTGGTGCTCGGTCAAAATAAAGTTGCGCCTGATTATGAGTCGGCTTTATACCGCGCTAGGAATATTGCGGGGCCGTTGAATGCGAAACGATTGAACCGTAAAACGCCGTGCGCCGTCCGCGCGGATAAATGCTACGATTGCCAAAGCCCTGATAGAATATGCAGAAATTTATCGGTGCTGTGGACGAAGCCTGCGGGCGCGGAGTATGAAATTATTTTGATTAAAGAGCATTTGGGGTATTGAGAAAAGAATAAAATAGAAACTGTTGTTGGAAAGAAATTAACGGCATCAAGGAGTTTCTCTTTTTTTGGCTGTGAAATGCGATATGGATAAAAAACGAGCGTTGCTTATACAAAGCAACGCTCGTTTTGTTTTATAAAATTAAGCGAATAAAAGGGGGATACCCATAGTCGCAAGGACGATAACGCCAAGGGCGATTCGATACCAGCCGAATACTTTGAAATTGTGTTTTTTAACAAAGTTCATTAGGAATTTGATTGCGAACATTGATACGGCAAACGCTACGGCGCATCCGATTAAGAGATACCCGATTTCAGCGGGAAGCAGGGCTGTTCCGCTTAAAATAAATTTCAAAATTTTAATTGCGCTTGCGCCGATCATAACGGGAATGGCGAGATAGAAGGTGAATTCTGCGCCTGCCGGACGGGAGATGCCGATAAGCAATGCGCCGATAATCGTTGCGCCTGAACGCGACGTGCCCGGGATAAGAGAAAGCACTTGGAATGCGCCGATAATCAGCGCGTCTTTATAGGAAATTGTATGTACGTTATCGATACGGAAGGTGTTGTCTTTATTCTTGTTTTCGATAAATAAAAACGCGATACCGTATATAATTAAAGTTAAGGAAATGGTAAGCGGGGTGTGCAGGTTGGCTTCTAAAAAATCGTCGAACAAAATGCCGATAACACCCGCAGGGATACACGCAACAAGGATTTTGCCCCAAAGAGAGAAAATATTTTTATCCGTGTTGATTTTAAGCTTGTTGTTTGCACCTTTTTCAAAGTTGAAGGGGAATAAATTTTTAAAGAATAAAAGCACTACGGCTAAAATTGCGCCAAGCTGAATAACGACAAAGAACATATCTTTAAATTCTTCGCTTGCGTTTAACGAAAATAATGCGTCGATAAGAAGCATATGTCCGGTGCTGGAGATGGGGAGCCACTCGGTAATCCCTTCTACAAGCCCTAAAAAAATAACTTTTAAAATTTCAATAAATTCCATTTCTTCTCCTAAAAAATATAAGGTATACGTTAATTTATTCAAATTATAGCAAAAAAGACTTAAAAAGTCTAGTTGTTTTTATCGAAAATGAATAGAAAACGCAAAAACGAGCGGAAATTTAAAAAAGGGTATTGCATTTGTCGAAAAAGTATGTTATAATTATTCTGTTATCGAACGATGGACTTTATTTGAGTAGGTTGGTCTGTTCGATTGTTCGGTACAAAAAATTTTTTTTGTATTATGGAGGGGGCAACATGTGCCAGGGAACAGTAAAGTGGTTTAATGCGGAGAAGGGCTATGGATTTATAGCTAACGACGCAGGCGGTGATGACGTTTTCGTGCATTTTTCGGCTATCGTAGCGGAAGGATACAGAAAGCTCAAAGAAGGACAGCGCGTTTCGTTTGAAACGGAAGCCGATCCTAAAAATGCAGATAAGCTTCGCGCTGTAAACGTTTGCGTTATCGTTGATGACTAACAGAATAAAATATTCGTTTTTCCCCGTATTATGTGATACGGGGTTTTTTATCGGATTTTTTTAAAATGCAAGGGGCAGGGTTGCGTTGAATGCGCGTTTGGCTTGAAAAAGGTACCTTTTTAGCGGTTTTAAAAAAATAAATATTTATAGAATTGACAAATGATGTTTTTTAGAGTATAATTTATCATAGATAAATTAAAGGGGAATGGAAGATGTATCCTTATAAAGTATTTTTGGATATGGGCTTATATGACATTTGTTTGCTGTTGGGCGTGGTGCTCGTTTTTTTTATGGCAGACAAAATGGGGATAAAGAAAGGCTTTTCTATTGCTTTGCAAAAGACGTTGATTATTTCCGCGTTGCTTGCCGTAACGATTGGGTATGGGTTTGCCGTACTCTTTCAAGCGTTTTACAACTTCTTAGATGGCGGGGCGTTTGAGATTGTTTCTAATACGGGCGCGACTTTTTACGGCGGTTTGATTGGCGGTGCGGCGGCGTTTATTATCTCTTGGTTTGTCGTGGGAAAGCTCCTTTGCAAAAGCGACGAACCGATTAGAAGATTTTTGGATATAGCGGATATTGCGGCGGTGTGCATTCCTTTGGCGCATGGCTTTGGCAGAGTAGGCTGCTTTTTTGCTGGCTGTTGCCACGGCGCAGAAACGACGGCTTGGTATGGCGTGAATATGTACACGGAAGCTGGCTGGAAAACGGTTGTACCCGTGCAGTTATTCGAGGCGATATTTTTATTTATGCTTGCAGGCGGGATTTTTGCTCTTTTTAAAACGGAAAAGAATGGCAAAGTGGCGCTACTGAGTATATATTTAATCATTTATGGGATTTGGCGATTTTTTATCGAATTTGCGCGGGCGGACGATCGCGGCGCAACGATTATTTCGGCGCTTTCGCCCTCTCAGCTTATCGCAATTATTTTGACTGCGGTAGGGATTGGGTTTGTGTTTTTGGCACAAAAATTGCAACAGATAAATAAGGAGAAGGAAGATGAAAGGGAAGAAAGTCTTTAAGGATATTTTTGGTGTCGACGCGCAGTATTTATTTACGGCGGCGGGGCGTATTAACGTGATTGGCGAACATGTGGATTATTGCGGGGGGAGAGTATTTCCTGCCGCTTTGAATTTGTGTTGCGGCGTTTATGCGCGCAAGACAACGGGAAAATATATCCGTATTGCATTGAAAGGAATAGAAGGTATTATTATTTTAGATACGCAAAAGTTGGATAGTTATCAACATTTGCCGTTGGGAAATTATCAGGCGGGCGTGGCGTATTATTTGCAACAATCGGGAGTGGAAATTCCTGGTTGCGATTTATATTACGATTGTACGGTGCCGTTTGGGAGCGGACTTTCTTCGTCGGCGGCGATTGAAGTGGCGACGGCGGTGGCTTTGTGCGAGCTTGCGGGGGTGGCTTACGATAAAGTGCAGCTTGCTTTGCTTGCGCAGCGCGCTGAAAATAAATATGCGGGAGTCAACTGCGGGATTATGGATCAGTTTGCTTCGGCAATGGGAAAAAAGGATTGCGCGGTGTTGTTAGATTGCTCGACGCTTGCGTACGAATACGTGCCTTTAGAATTAGGGGAATACTGTCTATTGGTTGCAAATTGTAATAAACCGCATAATTTGGTGCAAAGTAAGTATAACGAACGCCGTGGAGAAGTGGAAACGGCGTTAAAGCTTTTACAAAGGGAGCTGAATGTTACCTGCTTGGCGGATGTTTCGCTTGCGCAATTTGAAAAATACTCGTATTTGTTATCTGGAAAAATTTTAGACCGCGCAAAGCACGTTGTTACGGAGTGCGATCGCGTGCAACAGGCAGTGGAAGCCTTGAAGGCGGGGAATTTGCAAAGGCTGGGCTCGCTTTTAAACGAAAGCCATTACAGTTTGCGGGATTTATATGAAGTAACGGGCGAGGAATTGGATACGCTGTCCGAGTTGGCGAGAAATCAGGCGGGGTGCTTGGGTGCGCGCATGATTGGCGCGGGATTTGGCGGCTGCGTTATCGCGATTGTTGAGAAGAAGGAAACGGAGAATTTTATTCGCTGTGTGGGCGAAAAATATTTTGAAAAGATTGGTTACCGCGCAAGTTTTTACGAAACTTCGATTGAGGACGGGATTACCGTTGCGAAATTATAAAAAAGGCATTTGGCGTACCCATGTACGAGATGAAAAGTCGATTTAGAAATAAAAAATAGGGCGAAAACCTGTTTTGGTGGAAGGATATGCAAGAGAGTGTAAAAAGAAAACTGATAGAGGATCCGGTGAAAAAGGCGCTGGTAGCGTTTACTTTGCCTCTATTATTAAGCAATCTTTTTCAACAACTATATAACACGGTGGATACCGTTATCGTCGGACAGTTTCTTCCGCAGGCGCTTGCATCCGTTTCTACTTCGGGGCATTTGATTTTTTTGCTCGTGGGTTTTTTTAACGGTATGGCGGTCGGCGCCGGAGTTGTGATTTCTAAATTCTTCGGCGAGAAAAAATATGAGGATATGCGGAAAGCCATTCATACAAACTTGGCGTTTGGATTGGTGGCGGGCGCGCTGTTTTCGGTGGCGGGATATTTTTTAACGCCGTTGATTTTGCAGATTTTACAAACGCCGAGCGAGATTTTTGCGTATTCGCAGGAATATTTCCAAACGTATTTTGCTGGCGCGTTTACCGTTGTTTTATACAACGTTTGCACGGGGATTTTGCAGGCGGTAGGGGATAGCAAACGCCCGTTGTATTATCTGATTTTTTCGTCGTGCTTAAACGTTTTACTAGATTTGTTGTTTATCGGCGTTTTTCGTTGGGGCGTTTGGGCGGCGGCGTTTGCGACGGCTCTGTCGCAAGGGGTAAGCATGCTGCTGTGCCTTTCGAGACTGCTGCGCACGAAAGAAGTGTATAGGGTGGATCTTAAGTATATCCGCTTTCACGAAGGCATGCTTGCTAAAATTGTGAGATTGGGGCTGCCGAGCGGTTTGCAAAATTCTATGATTGCAATTGCGAATTTATTTGTGCAAAGCAGGGTGAATACCTTTGAAACGGCGGCGATTTCGGGCGTGGGCTGTTATATGAAATTGGAAGGCTTTGCCTTTTTGCCCATCACTTGTTTTTCAATGGCGTTGACTACGTTTATCGGACAAAATTTGGGTGCGAAAGAATTTGAAAGAGCGAAGCAAGGCGCTCGGTTTGGGATTGTTTGTTCGCTGATTGTGGCGGAAATTATCGGCGTGATTATTTTCTTGTTTGCGCCTGTATTTTTATCTCTTTTTTCAAAGGATGCGCAGGTGATTGCGGGGGGCGTAAAACAATGCAGAATGGAAGCGTTGTTTTATTTCCTTTTAGCGTTTGCGCATTGTATAGCAGGGATTTGCAGGGGAGCGGGCAAGGCGAGTGTGCCAATGGTGATTATGCTGTCGTGTTGGTGCATAGTGCGTGTGATTTATTTGGCAATAGCGTTAAGTATTCGCCATCAAATAGAGTTTATTTTTATTGGATACCCTGCGACGTGGCTGCTTAGCGATATTTTCTTTGCGCTTTATTATTTCCGCAGCGATTGGGTGCATGCGTTTGAGCGAACAGCTGGGGCGGAAAAAGGAGAGGAGAATTTTGTCGAAAATTAGGGAGCGTCATATGCGTGTACACGCCAAGGGTGCATATGACAAGATTCACGGACGAAAACTGTCGTATGCGCAAGAAAACAAATGCGGTTAGGGACACATGCGGCGAATGGACGGGGCAGGTATGCGTTTACCGCAATGATTTTCGGCGTAAGAATAGATGGTTTGGTATAGAAAAAAGAGTTCGGATAACCGAACTCTTTATTTGTTTTGGAAGCAAAGAGCGAGTTTTAAAAGACGCTCTTTTTTGTTGTCTTTGGGATTGACTGCCGTATGCAATAATAAGCTTTGAAGGGTTGTTGCAATGCTGGCGGGGGGGAGTTCTAATGCTAATAAATCCTTTCCGGAGATTGCCAGCTCTTTTAAGGTGAACGGTGTGTTTTCTTGACGCATTTTTTCTAAAATTTCTTGCCATTTTTGCACCGTAGGGGCGATACGGGTATCGTCCATGCACGCGGAAAAATCCGCTTGCTTTATTTGTAATAAAGGCTGAATGATTGGATAGTGCGTTACAAAAAAACGACGAAGTTTGTTTTCTTTTGTTTTGCAATCGAAGTCGTACATGTGCCATTCGACAAGCTCGCAAACGAAGGCTATAAGTTTTTTGGGTGCTTTTAATCGGGTTAAAACGTTTTGCGCAATTTGCTTGCCTTGTGTGTGGTGATCGTGCATGCGTCCGTCGTGTAACTGGCAATAGGGTTTGCCGATATCGTGTAACAGCGCGGCAAGGCGTATCTCTTTCGTTGCGTACATGGTGGCACGTAAGCTGTGGGAAAGGACGTCGTATTTATGGAAATCGCTGCGTTGCACCATACCTTTGCCTAAATGTAGTTCGGGAAGAATTTCGGCAAGGACGCCGATTTCTTCGAGTAGGCATAAACCGTGGTAATGTCCGTTTTCCACGCCGTATTTTTCGTCGGCGGTTAAAATGTAATTCAGCTCGGTAAAAATACGCTCGGGGGAAATATCTGAAATGAGACGGGCGTTGGCTGTTGCACCGTCTAAACAAGCCTGGTCGGGAGAAAAACCCAGTTGCCCTGCTTGGCGGGCAAGACGCATTAGACGTAAACCGTCTTCTCCGAATACTTTTTGTGGATTATCCACCGTCGTTAAGCGTTTTTCTTTGATGGCGGGGATACCGCCCAAAACGTCGATAAAGCGGTTTGCCTTGATGTCGTAATATACTGCGTTGCAAGTAAAATCACGGCGTTTAGCGTCTAACGTGATGTCTTCCGTGAAGAAAATTTCGCTGGGGGTATGCTCGCCGCGGACATATTTATCCGAGCGGAAGCAGGTGTATTCGTAATCAACTCCGTCCTCGTCCGTCAATTTGAGCGTACCCGTATGGCGATAAACAGCTTGCGCGGTGAAATTGCATGCAAGGGCGACGGGTAAAAACTCGTCGGGAAGCATGGGGGCGCAGATATCGAAATCACAAGATTTCGGGGTGAGTCCCGCTAAAAAATCGCGCACGCTGCCCCCGACAACGTAGAGAGGTTTGGGCGAATTTTCCGCTAAGCGTATTAAATTTTTAGGTAAAATTGCTTGCATTGACAAAAATCCTTAAAAAATTCACAATTATAGTATAACAAATAAAAAAATAAATTGCAAATAATATTGCAATTATTTGAAAAGTGTTATATAATATATTCGTGGGAAAGCGTTTTTTTTGTTTTCTCAACTCTACACAAAGGAAAAAGAATATGTTTCATATCATTTCTAACCCAAAAGCAGGTAAGAAGAAGGCAAACAAGGTCGTGGAAAAAGTAAAAGCTCTTTTCAAGGCTCGCAAAGTAGACTATGAAGTATACGAAACGCAAGCGGCAGGTGATGGAACGAGGCTTGCGAAGCAAATCTCCGAAGAAGGCGGTACGGATTTTGTCGTTATCGGCGGAGACGGAACGGTGAACGAAGTACTTAACGGCTTGAAAGAGCCTGAAAAATGCAGAATCGGTATTATCCCTGCCGGTACGGGAAACGATTTCGTGGAAGCGGTAGGGATTCCTATGGATACCGAAGAGGCGGCGTTGAATATTCTCGACGGAGAAGCAATTGAAACGGATTATTTACAGTTTGGCGAAAAAAGATGTATGAATATCGGTGGTTTGGGGATTGACGTTGACGTATTAGAACGTTGCCACAAGGGAAAAATGCACGGAAAATTAAAATACATTACTTCCTTGCTTACTAGCCTGTTCACCTTTAAAGGCGTACGCGTCAGCGTAGAAGAAGAAGGAGAAATGAAAGAGCGTAACGCGCTCTTGGTTGCATGCTGTAATGGTAAGCAGTTCGGCGGCGGGATTCCTATGTGTCCTGCAGCGGAAGTGGACGATGGAAAAATGGACGTTATGATTGTCGATTTGCTCGGCGGCGTCTTTTCGATTATCAAGGCGTTTACCGTATTGATGAAGGGCGGGATTATGACGTATCCCTTGGTAACGCATATCCGCACGGATAAGATTAAGATTAAAGCGTTAACCCCTTGCCCTGCACAGCTTGACGGGGAAGTATTAAACGACGTTGTATTTGACGTGAAGGTTTGTAAAGGACTGCGCGTGTTCCGTAAAAAAGCGGAAGCTGGCGTATAACGGATAAAATTTTTATTGACGAAAAGGAAGAACTATGTTTTTTTGGCAATATAAAAGCATACTCGAACGAATGCCCGAAGGGGTGTTCGTTTTTGACGATAAATTGCGGGTTCGGTTTACGAATACCGCTTTTCGTCGTGCCTTTTCGGAAAAAGCAAAGGAGAAAGGAAGCTTAAAAGAAGCGTTGTGCTGTCCTTCGGAGAGTGTGTGCGGACAGGGCGCGTCTTGCGCGTACTGCACCTTCTATACCGCAATGAAAAAAGCGGTAAAGACAAGGGAAGAACAGACGGAAACGATTAACGTTGCCGTACCCAAAGCGGAACGGACGGATAAAATTTCAATGCGTATCCGCATTTATCCCGTGGATAAAAAGGGTAAGCTGTTTATGGGGCTTACAGACGGAACGTACGAAACGGAAATGCACCGCGAAATGCTTTCTGCAAAACAAATTCAGCAACGGCTGTTGCCTGCGGGAAAGCAAGCGGGGGGTGTGCCTTACGCGTATATGTATATTCCTTGTTTGGAAATCGGCGGGGATTTGCCTGACGTTTACGAATTGGATTCGCAGACGTACGGCGTGCTTGCCGACGTATCGGGCAAAGGGGTGTCGGCGGGAATGCTGTCGGCGTTCGTGAAAGCCGGCTTTGATAAAAAACAGCCCGATTTGGCAAAAGCGCTGTGTGCGCTCAATAGCAAGTTTAACGAGCTGAACCAAGACGAACGTTCGTATATCACCGTTTCTTCGGTGCGGATAGATAAACAAAAAGGTGTTATCCGCTATGCTGTGGCGGGGCATAACGCACCTATTTTGCTGAGAAATTCGTATGGGATTAACGAAATTGAATCGCCTGCGCCTCCTATTTCTAACTGGATTCCTGATTACGAATATACGGAACGGGAAATGCCCTTTGAAAAAGGGGACTTGCTGGTGTTGCTGACGGACGGCGTAACCGAATGTGCCAACATTGCAGGCGAGTTGTTTGGAATCGAACGAGTGGAAAGCGTATTGCATCAATCGCACAACGCGGAAGATTTTATCGGGAAACTGCGTTCGGCGTTGTCGGTGTTCTGCGGTGGGAAATTCTCGGACGATATTACCGCAATTGCGTTTGATTTATAAGGCTTTAAAAAATTGTTTCCCGTGTTACATTTTGGAAATTGAAAATAGTTAAAATTGGCTTGAAATAATTGAGCAAGGAGAAAAATATGCAAATCGAAAAATTATATCCTGACTACAAGGACAATATTTGGGGCGGTGTAAAGCTTAAAGAAAAATACGGGAAGGTTACTGAAAAAACGCCCGTTGCGGAAAGCTGGGAGCTTTCGTTTCATAAGGATGGAAAAACTCGTTTAGCGGACGGAAAAACGTTGGAAGAAGTTGCAACTAAGGCGGATTTGGGGGTAAACTGCGAAGATTTTCCTTTCTTCCCTATGTTGATTAAGCTGATTGACGCGAAAGAGAATTTGTCCGTACAAGTACATCCTTCGGACGCTTACGCATTAAAGCACGAAAACAGCTTTGGAAAAACGGAAATGTGGTATATCGTGGACGCGGAAGAAGGCGCGGGGATATATCTTGGGTTTAAACGCGAAGTTTCTCAAGAAGAATACGAAAAGGCGATTGAAAATAATACGCTTACCGAGCTTTTGAATTTCTTTGAAGTGAAGCCAGGCGATTGCTATTTTATTCCTTCGGGGACTATTCACGCCATTGCTTCGGGGTGCTTGATTTGTGAAATTCAGCAAAACAGCAATCTTACCTATCGTGTGTACGATTACGGCAGAAAAGATAAGAATGGGAATACGCGTGAGCTGCACGTGGAAAAGGCGTTGAAGGTAACTTCGTTGCAAAAATACGAGCATTCGCCCTTATCCGTTCAAACGGCGCAAGGGGAGATTATCGGCGCGAGCCGTTATTTCACGACGAAACTTGTTTGCGTAGATGGCGCAACGAGCATTATTGCCGATAAAAATTCGTTTAAATGCGTAACGTGTACGGTTGGCGAAGGCAAGGTTGGCGACGTGGAAATTAAGGCGGGCGAAAGCGTATTTATTCCTGCTGGTTACGGCGAAGTTGTTTTGCAAGGCAAGATGACGCTTGTTACGGCAGAAGTAAGAAAATATTACGTCGGGATTGACCTTGGCGGTACGTTTATTAAGGGCGGTATTGTTAATGATTTGGGCGATCTTGTTGTGGACGACAAAACGCCGACGGAAAGTCAATTCGGTGCGCAAAGAGTGTCGGAAAATATTGCAAATTTGGCAAAATCGTTGATTGCGAAGCTTGGATTAGACGCCTCGGACGTTGAAGGGATTGGTATGGGCGTTCCTGGTATGATTGACAGTAAGACGGGGACGGTTATCTACTCGAATAACTTAGGCTGGGAAGATTTTAAAATCGGCGAAACGGTACAGGCATTGACGGGCTTGACGGTGAAAATTGCTAACGACGCAAACGTTGCTGCGCTTGGTGAAGTTAAATTTGGTGCGGCAAAGGATTGCGAAAACGCGGTGTTGTTTACGCTCGGTACGGGTGTTGGCGGCGGTATTGTGGCGGACGGCAAGTTGCTGGAAGGCAATAAATCGGCCGGCGCGGAGCTGGGACATTCGGTAATTGTGTTGGACGGCGAACAATGTACGTGCGGCAGAAAGGGCTGTTTGGAAGCGTATGCGTCGGCTAGCGCACTCATTCGTGATACCAAACGCGCAATGCAAGCGAATAAAGATAGTAAAATGTGGGAAATCGGTGATTTGGATAAGGTTACGGGCAAGGTTGCCTTTGATTATTATCATACCGATAAATACGCAAAACAAGTGGTGGATAGCTATGTGAAGCATTTGGCGTGCGGGATTACCAACGCGGCGAATATTTTCCGTCCGGAAACGGTGCTCTTGGGCGGCGGGGTATGCGCACAAGGGGATAATCTTGTGAAGCCGTTACAAAAACTCGTCAACGAAGAGATTTTCGCGGGGCAAATGGGGCCGCAAGTGCCTGTTCGCATTGCTGAACTTGGCAATTTGGCCGGTATTTTAGGGGCTGCGGCGTTGCTTGTAAAATAATTTTAATGTAATCGATAAAGAAAGGGCTGAAGAATATTTCGGTCCTTTTTTTGTTTGTTTTGTATTAGATTTGCCGATTGAGAAAACTACGGGGACAGCGGGGCGGTTTTGGACGGTATTTTTTTGAAAACTTGAAAATTATGGGCAAAAACAGTTGACAAACGAGAAAAAAAGTCTTATACTAAATAAGCATTTTGAATAGAAGCACTGTTAGCTCAACTGGATAGAGCGTCGGTCTACGGAACCGAAGGCTAGGAGTTCGAACCTCTTACGGTGCACCAGCAAAGCCCACAGCGATTACGCTGTGGGCTTTTGCTGTGTGCAAGAGGTTTGAACTCCTATGTAACAAGGAAGCCGTCGGAACCGCAAGGAGCATTGTTTTACAATGCGACGGAATAGCGAGCAAGCGAGCGTCAGGCTAGGAGTTCGGGTTGACGCTTGCGCAACCCTGCGCCTTGCGCGCAGTAGCTCTTACGGTGCACCAGAAAAAAGCTTATCGCAAACGCGGTAAGCTTTTTTCTTGTTATACGACGGAGAAGTATAGCCGAGGTTCCGTGGAAGCGTAAAAAAACGCAAGTATCATTACTTGCGTTCTAATATTCTTGTCTACCTAATAAATAGTCGATGGAAACATCAAAATAATCGGCGATTTTCACTAAGGTTTCAAGGTTTGGTTGCGAAGTGCCGTTTTCATAACGAATATAAGACGGCTGCGCAATTTGCAGATAATCTGCCATTTGACGTTGCGTTACTTTGTTTAATTTTCTTTGCTCGATTAACCGTTCTTGAAAAATTTTCATTTTTTTCTCCTACCTACTTGACAATTATAGCATTTTGCTATATACTTTATACAGAAATATAGCGTATTGCTATCAAAGGAGATTGATATGGAAGTCAAATCAATGATTCAAGAAAAAATTTTGGCGGAAGGGGAGTTTAGTAAAAAGCCTACCGGTGCTATAGGGATGTTTATTATTGCGGTATTATTTGGATTGGTTGCAATTATTCCATTTATTGCAAGTGCGCCTTTGCCGTGGGAATATTATCTTATGTGGGGGCTTGGTGCGGGCATTTTTTTAATTGGTGGAATTTGTGCTACGAATTCAAGTACGGATTATGGGTATGAGTTTTACGTAACGAGTTATCGTATAGTTGGAAAATTTCCGTTGGGCGAGCTGATTAGTATTCCATTAGAGCAAATTTCAAGCGTTGAAACGCAACAAGGAGTTTTAATCATAAAAACAAACACGACAAATGTAAGCATTCCTTATATGACAAACTTGATGGTAGTGTTTGCGCATATATCGAATTTAACTGCGTCAAGCAAAAAACAAATTTGGAGAATATAATCTATAAAGGACGGCTGTACGCCGTCTTTTACTATATAATAAAATTGCATTTAATTATTTTGTTTAATGGACTTGACATTTTTTTGTTTAGTATGGTATAATATTTTTACGATTTATCATATCATAAGGAACATAAGATGAAAAAACAACCTAAAAGATTTGACATGTACCGCAAGCCGAATAAGCCTAGATTTTATTTGAAATTAGTCGAATATATCGCTGCGCCGCTTTATATGCTCTTTTCAAATGCGCACGTGAAAGTGGATAAGGAAGTAAGAAAACTCAAAGGACCTTATTTCATTTTATCTACGCACGCCTCGTTTATCGATTTCCCGCAAGTTGTTACGGGTATTATGCCGCGCACGACGGGCTGGGTTATGTCGGTGGAAGAATTCCGCCGCGGCGATTGGCTGATGTATGGGATTGGCGGTATGCCTAAGCGTAAATTTACGCACGATATCGTTACCGCAAAACATATTTTGCGCTATTTGAAGACGGAAAAGCATACTTGCACGCTGTATCCTGAAGCTCGTTTTGAGTTTGCCGGAATTAACGAACGCTTAGATGAAGCGCTTGGTAAAATGTGTAAGCACGCTAACGTACCCGTTGTTATGTGTATGGCAAACGGGAATTTCTTGAACTCGCCTCAATGGAGCAAGCATCCGTATAGAAATATTCGCCAAGAAGCGCATATGTACGTTTTGCTCACGCCCGAAGAAATGAAGAATATGACGGCGGACGAAGTGCAGGCTAAGATTGAAAAGGCGTTTGAAAAGGACGAATATAAGTGGCAGGTTGAGAAAAACTACCATATCAAGTGCAAAGAACGCGCAAAGGGCTTGCACCGTATTTTGTACAAGTGTCCTGCTTGTAATACGGAATTTAAGACGAACAGTGCGGGGATTCATTTGTGGTGCGAAGAATGCGCTGCGAAGTGGGAGATGGATACTCTTTCCCGCTTGAAAGGCGTGAATACGGAAGCGGGCTTCTCGCATATTCCCGATTGGTACAGATGGGAGCGCGAAGAGGTGCGCAAGGAAGTGCAAAACGGCACGTATCATTTTGAAGACGACGTTCGCGTAGAAGATTATTATTCGACGAAGGTGGGCTTCTTAAACGTAGGCGAAGCGCACGTAGTACACGACGAAAACGGCTTTACCATTAACGGCGTGGTGGACGGTGAGCCGTTTGCCTTAAACAAACCGTTGTCGTCTATGTATTCCGTTCACGTAGAATACGATTTCTTAGAACGCGGAGATGCGTTTGACATTGCAACGGATAAAACGACGTACTTTATGTTCTTAAAAACGGCGAAAAATTATTTGACGAAGATGCATTTTGCGCAAGAAGAACTGTACGATTATCACGTAAAAGGAATTGGGAAACAATAAAGAAAAAGAAGGCATATGCCTTCTTTTTTTTGTGTATGGATTGTAATAAATAAAGCGCTTCCGTAAAGGATGCGCTTTATTTATTATTTAAGATAAATTAATTTACCGCCGTTTTTGCGGGATAAAAAAGAAAAAGCCGTTTCGTTAAGAAACAGCTTCCTGGCGACCCAAAACGGGCTCGAACCGTCGACCTCCAGCGTGACAGGCTGGCGCTCTAACCAACTGAGCTATTGGGCCAGATAATATATTTGGTTGGTGGGCCTTCACGGATTCGAACCGCGGACCAATCGGTTATGAGCCGACAGCTCTAACCACTGAGCTAAAGGCCCGAATGTCAAAAGGTGATTCGGTATCACACAACGCTTGTATATAATAAACGATTTGTTTAAAAAAGTCAAGTATTTTTAATGAAATTGTTAAAAAAAGTTTTCGACAATATAAATTTTTTTTTGATTCGGTTAGACAAAATTTGCGGTTGCCTTTTTTGTATAATGGGGACAACTCGCAAAAAGGAGAAATAAAGTGGAGATAACGGCAAGTAAACAAGGAAGGAGTATTTACATTACGTTAGACGGTGAAATGGATGAACATTCCGCCGCGATTGCACGGCGACGCGTAGATAAAATTGCGGATGAGTGTGCGGGCGCGGAAGAGGCTGTGTTCGATTTGCAAAACGTTACGTTTATGGATTCGACGGGCATAGGATTTTTAATAGGTAGATATAAAAAGTTTAAACGATACGGCGTACCCATGTACGTAACGAATCCAACGGCAACGGCGGATAAAATTTTAACAATTAGCGGCGTATATGCAATAATTCCGCGTATTTAAAGGAGAGAATTTATGAAAAACAGCATGAAACTCGAAATCAAAGCGATTAGTTTAAACGAGGCGTTTGCACGCAGTGCAGTAGCGGCATTTGCTTTACCGTTAGAACCGACTCTCACCGAGCTTTCGGATATTAAAACAGCGGTTACCGAAGCGGTAACCAACTGCGTTGTGCATGCATATTCGGAAGAAGATGACAAGGAAAAGCGGAAAATTATCATTGAATGCGAAACGGAAACGAAAGCGGACGGCGGGATTTTACATATCACGGTAACCGATTTTGGTAAGGGGATTGAAAACGTCGAACGGGCGGTGTTGCCCTTTTATACAACGCTCGCTTGCGAGGAACGTTCGGGGATGGGCTTTACCATTATGCAGACGTTTATGACGGATTTTTCCGTGGAAAGCCAAAAGGGGCAAGGGGTAAAAATAAAGATGAAAAAGCGTATTGGCGGGCAGGCGGCGGAAAGGGCTTGCCGTATGGACGGGGAAGGGGTAAATGCTTGATGAAAACGTAACAATCGAATACGTCCGAAATGCAAAAAAAGGGGATGAAAACGCCAAGCAGGTATTGATTGAACAAAACGTATCCTTGCTAAAATGTATCGTAAAACGCTATCTTGGCAAGGGTGTGGAATACGACGATTTATTTCAACTGGCGTGCATGGGCTTTCTAAAAGCTATCAATGGTTTTGACGAGCAATTCGGCGTTAAATTTTCTACCTATGCCGTACCTATGATTGCAGGTGAAATTAAGCGGTTTATGCGGGATGACGGCTCGGTAAAAGTGTCGCGCATGATGAAGCAGACGGCGAAGGAGATGAACGCCTTTGTGGAAGAACGTTTCGCCAAGACGGGACAACAGCCGTCTGTGAAAGAAATTGCGGAAAAATTTGGGCTAGAAGAAAGCGAGACGGTGTTTATTTTGGGTTCGTCGAAAATGCCCTTGTCAATTTACGGGGGTGCGGATTATAAGGATGGAAAAGAGCGCGAATTGATTGAAACGCTTGAGTCGGGAGATAATCAAGAGGATTGGCTGGACGGTATGTTGCTTCGCGGAGCGATTGAAGAATTGCCCGAGCGGGATAAGAAGATTATCATTCTGCGCTATTTTCGGGATATGACACAAAGCGAAGTAGCAGAGAAAATAGGGGTTAGCCAAGTGCAAGTGTCCCGCATAGAAAGCCGTATTATCAAGGATTTTAGAAAAAAGCTAGGCTAAAAGAGGAAGACGCAAAAAGAATTTGGTTCTTGCGCGTCTTTTTTGTTTGCAAACGTGTAAAAATTTGTTATAATAATTACGAAAAGGATACGTTATGGGAAATTATTATTTTTTCGACAAAAATATAAACGGGCGCAATTTAACTGATCCGGAAAAATCGGGTATCGCTTATTCGATGGCGGCGGTATTGCCTGCGATTTTATCGTTGGTTTTCGTAATTGTTATGTTGGCGTTTGGACAAACAAGCGAAACTGTAAAAGGGCAGGATTGGTATCTTTATGTTACCTTTTTGTTGCCGCAAATTGCTTCCGTTTTGCTGATTGTTTGGTTTGTTACGTTTACAAAAACGCCGCTTGTTTCGGCTACGGGTGCGAAAAAGACGGGATGGCAATACTACGTATTGGCGGTGGCGTTGCAGATAGGCTTGCTCTCGCTTGCAGACCTCAACGTGTGGTTTATCGAATTTCTGTCTGAAGGCGGGTATGCGGGGCAAGATCTTGAGCTGCCGAGCATGGACGGATTTGGTTTTGTCGGCGTTTTATTCGTTATTGCGGTATTGCCTGCTATTTTAGAAGAGTGCGTATTCCGCGGGCTTGTTATCAATGGATTGAAAGGGATTGGAACGCTTGGGTGTTGCTTGCTGTGCGGGGGATTATTTGCCTTTTACCATCAAAATCCGTCGCAAACAATTTATCAATTTATTTGTGGCAGTGCGTTTGCTTTGGTGGTGTTGCGTTCGGGAAGTACGCTGCCGACCATGCTGTCGCATTTTATCAACAATGCGCTTATTTTAACGTTGACGAAATTGGGCGTGGAAAGTATGCCTGTTTGGTTTTATATTCTTTCGGGTGTGTGTCTTGTTGGCTCGTTGGTGTATTTGATTTTCTTTGATAAACCAAAGCCTGATGTAGCGCAAGAAACAGTAGACAAAAAACGCATTTTTAAACAGTTTTTGCTGTGCGCAAGCGTAGGATTATTCATTTACGTAATCGTTTGGGTTTCGGCTCTATTCGCATAAAGGTGTGGTATGCAAAAAATTTATTTTGTCGTTGTAGGGAAAATTAAAGAGAGCTTTTATCGCGAAGCGGTGGAAGAATACGCAAAGCGTATGTCGCGTTTTGCCAAGCTGGAAATTAAAGAGCTTCCCGAAGGGGTAAGTTTGGAAACGGAAGCGGAAGATATTTTAAAAGCATGCAAAGGGCACGTGATTGCGCTTGCCGTGGAAGGAGAAAAAATTTCAAGCGAGAAGCTTGCGTCAAAGATAAAAACGCTGACGAATGCGGGGAAGGAAATCACCTTTGTTATCGGTTCGTCGTGCGGGTTGTCGGATAGAGTGAAAAAGGCTGCAAACGAACGGATTTCCTTTTCGGATATGACCTTTCCGCATCAATTGATGCGTGTAATTTTGGCGGAACAAGTGTACCGCGCATTTATGATTAACGCAGGGTCTACCTATCACAAATAACGGCGTTTTTTCATACGCTGTCGTATGGATATTTATCAGCAAACGCAGGAGTTTTACCAAAGCGTAAGCGCGCCGAAACGGCGGATAGGAAAAACGGCTTTCGGACGGGAAATATACGCCGTTTTGTGCGGAGAAGGCTCGCCTGTGGGTGTTGCCGTATATGCCGTGCACGGCAGGGAATTTATCACGGCGAAATTGGCGTTCGAACATTTTAACATAGGTGTTGTGGGTAGCGTTTGGTTAGTGCCTCTCGTGAATCCAGACGGTGCCCTGTTGTCGCAAACGGGTCTTTTGAGCGCTCCGAAATACGAGTGGGAAAGGCTGTTGCGTTTAAACGGCGGAAATACGGATTTTTCGCTGTGGAAAGCCAACGGGAAAGGCGTAGATATCAACGTTAATTTCGACGCGGATTGGGGAAAAGGTAAAAGCAACGCGTTTATTGCGGGGGCGGAAAACTACGTGGGAGAGGCTCCGTTTTCAGCGGAAGAAAGCAGAGCGCTAAAAGAATTTACGCAGGGAATTTTTCCTGACTATACGCTTTCGTATCATACGAAAGGGGAAGAAATTTATTGGTATTTTGGGCAGGTTGGCGAACAAAAAATAAGGGACGAAGCCCTAGCGAAAAGTTTGTCAAAAGCTACTTCGTATCCGCTGAAAAAGACGTTTGGCAGTGTAGGCGGATATAAAGATTGGTGTATTCAGGCGTTAAAAATTCCTGCGTTTACCATAGAGGCGGGGCGGGATAGTTGGACACATCCGCTTGGCGACGAGGCGTTGTTGGAGATAAAGGAAAAAAATAAATTCGCTTTGCGAAATCTTTCGCAGGCGGTGAGTGAAAGAAAGAGATAATGAGAAAATTAACCAGAGAAGAAAAATTTATGAACCGCGCTATCCAAGCGGCGAAACGGGGCTTGAAATACGGCGAAGTGCCTATCGGAGCGGTGGTGGTATATCAAGACAAGGTGATTGCGTCGGGGTATAATCGTCGTTTAAAATTACAGCTTGCGTCTGCGCATGCCGAGATGATGGCGCTTGATAAAGCTTGTAAAAAATTTCATTCGTGGAGATTGCCGGAAGAGTGCGAGCTGTACGTAACGCTAGAACCCTGTCCTATGTGTATGGGCGCATGTTTAAACGCAAGGGTTTCAAAGGTGTATTTCGGCGCGTACGAGCAAAAGGGTAGGTCGCTTACAAAAGAGCTTGCGGACGCGAATTTGCTTAATCATAAAACGGACGTTGTCGGGGGCGTATTGGAAGAAAAATGCTCGGCAATGCTGACGGATTTTTTTGCGTCTATGCGCAAAAAATTAAAGGAAGAAAAAGCGGCGAAAAAAGCGGAAGAAGCACAGCTTTTAGAATCGGATAAAAAAGATTGTTAAAAAATGTTTTTTAAAGCAGCTTCATTCGGTTGACTTGCGCGAAGAAAAAGGGTATTATAGAAATGTGCTGAAAAGCAATGGGGAGAATGAGTGAACAAATGAAAACAATGCGCTACCATTTGCGGAAAAGCGATGCGTAGGGTATAGTAAAATACAAGGAAGGTTTTTTATCCATGATTACTCACGGCAACGAAATCAAATTGTTTGCAGGGAACTCTAATCGTCCTTTAGCAGAGGCGATTGCTAAAAAGCTCAATACCGAGCTGGGCGGCATTGAAGTAGATACGTTCTCTGATGGTGAAATCAACGTACACATTGCGGAAACGGTGCGCGGTAGAGATTTGTTTATTATTCAATCTACCTCCTCGCCTGTCAACGACAACCTCATGGAGCTTTTAATTATGATTGACGCGGCGAAGCGTGCTTCCGCTGGTCGTATCACGGCGGTTATCCCTTACTTTGGGTATGCGCGCCAAGATAGAAAGGCTCGTTCGAGAGACCCCATCACCGCAAAGCTTGTTGCAAACTTAATTACGGCGGCGGGCGCTGACCGCGTGCTTACGATGGACTTGCACGCAGAACAAATTCAAGGGTTCTTTGATATTCCCGTAGATAATTTGCTTGGCGGTCCTACGCTTTGCGATTATTTTGCAAAAACGCATCATATTGACGTCGTTGTTGCGCCCGACTTGGGCAGCGTAAAACGCGCAAGAAAGGTTGCTGAAAAATTCGGCGCGCCTATCGCGATTATTGATAAGCGCCGTCCTAAAGCGAACGTTATGGAAGTTATGAATATTATCGGCGACGTCGAAGGGAAAACTTGCTTGATGCTCGACGATATGATTGATACGGCTGGTACCATTTGTCAAGGCGCGCAAGCCTTGAAAAATGCAGGCGCAACGGAAATTTATGCAGGCTGTACGCACTCTGTTTTAAGCGGTCCCGCTATCGAAAGATTGCAAAATTCCGTAATTACCAAGCTCGTTATGTTAGATACCGTACAATTGCCTAAGGAAAAGATTATTGATAAATTTGAAATTCTTTCCATTGCAGACTTGTTTGCAGCGGCAATTGAAAACGTATATCTTGACAAGCCTATGTCTAAGCTTTACGACTAAGCTAAAAACGATTAACAAAAGAGAAAAAATTCCGCCGTCGCCTAACAGGCGGCGGCGATTTTATCGAAAAAAGAATAAACGGGAGAAAACGTATGTATCTTATCGTAGGGTTGGGTAACCCCGAAAAAAAATACGAAAAAACTTTTCATAATATGGGGTTTATCGCGGCGGGAGACGCGGCGGAAATATTAAACGCAAAGTTTAAGAAAAAGGAATGCGAAGCGTCGGTTGCCGAAGCGTTTGTCGGCGGGGAAAAGGTGATTATCGCCCGTCCCATGACATATATGAATAACTCGGGCAGGGCAGTAAAACAGTTGATGTCCAAATATAAAATCTCGGAAGAAAATTTAATCGTTATTTACGACGATTACGATTTGCCTAAAGGTAAAATCCGCATTCGCGCGGCGGGCAGCGCTGGTACGCATAACGGTATGCGCAGCATTTTAGGAGAAACGGGTTTGAAAAATTTTGCCCGTATTCGTGTGGGGATTCGCGACGAAGCGGTAAATATCCCCATTATCGATTACGTGCTTTCGGATGTTAGAAAGGACGATTACGAGCTGTTTGCCGCCGCCTGCCATAAAGCAGGGGAAGCGGCTGTTGAATTTGCAAAAGGCACGAATATCGAGCTTGTAATGGGGAAATTTAACGCAAATAATTAAGCTTAAAAGGATAAGCAGGACGTAGGATGAAAAGAGATTTTTTTACTTTTGAACAATTAGGCGGCGACTACGCCGCATTTTCCGAAACGATTAGCCGTAGCATGCCTACGGCTGTTTTCGGCGTAAGCGATTGTTTAAAATATCTCTATGCGTCCCTTATTGATGCGCCGGTGGTGTATATTACGGCGGATAGTACGGCGGCGAAAAAAGCCGCGGAAAATATCCAGGCAATTTCAGGAAAACGTGCGCAAGTGCTTTCGGCAAAGGACGAGGTGATGCTGTATCGAAAGGCGTTGTCGAAGGATTCGCTTTTCCGTCGCTTAAGCGGTATCCATGCGTTGCAATCGGGCTGTGAAATTATCACGGCGGAAATCGACGCGTTGATACAGTTATTTCCCAAGCAATTGCCCTGCTTGACGCTTACGGAAGGGGAAGATATCGATTTTGTGTCTCTGCCTGCAATTTTGACAAATATGGGCTACGCCCGCAGTTTTGAGGTGGAAACGAAAGGCTCGTTTGCGTTGCGCGGGGATATTTTGGATATTTATCCTATCAACTTGGAAAATCCCGTCCGCGTCGATTTCTTTGGGGATACGGTGGAAAAAATTAAACCGTATGATTTTGTAACGGGGGCTCGTTTGGAAAATGCAAAACGAGTGGAAATTCTTTGCGCGACGGACGTTGTCGAAGGGCAAGCGGACCGCGCCCGCGTGGAAAAGGCGTTGCAGGACGGGTTAAAGAAGTATAAAAATATAGAAGCTTTCCAACGCGCGCAAGAGATTGCGGACGCCATTTGCGCGGAAGAGACGATTACGTCGTCGTTTGTGTTGCCGCTGCTGGAAAACACGACGGATTTCTTTTCGGTGTTACCTAAAAATGCGGTAATCGTATTTGACGAAGGGAAGACGTTATTTGATAAATTTAATGCGTTATACAAAGAACATACCGAACGTTTCCAACGCTTGTTGGAAGGGGGCGAGGCGTTTGCGTTCTCTCAATTCCAGTACGTCGATAAAGAGTTCTTTTTAGAAAAAATTAGTGCTTATACGCGCGTGGCGTTGCAGGCGTTTACGGGAAATCCTTTCTTTTTCCAACCCTTACAAATTTTTAATGCCAAATTTACACCCACAGCAAAATATCTCAATAGTTTTCCCGAACTTTTAACGGACGTTAGAAACTGGCGAAAGGGAGGGTATCGGGTATTGCTCTATTGCGGAGATGAAGGCCGCGCAGTGAAAATGGCGCAAATGCTTGCCGACGAATATATTCCCACGCAGCCTTTGCCTAAAAATTTAGACGATTTTGAAGGCGTTTGCATTTTACCCGAAAATTTAGAAAAAGGGTTTGTATTGCATGAGTGCAAGCTTGCGGTGATCGGTTCGGGGGATTTGTATACCCGTTCAACGCAGTCGGCGAAAATTCGCCGTAAACGCGGGAATATGTTTTCGGCGCCTGAAGTGGGGGATTTTGCCGTACACGAAACACATGGTATCGGGAAAATTGTCGGGACGAAAAAGATAGAAACGACAGACGGTATCAAGGAGTGTATCGCGCTAGAGTATAAAGACGGCGACGTGTTATACGTACCAGCGGAGCATATGGACGTACTTTCTAAGTACGTGGGTGATGCGAATCCAACCTTGAGTAAAATAGGCGGAGCGGACTTCGAACGAGTAAAAAATAGGGTGAAAGCCTCGCTGAAAAAGCTGGCGTTCGATTTAAAGAATTTGTATGCGGAGCGCGCGCAGTCGCGCGGGTATGCGTTCCCTGAAAATGCGGTGTTTATGGAGGAGTTTGAAAACGACTTCGATTACGCGTTAACGCCTGACCAAGCTTCTTCAATAGAAGAAATTAAAAAGGACATGTGCTCGGGAAGGGTGATGGACCGTCTGCTTTGCGGAGACGTGGGGATTGGAAAAACGGAAGTGGCGTTCCGTGCAATATATCTTTGTATCTTAGGCGGAAAACAAGCGGCGTTGATGTGTCCTAGCACGATTTTATGTAAACAGCATTATAATACGGCAAAGGCGCGTTTTGAGCATTTCGGCGTGCGTGTGGCATGCTTAAATCGGTTTAATACGCCCAAGGAAACGGAAAATATTTTAAAGGACTTGCAAGAGGGAAAAATCGATTTGCTGGTCGGTACGCATCGCTTGCTTTCCAAAGACGTGCAGTTTGATGATTTGGGCTTGCTTGTGTTAGACGAAGAACAGCGGTTTGGCGTTGAACATAAAGAAAAAATTAAAAATTTACGGAAGGATATCGACTGCTTGACCATGACGGCGACGCCTATTCCAAGAACGTTGCATATGTCGCTTTCGGGGATTCGGGATATTTCGACAATTCAAACGCCGCCAAGCGAGCGTTTGCCTGTACAAACGTACGTTGTAGAGGAAACGGAAACGTTGATTCGCGACGCGTGTATTCGGGAAATGTCGAGAGGCGGACAGGTATTTATTTTATATAATAAAGTAGAAAGTATTTTCACCTTTGCGGCGAGGGTGAAAGAAATTTTGCCCGAAGCAACTGTGTCGGTGGCGCATGGCAGAATGGATAAAAACGTTTTAGATAACGCTGTGTTGAAATTCTACGGCGGGGAAGCGGATATTTTTATCACGACGACCATTATCGAAAACGGTGTTGATTTGCCGAATGCAAACACCATTATTGTTATCGACAGCGATAGACTGGGGATTTCGCAGCTCTATCAATTAAAGGGTAGAGTGGGCAGAGGTTCGCGTTTGGCGCACGCTTATTTTACGTATAAAGCGGAAAAGGTAATGACGGCAAATGCGTCGGCGGGCTTAAAGGCTATTATGGAATTTACCGAGCTGGGTTCGGGGTATAAACTCGCGATGCGCGATTTGGAGATTCGAGGGGCGGGGAACGTACTCGGGGCGGAACAGCACGGGCATATGGATAAAGTGGGTTACGAACTGTATTCGAAACTGTTAAAAGAAGAGCTTACAGGCGAAACGCAGACGATTGCTGAGCTAGATATCCGCGCAAATGCCTATATTTCTGAGAAATATATCGAATCGGCGGCGGGTAGATTAGATACCTACAAACAGATTGCGGAAATTTCTTCGATTGCCGACTATAAACGGGTGTATACTTCCATCCGCGATATCTATGGCGAGCCGCCACGCGCGGTAGAAAACTTGCTTGTAATCGCGGTGTTAAAAGCTTACGCGGCGAAATTTAACGTTAAAAAAATCACGGTGGCGGGGGGCGTAGGCTCGTTGGAGTTGCCGGGGTTAGAGTCGCTTGCGGATAAACGCATACAGGCAGCTATGGACGCGTACGGGCATTGTGTGCGCTTAAATATGGCAACGGCTCCCATTATTGAGATTTTTGGGAAGAAAGAACCTGTCGAATTGATGGCGTTAATGACAAAATTTTTAAAATTTGCGCTAACTTTTACAACTTTATAAGCAAAAACGTTTGCACATTTATAAAAAATAGGTTATAATAGAATGTGTTTACGTATGCTTGGGCGTATTATGCCCTAATGCATGCGTTAAAAGACGATACACTATCGGAGTAATTTATGAGCAAAAAGATTAACATCAAAAAGACATTAGCGATGCTTCTCGGGTTTTCGTTTATTGCAAGCAGCTTTGCTGGTTGCGGGTTCTTGACGACGGACGACGAAGCAGATATGAAGCAATCTGTCGCAAGCGTAAACATTACGAAATATCTTGAAAGCGAAGAACGCTTTGAAGATACAGTAGTAACGGACTTCAAATCGATTATCGACGCGAAGGGCGCTTCGACGACCATTTATAAAAGCGAATTGATTTCGTATTTCTTAAACGTTGGTTACACGTACGTTCAAAGCTACGGCTACAGCTATGAAGATACCGTCAATATGTTGATGGACAGCTTGGTTTCCCGTAAGCTTATGATGCAATATGCAATGGCATATTATCTCGACGGCGGTTTAAGCATGAGCGGCTTCGATGCGTTCAAGGCTGCATCCCTTGAAGGTAAGTCGGAAAAAGAAGTAGAGCTTCTTAATGCAAATCCCGAAGTATTGACGTTGAAATATTTCCTTTGCGAAGGCGACGCTAAGAATACGAAGATTTACGACGAAGCAGTTTATACGCTTAAGAAGAGCGTGAATGACGCGTTGGATTCTGCGGAAGCAAAATATATTACGGCAGAAGACGAAGCGCATAACCACGATACGCAACGTACGTTGCCTACCAACGTAAATACGGAAAAGGAAGACTTTATTCCCGCTTCGTATGAAATTTATACGGGTAGAAACGTTCCCGCTGAATGCGGCGCGTATGAAACGGTGGAAGGTTCGACTTCGACAACGAGAAAGAAAGCGTATAACGCATTCCTTTCGAACTTGCAAGTAAACAACCTTATTGGAAAAGATGAAGATACTTCCGACTTTACGTTGATTAACTATTATTACGTAGAGCTTGCTAACCAACTTTCGCAAGCGCTGATTACCAAGCTTGGCGAAGATTTGGTGGAAGAAGCGCATAACGATTTGTTGGAAGAAACGAGCAATGGTAAGACGGTTGTTGAAAATAAATATGCTGAAATTCTTGCTTCCCAACAAGAAGAATACACCAATCCAAATGGCGGTATCAGCGCATTTGAAACGGCTATCGGCGGTGTTTCGGATACCTCTTTCGTGTTGTATGGCTTGAAGAACTACGGCTACGTATATAATATCTTGCTTCCTTTCTCTGCAACGCAAAATCAAGAATATACTGCTGCAAAGAACAGAGGTCTTGGTACGGCTGCGCAATATGCGGTAAGAGAAGACTTGTTGGAAGAAATTGAAGGGAAAGACCAAAGAGGTTCGTGGTTTGTTGAACATGAAGATGAAACGCACGCATACCTTGACGGTACAAGCTGGAAGTTCTTTGAAAACAACATTAAGAATGCAGACGGCAAGTATGAAAAGTTAATGCATTACGCTGGTAACTATGCGTATAATGGTGTAGTAACGACGCCTGATCAAACGGAAGACGGTAAATATAAGACCAAAGCAAACGGCGTAAAAATTACCGAATTCATGACGATTATGGCAGATTACGTTGAAGAAGTTTCTGGCTTGACCACGACGATTTACGATAACACCAAAGCGGATGACTCGGCTGTAACGGGCAACACGTACGTAACGGACGGAAGCTATACAATCAAGGATAAGAAGATTGCTGATTGGAGCCAATTTATTCGTTACGAAGGTAAATTCGACGTACAAAACACCGATCCTAGCTACTTCTTCGTGGAAGAATTTGCAGATGGTAGCGTAAACGATTCGTATAAAGTGCTTTCGGCGTTTAACGAGCTTATGTTTGCATACAGCACGGATACGGGTTGCTTGAATACGTATATGGGTTATACGGTATCGGCTGCTAAGACGAGCTACGTTTCCGAATTTGAATATGCTGCGCAACATGCAATCACCGAATACGGTGTGGGTGGTTACGTAGTATGTCCTTCCGATTACGGTTGGCACATCATCTACGTTTCGGCTGTATATAACAACAATGCTGAAGTATACGGTGGTTTCAAGAAGAGCGATATTGAATTAGAAGGGTCCTTCTCTTACAAATTCTTCGAATCGTTGAAGAGCAGTACGGCAACGCAACATACGTCGGCTGTTCAAAACAAAGTGTTGAACGACTCGAATAACGATTCGTGTGTTGAACTCTTTACGGCTGCATATCAAGACATTATCGACTTGGATAAGCAACAATAATAATAAAGTAAAAATCCCCCGTAAAAATGGGGGATTTTTGTTATCAAATAAAAACAAGGAAGAGATTATGCAACGAGTGAAACTGACAAAAAAGGATGGAATTTATCTGTCTATTATCGCTGTTTTGGTTGCGGTAGCTACCGTTTTTGCGATTTTATGGGGAACGCAACAAAACGAAACGGTGGGGTATTATGACTCCAAATGCGCGGTATTCGAGCGGGAAAACGCAAACTTTTCCCGCGGGCAAATTGTGTTTATAGGCGACTCCATTACAGATGGCTGTGCCTTGGACGATTATTACGGCGGTTTGTCTTTGGCGACGTATAATAGAGGAATTGGCGGGGATACGACGTCGGGAGTATTGAATAGAATACAAGGCTCGTTGCTGGATTTACAGCCTTCTAAAATTGTGTTGATGATAGGGATTAACGATATTAACGGCGGGATTAGCGCGGATACGATTTTAAAAAATTACGACGGGATTTTAAGTAAAATTTCGACGGCGCTGCCTAATACGCAAGTGGTTTGCGCGTCTATTCTTCCGTTGAATAAAGACGTGGAAAGCTATACCCTTATCAACGTGGATAAATCAATGGAGATTATCAAGCAAGTAAATCCTGAAATACAAAAGCTTACGGAAAAGTACGGCTATACGTTTTTGGACGTATTTGACGAGTTTTTAGATGCGGATAATTATTTATATAAAGAACTTTCGCCTGACGGTATTCATTTAAATGCGGATGGATATAGAAAGTATTCGGCTAAGCTGATACCTTTTTTGCAAGGCTAAAATAAAAAACGACAAGCGTTAAGCCTGTCGTTTATCGTTTATCTATTAAGTTACGCGAAATAGGGCAATACGCTGAAAATAAGTAAGCCTAATGCGATAATTCCGGTGATAATCAAGGACACTGTAAGTGGTTTTTTTCCCTTTCTCATAAAGAGAAGTGCGGCAAAGCCTGCGGGGAAAAGATAGCAGAGCATGCTTTGGCTTAATACGACGAAAGGGGCGGTAAGTAACAGTCCCATAATAATAAATTGCCCAACGGTAACGTATGCTTCGCTGCGTCCGCTTTCATAGCTGCTGCCGTCGGAAAGCTGGGTGTGCGTAACGGTAACGTATTGACGGAAATCTCCGTTAAAGAAGGCAATCACGTACAGTGGAAGTCCTAAAAAGAAGGTAGCGATAGAGCTTATAAAGAAGATGAGGAATTTTTTATCTTCAAAGCTTGCGTTTTGGAAAGCGGCTTTTAAATTATTGCCAGTTACAAAAAATTCCCATTCGTTGTAGGTGATACGAAAATACACTTGCACAGCGCAAAGTGCAAGGGAAATAATAAGTGCGAATTTGCATAAACTGTCAAAAGTAGAGGAAAGCGTTTTGTTTTCGATATCGCAAAACAAATTGCCCATGGAGCGAATGACAAGAATGGTGATAACCGACGCGATAAAGCCAACGGCCATAATTCCCATAGGTAAAGGAATAATTTGCTTTATGACGATGGACGTACTGCCGGGGACCATACCCATCAAGGTAATACCGAAGACAAATACAAACATACTTAAAAAGGACGCGATACAAAGACCCATAAAATTCCTCCGTGAAATGATAAATTAAGTATAGCATATAAAAAATAAGTTTGCAATACTTTTTTAATTTTTACGGGCGAGAAAGTTTCAAAAAGTGTAAAAAAATCACTTAAAAAAATACGGGGGAAATGCGTTCATTTTATTTACATTCGTATGCGGTTTGTGATATAATAACGGTATGCTCATATTCGCATATAAACAATGCCGTAGCGTAGCAGTACGACGCATAAAAAGATGTGCACAACGGCAAGCAGGGGCATTAAAATCATCAAAAGCACGTTGGTGAGTTTGTATTTATAAATGAACATACAAACATACACGGCAATCGCGCCGCCAAGTAAGCCGGCTAAGGCGAGTTTAGAATCGTGGTCCTTGCATTCGTCGCTATCGTCTTTGTCTTTAAGGTTTTTTACCAGCATAAATGCATAAAAATTGACGGCGAGCAGATAGATAATAAATAAAATACTCAAGATAATCATACGGTAAGTATTGCCGTTTTTATACAAAATCATAACAGGAGAGTACATAGAGAATGAAAAAAAGAGCTTTGGTCAGCGTTTCCGATAAAACGGGAATTGTGGAATTTTGTCAGCGTTTGATTGCATGTGGGTTTGAAATTATCTCCACGGGCGGTACGGCAAAGGCGTTGCAAGACGCAGGGTTGAAGGTTATCGGTATCAGCGATATTACGGGCTTCCCTGAATGTTTAGACGGCAGAGTAAAAACTTTGCATCCTGCAGTACACGCAGGGCTTTTAGCAATGCGTTCTAACGAAGAACACATGGCACAGCTTGCGAAGTTGGATATTAACACCATTGACGTGGTGGCGGTAAACCTCTATCCTTTTAAGGCGACCATTTCCAAACCCGGCGTTAGCTTTGAAGACGCGGTAGAAAATATCGATATCGGCGGGCCTACAATGATTCGTGCCGCGGCTAAAAATTATCAAGACGTTGCCGTTGTCGTTGACCCTAAAGATTATGAAAAGGTGCTTTCCGAATTAGAAGCAGGCGAAATTACGCTGGACACCAAAAAATATTTGCAATATAAAGTATTTGCGCACACGGCTGTGTATGATAGCATGATTTCTAACTATTTAGCGCAGCAGTTGGATATTCGTTTCCCCGACAGCATTACGTTTGCGTACGAAAAGGCACAAGGTATGCGTTATGGCGAAAATCCCCATCAAAATGCTGCGTATTACAGCGAAGAATTTATCAAGGCAGGCTCGCTTTCTAAGGCGAAACAGCTTTGGGGGAAAGAATTGTCTTATAACAATATCAACGACGCAAACGGCGCATTGGAGCTTGTAAAGGAATTTGACGAGCCTTGCGTAGTGGCTTGCAAGCACGCAAATCCTTGCGGTGTGGGTGTTGGCAAAACCATTCACGAAGCGTATATCAAGGCGTATGAATCTGACCCTGTATCCGTATTCGGCGGGATTTTGGCAATCAACGGGATTGTGGACGAAGCGACGGCTACGGAAATCAACAAGATTTTCATTGAAATCGTTATCGCTGAAGGCTACACGGACGGCGCGCTTGAAATTTTAAAAGCTAAGAAAAATATTCGTTTGCTTGAATTGCCCGATATTAAGGCAAAGCGCGACGCAAATGCATACGACATGAAGAAGGTATACGGCGGGTTGCTTGTACAAGACTACGACGAAACGCTGTTTGCAGAAGAAAACGTAAAAGTGGTAACCAACCGCGCGCCTACGGACGAAGAAATGAAGGCGATGCTCTTTAACTGGCGCGTTGTAAAGCATACGAAGTCGAATGCGATTGTTATCGGTAAGCAAGATAGAACGACGGGTATCGGTATGGGGCAAACCAATCGTATTTGGGCGGCGCAACAAGCGATTGAACACGCCGGCGACGAAGCGAAGGGCTCGGTAATGGCATCTGATGCGTTCTTCCCTTTCCCCGATTGCGTAGAAGAATGTGTAAAAGCGGGTATTACGGCGATTATTCAACCGGGTGGAAGCATCCGCGACCAGCTTTCCATTGACGCTTGCAACGAAGCAGGGATTGCTATGATTTTCGTTGGGGATAGACATTTTAAACACTAATTTAAATAATAAAAAAGGCGTAGCCAAACGGCTACGCCTTTTTTTTATTGTATGTCAGTGAAAAATTCGTCGAAGGTTAGTTCAAAAATGTGCACTAATTCAATAATATAACTAGCTTTTGGCTCGTTAACGTTTCTTTCCCAATAATCAATTGCTTTTTGACTTACGCCAATAAGTTTGGCAAGCTGCATTTGTGAAAGTCCTTTTTCTATTCGTAATTCTTTTATTCTTTCTCCAAGTTTCATACTTATATTATAGAAGAAAACTTCTTGAAATACTTGACAAAGAAGAAAACTTCTTGTATAATAATAAAAAATATAGGAGATGGGAGATGAAAGACTATTCTATAAAATTTAGAAGAGGGTGCATAAGTCTTGCTTGTTTCATATTATTGGGTTTGTCAAGTTGTGGCGTTGTTTCGAGTGAAAACACAATACAGGTATCTTGGTTGGATGCGGACGGAACAATAATTGAAAGAATCAACCTTTCTTCAGAGGGAGATTTTAAAGAAAGAGAATTGCCTAATGATACGGATGAGTGGCATTATACCAACTGGAAGAGTGTCTATTCGGAAAATAAAATTATCTGTGTTGCGCAACGTGTTCCTATAATAAAATATTTTTGGCTAGATGATAAAGGAAATACAATTAAAGAGGCGAATAATATCAATGATGATGAAGATAATGCGCCTGAGTTACCTATTTCGAATGAAAAATGGGAGTATGTAGGTTGGGAAAAAAGTGTGGCGAGTAATACTGTTATATATACAGCAAATTGTTTGCCGAATAAAGAGTATTTTTTAGGAAATGTTTTTCAAATAGTTTTAAATGACGAGAAAGGAGTTCCTATTTCAACCGGAAGTGGATTTATTATCGATGAAGAGGGATGGTTTATTACCAATAATCATGTGATGGAAGGCGGCGCTTCGGCGATTGCTTATTTTGATATAGAAGACGCTTATTCGAGTAGTAAATACGTACATCTTTCGGTGGCGGGATGTGTATATAATAGCAAAGAGAAAGATATTTTTATCGGGAAGTTAGAAGGTTATGATAAACTATCTAACTACTACCATGATATTGATTTTATCGAAGAGTATCAAATAGGCGAAAAAGTTTATTCGATAGGGTATCCTAATTCTTCGTTGTATATGAAAATCAATAAAGGTGTAATTTTAGATGAATATCTAGATATATATAATAAAATTAACGAGAGTTACTACATATTATCGGATAGCTATATTGCGCCGGGTAGTAGTGGAGGAATTCTAATAAATGAAAATTTTGAGGTGGTAGGAATTACGAGTATGGGGTTATACGAGGATTCTTACAATCAAGTTTATATAGCAGGCGGATCTATACCTACCAGTCTTTTTTCAAGTTATTTAAACAACTTAAATGAGTTGGATTTAAAATTACTAACTGAAATATATAATTAGATTTAAGGAGAATTTACATATGAAAGTATTGCAAAAAAAGATTTGTGCTCTTTTTTCGGCGATTGCGCTTGTTGTTTCGTTGATATTCTGTACAGCGTGTGGTGTAACGACAGGTGGAGTTTTAGAGGATACAACTGAGAAAATAACTTCGTTTTATGAAACCGTTTCGGCTTCTCAAAAATGCTTAGACGAGGTTGCTGATGATATTTATTCGAACTGGTATAATGCGATTTATAAGGATAAATATGGCGGGAGTATTGATTTGGCGATTTATTACGCGCAAATAGATAATAGCGTAAATTTGTCTACGATTGAAGCAAATGAGCCTATTATTCAATCCTTGTATAAAGAGGTAAGAGATTCTGATTTGTCGACGGAAATTAAAGCTGTTATGTCGGCGTATTCGGATTATTATGAATTTGTAGTAAATGTTAGTGGTTCATTTAATACTTTTTCAGCAAGTAAAGAAACGTTAAAGAAAGAGTTGGCTAGCGCATTAAAAGAGTTAGCGTTAGAAATGTGATTTTATGTAGTGATGATACGCTCTGCTTAAAAAAAGAGACTTGAAACAAATGTTTCAAGTCTCTTTGCTTTTATTTTTGGTTGGGTACTTCTTCGATATCGTACGGGGTCGTTTGGTATACGAAATAATTTAACCAGTTCGAATATAACAAATTCGCATGCGCGCGCCATGATACGATAGGGGCTTGCGTTGCGTCGTCGTTCGGGAAATAATTGACGGGGATTTTAATGGGTTTGCCTTGCGATAAATCGCGCAGGTATTCATTTTTTAAAGTATCCGCGTCGTATTCCGAATGTCCCGTAATGAAAATTTGTCTGCCGTTTTTAGAAGATACTGCGTAAACACCCGTTTGCTTAGATGAAGATAAAATTTTTAAGGCTTTTACCTTTTCGATATCTGCTCTATTCACCGTTGTGTGTCTAGATTGAGGGACCATAAACGTTTCGTCAAAGCCTCTAAACAAAATGGATTGTTTATATTCGACGGTGTGGGGGAAAATACCAAACATCTTTTCGGGGACGCCATGTTTTTGTATGCCGTAATGATAATACAAGCCTGCCTGTGCGCCCCAACAAATATGGAAAGTACTGTGAACGTGCGTTTTTGTCCATTCCATAATCTCGCAAAGTTCTGCCCAGTATTCGACTTCTTCAAACGCAAGATGTTCTACGGGTGCGCCCGTGATAATCATGCCGTCGAAATAACGGTCTTTGATGTCGTCAAAGGTCTTGTAAAACGCCAAAAGGTGCTCTTCCGCTACGTTTTTAGACTGGTGGCTTTTGGTATGGATAAATTCCATTTCCACCTGTAACGGCGTGTTACCGAGCAACCGTGCGAGTTGGGTTTCCGTCTCAATTTTTTTCGGCATGAGGTTTAAGAGCAAAATCTTCAACGGACGAATGTCCTGCGTGATTGCTCGCTTTTCCGTCATAACGAAAATGTTTTCGCTTTCCAGCGTTTTAACGGCGGGTAAGTTGTTGGGAATTTTAATAGGCATAGGGCATGTCCTTATCTATTTGGTAAATTATACGTTTTCAAGCGCTTGCTTGATGTCTGCGATTAAGTCGTTATAATGTTCGATACCGCAGGAAAGACGAATTAAGTCGCCGGGGATACCCGCTGCAATCAATTCTTCGTCCGTCATTTGTCTGTGTGTTGCGTTAGCGGGGTGCAAACAGCAGCTTCTTGCGTCGGCAACGTGCGTTTCGATAGCGATAAGCTTTAATTGTTTCATAAACGCTTCCGCCGCCGCTCTGCCGCCTTTTACGCCGAAGCTAACAACACCGCAAGTGCCGTTAGGCAGATATTTCTTTGCTAATTCGTGATATTTATTAGAAGGTAAGCCGGGATAATTTACCCAAGCAATTTTGTCGTTGGATTCTAAGAATTCAGCGACTTTTTGTCCGTTTAAGCAATGTCTTTCCATGCGCACGTGTAAGCTTTCAAGACCCAAGTTTAAATAATACGCGCTTTGGGGGGATTGCGAACAACCGAAATCGCGCATAAGCTGCGCTGTTGCTTTGGTGATATAAGCGCCGGCTTTGCCGAATTTCGTTGCGTAGGTGATGCCGTGATAGCTATCGTCGGGGGTGCAAAGGCCGGGGAATTTATCCGCGTGAGCTAACCAGTCGAAGTTGCCAGAGTCTACGATACAGCCGCCGACTGCGCTGCCGTGTCCGTCCATATATTTGGTGGTGGAGTGAACGACGATATCTGCGCCGAATTCGATAGGGCGGCAGTTAACGGGTGTTGCGAAGGTGTTATCGATAATCAAAGGAACACCGTGCGCGTGCGCCGCTTTTGCAAATTTTTCAATATCGAATACGGTAAGGGCGGGGTTTGCAATCGTTTCGCCGAAAACAGCTTTGGTGTTTTCTTTAAACGCTGCGTTTAATTCGTCTTCCGTGCAATCGGGGTCAACGAAGGAGAATTCGATACCCATTTTCTTTAAGGTTACGGCAAATAAGTTGTACGTACCGCCGTAAATTGCGGTGGAGCAAATAACGTGGTCGCCGCAGTTTGCGATATTAAAAATGGAGAAGAAGGATGCTGCTTGTCCGGACGAGAGCAACATTGCCGCGCTGCCGCCTTCCATTTCGCAAATTTTAGCCGCTACCATATCGCAGGTAGGGTTTTGCAAACGGGAGTAGAAATAACCGCTTGCTTCTAAGTCGAAAAGTTTGCCCATATCTTCGCTGGTTGCGTATTTAAACGTAGTGCTTTGAATGATGGGAATTTGTCTAGGTTCGCCGTTGCCGGGCGTATAACCGCCTTGTACGCATTTTGTTTCAATGGCGTATTGCTTTTTATCCATAATACTCTCCTTTTAAAAAGGTTTTTTGTGATTTAATAAGTCTTTTTATAAAGACATATTACATTATACCACGAAGAAAAATATTCGTCAAGCGATTGCCTTTTCTTTTTTTATGGGAAATCTGGCAATTAATATACGTCCGCGCGGAGAAAACTATAAACACGGCTTATAGGTTGGCGGGCGGATAGTTGGCGGGGACTGCGTATAAAAGCTTAAAAAGAAATCATAATAAGAGAGAAAAAGGAGAAAATTATGCGAAAAAGAATGCGTGAAAGTTTGTATATGATCGCTTTATCAGCAGGGGTAATCGGAACGCTGTTTTGTTCGGCTTGTAAAAATAACGTAGAGTCGGGTGAGGGGTATACTTATCGAACCTATACGTCCGTTTCACCGTCAAATTGGAATGAATTTACCTCGCAGGACAATAACGATACGCAAATTTTAAATTATTTATCGAGCCCGTTTTTTGAATACGATTTTAAGCGAGACGAGCAGGGAAAAATTATCGCGGGTGACTACGCGGTGCGTTACTCGTTTGCGAAAAATTTAAAGGACGTTTCCGAGCGTTACGGCAAGGAGGCGGGCTCGGCGTATGTTTGGGAAATAACCATTCGCGGCGATGGAAAATGGGATGACGGTGAAGAAATCGAAGCGGAAGATTTTGTGTATTCAATGAAAGAGTTGCTTGATCCAAACTTTAAAAATTTGCGTTCAGATTCTTATTATAACGGAGCTTTGGTGATTAAAAATGCCAAAAATTACGTTTTTCAAGGCAGCAATGGAACGTTTGCGGCGAACACCGTTTATACGCAATACGAACCTGGGTTGGATGAAAAATTACGCGTCGAATTGTTTGATAAAAATGCAAAAGCGCAGTCTGCTTTTACGTCGGACGCAGGGGGTAGGGGTGCAACGAGTATTCAAGAAGGGTTAAATCTTTATGAAGGCGTGCCTGCGGGGATAAGTGAGCAAACGCTTTCCCTTTTAAACGGAAAAACACTGAAAGAGATTAAAGCGGACGGCGTTTTAAAAAATTATTTAGAGAAGCTTGTTAGCTGGTGGACGCAAGAAGGCGGCGACGTATTAGGGTTGACTATTTGCGATCACGTATGGGGCAAAGTGGATTTTTCTCAGGTCGGTATTTCTGCGCTTGACGACGAAACGATTGTGCTACAACTCGAACAGCCTTTGCAGTTATTAAAGGCGGACGGCTCGCTTTCGTATAAAGCGGCGTATAATTTACCGTCTTTGCCGTTGGTGAAAGAAGATTTATACGAGCGTTGTAAAAAAGCGCCCGTAGGCGCGGCTACGCTTTGGACGAGCAATTATCACACGAGTGCGGAAACAACGGCAAGTTGGGGGCCGTATAAGCTTACGCAATTCCAAGCGGGCAAACGTTACGTGTTAGAGCGTAATCCTAATTGGTATGGCTGGGATTCGGGCTTGTATGAAGGGCAGTATCAAACGGATAAAATTGAATGCGAAACGATTGCCGAATACAATACGGCTTGGATGGCGTTTAAAAAGGGGAATATAGACGAAATCGGTATAGACGTTTCGATTGCGGCGGATTATAAAAATTCGGGGCGGGCGTATTTCACGCCTAGCGATTTTGTAGCGTCTTTACAGTTGCAGGCAAGTAAAGAGGCTTTGCGAAAACGACAATCCGCGGGGATAAATAAAACAATTCTTGCTTATACAGAGTTTCGTAAGGCGCTCTCGCTAGGGTTGGATAGAGATGCGTATGCCAAGGCGTGTACTACGTCGTCGTTGGGGGGCTTGGGATTGTTTAATTCTATGCACTATTACGACGTGGAAAATGGGAAGATATATCGTGAGTCGGAAGAAGGCAAGCGAGTGCTTTGCAACGTTTATGACGTGGATATAACCAAATTTAATTCTTTAGACGAGGCGGTAGACTCTATCTCGGGATTTGACGCAGTCCGCGCAAGAGAGCTTATCGAGCTTGCCTACGCCAAGGCGTTGGCGGCGGGCGACATCAAGGCGTCGGATAGGGTGGTGCTCACCTACGGTACGGCGGTGGATAACGAAACGACTAGACGCTCGTACGAAAATCTCCGTGCGCAGTGGATTTCTTTGATGGCGGGCACTAAGCTTGACGGGAAATTCGACGTGGAGTTTGACGCTTCGTTTGGGGATGCTTGGGCGGATGATTTTAAGGCTGGCGCTTACGATATTTGCAGTGGGGGCTGGGTAAATGCGGCTTGGGACCCTGGGTATTTGCTGATGGCGTATATTCACCCGTCGTGGATGTATTCGGCGACGTGGGAAACGGATAAAGTTATATTGACCCATACCATGTACGGAGTGAATGCAAACGGCGAGGTAACGAATGTGGCTTCGGATAGCCATACGGCAACGCATAATTTGCAAAAATGGTGGGATTTATTAAACGGAGAATGGCAATCGGGTGTGCTTGATGAAGTATTTAGGGTTTCTTTAATTGCTGCGCTGGAAGAGCAGGTTTTAAACCATTATTATACCGTGCCTATTTACAATCGTTATGATGCGTCGTTGATGTCGTATAAAGTGGATTATGCCACTTACGAATATAATACCTTTATGGGTTACGGTGGGCTGCGTTATTTAAAATATAATTATAACGACGGCGAGTGGAAAAATTACGTTGCGAAAAACAGTGTTGCCGGGGAATTAAACTATAAGTAAAGCTTATATTATACGGCGTAATGGGGGAAAGGAATGTACACGTTAAAATATATCTTAAAGCGAATCGCGCTAATGCTTTTAACCTTTTTTATCATTATGACGGGATGCTTTATTTTAATTAAGATGCTGCCGATTGTAATCGACGTATCCATTGGAGCAGACGCGGAGCTTTTAAAGGCGCAGTTAGAGGCGCGCGGGTATTACGATCCGATTTTGGTGCAATACGTCAATTATATCAAACGCATTGTATTGCACGGCGATTTTGGGATAGGGGTAAATATGCCCGAATTCCGCAACCGACCTGTTTGGGATGTGTTCGTAAAGCAGTTGCCGCCGACGGTGCTTATCAATTTGTATTCAAGTGTGTTTGCGATTCCGATTGGCTTGCTTTTAGGAATTTTTGCCGCTCTTCAAAAAAACAAGTGGCAAGACCATACCATCAGCACGCTTGTGGTAGCGCTTATTTCCGTGCCGTCTTACGTGATAGCCTTTTTATTGCAATACGTTTTGTGTTTTAAGCTAGAGCTGTTTCCGTTGACAATGCATTCGGGGTACGATTATTTTACGTGGGAGATGTTTCGCTCTATGCTGCCGGCGGTATTAGCGCTCTCTTTTTCTTCGATTGCGGGCTATTGCCGTTTTACACGCGCCGAGTTGACGGAAGTTTTAACGGGGGAATATTTATTGTTGGCGCGGACAAAAGGCTTAACCCGCCGCCAAGCGATTATGCGGCACGGACTTCGTAATGCAATGGTTCCTATTTTTCCTATGATTATCGGGGAATTTATCGCGGTGCTTTCCGGCTCGCTGATTATCGAGCAGATTTTCGCCGTGCCAGGCGTGGGACGGTTGTATTTGAATTCTATCAATTCGCTTGATTACGACTTTTTTATGCTGCTTTCGGGGTTTTATACCCTCGTGGGACTAACTGCGGGAATTGTGGTGGATATCAGTTACGGGATTATCGATCCGAGAATTCGAATGGGGGCGAAATAGATGCAAGAAATGAAATGGGAAGAAATCCCTAAAGAAAAATTTGAATTTGTGCAGTTAGACAGCGAAAGATTGATAGATAAACCGCTTATAAAGTCGGAAGGATATTTTAAAGACGCGTTGGGGAGATTTTGTAAAAATAAAGGCTCGGTAGCGGCGTTTGTTATTATTTTGGCTCTCTTTCTATTCGCTATATTTGCGCCCATTTTTAGCGTGTATACCGTCGCATATGAAGACGTGTATTTTCGGTACAATTATCCTAAAAACGAATTGTGTGTAAAACTCGGATTTAATTTTTGGGACGGATGTGTGAAAAAGCAGTTAAACGAAACGACCTTTTTACAGTATAAGGGAATGGAAACGGAAACGAAAAAAGAGATAATCAAGGGGGGCAGGTATGAGATGAAAGAAGAATCAGGTACCCGTTACTACACCTTTCGTCAAAATACCTATCACTTGGTCGGCTGCGTTTTAGAAAAGCTTACGCAAGAGGAATATTTCTCTATCCAAGCTTATCAAAAGGAAAAAGGAGTGCAAATTATCTATCCTGTAATTATAAAGGATAAAACGTTGGTGCAAAAATATCCTCAATATGCCGCGGACGTTAACGCTTGGTATCAAGTGGAAGAAGGATATCTAATCGGGGAGAACGGAGTTGTTTCTACCAAAAAACAACTGTTGCCCAGCGTTCAGCGAAATGCGGATGGGACGGTCTTTTTTGACGATCAAGGCAATCCGAAATTTACGCCCGCTTATGTGCAGTATGACGGAACGGATGGGTATGACAGTCTGCGAATCGAAGGGGAAACGCCGTTGTATAATTACGCAACGCTAAAAAGCGGCGGTCTGTACGAAACGCGCTTAGATTATTACGAATATTACGTTTATAAACATACTCGCGCAAACGACGGGATAGAAAAACCTAGTTTTTTATTTGGTACGACGCAGGCGGGAAAGGACGTGTTTACCTGCTTGGCAAGCGGCGCAAGGCTCTCATTTTTAATTGCCTTCGGGGTATCTGCCGTCAATATGCTGGTCGGGCTGATTTATGGCTCGGTGGAAGGGTATTACGGGGGAAAACTCGATTTGATTATGGAACGGATTTCGGATATTTTATCCGCTGTGCCGTTTATTATTGTTATCACGCTTTTAAAAATGCATTTGGGGGCAAGCAGTCAGCTTACCGCGCTGTTTATTGCTTTTTTTCTAACTGGTTGGATTTCGATGGCAAGCCGCACGCGGATGCAGTTTTACCGTTTTAAAAATCAAGAATACGTGCTGGCGGCAAGGACGCTGGGAGCAAGCGATTTGCGGATTATGTTCAAGCATATTTTGCCAAATTGTATCGGTACGATTATTACGGGGTCGGTGCTTGCCATTCCCGCTATGATTTTTTCCGAATCCAGCCTAAGCTATTTAGGGATTATCAATTTACAAACGGGGAGTATGACAAGTATAGGGAATATGCTTGCAGGGGCGCAGAAATATTTGACAAGTTATCCGTATATGACGCTGTTCCCCGCTCTGTTTATTTGCTTGCTGATGCTGAGCTTTAATCTGTTGGGCAACGGGCTTCGGGATGCGTTAAATCCTTCTTTGCGGGGCGTGGGAGAGTAGAATGGAAAAAATTATTCAAGTAAAAAACTTATCTGTTTCCTTTCGTTTGAAGGACGGAAGAGCGCAAGCGGTGCGCGGAGTTTCCTTTGATTTATATAAGGGGGAAACGCTGGCGATCGTCGGAGAGTCTGGGTCGGGAAAGTCGGTAACAAGCAAGTCGATTATGGGAATTTTAGCGGGCAACGCAAGCATTGACGGCGGAGAAATTTTATACGCCGGAAATGATTTGACAAAGCTGGACGAGGCGCATTTTCAGCGTTTGCGCGGGGCTTGCTTGGCAATGATTTTCCAAGACCCGTTTTCCGCGCTAAACCCTATTATGAAGGTGGGGAAGCAAATTACCGAATGTATGCTTTTAAAGGCGAAAGCGGCGGGGAAGGACGTAAAAACGAGTAAAAAACTCGCTAAACAAAAGGCTATTAAATTGATGGAAGAAGTGGGGATTCCACAACCGGAGCTGCGGTATAACCAGTATCCGTTTGAGCTTTCCGGCGGTATGCGGCAACGAATTGTTATTGCAATTGCGTTATCCGCCGACCCCGAGGTGTTGATTTGCGACGAGCCGACGACGGCGCTTGACGTTACCATACAGGCGCAGATTCTCGAGCTGATAAACAAGCTCAAGCGCGAGAGAAATCTATCCATTATATTTATAACGCACGACCTTGGCGTCGTTGCCAATATGGCAGATAAGATAGCGGTTATGTACGCGGGAAAGATAGTCGAATACGGAACGGCAAACGAGGTCTTCTACGAGCCGGCGCACCCATACACCTGGGCGCTTCTCTCGTCGATGCCCGACCTTGATACAGACGATAAGCTCGAGGCAATACCCGGCACACCGCCGAATATGATTTATCCGCCCGTCGGCGATGCGTTTGCGGATAGAAACAAGTACGCGATGAAGATAGACTTTGAAGAGCACCCGCCGATGTTCAAGATAAGCGAAACGCATTCCGCGGCTACGTGGCTGCTTCATCCGGACGCGCCGAAGATTCCGACGCCGAAGATAATAACCGACCGTATAGAAAGAATGAAGAAGATGAGAGGAGCGGACTCAAATGGCTGAAAACAAAGTGGCATACACCGATGACGAGTTTCTCCGAATAGAAAATCTGACTCAGGATTTCGGCGGAAAGCACAAGGCGGTCGACAGAGTTTCCTTTTCTATCAAAAAGGGCGAGGTTTTCGGCCTCGTTGGCGAGTCGGGCTGCGGCAAGACCACCACGGGCAGAACCATTATAAAGCTCTATAACCCGACCGGCGGAAACGTCTACTATAAGGGCAGACGTATCGGCGCGGGAACGCTTGAATATAAGGAAGCTATAAAGGCGGCGCGCGCCGCGTGCCGGGCGGAGGTCGCAAGAATCCGCGAGAGCGGGGAGGCCGACGCTGCCGAGCAAATCCGCGCGGCAAAGGCGAGATGCAATGAAACGGTTGCCGAGCAAAAGCGGCTTATGCGCGAGGCAATTGACGAGAACAAAAACTGCGACAAAAAGTATATAGCCGAGCGTATGGCTGCGGCTCGCGAGGAGTACGAGGCTGCGCTCTCGGCGGCAGCGTCCGACGAGGAGCGGAAGGCTCTTAAGGCGGATTTTGATGCGAGAGCGGCGGAGATTTCAAAAACCCGGCTCGTAACCGAAATTCAGATGATTTTCCAAGACCCGATTGCATCGCTTGACCCGAGAATGACCGTCAGCGAGATAATCTCCGAGGGGCTTGTTATCAAGGGCGAAAAGAACCGCGAGTATATCGAGGAACAGGTATACCGTGTGCTTGAAACGGTTGGCCTTGTCAGAGAGCACGCGGGCAGATATCCCCACGAGTTTTCGGGCGGACAGAGGCAGAGAATCGGTGTTGCGAGAGCGGTTATTATGCGGCCTGAGATAATCATAGCCGACGAGCCGGTTTCGGCGCTCGACGTGTCTATACAGGCGCAGGTTATCAACCTTCTTAACGATTTGCGCCGCGAGCTTGGACTGACGATACTCTTCGTTGCCCACGACCTCTCGGTTGTAAAGTATTTCTCCGACAGAATAGGCGTTATGTACTTTGGAAAAATTGTTGAGCTTGCGTCGAGCGATGAGCTCTTCAAGAATCCGCTTCATCCGTACACGCGCTCGCTTCTCTCGGCTATACCGCTTCCCGACCCGGAATACGAAAAAACGCGCCAGCGCATAACCTATAATCCGCTTCGCGACCACGATTATTCGTCGAGCGAGCCGAGCTTTCGCGAGGTTGTGCCGGGGCATTTCGTCCTTTGCAACGAGGAGGAGGGAGCGCGCTATAGAGCCGAGGTTGAGGGGAAACAGGCGTGAATCGGCAACTGAAAAAGCGGCTTATACAATATTCCATAGCGGCGGCGATAGGCATTGTCATTGCGCTTCTCGTAATGAACGCGGAGGGATTTTTCGTGCTGGTTGGCAATAACAAAGAAACCTATTCGATACTCTCAGACGCCTGTTTTGTGCCGGCGGCGGTGCTGATTTCGGTCGGCGCGCTCGTCTGGATTGCGAATACGGGGCTGTTTGACTCGGTGTCATACGCGCTCACCGTGGCGGCGCACGCCATCATTCCGTTTATGAGAAACAGGCCGAAGAGCTACTATGACTATAAGAGCGAGCGAGAGGGCAAGAGTGGCAAAACGCCTATGTTTATTTTATACACGGGTGCGGCCTTTTTGCTGCTGGCGATTATATTTCTCGTTATCTATACCGGCTTTAGCGCATAGCGCTTTATAAGAAAAAGTCTAAAAAAGAAAAGAAAAAGCTCCCAAAAGCTGCAAGTTTTTGGGAGCTTTTTCTTTCATTAATGACCTCTTTGAATGAAATCCCGAAATGAATTTTGGGATGAAGTCGCATTGCGATGAAGTCCGCATATGCGGATGAAGTCGAAAACTTTGTTTTCGGTTGAATAAAATCCGCCCATCGCCGCAGCGATTTCATCCGAGCAGTGCTCGGATTTCATCTGCGAAGCAGATTTATTCCGCAGAGCAGGCGGATTTAATTGCATTTGCCTTGGGCAAATGCCTCATTCCCATTCTATTGTACCAACAGGCTTCGGTGTCAGGTCGAATACGACTCTGTTGATTCCCTCAACCTCGGTGGTTATTCTGTTCGTTATACGGTGGAGCAGGGGATAGGGGATTTCCTCTATCGTCGCGCTCATCGCGTCGGTCGTGTTGACTGCACGCAGTATTGCCGGCCAGCCCTCGTAGCG
>JAZRDM010000022.1:0-25535 GCA_045660265.1 Candidatus Scatosoma sp. | reverse complement strand
CGTTTCACCTTTCTCACCAGCAGGACCTTGCGCGCCCGTTTCACCTTTTTCACCGGCAGGGCCTTGCGCGCCTTGACCGCCGTTTACGCCGTTTTCTCCAACAACTTTACCCAAGTTCTCGAAAGTATTGTCGTTATAATACACGATCAAACAACCATCCACAATTTCCGTACGTTCAATACTTCTTGCATTCGTCACAGTAAACGTTGTTTTACTTCCGTCCGTATATTTAATTTCGTATGTATCAACTAAGCCAGCCGAGCTTAAAAGCGTAATGCTTTCAATCCCTACGCCATTTTCGCCGTCTTGACCTTTATCGCCCGTTTCGCCTTTTTCGCCTTGCGCGTAAGCAGGTCTCCCCGTGTCTTCCCCGTCGATATACCAGTTACCATTATCACCGATGGTAGGCGTTTTACCATCCTTACCGTCCTTGCCGTTTTCTACGCCAAGGTCACCGCAATTTATCTTTTTCCCATTAGTAAGGGTTAAGTACAATTGTCCGTCTTCAACAAACGCGCCTTGAACACTGACACCATCTGCACCTTTTTCACCCTTGAACATATCAACCAAGTCTTCCAGCGAACCTTCATACCCTGCTTCCTGCGCCATTGCGTACACAGTTTCGATTTTCAATTCATACAAATCGTTTTCATTACTGCCGCTTTGCATAGTTGCGCTACCCAAGTTACAAGCAGTAAAGGTAGCAATACTTGCCAAGCCTAAAGCAATCGTCGCCAAAGCCTTAATAAGTTTGTTTTTCATAACAGCCTCCACAAAAAAATAAGTGCTATAATTTATTTTACCACCTTTTCCCATCCTTGTCAATATTTTAAAAAGAAAAAACACGGCAAAGCCGTGTTTTAACTATCTTAAATTCAACAATCCCTTTCGCCTGACAACTTCCTTACTCTGCCACTAAAAGGGGGAGATACAAGCAAGACAAGGCAACCAAACTTATGGCGAAACGCGGTTAATATCTCTGGGGAACATCGTCGCTTCACGCACGTTCTTTGCGCCAAGCAAGTGCATTGTCAAGCGTTCCAAGCCCAAGCCTAACCCGCCGTGAGGGGGTGCGCCGTACTTATGAAGCATTAAATACGTTGCAAATTCCTCGGGGTTCATACCAAGCTTTTCCATCTTTGCAACTTGTTCGTTGTAATCGTGTACACGTTGTCCGCCCGACGTAATTTCCAACCCTCTGAAAAGCAAGTCGAAAGACAAAGTATATTCAGGATCTTCAGGATCGTCCATAGTATAGAAAGGACGCTTCTTCGAGGGATAATGCGTGATGAAAATGAAATCGGAATTAAATTGTTTCTTCGCATATTTACCCAAAAGCTGTTCTTCTTCAGGGTCAAAGTCCTTCATATCCGTCGGTTGATACTTAAATTTCTTCATCAAAATTTCTTTCGCTTCCATAAATTTAAGTACAGGAATTTCTTTAATTTCAGGAATGTCAATATGCAAAAGCTCAATTTCATTTTGATATTCCGTCTTCAAAAGGTTCATGATGTACTTCAATACCCCTGCTTCCATGTTCATAATATCTTCAAAGCTTTCGATAAAGCCCATTTCAAAGTCCATGGAAATATATTCATTCAAATGACGGCTGGTATCGTGATGTTCCGCTCTAAATACAGGCGCAATTTCAAACACTCTTTCATACACCGCCACCATTGCTTGCTTATAAAGCTGGGGAGATTGCGCAAGATATACTTGTTTGCCAAAATAATCGAGTTTAAATACGTTTGTACCGCCTTCCGCGCCCGCAAAGTTGATTTTCGGGGAATGAATTTCGGTAAATCCTTCCTTGGTTAAATATTCTCTAAACCCGCGTTGAATCCCTTCCTGCAATTTGAAAATTGCCCGTTCTTTAGGGTTACGCAAAGTAACGGGACGATAATCGAGTTTCGTCGACAAATCGCAATTTACTTGCTTTTTCGTGATAACAACGGGAGGAATCTCCGCAGGATGCGAAAGCAATTCAATGTTATGAATTTGCAACTCATAACGCTTACTGCCGTCCTTTGTTTCGCCCGCAACAACCTTCCCCGTAATCTTTGCCGCGCATTCTTCCTTTACGTCTTCGCTCATGCGGTAATCAGAAAAAGCTTCCGCATAAACACATTGAATCATTTCTCTTGCCGTACGCACAATTACGAATGCAAAATCGGACATCATACGGATATTATGGATAGTACCCTTGATGGTAACTACTTGATTTTCATATTTTTCAAAATCAGCAAAGCTAACCGCCGCCGATTTTTGTTCACCCGTGATAAACATTTGTCTCTCCTTCGCTCCGCCTAAAAGGCGGAAAAATTTATTCTCTTATTATTGTAAACTTTTTCGCAAAAAAAAGCAAGAAATTTATCTGCATTTCTGCAAAATTTTGTATAGAAAGCGGTAAATTTTTCCCCTTTCGTTTTGTTGACAAACGCAAAACAAACACGCTATAATAGAATTAGATCTGCGGTGTACGGAGTTCAGTATAAACGTAATCCACAATATTAAATAGGGAGCCGTTATTCTTTGCGATAGACAAGGTCTGTTATTGCAACGGAAAGATTGATGCGCAAGGATGCAGCACCCACCTGCTGAAAGCGGGTTAACCTTTTGCTGAAATGCGGCACAGGCGGATTTTTTTTGCAAACAAAAGAGCGGTTTTCCAACCGCTCTTTTTTGATTATTTAATTATTCGGCAGAATAATCGACGTCCCCGTCGAATCCCCCACCACCGTATCAGGCAATTCGCCGTTCCACGCATCGAGATATTCGATATATTTTAAATATTCCGAAATCAAAGCAATTTCTTCCGCGCTCTTACCCGTAAAGTCTATCGCATAAACAACGCTCGTTACGTCCGCACCGTCTACATTCTCGGTAATTTCCATTTCCGTAATCGTAAAGCCAAGCATTCTCGCTACTTCGATAGATTTATATGCAATCGCCTGCGCTTCTGCCTGCGCAACCAGCTTTTGCGATTCAGCGTCTGCTTTCGCCTTGGCTACTATCGCTTCCGCATTTTTCTTTGCTACTTCCAATTCTTTTTCCGCATTGATAATCGCGGTTTCTTTTTCGTATTCTGCTTTTAATTTCTCTTGCTCTGCAATCATTTTATCTTCAACGATTTTTTCAAATGCATCCGAAAAAGCAATATCCGTCAACACCACCGTGTTTACCCCTACGTAATAGCTATCGCCAATCGCCGCCATAATATCCCCTTCTACCTGCGGAGAAATACTTGCTCGCGTTTCGATAATTTCCATTGCAGAATAAGAAGAAAGTCTAGCCTTCGCCTTTTCTATCGCCACGCTTTGAATACGGTTTTCCAACGTCTCCAACGCACCGTACTCATTCGCAATTTTTATCGCCGCGTCAGCCTGAATTTGATATTGTACAGTCATAGCAATTTTCATTGTTTGCGCGTCTTTCGAATACGCGCTTGCCGTAATAGCCAAATTCTGCACCGTCGCGTCGTAATATAAATATTCTTCGGTTACCCAAAAATCAAAATAAGTACCCGCATTTCGAATTGTTTTTGCCTCACCCAAATGCTTCACAACAGCAACGCTACCCGCTTCTACCGTTTGAATACTTGCAGGCACGCAAATTAACCCCAAGCCGAACACACCGGCAAAAACAGTCGTCGCCACTGCCGCCGTTTTATTCTTTTGCGTCTTTCTATTCGCAATCTGCCCCGAATACAACAACGCCAAAAATGTAAATACACCTACGCCTACCACTAAAATCAGCGCAACAATCGCTTGCATAATAAAACTCCTTTTCACTGTAACAATATATTCCGTTACAGTGCTTTTTATTATAACACGCTTTTTGTTGATTGTCAATACCCCGCAAAGCAATATCATTGCCGTATATACACATTTTCGCTTATTCGCAAGCAACCAACCTACACCCCATACGCCGCATGATACAAATTATCCTTCAACGGCGCGTAAAACTCACCCAAATAAGAGGGCGCAACCATATCCGCCGCAAAGGCTTCGTACTTTTCAACCGCGTCGGTATACGTATCGTTATAATACCCCCAAACGATATCTAAACGGTCGTCCATAGACAAGGTATAATCCACCGTATACGGAGCAGAAGAAGACGGTTTCGCAGAATATTGCAAGTAAAACAACAAGCCATCACGCACACTTTCAATTTCCATTTCATAACGCAGCGTCAATTCTTTTATCAACTGTTTATACACGTCCGAACGAATTGTCCCGTTTCTCAACATTTTCGATTGCAGCTCTCTCTTTTTCACCTCAAGCTCCCTCTCCAACCGATTCTTCTTCAGCTGTGCCGTTTTTACGTCCGAAAGCTGATCGTTACTCAGTTTTGAAAACTGCTCACTTGTAAAATCAATAATATTTATTTCCATACCTGCCCCCATCTCACTTTCTTTTCAGCGCAACCACATTCGCGGTTACCCCCGTCAACACAGTCTCTTTATCCAAGACAAACGACAGCGTAAAAGCATCTCCCATAAGCCCGACAGACACACTCGCGCTTCCATTTTGCAAACGCATTTCAAAACTTTTTTCTTTTCCGCCTGAAGTTACTTTTACCACGCAATCCCCTTTGCCATACACGGTTAACCTTTTCAAAGTTTTTTTCTTATCCAACCCAAAAAACAATGTTTTCGAAACAAACGAATAACTCTCCCCGCTCGGCAACTTTCCGCCATCCGAAAGCATCTTCAGCGTTTTATTTTGCACAAACAAACCTTTTCCGCCACCGTCCGATAACGCATCCGCCACAAAAGCAAAGTAGGCTGTTGCCCCATCCGAAGAAACACAAATGCGCTTTTTTTCTCCGTACTCGTCCGTATATTGCATATGGAATACCCCATCCGCAAATATACCATACGCTTCTTGATTGTCTTTCAACGGCTTAACTGCCAAATCCAAACAAATCCTTTCAGCTTTTGCCCCATCAAACAAATACACCCCGTCATCCGCCAAAAAGAGAATATGTCCGCTGCCACTAATCACGGCATTATGAAAAATTCTTCCGCCGTCGTATCCAACTTCCGTAAACGCAAAATTTTCCGCACCGTCGCGAACGTTCATCCGCAAAATACCCCGCTCAGCAAAGACGTACAAAAAACCTTTTAACGCGCCCAAACCAACAATTTTCCCAAACGAGCCTGGAATTTCTATCTTCCCGCTTTCCGTCGACGCCTTCGCATCCGTCGGCAAACACGGCTTTGTATAAGAAATCGCATACGGCAACTGCACAAAGAATAATCTATCCGCATACCAAAGGCAAATCCCGCAAGACGAGTTAGAAGAAACCTGCTTCAGCGTTTTATTTTTATCATAACTCCACACCCCCGTCGCACAACAAATCAACGCATACACCGCATTTTGATCATCTATACCAAACGTAATTCTAGTATCCGCCCCGCATTTCCCTATATACTCCAACTCCGTCCCATTCTCTTCGTAAATTAACAAATTGTTATCCTTTGTCAACACCAAAACGCTTTCGCCAAACGAATACCCCCCTCTATGAAAACGGAAAGGTGCTATTTGCTTCACCTCTTTCGACAGCGTAGAGAGCGGCACTTCACATCCGCCGCTCGTCGTATATTCTTGAAAACCAACCCCCCTCGACAATACCCCGTCTTTGCACACACAATTTTTACTTAACGAAGCAGACAAAAAATTTTTACCTTTTTCCCCGTCCGCTTTCCCAATAGAAAATCCATCGTAAAATACTCGTTTTGTTACGTATGCAAGAGGCGTTTTCTTTTTTACCCCCGCGCTCATACCCATACTCTCCCTTTTATCTGCTTAGAACGCATTGTTCGTCCCGCGTAGGCAATGGCTTCCTTATACTTTTTATCCCAAATCGCACATTCCTCATACAAACCTTTTACCATTGTATAAGCTGTAGCAATCCCATAAGCAAACAATCGCTCAGAAACCCCTGTTACAAAATCCGAATCATCATAAAAACCTTTAGATTTCGGGGAATAGGTATACACAATCACAACACTCCCCGGCTGCGTCGTCATATAGCGAGCATACAGCTTAAACGGAATTGCATTTCCGTACTCATCCGTTACTCTTAACACCCGCGAAACGACGTTATTGAAATCAGAATATCCAAATTGCCCGTTTGCAGAAGATTTCTTTTCTTCCGTTACCAACGGAAAATAATCAAGCGCCAATTCGTTTTCAATCTCGTTAAAGCAATCCAACAAAAGCTGCATATCTTCGTTGTCTGCACCCCCGCCGTTAAAATATGCCGTAGCCTCTTGCTCCAGTCCTAAAAGCTTTGCTGCAGCAATAATAATTTCTTTTACTTTCATATCCTCACTCTCCTTAAAAAACCGCCCATGCCCTTTCATCAAGGACATGGGCGCGCCTTTATCACGTCATTTCACTCAAGCAAAACGTTTGCCGTTATCTTTCAGTGATATTATACAATTTCCCTTGACCGCAAGGTCTTTCGCAAATAAGTTCCGCATACTTCACAAGCGTCGCCGTATACACAGGCTTACCGGGCACTTGCTTTAATACTTTACCATCTTCACCTTCTAACCATTCCCAATCACAAAGCTGATGCAATTTAAAATCGTTGGTGTTAAGGAAATACATGGTGCCGCTAGGACAGAATCTATCCGCTACAATAGGGATACCGTCAAAATTAAGCGCCGTATATCCACTATTCAATTCCATACTATTCATCGTCATATGATTTTCTCTAAAATGTTCCACCAACGCACGTTTTACACCCCAAGAGCAAACGATAAAATTCACTTTATCGCCAGAATTTTCCTCAATGTTATCAATCATCTTTTGGATATCGGCAATCGTAATCTCCTCACATTCTTCCATACAAGGATTCATGATACTGTTTTCATTTTTAGAAACGCCGTAGAGTGTTTGCGCCGAAAACAACGCTTCTAAGCCGGTAATTTCATCCGCCTTAGCCGGTTGTAAAGAAACGCTACAACCTAAAGTAACACCCGCCATTTTCATTTCAAAAAGGTCATCCGAATTAAAATAAACCGTCTTATTTACTCTATCAATTTTCTGAATCTTTTTAGCTGCAATATTCGAAATGCGTTCACCGTTTGAATTATAGAAATAAACGTTCATACCTTCCACAAGGCAATTAACGCTATCCACAAACATTGTATCCGCGTCCACTTCCAATACTTTTGCAATCTTACCACTGCCATCACCAAAAAGCATACGGCCAAGATTAAAGGACGCGCTCTTAATTAAATGTTGCATTTCGTCATTTAAAAGATTGACAAACGCACCTTCACCGCCCTGCGCTGCTCTAAGCGCCTTATCAGAAATTTCAAGCGTACCGTATAAATTTTTTAAAGTAGAAACCATCACGCCGTAATCATTCGCATGCGTAGCAGGAAGATCGCCCGTTTCCGTACCAGCACAAACGTTGCTGGCAAAGCCGCGTCTAAACAACTTTTTCACGTCCTTTCCGTAAACGTCTTTCGTCGTTTTTTCAATTTTCGCAAGTAAGGGATTCGCCTTCATATCAATCGAATCCTTCACAGCGTCAAGGTAAAAAGATTTTAATGCGTTATCCGCAGTTTGTAATGTAATCATATTCATTCTCCTAAATAATTTTTAACGCTCTGCTTGGGTATTTTTAAAATAACGAAGCGCCATACCCCCCGCTTCATTCACTGTCTTTGCCCTTTGAGGCGGAATGGCGAGCGTAGTCATTCCCCCTACACCAATCGGCGCGTTGCTTTTACCTATCGAAGCCAAATACTCCCCGATAATCTTCAAACGCACCTTCTCGTTTCGCTTGACAGCGTCGTACAAGTCCTCTTGCGAAAAATCCGCAGCCTTCTCCCTTGCAACGCGATTTTTCTCCTGCCCGACCCCTACCTGTTCCACAGCTTTTCCACCGTTTTGCCAAATAGGATTTTCTCCCGTCCCGTCTGAAACGGACGGTCTTTCAAAACGCTCGGCCCTTTGCATATTTAAGCCTTCGTCGAGTCTATCCGCAGGCATTTCGCCCGATTTTTCCTCATTCAACCCGTACCTGCCCACGTTCTCCGCGTAATTCTCCCTCGCGGGCGTCCTTTCGCTTACGTTGCTTTCCGCTATCGGCGTTTCCCCATTTTCCCCCGTCAAGCCACTTACAGAATTCGTAGTAATCTCCCCGCCAAGCTCACGCAAAAATCCGTCAAACTCTCTTTCGCGTTCCCTTCGCAACCCCGCGTTTCTTCTGAGTTTTTCCACCCCAAACGCAGCCTTCTGCTCCAACCGCTCAATCTTCTCTTTCATGCTCGCAACTTGTTGGCTTTTTTTGGTAAACGCCGCTTCCAAAGCGCCGTATGCTTTCGTCAGGGCGTCCACGCTTTTAAACTTTCCCAAGATTGCTTTCTCCTCTTCGCCTGCCTCGCCTTTTGTTAAAATAGTTGCCGAATCCACTCTCGCTTCTCCGTCTTCCCCAACATTTTTCACGCCAGCCTCAAGCAAACCTTCCGCCGAAACGTCGGCAACGTCCAATCCAAAGTTTTTTTCGTTTACGTTCTCCTTATTTTCCATCCTTCTCTCCTTATTCCATCGCCTTTTTGTGTTCAGCGATATGCTTGGTATAACGCGCCTTCAACGCCTTATCCTGACCGTCTTTCTCATACAACTTTTTAAATTCCGCAGAGAGTAAAAATCTCGTATGCTCGTTTATATGCAACCCATGATCGTCATACGTATCCACCTCCGCTTCTTCCGTCTTGAGTCTTACGTTCTCCTCACTCGCTTTACCCAAATGCAACGAAGAAATATCCTTCGCATTTTCATACGAACCAAATCCAAACGCTTCCAAAATACGCGCCTTATTTTCCCTCGTTATCTTACCGTTATCATCCGAAAGCAACCCTGCGTCATACAATTTCAAAAGAGTCTCTCTCTTCTCCATAGGATCGCTAGGCGTTTCCGTTTCTACAATAATATCATTTGCCGACAGCTCCGCTGCGTTAAAATACACCACCTTGAGTTGCTTATTTTCCCCCGTCATAGTCATCAATCTCGCATTTCCCGCAAATTGACGGTACAAACGTAAAATATGCTTACCAATCTCTTTCATTGCGCGGTGCATACTCCCCGACGTTACCGAAAGTTTCGAATCGTCATGCGAGAGCAAAATCTGCAACCCCGTCGCGCTGGTAACCCTCGTCGGAGACGAATTTTGCATCAACTCACTCACCCCGCCAATTACCTCAAATTCTCTCTCCAACCACGCTTCCTCTTCCGAAAATTCAGCCGGCACACTCCCGCAATCGAGCATTTCAGGCGCCTTTGCGCCTTGACGATACACCAAAACCTTCCCTGGCAATAACCCTTCTTCTGCCAGCTCGTCCGTATCTACCGCACCGTCTTCCACCGTTAAAACACCCATCGACAATCTGTTCAAAAATTCGTGTTTTCTGTTTCGCACCGCGTTGTATGCCCTTTGTATAGGAATGAGTCTTTCCACAACACAACCCGCAAAAAAACTCCCAGGCGAACGCAAACAATCTTGTTTGATAAAAGGAAATCCTCTTCTCAAGCGTTCCCCGTTGACGTACGGCAAATCCCCCTCATAAAGCAAGGTACCCCCGGCAACAATCTCCAATTTTCCGCGCTTATTCGCCTTATCAGGCAAAGTGTACCGTTCAATCAATACCACCGCGCCTCCTTGCTCGTTTCCGTAAAATTCCTTATCCGTCGGCAACCCGCCGTGTTCCGTCCAAGCAAGCTCTCTCAACGGCTTTCCGTTCACCTCCACGCCAAATTTTTCCGCAACGTACGCCGTTGTAACCACTTGCGCGTGTATCAAAGAAGAAATCTCCTCCAACCCCTCTGCGCTTAAATTATCAGGAAAAATTTCAAAAGGCGGTACGCACACAACTTCCGTTTCCCCTTCATAAATAGGCTCGTTTAGTTCGTTCACGCCAACTTGTCTACCCCCTTGCGCATTCCAAAGTACCTTATAAAACGCGCTTCCGCACGCCTCCGCCCAAAGCGTTACTTTCGAAACGATTTCCCCCAACCGAATTCGATCCTTCACGTACGACAAAATCCCCGTCGAAAGCGCCGCCGCTTTCACATCCGCATTCTCTTCCGAAAACGCCCGCACGTTTAAAGTCGGTTGCATCTTTTCCAGCTTTGCCAATCTAGAATCCACCGTCGGCGCAATACGGTTAAACACCCTTCTGCTTTGCCAATAATAGCGTTTCTCCGTTTCCGCAACCTCTCCCGACGGCAACACGTCGCAATACTGTTCACCCTTTAAAAACTTCAAATTCAACGCCCAGCCATTTTCAATTTTTCTGCGTTCTTCTCTGCGTTTTAAAAAGTCTTTTTCGACTTCCTCCGCCAGCTTCTCCTTGCGCTTATTTTCCGAATACTCCCTTGCCTTTTCGTCAAACTGTTTCATAGATTTCTCTCTCCTTTTCTATTTTCATCTCGACCCTGCCCTCTTCATTCGTCTTTTTTTAGTCGGATTTTTTCTTTCGCTTTCCTTTATCGTTAAATCCTTTCCTTCTCTTGTTTTTTCACCGCCGTCCGTCGATTGCCCTTCTTGCGCCAATATCGTAAGAAGCCTTTTTTTCTCCTCTTCCAACTCCTCGTCGCTCATAGCGGCGTATTCCATTTTCTCTTCTTTCCCCGCCAATAAAAGCTGCACCGCTTTCAAATCGGGAGGAATATCCTTTTTAGTCTCTTTGCGTTTTGTTAGTTTCAATTCCCCATCCACTTCGGCATATTCTTCCGTAACCTCTGCAACCTTACACCCCAACGCCACCTTTAAAAGCGCGTCGTTTATTTTATCTTGTTTTTTCTTCATATCTCTCCTTTCACTCATTATATCGGTGCCGCTGCAAACGCCGATACCTCTTCTGCTTATCCTTCTCAATCACAGAAATCTCCCTTGCTTGCGGCAAGTTCTTCGGGCGGGACATCAAATAATAGCGCAGCTCATCCAAGCAATGATCATCCGTTTTTTTAGGCAAATCGCCGTTTCCCCAAAAATAACATTTCAACTCACGTATCAAATTTGTACAACAGCTAAAAATATACAAATTCGGCAACCCGTTTTTTTGATTTAGATAACTTTTCACTTTCGCTATCCCTGCAAACAAATCCTTTTCCACGTTCGGATTCACCAAAATCCCCCGCTCATAAAACAACTCGCACACGTTTTTCATTCCAGATAAAGTCCTTTGCTTCGCCGCACTGTCTATCAACGCCGAAACACGTCCTTGAGCATCCGTTTTCCAACCCAACCTCTCGCAAACACCCTTAATTTCCGAAGCATGATAATCAATATCCCGCCCTGCCGCAAAATGCTCGGCAACTACGTACACGTTATCGTCAAAATCCACCGCATACCAATGTGCCGATAAAGGATTATTTAAGCCAGGGTCAATCGCAATATTGTCCTGCCATTCCGACGGCAACGAAAAGGGGTCAATCACGTGAATCTGCTCGTCAAATTCAGGATAGACAAGCCCCTCCTTCGCCGCAAATTTCCCATACTTACGCGACTGCAGCTGCGCCTCGTCCATACAATTTTCCAACAGCTCTATCTCCGACGAATCTAGATAGGGATTGTCCCCCCATTCCATAAACTCATACCAAATTTCTTTATCGTTATGCCGATTTAAAAAAATTTCACGATAGACGAAGGTCAACCCCTTCAATGGCGTCATAGTCCCAAAAATATCACCCTTTTTATCCATAACGCGCATGCGGCATTCCAAATAAATATCCTCAGTCGGTTCCTCGTCAAACCAAACGTAATCGAGGGATGCCCCCTGAAATTTCTCCCTGCCCTGATCGCAGCTTTTAAACCCGATAATCGACACACCGCCAAAAACGTTTTTCACTTTGATAAAATCAATTACACCGCTTTCAGGCGAATCCTTCCGTCCGCTCAGCATCACAATATCCGCAATTTGTTCCTTTCGCAAATACTGTAAAATTTTCTTTTGCGCCACGTCGCGCTGCACCTGCATAGAAAGCGAAACCACCCAACCAATCGTATCTTTTCTATTCTCTCTATACGGATGAATCCCGCGCGCCATATACACACACTCCACTGCGCCGCATTCCGTTTTTCCCGAACGATTCCCCCCAAACACCCAACGATTTCGCTTAAAGCATTTATGAAACGCCACTTGTTTATGATGAATTTTTTCCCCAACGTTATAAACCGCAAGCTTATCCTCATGCTTACGCCGTTGCAATTCTTGTTCGATTTTGTAAATTTTTTCTACAATCTCTCTCATTTTTCTACCTTTTCTATCAAAATGCGTTTTTCAACCTATATTATAATGTCAGCTATGAAAAAAGCATTTTTCGCGCTGTTACTCGCGCTCTCATATCTCTTCATATTTTTGCATTCAGCACGACCATGCCCCGTCCTTACGGTAAACGCATCCGCTGAAATGTCCCCTGACGCATATGCCTATATCGCAAACGACGACACCTACCTTTACGCCACCAAAAACGAAAAAAGCGGACTGTTCGTCATTCCTCAAACGTACTACGTTAAATTACTTTCCAAAGACGAGCAGTTTTGCAAAGTCGAATACTTAACAGACGGCGCAAACACCCAAAAGCTTACGGGCTACTGTAAAACGAGCGAATTAACCTTCGTCGATTACACGCCGAAAACGCCCTACTTTTATTACTCGTTCGATTTAACCTATTACATAAACGCCGACGAAAAAGACTCTCCTTTACTCGACCAAATCACCGTCGTTTGTGCATATTACGGCTCGTATAAAATAGGCACAACCACCTATTGCTACGTACTGCGTGAAAACGATTTCGGTTACGTCCCTTTACCCGAAAATTTTGTCCTTACAAAAAACCCCGAGCACGAAACGTACGTACAAACACAAACCTCAACAGACGATACGACAGACGTTACAAGTGATACAACAACAGAAGAAGTTAATCCCGTCCAAATTGCCATTATCGTTTTGCTTTGCTTGCTTATCCCCATTCTTGCCGCCCTTATTTTACGACAGCCTAAAAAGCAACTATACGAATGGGAAGAAATTTAAAGCACAGTGGCAGGTACGAGGCGAAAGACATTTTTTATATAGGCGTAAAAGCATTTCCTCTCTTAAAGTGATACGTTTTCTTTTAACGCAAACTCCTTTTCCCTCTTTAACATCTTCGCATCTTTCCCTTTTTCAACGTATCGATAAATAGGCTTTAATTCGTCAATATCAAAAAATCTGCTTTGAAAATATTTTTCATCCAATCCCGCCGCCTGCAACAAAGCGGCGGTTTTTTTCAACAACTTTTCTTGCGCCCGAAAATACCCTCGCTCGCTAGCAAATTGTTTTTTCTCCTTAATCAACTCCGCTTTCACACTCTTTCGCCTAAGCCCAAAATATCGCAACGCCAGCATTGTCCATTCAATTGCAGAAAGCTTTGAAAACACCCTTTCCAAAATCTCTTTCAAACATTCAAGCGCCTGCATATTTAAAATTTGCTGTGCGATATACGTTACCGCCTCCTCTGCGTCCATTTTCCCGCCGTACGAATGTACAGCCCTTTCATAAATATGTTCTTTGTATTCCTTAATCAACGTCTTCAGCGTCGGATAGGCATACAAAGCCACCTTTACGTAATCATTCTTTTTGTCTTTGTTTTGTTCCAAAACTTTCTCACCTCATTTACGGTATTCCGCTTTTATTTTTTTACAATCGGCAATCCATTCGCTCTTTCTTCTTAGTGCCTCTAAGCATCAATACCGTATGCAACCCGTCGGCATTACTTCGCTCGTTCGCTCGATAATTTTTCAAGAGTCTTCACCCTCGCCCGAAAGCGAAGTCATTATGTCATAACTTTCCAAATTGTCCACCCTCGACTGCCATTTTTTTTAACAAAATCCGAACATTTGTTCGTTTTTGAAATCAGTATAGCATATTAAATATGACAACTATATGCCACTTTTCGTAAAAAATAGGTATATTTTTCCAATTTTTTGTATTTTTGAAAAACTTTCGTTAGCTTATTGCATTTTTCTATTTTTCGTGCTATAATGGTATATATGAAGACGTTTAAGAAAGGTTTTGTTGCAATTTTATCCTTATGCCTTACCGCCACGGCACTGTTGCCGACGGCGCATTTTGCGTTACAAACAAAAGAGGCATCTGCAGAGGAAATTGCGCAGATTAAAGACGAGCTTTTATTGCCCACTTCCTATCAGCAATACCTTTCCCTGCTTTCCCCTACCGATGTATCCGTTTCGGAAAAATACACGGCGATTGCGGACGGCAACCTTATCTATTTTTACAACGTTCAGCAAGGCGAATATCTAAAATACGAGCACACGGCAAATAAAGACGAAACAAAAAACGTCATCACAAAATTACAATTTGCCGACAACGGAATGCTGTATTTTTTAGATTCTTCCACCTTCCTTTACAAAATTGACCCTACGGTATTACAACCGGAAAAAACACAGTTGGTTTGCAGCGCGTTTACGCTGTACGGTAACGAAATTTTCTTTACCAACGTATCAGCATATTCGCAACTGTCCAAAACCACACTTGATCAACTCGACGTTTCGCAGGCGAGCATGTTGGTGGACGGTCTAACCTCAAAGCCCGTCGTAGCGCATAGAGGCGGCGTTATCTATTACACGGACAGCGGCACCTATTTACACCGTATCGAGCCTTCCGGCGAAACCAAATTTATCAAATATTGCAAGCAAGAAATCACTTCCGTCGTCTTTAACGGCAACGTATTTGCATTCACAGACATCAGCGGAAATTTCTACGCCTACTTGCTTTCGGATATTTTAAACGAATCAGGCGAATTAAGCGGCACACCCCTCTTTTCTGCAGAAGGCAACTATTCCGCGCTTTCCACTTATGGCGATTACATTTACGCCATTAAAGGCTCTAGCGTGGTGCAGTACGACGTCAATAAAAACGTCTTTACCGATTTTGAAATCTGCGACAACTCTGATTCTCAAACTCGTTTACACGGCGCAACAAAAACACTTCTTATCGGCGATACACTGTACGTTTCTGACAACGAAAACAGCCGTGTGCTCCTTTACGACACAAAAGAAAATACCATTCAAAATATTTTACCTATTGGCACAACGCAAGCGACCTGCCTTTCAGGCGATAACGAAACCTTGCTTGTTTCCACGCCAACCGCTGCAACGCTGTACGACGTAAAAGGCGAGGGCTTCGGCGAAACGCTTGGCGAGCTGAACGGCTTTAAAGGCTCGCTGACTGGCACGGCTTGTATCTTTGGAAACTATTATTTTGCAACGGACAGCAATTACTTTTATAAAGCGGAAGAAACCGAAAACGGTTGGACGTTCAAGGGCACCTCAAAAACCACAGCAAGAAACGCCGACCTGCTTTCGCAGGACGTTTACGGAAATTTATATGTTCTTTGCGGCTCTGATTTATATCGATTCACCGAAGAGGAATTTTTACTTGCTGATAGCGACGGTGAAAAAATCTCCGCTTCTATCCCCGCGCAAACCAAACAAATTTCGATAGATTATCATCAAAACGTTTATGCCTTGGCAAACAACCAAATTTATTATTTCGGCGAAACAGAAAGCGTTTATACCTGCGACGACTATCTCGTATATTCGCAAACAGCAGAGACACCGCTTACCGCTTTTGCCTTCGGCGTAGAAGAAAATACCACCTATTTATTGTACAACGGAAATTTCCTTGTTTCCACTGCAAACCTTTCTTTGCCGACCTTAAAAGAGATTGCCGTTGATAACGCAGACGAGCAGATTTTTAGCGAAACAAGCGCAGACGTACAAGTGGTAGGGCTTCAAAAGAACGCATTGATGGTGCAATTTGACATCACTCAATTAAACGAGGCGGAATTCTTCCCCTACTTAAATTATTGCCGAGCGGAAACAGACTTGACCGCTTTACAGTTAGGTAAAACGGAAACGTATACGTTGGTTGCCGTATTTAATAAAGACAGCAACGACTACTCGACCTATTTAGTATTAAATAAGCATTGTCAAGAATTGCCCCTTAGCGAATACCGTGTAGATTATGACGAAGAAAATCAAAAAGTCGGCTACGTCAGCAATAAGGTAAAGCTTTACAAGTTCCCCTACCTCACTTCGCTTTTGACCGTGCAAGACTTACAAAAGAATATGCAAGTAACCATTTTAGGCGAACTAAACCGCTTGGATTACGATTATTACTACGTTAGCATTTCGACGGAAGACGGCGAAATTACAGGCTATCTTCCCAAAGCGTACGTCAGCGATTTCGACGGCTCGACGCCCAACGCAGAAACCGTTGTCTTTGGCGATACCCTCGACGAAAGTCATTCCGTCGAACGTTTAATTTTCTTACTTCTCGGTGCGGCAGCTATCTGCATTTTACTTGATTATCTGCTTATTCGAAAACCGACAGAATAAAAACACCCCCCGCCCAAACAATCGGGCGGGGGTATTTTTACACATACATGGCAGGCAGGTACGTATTAAATGCTCGTTTATAGAAAAAAGCTCCAAGCAAATGCTTGGAGTATTTTTTATTTTTCTAATTTCGAACTCAGCCAAATAATTGCCTGGATAGGCGCGCCAATGATGAAAAAGAGCCAAAGATGAAGCTCTAACCACTGTAAACACATGCAAAGCAGCAACGACCAGCTAAGCACCGTCAGTATCCACATACGTTTGCGCTTCCAATCTTTTTTCTTGATGCTGTATTTTAACAGCAATAAACACGAAATAGGAATTGCCCAAATAAACAATTGCCAAACAGGCACCCCCGTATTGATAAGCAAATAGGTGAATACAAGCGCCATCACTAAAAAAACAACGGCAATAGAAAGCCCTAAAATGACAGATCGGCGTTGCAATTGCTGATTTTCTTTTTCTTCCACCTTTTCATCTATCTTTTTTGAAGCGTTTTCTTGCGTTAAATCGTCTAACGTGATACCGTAGACTTTGGCAATTTTACAAAGCGCGGACAAATCGGGCGAAGAATCACCGTTTTCCCATTTAGAAATGGTTTTATCCGAATAATTGAGTTTCTCTCCCAGCTCACTTTGCGTCATATTTTTGCTTTTGCGTAATTCTATTAAATTTTGAGCAACGATTGCTTTTAATTGTGTTTCCATACGCACACTATAACATTTTTTACCCAAAAAATCAAGGGTTTTCTACTGTTTTTTGCAAATTCTCCGTTTCGGAGAGTGCTTTTTAGGCTTTTCTCTCTTATTTAGATACCAGTAGAAAAGATATCTATCTAAAATTCCCACAATTCTCTTTCCTTTTTATAATGGCTATCGTATAATAATTTTGTTGAAAGGACGGGAATTTCCCCTTTAAAATAGAATGCATCCAAGCGCGCAAAGGTTTGCGCAGATTGTTTAGATACCCCCAATATAAAAGAGAAACAACGAACGGGGGGGAAAGCATTTGCTTTCCCGCCCGTTCGTATTATTTACAATGATAAAAGCTGTAAAAGCTGTTGCGGAGTATCCGCAAATACTTTACCGCCGTTTTCTATTAAAAACTCTTTATCTTTAAAACCCCACGTAACGCAAATACAGTCGAGCCCCGCATTTTCCGCCGTTTCAATGTCTACCTCCGAATCACCGACGTACACTGTATTTTGCTTGTTTGCCCCAAAGCCATCCATTACGCTAAATACCGCGTCCGGTGCAGGTTTTTTACGAATCCCTTCGCTTTCACGCTCGCCAACCGCTACCTCAATCAGCCCATCGAAATATTGCACGCACAGCTGTTTTGTAGCAAAATCTGCTTTATTCGAAAGCACCGACATACGTTTTCCTTTGGCTTTTAATGCCGAAAGCACTTGCAAAACGCCGTCGTACACCTTAGTTTTTTCCGCGCAATGAGCTGCGTAATGCGTTTTAAAATCGGCAAATACCTTTTTAAAATCAGGACTGTTTTGATCCCCGATTGCGCGTTCTATCAATAAACGAATACCGTTTCCTATAAACGAGCGCACCTCTTGTTTCGACCGCTCTTTTTTGCCGTTTTGGCGCAACGCATAGTTTACGCTAGCCGTTAAATCGTCCAGCGTGTCCAGTAACGTTCCGTCTAAATCAAAAAGAATAAACTCGTACATGGTAGCCCTTTTTTATAAAAGTTCTTTTATTTTCATGGTTGCATCCGCGCGGTTTTCGCAACCAAGCTTGATATAAATACTTGAAATATAGTTTCTCGTCGTCCCTTCTGTTAAATTGAGCGCAGAAGAAATTTGACGGTTGGTAAACCCTTCGTATACCATTAGCGCAATCTCTACTTCTCTATCCGACAAAGCGTACTCACGCTTCAACTTAATTTCCCTATTCGCCGTTACGTTTTTTGCAGCGTCGGTAATTCTGCGGGCAATTTTTGCTGGCAAAATTGTATCGCCGGAATAGGCGTTTTTCACCGCGTCAATCAACGCAGAGCCTCCGATATCCTTTAACAAATATCCGCTTGCGCCATTATTGATAGCATTTAAAATATAATCGCTGTCGTCGAACGTCGTTAAAATAACCACCTTTACGTCAGGGAATTCCGTTTTAATACGTTGAGTCGCTACCACGCCGTTCATCGTCGGCATACGAATATCCATCAATACAACGTCTGGTTTTTCCTCGCGCATTTTTTCGATAGCATTAAAGCCGTTAGATGCAATTCCAAGCACTGTAAGTTGCTCGTCCGTTTCTAAAACGCTTTTAATGCCTTCCGCCAAAATCGTTTGGTCATCCGCGATTAAAACTTTAATTTTTTCCGCCATACCATTCTCCTTGAATTTACTCTTTTTCCGTTTTATTTGCGTCCATGGGTAAGGTCAATTGAATTTCAAACCCTTCATCCCTATCCGATAAAAACTGAATTTTACCTCCTAAACGCTCGGCATGTTCAATCATTCCAGAAAGCCCCATGCCTTCTTTCATTTGATTGATATCTATTCCTTCTCCGTTGTCTGAAAGTAAAAATTTAATTTTCTTTTCTTCCGTTTTAAGCTCGAAATAAAACGCCGTTGCATTTCCGTGACGAAGCCCGTTGGACAAGCCTTCTTTTAAAGTATTCGTCAAGAAACGATACTTTGAATCGGATACCTTTACGTCGTCAATTTTAGAACGAATTACAATATCCGTACCGTCCGTCGTATCGTTAATAATACGCTGCAACGCGCTTTTTAAGGTCGCTTTGCTAGATACGCCCGAAAGCAAATGCACACTTTCACGCAATTCTTCAAGCGCGTGCTTGGCTTGTAAGTTAGCCGAAATCAGCTTATTTTTCGCTTCTTTGGGATTTTTATCAAAAATGAGCTTAGCCGCTTCCGTCTGCATAATAACCGTCGTGATGGAATGCCCCGCCGTATCGTGAATGTCTTTTGCGATACGCTGACGCTCTTCTAGCAAGGCTATCTCCGAACGCTCTGCATATACCTGTTCTAATGCCTGATTACTTTTTTCCAAAGCTTTCATAGCACCTTGCAAACGCAAATATTGTTTATAAAAACCCACGGCAAAATTGACAACGACAAAGTGCAAAGTATGGGCGATAAACATACCAAAAGAACGGGTAAGCAAATCGATCCAATCTATAGAGCCTGCCACCAGGTACGAGGATAAGCCCGTTGTTGCCATATACACGGTTACGCTTAATACAAATACAAGCGTTGACCAAAACGCATTTTTAGAAATAATGTAAAAGCCCGTCAATATCAAAATATTTAAATAAATTAGATATTGATGTCCCGTCAATGCCGTTAATAAAAAGACGATAACTAACTGAAAACTATACCAGCCAAGCGCCGACCCACCGCCGTTTAAAATAAACATTTTTAACAGCTCGGCAATAGCAATGGCGATTTCCATTAAAATCACCAAGATGAAAATTGGAATATTTTGCGACTGGTCTAACTTTAAACCGATTTGAATTGCAATAAGCGTTTCTATTACGATAAGCAACGCAAAGAGCACCCATTTCCCAACAAGCAACACTTTACTCGACGAAAAGTCGTAATTTTCAAAAAAATATCTTTCTTTTTGCTCGCTTTGCCGTAACGCATTTTTATGAACGTGCACTTTCCCTTTTACCTTTTTTTTCACGTTAGGGGACGGCGTTTGTTTTTCTTTCATTATTTTCCCTCTTTTTCTTGGTTTAAAAGATTTTTTAAGGAATACGCATTAGAAATTTTCTTCATTCTTCCGCTTTGATAGTAACTATACGCGTTTTTGTTGACCACGATAATATGATCGCAAAACAGCACGTTTTGAATACTGCAAACCACTTGGATTTTCGAGGTTGCCTCGTCGTCGAAGGCGGAAGGAGACAATTCACCATCTAAATGATTATGCACAGCCACCACGCCCTCTGCTTTGAGAGCGATCAAGCGCTCGGTGAATGCCGTAGGCTCTAAAAGAACGTGATGTTCGTGTGTGTCAGTAAAACGCTTTCTGTCTAAAATCTCCCCTGCCCCGTTTAAAAAGTAAAAATCTAACACTTCATAGGAAAGATTGCCGTAATATTCTTTCGCGAATTTTAAAAACTCGTCAGGGATATAAATTTCGGGGTACAAACGATTTTGCGGCGCATAATACTTTTTATAAAACACCCCGATACAAAACAGGTACGACGCCACACTCTGCCCCACGCCTTTTACTTGCGTCAATTCGGACATGGTAGCTTCAAATACGCCTTTTATCGATCCGAATTGCGCTAATAATCTATGCGCGATATCGTTGGTATTACGACGAGGAATTGCATTAAACAACAACGCTTCGAGAATTTCATGTTCTTCCGACACATTTTTATCCAATTTTGCAATTAAACGGCCGCGATGACCTGCAAATTCCGACACAATAACTCCTTTTCTCTAGCACAAGAGCAATGATTATTCTTACCTATTGTAGCATACTTTTTTTAAAATGTCAAAGGGGATATTTATATGGAAAAAATTTTTTTCGTTTTTAATGCTTTTTTGCCTTTATTTTGTTTACCTAACACAAAAAATCGTGTATAATAATATTAATGAAAGAATACGGCTTTCGAAATACGCTCCCTTTGCAGCTATTGCAAGCGTTTATCGAAAAGTCGAAAAGGAAGTGGTTTATGGCACATGTAATGGATAAATATTTTGACGAATTAAAAAATTCCGTATGTGAAATTATTCGTTTCGATTCCTCTTTAAAGCCTGCGGAAGAAAACGCACCCTTTGGAAAAGAAGCGGCAGATTGCTTACATTATTTTTTAAACCTTGCCGAACAAATGGGCTTTGAAACGCACAACTACGACAACTACGTCGGAGAAGTTATTTTCGGCGAAGGAGAAGATTTTGCTATCTTAGCACATTTAGACGTCGTTCCTGCAGGCAATGGCTGGAAGTATCCCCCTTTCGCTGCCGTTATCAACAGCGATCCTTCGGATAGCGGGGTTATGGGCGAAAAAATTTGGGGCAGAGGCGCTTTAGACGACAAAGGCCCCGCCGTTTCATGTTTGTATTGCTTAAAGGCACTCAAAGACGAAGGCTTTACTCCTAATAGAAAAATTAAACTTATCGTCGGCTGCAACGAAGAGTGCGGCTGGGCGTGCATAGAACATTATAAAAAGGTAGCAACGTTACCTCAAGAAGGTTTTACGCCTGATGCGGATTTCCCCGCAATCTATGCAGAAAAAGGCATTTTGCATTTCCAAACGTTATTTACGTTAGAAAACCCGCCCTTTACCGCTTTGCATGCAGGCGAACGTGTAAATATGGTTTGTGATTACGCATCCGCTGTTTTAACCAGAAAGGCAGCCGCGCATTTGGTTGACTATCAAAACACGGTTGCCGGAACCACCTTCTCTTATGATAACACTACAAACATTTTACAAGTACGCGGGAAATCGGCACATGCGTCTGCCCCTTGGGTTGGCAATAACGCGTTGCAAGCGTTGATGGCATTCCTTGCCAGTTTTGATGAAGACTGTCAAAAAATTTACGATTTCCTCTTCGCCGACACGTTGGCTTTGAGAGATATTCAAGACGAAACAGGCCCCTTGACCATGTCCGCTAATTTGGCTGAATTTAAAAACGGCATCTTAACGTTAACGACGGATATCCGTTTCCCTGCAACGCATAAAAAAGAAGAAATCCTTGACGCTTTCGCGAATGCAAACGTAAAGGTGAATGTTTTAAATTATCAAGCACCCCTTTACAACAACCCCAACGGCAGCATGATTTCTACCCTTATGAAAGTATATAATAAGGCGTTAGGCGTTAACGAAAAGCCTATTGCAATCGGCGGCGGCACCTATGCAAGAGCGCTTCCTTGCGGTTGCGGTTTCGGTCCTGAACTGCCCGGCGTTGAATCCACGATTCACCAAGCAAACGAGTACGTTACCCTTGAACATTTGCGTAAAATGACAGAAATTTATTACGACGCAATTAAAGCGGTTACCGCAACGAAAACTTATATCCGTATCGGCTCGCTGAAGAAAAAACTTTTCCCTAGAATTAAAAAATAAAAAAACAACCGTCCGCAAGCGCACCGCGGACGGTTTTATTTTTTGTTAAAGAAATATGCAGCCTGCTTACGCAGACTGCATATTTTAGTGAGAGAATATGAAAAAAGTTTTGTATAGTCAAACCATATACCACTTTCCAAACTTCTCTTCTGATGTTTCATTAAGTTTAAAATTGATTTGTGATAAGAAAATGAAAATTGTGTGATAGAACCGTGAAAATATTACAATAACGAATGATACAACGCATCCGCAACACGAATACCATCCGCAGCAGACGAAGTGATACCGCCCGCATAACCAGCCCCTTCTCCGCAGGGATACAGCGCCGATACGTTGATGGATTGCAAGCTTTCGTCGCGCTCGATACGCACAGGCGAGCTAGTACGGGATTCAACCGCCGTTAAAATAGCGTCGGGACAAGCAAAGCCTTTTAACTTTCTATCCATATCTACAATCGCCGTTTTTAATGCAGCAATAATCGGTTGAGGCAACACACTGCGAAGATCGGCAAACGCCGTCCCCGCCGCATACGTAGGGACTACGTCGCCAAAATACGCGCTTGTTCTATCTTGTAAAAAATCACCGACGAGCTGAACAGGCGCACTGTAATTGCTTCCACCTGCGATATAAGCTGCACGTTCGATACTTCTTTGAAACTCTATTCCCGCCAAAGCGGAATCACTTGCAAAATCCGCGCGTGAAACTTGCGCAATCAATGCGCTGTTTGCGTTACATCCGTCGCGAGCATAATTACTCATCCCGTTGGTAACGACACCGCCTGTTTCGCTGGTAGACGGCATTACGTACCCGCCCGGGCACATACAAAAGGTAAAGGCGGAACGGTCTTCACAGCGGGAAACCAGTTTATAATCTGCCGCAGGAAGCTGGGAATATACTTTCCCATACTGAGCCATACCGATTTCCGATTGTAAATGTTCGATACGAACCCCAACGGCAAAATCTTTAGCGCGCATATACACGCCCTTATGCAACAGCATTTCAAAGGTATCTCTAGCGCTATGGCCTATGGCGAGCACTAGCGCAAAAACGTCTATCGTCTGTTGCGTTTTCACCCCGTTTTCCGTTTTGGTAAACGTAGCTTGTTGAATGCGTCCGTCTTTGATATGAATCTCATCTAAACGAGTATTAAACCATACCTGACCGCCTTGTCGACGGATATACTCACGCATATTTTTCACAACGTTTTTTAAATTATCACTTCCGATATGCGCTTTGTTCAACCACAAAATTTCTTTCGGCGCACCGAATTTAACAAAGGTTTTTAAGACGTCTTTATTCAGCGCGCTATGCGTTTGCGTATTCAGCTTTCCATCCGAAAACGTACCAGCGCCGCCTTCGCCAAATTGAATGTTTGCCTCTGTATCTAAAACGCGCTCGTTAAAAAACAAATTGATTTTCTTTTCGCGCTCGTCCACGCAAGGACCGCGCTCGATAACGATAGGCAAAATTCCCCGTTCTAATAACCGCAACGCGCAAAACAACCCTGCAGGGCCGCTGCCGACTACTAGCACAGGTTTTTGCGGAAGTTTATTAGCGCAAAGCCGCTCTAAACAAACCTCTTCTTCCTGATAAGGCGTATCCGAAAACTCAATGGTATAAATATATTTTACATTATTTTTCTCACGCGCGTCTAACGATTTTTTCTTAATTGCAAAATATGCAGCCTTTTTCTTTAAGGTCTTTTCGGCAATTTTTATCAACTCGCTCTCGCTTTGACCTACCCCTAATTTGACGTTGGATAAAGTTTTTAAACTCATACCTGCCCCCTATCTACGCCTAATTTTTGATTGAGAGCATTTGCAATCACTCTTGCGCAAGCAAAGGCAAAATGCAAGTTATACCCTCCGCATTCGCCGTCTATGTCTAACAATTCTCCTGCCAAATACAATCCTTCCGTCCTTTTACTTTGGAAGCTATCATCCACTTCATTAAAGGGCACGCCGCCTTTGGTAACCTGCGCGTAATCGAAGCCTAACGACCCCGTAACCTCTAACGTAAAGTTTTTAACACCCTCTACAATTGAAAGCAAATCTCCGCCATAACGCTTGATGACCGCTCTGCCCACTTGATTATTCAATACCCCGCCGAGCAATTCACTCGTTTCTACGTTAGGACAATTTTTTTTCTTTGCCTGCAAAAAACAACGCAATTCTTGCTTAGAAAGAGCGGGCAATAAATCGATAGAAAGGCGGACTTGTTTGTCGATTTTATCTGCTAAAAATGCAGAAATACGGAAAATAGCATCTCCCGAAACACCGTAGTCGGTAAAAATTAAATCGCCCGTTACTTCCGTTAATTTTTCATCTCCTACGTAAGCGGAAACACGCGCATCATTGACGCGAATACCCTTTAAAGTTTTTGTGTGTTTCACGTCGCATTTAAGCTGTACAAGCGAGGGGTATAAGGGCGTACACGTATGCCCGAATTTTCCCGTTAAAACGTACCCTGCCCCATCCGTTCCAAAGTTTTTCGCCGCTTTTCCGCCCGTACAAACAAGTACGTTTTCAGCAAAAAAACGCTCGCTACTTTCCAACGTTTTCGCCGTAACAATAAAGCCCGTTCCTGCTTTTTCTACATCCGTTACCAACCTGTTTAAACGGACAGTTATCCCATTATCCTGCACGCAAAAACGAAGCGCGTCAGAAAGCGCAGAGGCTTGACGACCAGACGGATACACTCTGCCACGCTCATCCGCAAGCAAAAATACGCCGAGCGAAGCGTAAAAATCTTTTACTTCCGCTATGCCGTAAGTTTGGAAAAGCGTGTCTAAACGCTCGTTTTTCTCTTTATCCGTCGAGAAATAATTCTCACTGGAAAGCGAAAGGTTACTAACGTTCCCCTGTCCATTTCCCGTTGCGGCAAGTTTTCTTCCCAAACGTTCACCGCGTTCTAAAAGCAAAACGTCCTTCCCCGCTATATGTAGGCTTGCCGCGCAAGTTAATCCAACTGCGCCACCGCCGATAATAATCACTTTATATTTTTCCATAAATTTATTGTAACGCATTTATAAACAATTGTCA
>JAZRDM010000021.1:0-7923 GCA_045660265.1 Candidatus Scatosoma sp. | reverse complement strand
TTCAAGCGTACCATAGTTTCCGCCAATCGGAGCCATTCTCGTCCAGTACTGATTCGTATATTCAAGACCCAGATTCTTCACAACGCCGCCTGCGCCCACGTATGCGATAAAGCTACGCGCCGCAACACCGCCGTCTGCGTTATCCGTGCTTGCACCACCGACGTAATTCTTAATCGTATAACCTTGACCGTCAATCGTACCAGTGAATTGCATCGTGCTATTGCCGATAGGCTGCGTTGCTATACCATTGAAATCAAGGTCGCTCGTCAATACGTAATATGCGGAAATATTGCTTTCAATCAGCTTATCGAAGTTCGCGCTTTCTACGCCCGACGACAAAGTGATTACGTTTACGATTTCCGTTTCACCGAACTTCAACAAGTTCTTAGAATACCCTGCCGTTGCGAATTCAGAAGTCGTTACCAGTTCCATCGTCCAACAATCCGACCAGCCGTTTGCCGCCGTGATATTCGCTCCTTGCGCTACAATTAAGTCAATCGCAGAAGTATATATGCCGCAATCCGTAACCTGACCTTCACCAGCTTTTGCAACGCTTAACTCTACATTGGAAATCGCATAGGTATTTTCAATAACACCACCGTTTTCAAACGCCACCGCGCTTGCTACCGTTATTTTCGTATCTGCATAATTTACGTTTACAATACTGTTCTTGATAACGCCGTGGTTCAACGACACAAGCCCTGCGTTATAGGTATTTGATGCAACGCTACTTAAAGATGTTCTTGTGAAATTCGATTTCACGTAAACGTTTTCAATCGTACCACTGTTTGCACCGAACGGAGCAACACTACGCCAGTATGCAGACGAATATTCTACGCCGAGATTCTTTACGACTGCGCCCTCCGCAATAACACAAATGATACTGCCGATACCTACTTCGCTATCATAGGGCCATACACTTGCATCGCGTCCGCCCGTGTGATTTTTTATCGTATAGCCCTGACCGTCAAACGTCCCCATAAACGGATTCATACTGCTACCGATAGGCGAAGTCGTTTTACCGCTGAAATCCAAATCGCTTTCCAACACAAAGTTTCCACCCATATTCGCTTCAATCGTCGATTCAAACGTGCCATTATCTACCATTTCTTGCGTAAGCACGATTGTACCAACCTTAAAGCTTGCGTAAACTTTCGTTGCGCCCGTAATTTCTTTCGAGAAGTCAAATGCTTCGCCTTTTTCATCTACCCAACCGTCAAAGATGTATCCATCCTTAACAGGCTCGGTTTCGGGTGCGGATACTACGTTGCCGTATTTTACCTGCGTGTCCGAAAGCACCGTTTCCCCGTCCATAAACGAAACGGTATAAGTAGGCAAGTATCCACTCAAGAAGGTTATCATTGTATCATCGTAACCATATTCATCTGCATTATCCATCAAACCGTTGCAAACGTACGCAATCGAACGGCAACCTTCTCCACGGAAGTCTTCCGCATAGATCACGTCTTCGCTTACGCCGTAAACATAGCCTTGAGCATAAATCTCATAATTGTATTGTTCAGGAGCAAAATTATACAAATAAACATAATCGCTATATGTAGTAACGTTCTCTACCGTCTTACTCGTCCATTTGTCTAAAGGCAACTCCATTTTTACAACGTCCGTATTTGATGCTTCAGAAACAAGTTTACCATTTTCATAGGTAATATAGGAAGCATCTCTGCCAGCACCTTCCAATACAATCTTGGGAACGAGCAAAACGCCGATGGAATAGCCATTCTCGTTTGCAAGGTCATAAGCCTCTTTCGTCAACGTAAACGAGAAACGCAAGCCACTACTTTCATGAGAATATTCTTCGTTAACTTTCACCAATTGAACAGCCGCGCCGTCAAAAGAAAAACCATCCGTCATCGTCGTGATCGCCGCCTGCTGTTCTTGCTCTTCTACAGTTTGCGCATGCACAGTCACTGCGGAAATCGATGATAGCGAAAGCGCTGTCAAAGCTAATACGCCGATAAGCAAACTTTTCTTAGTTTTCATAAAAACCTCCTTCCTCTGTTTCCTCGACAGAACTGTTTCCAAACCAAATATCCACGTTTAAGCCACTCGCCGTAACGATATCTTCTTCAATCGTTACCACCGATATTTTTAGCGCCTGAAATTGTTTCTTCATTGCCAATCTCCTTTATCTTTAATCAATTTACTCGACCGAACACAATCGCGCCGTCCGCAACTCTCCAACACTCTGACCAACCGTTTTCAGCGGTTACACTTGCGCTTTGCGCCGCCACTAAATCCGCCATAGAAGTATACACTCCTACATTCGTCGCCTTCGCCGACCCTTCATTCGTCTTAGCAATGGGAAGCGCAAGATTGCAAACAGCATAGCAGTTCATAATCGTACCGTTGATATTTCTACCAACCGCAGCCCCTGAATTGGAATCCGCAAGAGTGCTGGTTGCGCCATAAGTAACGTCCACAATACAGTTCTTAATAACCCCGCCCGTATAATTCACCGATGCAACACCGCCGCTTACGTTGCTTGCGTCATTCGTCTGCGCTGTTCTCGGTAAATTCGTCTTAACGTATACGTTTTCTATCGTTCCGTAGTTATATCCAAACGGAGCCATACGCTTTTCATTGCCATTCGTATATTCCAGTCCAAGATTCGTTACAACGCCGCCTGCGCCTATGATGGCAATAAAGCTGCGCGCGCAAACGTTTCCGTCTGCATTATCCTCGCTTACGCCTCCGACATAGTTCTTAATGGTATATCCGTTTCCGTCTAACTTCCCAACAAAGTGATTGTTTGCGTTGCCAATCGGAGCGGTAGTGATACCGTCAAAGTTTAGATTGCTCATCAAAACGTACTCGCCCGACAGATCGCTTTCAATCACGCTTTCAAGCTTGCTTTCAATCCCCGCAGAGAGATATGCAATTTGACCGCAAGTAATACTCTCGCCAAAATTGAGTGATTGAATCACCAAACCCGTTTCGGATACGTTCTTAAAGTCCCACGCGTTCGACCAACCGTTTTCCTCCGTCAGTCTCCCCGACAAACCATTCAGTAATGCCTTTGCATTCGCATATACTTCGTTGCCTTCAACAACGCCTTTATCCGTATGCACAGCATCCAATGCAACGTTTGTAACAGCGTAACAATTTTCTACTTTTGCTCCTGCATAATTTTCGTACGCAATCGCTCCTGCAAGCTTCATTTTTAAATCTGCAAAATGCACGTTCGCAATACAATTTTTTACTGTACCTGCATTCATCGCCACAATCCCGGCATTTGCCGTATTTTGAACAACCGTACTCATATCGGCACGTGTATAAACAGCCTTTACGCATACGTTCTCAATCGTACCGCTGTTTCTTGCAAACGGTGCTATACTTCTCCAATAAGCGTTCGTGTATTCAATCCCAAGATTTTTTACAACGCCACCTTTACCGATCGAGTGAATTACCGAACGCCAACCAAGTTCCAATTCTCCCGTAAACACCGACGTATCAGCATGAGCCGTATAATTTTTCAGTGTAAAACCTTGTCCGTCTAGCGAACCGATAAACTGCGCCGAGTTGCTACCCACAGGGGTAGGTTGCAAACCCGTAAAATCTAAATCATTCGCCAACGCATAATCGCCAGATAAATCCGACTCTAAAACCGATTCAAAATCTGCGGCATTAAAAATTAATGTACGTTCGCTCGCCTGCAAAGACACTTTGTAGCAATCGTATTCACCAATAAAAAATTGCACATCATAGCGTTCACCGTTCGTCAAGCCCGCAAGACCTTCTTTTTTAATTGTCAGCACTCCTCCATCGAGCGTGTACTGCGAAGCGTCAATAACGTTATCACCGATTACTACTTTCGACAGCGTATCCGTAACGCCACTGAAATCAAACTTATTATCATATTTAACGTCAATCTTCGTCTTTTTCGTTTCCAATATCTTGGAATACCCCGCGCGGACTTCTACATTGTTTAAAACCTTTTTACCTGCGCCACTGAAAGGTTCTCCGTTTAAGTACCAGCCGTTAAACTCCCAGCCGTTATTCGTAGGTACATCCATTTCAGGAATTTCTTCACCGTAACGAAGAGTGATAGAGTCCACTGTGCTGCCCTCAGCAACGACAAAGGATACTTCACATTCGGGAATATACGGCAACACCTTAGACGAATACACAAACGCTTTGTTGTCGTAAGCAGCTCTCGCGACCTGCGCCACCGAACGAGTAATAGCTTCCGTGTAGAGCGTTCCGCTTGTTGTAGTAACGTAGCCTACCGCCGTGTATTCCGTCAACTCTTCATCGTCGGCTATATTGTCAACAACAGCAGAGAATTGATAGAATTCTTTACCTTCCGAACCCTTTACATCCCATACAAGTAGCCAATTCGATTTTTCAGTAACCGTCTTATCTACGCCATCCGTTTCCAAGGTAATCGCTCCGTCAACGTCTGCCGCAGGTAAAACCAAAACACCTGTTTCCACGACGGACGAAAAATCCGCGCCGAACTTCTTTTCCGCTTCGCTCTTTTCAAGCACGCTGGAAAATTGAAGGTTTCCGCTTGCAAGCTCCAAGTTTGCACCGCGCACGAAGAAACTGCCTTTCTCCAAAGATAGAGTTTCAGCAGCTTTCGCTATATTAGGCGTATATGTAACAAATGCTACAGCTAAGCTTCCTATCGCAGTTACCGCTAAACCCTTGATAATCGATCGTTTTTTTAAAAACATCGCTTGCCTCCCTAACCCATATTTTTTATAAAACTATCCTTTTTTATAATACCATTATAACATCACGCAACGGCTATGTAAATACACCAATTTAAGGAATATATGGATAAATCTAAGATTTTTGCATAAAACTATTGACATCTTTGATGTGTAGTGATATGATGGATTTATGGAAAATTTTTACCTTTTAAACACAAATTTACATTTTACTTTAGCAAACTGCAAAAAATCTTTGGTCGGGAACTGCATTTTGCACCCAGAAGTCGAACACGCCTGGAATATGGATTTAACCCATAAATTCCGCGACTGGAACTGCGAGAGATTTTGGGTCGTAACAAAGGGGAGCGGACACGTCGTCACAACCTTTGGAGAGTTCGACGTTCACGAAGGGCACGCCTACTATATCCCTGCTTCTACCATCATTAAAACGCATTGCGACGATTTTATGGAGCAGTATTTCATCAACTTTGTCACAATGAGTAAATTCCCCTTAAATTCGCTATACGACTTCAGTTACGAAAGCGATCAACACGAACTCATATTCAAACTCATCACCAGCATAATTAAAAAAAATATACATCCTTGCGAACTGTCGGATATTTTTATCAACAGTGCAATGACTATGATTTTAAGCTTGTTTATTACAGATGTTAAAAAGGACAATGTTTCCGCTCTTTCACCCGCAATAAAATACATTGAAAAACATTTAAGCGAGAAAATCAGCATCAAGGAATTAGCGCGGCAAAGCGGTTTTACACCCGAATATTTTTGTGCCCGCTTCAAGAAAGCGTTTCAGGTTTCACCCCAACAATACATCATTGAAAAACGGATTTCTTTAGCAAAACACTTGTTGCTTTCGACATCTGCCCCCATTTCGGAAATCGCAATAGCATGCGGTTACGCAGATCCGTTGTATTTTTCCCGAATCTTTGCCAAACAAACGCTTTTTTCACCCACCGCTTTTCGTGGCATCCGCGAGAAGGAATAACACATTCCTTATGTTAGGATATTTCACTTGCAGTTCTGTTACAATAAATAGACACAGTTCGTCAAAACTACTACGGCTACCGAAAAGAAATATATCCACCCCTTCTTCAGCTATCAAACATTCTACCGTTTCTCTTACTTTTTGTTTCAATTCTTCTGTTTGGGGCGTATCTCTATGCCCGAAAAAACTACAAGCTTTCATAAATCTCCTTAAAGCAAAAAGAGCCTACCAAAAACATAAATGTTTTTAACGGCTCCTTGCCCATCAATATTAAATTTCAATAAAAAAGATGCCGCCCTCAACGAGAACGGCACCATAGAATATACCTTTCTCGTAAGTCTGCGACAACTCGTTCACATAAAGAACCAACGGTTTTTTGTAAACACGATAAGAGATATAATCCTACCTTGATTATATCCGCTAGTTCTTTATTTAATTATGTGAACCCTTGAAAATACAAGGTTTCGAATTGTCGCACATTTATTATACGCAATTCCTTTCAATTTGTCAATACTTTCTTCGTTAAAAAAATGAAAAGAGCATAAGACGACACCTTGACTATATCACTATCCGAGCGCGCGCCTGCGGCGCGCGGTCAAGGTGTCGTCGCTTTTACTTACCGAATTTACCGACTTAAAGACTGAAAAAACGGCGGTTTTCGCGCTGACCCGCTTGCGAAATTCCGCCGTTTATCTTTTTTTCCGTAAGTCCTTTAAGATTTTTCGGACATTTCTGTACGCCTAAATGCGCCATGTACCCCATCGTACTGGCCCTGCCACATTCGCAACTCTCGTTTCGTTTCTATAATTATAGGAATAGAGGTTGCATTTTTTTATACGCGAAGCCTTTTCTTCTTGCCGTAGTCTTTAATATCCCTCTCCCAATCAAGCACGTCATCCCATAATACGTACATTGTCACATAATCCAAATAAGTGCCTACTATATCATTATCACTTAGTTCTTTGCAAATTTCCGCAGGTGTCCCCCTGCTATACAACGCCTTCTCGCCGCTCTTCATTATGTATTTTACTAAGTATCTTGAAGTTCCCCCACGCTTCAAAAGTATGGGATTCACTTCCTGAAAATCCGACATCCCAAACGCCTCATCAAAGAACGTATTCGCATACCTGGTATACATCCCATTACGCTTTTTACTGTGCTGGCGCTTCCTTACAAGCCCACCAATCATCTCCCCTTCGGGTATGTAAATTAGAGCGTGAAAATATATAGAGCCATTCAGTTCCCCATACTCAAATACACCCATATATTTCCAACCTCTACGAGTATGTAGGTTAGATAAACATTTACGTAATTTCTTCATAAAACTTTCTTGCGTATGCTTTTTAGGATCGCAAGTAAACGTTACGAAATGCGTCCAACGGTTCATATTTACTTTGCGTTTAAAACGCTTGATTCTCTTCCATAAATTGCGTTGCTTTTTATCTATCTTCTCCAAAATATATTTACGCAACGTGGAAGAAACGGGATAGAGTTTCTCCAACCCCGCTTGTATATAATCTGCCATATCGTCGCCTGCCAAGCCCTTTCTTTTTGCTTGAAAATACAGACTGTCGAAAGCAATATCAAAAGCCGTATTCGCAGGTTTCTTAGGCGGTCGTTTCCCTTTGCTACGCACAATTCGCGTTGCTACGGGGTGATCCCCGTCATGATAAATTTTGTATTTATGCGTTTCCGCAAACGGATTGTTTCTTAAATAATCCGCCGGTATTAATCTTGGTTTTTCCATATTGTATCCTCCTTTTCGTTCCCTACTTATTAAGTAGAGAGTTTTTTATTTTGGGCATTTTCAAAATTTTGCGAATAAATTTGCCTACACCCTATAAGTGCACACTTTTTTGCCGTTTGGCTCAGTTTTCACAAAAAAATTGCCTTACACTATATAAGCATACATTTTTTCATCATTTGGTCCGTTAATCCAAAAACTTTTTGCTGAAAAATTTATCCCCACCATATAAAGGTACATTTTTTGCCTATTTGGTTCACATTTTTAGATTTTTTCACAAAGATTTCATTTTAACCTCTCCACTATATAGTCAGACACTTTTTTGGCATTTGGTCCGTTAATTTGAAAAAAATTTTACAATATCTTTATACTTCTCCATTTTTTGCCTTGGCGTTGTGGCTATTCTCGCATAGCCCAAACCAAACGTCAACGGACAAAAACTTTTGGCTTATATAGAAATAGCCGAGCAATCTCTCTTGCTCGGCTATTTTTTT
>JAZRDM010000020.1:0-34479 GCA_045660265.1 Candidatus Scatosoma sp. | reverse complement strand
GCGTTTTGGGTATCGCAATGGGTACGAGCGAAGCTGTTGGCTACATCAATATGAACGGCGGTATCAACGGCTGGCTTTCCGAGCTTGCTTTTGCGCCCGTTGACTTCAACGAAGGGGCTATGCAAGACGAATGGAGCGGCGACTTTGGCGTTGGCTGTAAATATTTCTCGCAAGACGCTGTTATTAAGCTTGCAGAAGCTGGCGGTCATAAATTTGCAGACGGCTTAACGCCCGCGCAAAAGTTGAAAGAAGTACAAGGCATGATGGATGCAGGATCGCCTTTGGCTGCGCAAATTTTTGAAGATATCGGCGTATATTTGGCGCATACCATTCCTTTCTATGCAAAGTTCTATGACATCAAGCATATGTTGTTGCTTGGGCGCGTTATGGGCGGTAAAGGCGGCGATATTATTCTTGCAACGTGTAAGAAAGTTTTAGCGGAAGAATATCCCGAATTTGCAACGCTTGATATCGGTTTGCCTGATGAAAAGAATAGAAGAGTAGGACAAAGTATCGCGGCAGCGTCCTTACCTGCAAACGTGAACTAATCTACCCAAAGGAGATTGTACAAATGAAGTGCTTTAAAAACGCTACCGTATACGTGGAAGGCGAAGGCTTAAAAAAGTGTTCGGTGGAATTTGATGAAATCATCCGTAATATCGGGGAAAACAGCAACGCGGAAGAAGTTGTATTGCCCGCAGACGCTATTGTTTTGCCTGGGTTTATCGATCAACATATTCATGGCGCAGGCGGTTCTGATGCTATGGACGGCACGATTGAAAATTTAAAAATTATTGCTGAAACAGTTGCTTCGGAAGGCACAACGGGTTTTCTTGCTACGACAATGACGCAAAGCAAAGAAAATATTTTAAAGGCAATGCACGCGGTAAAAAGTTATCGTGAAAATGCATATGAAACGGGTGCAAGAGTGCTTGGTATTCATTTAGAAGGTCCGTTTATTGCAGCAGCGCATAAAGGTGCGCAGCCTTTAGAATACGTAGCTGTACCCAACGCGGAGGTGTTTGACGAATACAACGCTGCAAGCGGTAACGTTATTAAAATTGTTACGCTCGCTCCTGAAGTGGAAGGTGCTACGGAGTTAATTAAACATTTAACGGCGCAGGGTATTGTTTCGTCAATAGGACACACTGGTGCAAAGTGCGCGGATATTCAAGAAGCGCTCAAAGCGGGTGCAAGCAACGTAACGCATACGTATAACGCGCAAAGTGCGCTTCATCATAGAGAAATTGGTACGGTGGGCAGTGCAATGCTGTTTGACGAGCTTAATTGCGAACTTATAGCGGACGCTATTCACGTATCCGTTCCCGCTATGAAATTGATGGTGAAGAGTAAACCGCACGACAAATTGACGTTAATCACAGACGCAATGCGCGCGAAAGGTATTCCCGACGGCGTAAGCGAATTGGGCGGTCAAGTGGTTTATGTAAAAAATGGCGAAGCAAGGCTTGCGGATGGTACGCTTGCCGGAAGCGTTTTGCGTATGAACAGAGCGGTACAAAATATGGTAGAAAAAGTAGGTGTGCCTTTCTTGCAGGCGGTAGATTATGCAACAATCAATCCTGCAAAAACGTTAAAAGTTGATAACGAAGCGGGTAGTATTGCAGTAGGAAAACGCGCAGATTTTACTGTTTTAAACGCAAATTACGACGTATTGTATACCATTTGTGGTGGTAAAGTTATTTATAAAGCATAAAAATGATAAAATAGGTATCAAATGAGCTTAAACGAGAGTTTAGGCTCATTTTTTGCGTAAAAAATGCTTTCGTGGATAAATCGTAAAAAACTCGCATAAAATTTTTATAAATGTTGCTTGTAAATACTTTTAAAAATTAAAAAAATATGATACAATAGGAGAGAATAAATTGGACGATTGCGCGCTTTTTTTACAATCTCAATTTCCACAGCTGAAAATAGAGTACGATTACGACTTTGCAAAACATTCTTGTATAGGTTGCGGAGGTAAAGCAAAGTTTGCTGTATACCCCAGTGATGAAGAAGAATTGGCTGGACTAATTGCTATTTTTCAAAAAAACGGGCTTCCATATGTTGTTTTGGGGAATTTAAGCAACGTTTTACCCCCTGAAAACGAATATTTGAAAATTCCCATTATAACTAGCCGAATCAACCGAATTGACGAGAAAGACGGGGAGATATACGTTGGCGCTGGTACAAGCAGCGGCAAACTGCTTAAGTTTTGTAAAGAAAAGGGGTTAAGCGGCGCCGAGTTTTTAACAGGTATTCCTTGCTGTATAGGCGGTGCAACGTATATGAATGCTGGCGTAAACGGCGCATATATGCAAGAAATTATCACTAACGTGTTAGTTTATGCGGATGGCGAAATCGGTAAGCTGACGGCAGAAGAATGTGATTTTTCATATAAAAAGTCGTTATTTATGCGCAAGGATGCCGTTGTTTTAGGAACGTATTGCAAATTGCGGCAAAGTACTCCGCAATTGGTTATCAAAAGAATGGAAACATACGCGTATCGCCGTAAAAATTTACCGTCGGGCAAAAGTATGGGATGTATTTTTAAAAATCCTATCGGTGAATCGGCGGGTAGGCTGATCGAGGGGGCTGGGCTGAAAGGATTGACTCTTGGCGGCGCAACAATCAGTGAAAAGCATGCCAACTTTATCATCAATCAAAACGGTTGCAAAAGTAATGCGATTAAAACGCTAATTTCGCTTATCAAGGAAAGGGTGCAAGCGGAGTACGATATTGTATTGCAAGAGGAAATTGTTTACATATAAGCGGTAAAATATCGTTTAAGAAAAACGCAAAAGGAGAAGAAAATGATTCTTACGGGAGATTATCATACCCATACGCCGTATTCACACGGAAAAAATTCGGTAGATGAAAACGTTGCGCGCGCGAAAGAAATCGGCTTAAAACAAGTTGGTATTAGTGACCATGGATATTCTCACGTGGTGTATGGGCTCAAGCGTCATCTTACGGATAATTACGTGCGCGATTGCAAGCAAGCAGCGGAAAAATACGGGATAGACGTATTAGTTGGGTTGGAATCTAATATTTGCGGTATTGGGGGAGGTGCGGATTTAAAACCGTGCGATTACGATAATTTTGATTTATACCTTTGCGGTAATCACGTATTTATTTATTACGACACGCTGCAAGACCATATGAAATATTTTTGGGGAAATATGATTGCGCGACGCTTTTTTAAAAAGACCCCGCTTGGACTTGTGGATTATAACACAAAAGCGTATATCAACGTAATTAAAAATAACCCCATTGACGCAATTACGCATCTTAATTACCTTTGTCCTTGTAAAACGTTAGAGGTGGCAAAATGCGCGGCGGATTATGGTACGTATATCGAATTAAATTCTAAAAAAACGCATTTATCCGACGAAGAATTAGTGGAAATCGTAGAAAAAACGTCGGCGCGGTTTATAGTAAATTCGGATGCGCATTGGGCGGGGCGAATCGGCGATACGGAACGCGTAGAAGAACAACTTACGCGTATTTCTTTCCCGATGGATCGAATTGATAATATCGACGGCAGGTTTCCTAATTTTAGATTTGCCGAGTTTAAGAAACACAGATAAGGAAAGTTAAAAAATAGCATGAATTTTACTTCGGACGTAAAAAAAGAAATTATATTGCGGAAAGTTCGTTCTAAAAAAATAAAGGACGGCGAGAAAGTTGCGAAAGCGGCTCTTTCTGCATTTATCCGTACAAGCGGTGTATTGGGCGGAGATGAAACAACGCCAGCTTTTTTTATCGTTAGCGAAACGGAAAACGTCGCAGAGTTTTTTATGAGCCTTTTTTACGATACGTTTGGTTTCGAACTTTCTATCACTCGCGCGACGATGGACAGGATGAGCGGTAGAGATAAGCTGTTATTACAATGCCCTAGAGATAAGGCAAAACAGACATTGGAAGAGTTGGGCTTATTTCAAGACGGGAAGTTTGTAGAAGGAATTTTAGAGGAATTAGTAGAGAGTGAAAACTGCCGTTTGGCATATATTCGCGGGGCTTTTTTGGGTGGCGGTAGTTGTTCTATTCCGAGTGATAATGCAAAAACAGGGTATCATTTAGAATTTGTTTTTACAAAAGAACGAGTCGCGGAAGATTTTTGTTATTTGCTTGAACAGACGAGTTTGTTTGCCAAACAAGTGCAACGCAAAGAAACGCACGTAGCGTATATCAAGAGCAAAGAGGCAATTTCCGATTTCTTATCGGTAATCGGCGCAGAAAACGCTTTAAAAAAATTTGTTTCCGTTGTGGAGAAGCGCGACGAGGCGAATCAAACGAACCGAATGGCTAATTGCGCGTCGGGGAATATGGAAAAAGCCATGACTGCTTCCGTAAAACAAGTGATGGCAATTGAAAATATAAAAAATAAGTTGGGCTTAGACGAACTAGGGGAAGATTTAAAAACGCTTGCATTGTTGCGTTTAGCACATCCTACTATGTCTTTGCAAGAACTTGCAGACTCCCTTAAAATCAGCAAAAGCTGTTTAAACCACCGCATGCGTAGATTGATGGAAATTGCATCAAAAATACAGTAAAAAACGAGAGATAAAATATGACGGATTTTATACATTTACATTTACACACAGAATATAGCCTGCTTGACGGTGCTGCAAAAGTAGACGAGCTGGTTGATTATTTGGTTAAAAATAAAATCGACGCTTGCGCGGTAACCGATCACGGCAATATGTACGCGTCTTTGTATTTTGCGGAAGAGTGTGTAAAAAAGGGGATTAAATATATTATCGGTTGCGAGCTGTATGCAACGGACGACCATTTTGATAAACGCCCCGGCACCAAGACGGAGCATATCGTTTTGCTTGCAAAAAATAAGACGGGGTATAAAAATATCGTTAAGCTTGATTCGCTTTCTTATATCGACGGCTTTTACGGGAAACCCCGTATTAGCTATGATATGATAAAGCAGCATAGCGAAGGGGTTATTTGTCTTTCCGCGTGCTTAGCGGGCAGATTGCCTCGTTTGCTGATGGATGGTAGATATGAAGATGCAAAGGCGTGGGCAAAGGAAATGCAAGATGTCTTTGGCGACGATTTTTATATCGAATTGCAAGACCATGGCATTTCGGAAGAAAAACAAGTTATTCCTCAATTGATTCAAATTGCAAAGGAATTGAATATTAAGCTAGTTGCAACAAACGACGTGCATTATATTCACAAAGAAGATTGGGAAATGCATGATATTTTGTTGTGTATTCAAACGAAAAAAACGCTTGCGGATCCCAAGCGCATGAAATTTGAAACAAAAGAATTTTATATGAAATCGGGCGACGAAATGGCGGAGTTATTCGCTTATGTTCCCGAAGCCATTAGCAATACACGAGAAATTGCCAATAAGATAGAAGAACCCGTGTTTGACATTACGCCCAAAGGCGATCCCATCCGTGATACTTCGCTAATCCCCTTATACAAAGCGGAGGATGGTTCAACGTCTCCTGATTATTTAACCCGTTTAACGTGGGAGGGTATTCCTAAACGTTACAAGGAAGTAACGGAAGAAATTAAAAAACGTGTTGAATACGAGTTGGGAATTATTATCAAAATGGGCTTTGCCGACTATTTCTTAATCGTTTGGGATTATATTAACTGGTCGCGCTTGAACGGTATTCCGGTTGGTCCTGGACGTGGCTCGGGGGTAGGCAGTATCGTTGCGTATTCTATTGGGATTACCGACGTTGACCCGCTGAAATATGAATTGATTTTCGAGCGTTTCTTAAACCCTGATCGTGTTTCTATGCCCGACTTCGACGTCGATTTCTGTACGCGTAGAAGACATGAAACGATTGAATACGTTCGTGAGAAATATCATCCTGAAAACGTGGCTCAAATCGTTACCTTTGGTACGCTTGCTTCGCGCGCCGTTATCAAGGACGTGGGGCGAGTTATGGGTGTTCCTTATTCCGAAACGGATAAAGTGGCAAAGCTCATGGACGGTAAATCGACGATTGGTGAATTGTTGGGCTTAAAAATTGCCAAGGTGGAAAAAGATCTTGCGGAAGAAACCAATGATGAAAAACGCGGCGAGATAGAAAAGAAACTTGCCGAGTTGAAAAAGAAAAAGAACCCTGAGTTTATTGAGGTTTATGAAAACAACGAAGAACTCCGTAGGGTAATCGATATGGGCTTAAAATTAGAAGGTATGCCCAAAAACACGTCTGAACACGCGGCGGGCGTCGTTATTTGTAATAAGGTGCTTGCGGAAAACGTACCCTTGGCAAGAAACGGCGAAGATATCGTTACGCAGTTCGATATGAAAGAGGTGGAGGCGGTAGGTATGCTCAAGATGGACTTCTTGGCGCTTACCACGCTGACGGATATTGAAAACACGCTTGAGTATATTCGAGAAGGCAAGGGGATTGAAATCGATTTCAACGAAATCGGCGTGGATGTACCTGAAGCTTATGAGTTGATCTCGTCGGGGGATACCGACGCGGTGTTCCAACTCGAACAAGGCGGGATGAAGAAATTTATGAAAGACTTGCAACCAAACTGTTTGGAAGATTTAATTGCAGGTATTTCGCTCTATCGTCCAGGCCCTATGGACTTTATTCCTAAATATATAGAAAATAAACACCATCCCGAGCGTATTGTATATGATACGCCGCATTTAGAGCCTATTTTAAAAAATTCGTACGGTGTTATTATTTATCAAGAACAGGTAATGCAGATTTTCCAACAACTTGCGGGCTATTCGCTTGGACAAGCCGACCTTGTACGTCGTGCCATGGCGAAAAAGAAGAAGAAAGAGTTGATGGAACAAAAAGATAAATTTATTTTCGGCGATCCTGAAAGCGGTATTACGGGATGCGCTGCGCTTGGCATTCCATCTGACGTTGCTGCAAAGATATTTGCGGATATGGAAAGTTTCGCGTCTTATGCATTCAATAAATCGCACGCGGCGGCATATGCGGTGGTGGCGTACAGAACGGCATATTTAAAGCATTTCTACGTAAAAGAATTCTTGGCGGGTGTTTTAAATGACCGTATCGATAAAATTGAAGAAATTTCCAAGTACGTTATGTACATGAAGGAAAAGAATATCCCCATTCTGCCTCCCGATATCAACAAGTCGAGAGAGATTTTCTGGGTAGAAGGCGATGGGATTCGTATTGGCTTGGGCGCGTTGCGCGGCGTTGGGCAAGATGCAATTCAAGCGGTTATTGAAGAGCGTAAAAAGAACGGCGAGTTTAAAGATTTTGCCGACTTTGTAACGCGTTCTGCAAAATACGTTAATAAGCGTATTGTTGAAAGCTTAATCTACGCAGGTGCTTTTGACTGTTTTGGTAAAAACCGTGCTCAAGTGGCGGCGGTGTATGAAAGTGTGCTTGCTAGGGTAAACGCGATGGATAAGCAAAAAGCAGGGGCGCAAATTTCCCTTTTTGGCGAAATTTTAGAAGAACAAGCCATTGAAGTTTCTTTCCCGGATATTGAGGAAATGGAAACGATGGAAAAGCTGTCTAAAGAAAAGGACGTCTTAGGCGTTTACGTAAGCGGGCATCCTTTTGAAAAATTCTTGCCTTATTTTAAAGAGGAGAGTTTTAATTGTTCTAAGCTTAACGAGTTTACCGAGGATGAAGAAACGGGCGAAAAGACGTATACAGAAATCCAAGACGGACAAAGCGTTTCAATGGGCGGTATGGTATCTACGTTTAAGAAATTGCAGACAAAATCGGGACAATTTATGGCGTTTGTTACGATAGAAGATTTGTATGGGGCTATTGAATGCGTATGTTTCCCGAAGGTTTATGATAAAATAAAATCCTTCTTGAAAGAGGATGCGGTTGTTTCGCTTTCGGGTAAGATGAACGTTAGCGCGGATAAAGCTCCTGCGATTATCGTAGAGCGCATGGAAGAATTTGATGAGGAACAAAAAGAAGCGCCTCAAGCAAAAAATGTTGTAGTCCCGCAAACGCCGTCGCAACAACGGAAACCAGTAAACACAGATAAGCCTCAGCGTTTGTGGTTAAATATTACGGACGTTGACGAAGCGGATATAGAAGAACTGATGGAAACGCTTACTTTCTACGAAGGGGATATAGAAGTGGTTTTTGTAAAAGCCGGTAAAAAGCTTTTATGTAGTCAAAAAGTAAACGCAAATCGGGCGTTGATGTCAGAACTTTGTCTCTTTTTAGAGGAAAATTGCATAAAACTTGCTTAAAAAAATATAAAATGTGTGTAAAATCGTTTGTTTTTTTTAAAAGTTTTGTTATAATATATCCATATTAAAAACAAACTAAAGAAAATCGATTGAGAGAAAATTACGAAAGTATTAGGAGAAAGATAATGAAACGTATCGGGTTATTAACGAGCGGTGGTGACGCTCCCGGTATGAACGCTGCGATTCGCGCGGTAGTTCGTACGGCGATTTATTACGGAATGGAAGTATATGGTATTGAAAGAGGTTACGCTGGGCTTTTAAACGAAGAGCTTTACAAGATGGAAATGCGTAGCGTATCCAATATCGTACAATGCGGCGGTACTAAGCTTAGAACGGCAAGATGCTTGGAAATGATGACGGAAGAAGGCCAAAAGAAAGCCGTTGAAACGATTAAAAAATATGGCTTGGAAGGTTTGGTTGTTATTGGTGGCGATGGCTCTTTCCATGGCGCGAAAATTTTAAGTGAAAAGTATGGAATTCCTACTATTGGTATTCCCGGAACAATTGATAACGACTTAGAATATACCGACTATACGCTTGGCTTTGATACGGCTGTAAATACCTGCTTGGATATCATCAACAAGCTGCGTGATACAATGACCTCGCACGAACGTATTTCCGTTGTAGAAGTAATGGGCAGACATTGCGGCGACATCGCGTTATACAGCGGTATTGCTTCCGGCGCGGAAATTATTGTAGTTCCCGAAGTTACCTTTAATATGAATGAAATCGTTACGCACATCAATCGTTCTCGTGCGAGCGGTAAGCACTCTAATATCATTGTTGTCGCAGAAGGCGTTATGGGCGCTGACGAATTTGCAAAGAAATTGCAAGCGGTTACAACTTATTCTGTAAGACCTACTTGTATCGGTCACGTTCAAAGAGGCGGTTCGCCTTCGATGGCAGATAGAATGTTGGCTGCTCAATTTGGTAACAAGGCAGTTCGTTTGTTAAAGGAAGGGATTGGCAACCGTGTAGTTGGTATCCGTGATAACAAAATTATTGATATGGATATCATTGAAGCAGTTTCTATGAAAAAGACGTTTAATCACGAATTGTATGAAACGTTGCAAATGATTTCAATGTAATAATAAGTAAGACCGTTTTCTTTTCGAAAGCGGTCTTTTTAAAGGAAAGGATATGATTTTAAGCGTGTGTGTAAGCCCTTGCATAGATGTAACAACTTATACAGATAAACAAGGAAATTGCGTAAAAGAACAATCTATTATTTGCGGAGGCAAAGGAGTAAACGTTGCTGTTGGGGTACAACGCTTGGGTGGGGAATCCATTCTTTTTGGCGTGATGTTTGAAAAAGATAAAGAGTTGTTTGCCAATTATTTGAAAAGCGAAGGCGTAGAAAATTCTTTTGTGTTGGAAACAGGGAGCGTTCGTAAAAACTATAAATATTATGACGGTGAAACGCTTGTGGAAAAAAATGCAATGGCGACGGAAATTTCCGCACAGGCGGCGCAAGAAGTTTTACATAATATACGCACAATCTCAAAAAACAGTAAAGTAACGGTATTAAGTGGTTCGTTGCCTAAAAATTTGTCTGCAAGCTTTTATAAAGAAATGGCGGAGGCGGTGGATAAAAAAGTTTCTTTAATTGTAGATGCAACAGGAGAAAATTTACTGCAAGCATTGCAAGCCAATCGTACAATTGATTTGGTGAAACCTAATTTGCAGGAGTTGGAGCAAACGACAAATATCAAAATTTGCGATATCACTTCTTTAAAAACGGCTTGTTGCGTTTTGGTGAATGCGGGTGCGAGATGTGTCCTTGTTTCGTTGGGAAAAGACGGCGCGATAATTACAGACGGGGATAGATATTGCTATGCAAAAAGCGAGCATAAAGCTGTGAATTCAACGGTGGGCGCTGGGGATGCGCTTGTGGCGGCGGTTGCAATACAATTAGAAAAGTCGGAATCCTTGGAAAGTATTTTAAGGGCTAGTGTGGCAGCTGGTACGGCAAAGATTAGGGATAATTTGACAAAAATAGAATATGAAAAAATATATTCGGAAATTTGTTTAAAAGAAATTTAAATGTAACGCATTATTCTAACGTATTCGCATATAATGCTATGTGGAGATAAGAAAATTCGTAGGGTGTAAGCCTTAGTTTTTTTTAAGCAAAGGCGAGCGTTGGAAAAAGCGTCGTGATTTAACTTTGTTCTCCAAAAAATAAACAATTTTGACCGCAGAAAAACCTGCGGTCTTTTAAAAAAATATAAAAAAATAAAAGAAAAATAATTGAAAAATTTGTCGAAAAATAGTATAATAACACGGAAGAAAAAATATATTGACTAAAAATGCGGTAAAGTGCATACAATAAAGGGAGGCTAGCTATGAATTTTCAAAAGCAGCAAGATGTGTTTGATACAGTAAAATGGTATGATAGTATTCAAGCGGGTGATGATAAATGCGGTACTTATGCATTTTGTGAAAAATGCAGAAAGGACGACGAATTTCCTTGTGCGAGAGCGGCTTATAGATATGACAATAAATTTATCCGTATTGCTATCGTGCGAAAAACAAGAAAATTATATTTTTAAAGGAGTGTAATGAAGAAGACGGAAAAAATCGTGTGCGCCGTTTCGACTATGGTATTCGGTGTCCTGTTTATATTACTAAAGAGTGATTTGATAGGTGTATTGATGACGATTTTGGGTGTTGCGTTGTTCGTCTTTGGAATTATGGATATTCTCAATCAAAAGATTGCTTGGGCTGTGTGTAAAATTGTATTCGGCGCATTGGTGATTATTTGCGGTTGGACATTGCTTAGCGCGGTCTTGTATTTGCTAGCGGCGGGTTTGATTGTATTAGGCGTTTTGCTTGTATACGATTTATTGCGTTATAAACTCAACGGTGTTTCTTTTAAAGATATCTATTGTTTAATGAAATTGGCACAACCTTTACTGTGTATTCTTATCGGTTTGATATTTTTATTTGAGCCGCTCGATTGGGTTTTTATCGTATCGGGAATACTAATTGCATTAGAGGGTGGACTGCTATTGTTTGATGCAATTAAAAATTAGTAAATAAACGAAAGTTTTGATAAAAGCGGGGCTAAAAGGCCTCGCTTTTTCCATATAAAAACAAAAAAGATAAAAATTTATCGATTTAACGATTTAAAAATTTCATTCAAGGTATTTAAATTGTTGAGATTGAATAAAAATTATGCTATAATATATTTTGTATAAGTGGGGTATTGTGCGTTATACGCGCAAAAATTGGCAATAACGAAAGAAATAACCTATTTGGAGGAAATATTATGAACAACAAAGTTACTATTATTGGCGCAGGTTCTGTAGGGGCAACGGTTGCGTATACCTTGGTTGCAACAGGCTCGGTTGCAGAAATCGTACTCATTGACGTAAATGAAGCAAAAGCGCAAGGCGAAGCGCTTGATATCAGACAAGCTACGCCTTATCTTTCCCCCGTAAAAATCTATTGCGGTACGTATGAAGATGCAAAGGGCTCTGATATTGTTATCGTAACGTCGGGCGTTGGCAGAAAGCCTGGTCAATCACGTATTGATTTAACACAAATCAACGTTAACATTTTAAAAACTATTGCACCTCAAATTGTAAAACATGCGCCTGATGCATTGTATTTGTTTGTTGCTAACCCCGTAGATATTCTTACCTACGTGTTCTGCAAAATCACGGGTGTTCCCAAAAACCGCGTAATCGGTACGGGTACGACGCTTGATAGCATTCGTTTAAGAACGCGTCTTTCCGAATTGTATTCGGTAAACCAAAAACAAGTTCACGCATATGTTCTTGGTGAACACGGCGACAGCTCGTTCGTGGCATGGTCGACTGCTGATATTTCTGGTATTCCTCTTGCTGAATACGAAAATACGCTTACGGACAAATCTGTTATGAAAGTTACGCCTTATACGCACGAAGAAGTGGAAGAATACGTTAAAAAGTCTGGCGGTCAAATTATCGCAGGTAAGGGCGCAACCTTCTATGGTATCGCTGCAAGCGTAGCGCAAATTGTGAATAGCATTTATTCTAGTGCGTATACCATTTTACCTGTATCTACCGTTTTGGAAGGCGAATACGGCATTTCCGACGTGGCTCTTTCTACGCTTTGTGCAATCAGCAGCGAAGGTCTTGTTACCACGCTCACGCCTAAACTTTCCGCTGAAGAAGAAGCGAAGATGCGTCATAGTGCAGAAGTATTAAAAGGCGTTATCGCTGAAATTGAAATTTAAGAAAAAAACGGAGAAAAAATTATGGAATACCGTATTGAAAAAGACACAATGGGGGAAATGAAAGTCCCTGCAGATAGATATTGGGCTGCACAAACGCAAAGAAGCCACCAAAACTTTTTAATTGGCGACGAAATCATGCCTAGAGAAATTACGCATGCGTTCGGTATTTTAAAAAAAGCTGCAGCACTTGCAAATAATAAACTCGGCAAATTATCCGACGAAAAGCTTTCCGCAATCAGCGCGGCATGCGACGAAGTAATTTCCGGGTCGCTTAATTCGCATTTCCCGCTTGTCGTATGGCAAACGGGTAGCGGTACGCAATCGAATATGAATGCAAACGAAGTTATCGCAAATCGTGGTAATGAAATTGCAGGTGTTAAAATTTTGCACCCCAATGACGATATCAATAAGAGCCAAAGCTCTAACGATACTTTTCCCACGGCAATGCATATTGCAGCGGTTATTGCAATCGAAGATAAACTTTTTCCTGCAATGGATACGTTGATTGCTACGCTTAAGAGATTGGAAGCAGAAAACGAAGGGATTGTAAAGAGCGGTAGAACGCATTTACAAGACGCAGTTCCTATTGCATTCTCGCAAGAAATCAGCGGTTGGACGAATATGATTGAAAAGGCGAAAGCACAACTCACGTTGGCGCTTCCTGGCTTGAAGGAACTTGCTCTTGGCGGTACGGCAGTAGGTACGGGGTTAAATGCTCCTAAAGGTTTCGCAGAAGAAGTAGCTGCACAAGTGAGCGCTTTGACGGGTAAAACGTTTGTAACGGCTGAAAATAAATACCACGCGCTTACGTCGAAAGACGAGCTTGTATTTGCGCACGGCGCATTAAAAGCGCTTGCTTGCAACTTGATGAAGATTGCAAACGACGTGCGTTGGTTGGCTAGCGGTCCCCGCGACGGCTTAGGGGAAATTTTCATTCCGGAAAATGAACCTGGCTCTTCCATTATGCCCGGAAAGGTAAATCCTACGCAATGCGAATCTATGACGATGGTTGCTGTACAAGTTATGGCAAACGACGTAGCGGTAGGCGTGGGAGCTTCGCAAGGTAACTTTGAATTAAACGTATTTATGCCTGTTATTATTTATAATTTCTTGCAATCTGTACGTTTGCTTGCAGATGGTATTACGTCGTTTGAAAAGAACTGCGTAACGGGAATCAAGGCAAACAAAGAAAAGATGCATCATAATTTGTATAATTCGCTTATGTTGGTTACTGCGTTGAATCCCTATATCGGTTACGAAAATGCAGCAAAAACAGCGAAAAAGGCTTATAAAGAAAATATTTCTTTAAAAGAAGCTTGTGTTGCGCTTGGTTTCTTGACGGCGGAAAAGTTCGACGAAGTATTCCGTCCTGAAGAAATGGCGTATCCTCAAAAATAAACACCATTAAAAAGGTAGTATTAACGATATGAAAATCTGTTATTATCCCGGCTGCACCCTTCGCACAAAAGCCAAAGATTTGGACGATACCGCCCGTCTTTGCGCAAAAGTTTTGGGCGTAGAAATGGAAGAAATTGAAAATTGGCAATGTTGCGGTGCCGTTTATAAAATGGGCACGGATGAAATTGCAACGAAATTGTCTGCCATTCGTGCGTTAGATTACGCAAAACACCATGGCGGAAAATTGTTAACGCTTTGTTCTGCTTGTCATAACGTTATTAAACGAGCAAACGAAGATATGCGCTCTAATGAAGATATCTGCTTTAGAGCGAACAATTACTTAAAACTTGACGAGCAGTACAAGGGCGAAACGGAAGTTTTGCATTATTTAGAAATGTTGAAGAACGTTGTTGGCTTTGACAATATCAAAAAAGCAGTAGTAAAGCCTTTGAATAGAAAAATCGGTGCGTATTATGGTTGTTTGCTCCTTCGTCCTAGCGGCGTGATGGCATTCGACAACCCTGAAAACCCGACGATTATTGAAGACTTTATCAAGGCTATTGGCGGCACGCCCGTTATCTATCCGTTTAGAAACGAATGTTGCGGCGCGTATGTATCTTTAAAAAATAGCGAGTTGCCGAAAAAGAAGAGTGAGAAGGTATTACAAAGCGCAAAAGAAAAGGGTGCGGAAGAAGTAATTACTGCGTGTCCTTTGTGCTTATATAATTTACAAGTAAACGGTGGAGACATTCTTCCGGTTAAATATTTCACAGAACTTCTTGCCGAGGCGTTGGGGGTACAGTTATGACGAAGAACGAACGTATCGAAAACATGAAACGCTTAAGCGGCACAGACGTCAATAAATGCATGAAATGCGGTAAGTGTTCTGGTAGATGTCCTGCGTTCAAAGATATGGACATTAAACCTCATCAATTTGTATCCATGCTCGCAAAAGGTAAAATTGACGAGCTGTTAGAATGTAAAGCAATTTGGTCGTGTTTATCCTGTATGGCTTGCGTAGAGCGTTGTCCCCGTGGCGTCGCACCTGCAGCCGTAGTCGAAGCGGTGAGAGACACAGTTGTCCGTATGCAAGGGAAAAATGGTATCAAGGCAGAAGAAATTCCGCCTATTGTAGATGAATTAATTCCTCAGCAGTTGCTTGTCAGCGCATACAGAAAGTACAATAAGTAAAAAATCTAAAGAAAGAGAGTAAATAAAATGCAGAAAATCGGTGTTTTTATTTGTTGGTGCGGCAGTAATATCGCAGCGACGGTAGATGTAAAAAAAGTTGCGGAAGTAATTAAGAGCGAACCGGGCATTTTCTATGCGGATAACTATCAATATATGTGTTCGGAAAATGGTCAACAACTTATTCAAAACGCAATTAAAGAACACAATTTAACGGGTATTGTCGTTGGCGCTTGTTCGCCTAGAATGCACGAAGCTACTTTCCGTAAAGCAGCGGAAGCAGCTGGTTTAAATCCGTATATGGTAGAAATTGCAAATATCCGCGAACATTGCTCGTGGATACATAAAGATATGGACGAAGCAACGGAAAAAGCGATTGTTCTCGTTCGTACTGCAATTGCAAAAGTAAAACTTAACGCGCCCTTAACGGCAGGGGAAAGCCCTGTAAAGAAGAGAGCGCTCGTTATCGGCGGGGGGATCGCAGGTATTCAAGCTGCTTTGGATATTGCAGATGCAGGCTTTGAAGTAGATATCGTTGAAAAGGAAGCTACAATCGGCGGCAGAATGGCGCAGATTGATAAAACTTTCCCCACGCTCGACTGTTCCGCGTGTATTTTGACGCCTAAAATGGTAGACTGCGCGCAACACGAAAAAATTGATATTCTTTCCTATTCCGAAGTGGAAGACGTAAAGGGTTTCGTTGGTAATTTCAACGTAAAAATTCGCCGTAAGGCAAGATTTGTTGATGAAACCAAATGTACGGGCTGTAAAATTTGTATGGATAAATGCCCTTCTAAGAAAGGTCTTAACACCTTCAATATGGGCTTAAATACTCGTCCTGCAATTCATATTCCTTTTGCGCAAGCAATTCCTAATGTAGCGGTTATCGATCCTGAACACTGCATTAAGCTCAAGACGGGCAAGTGCGGTATTTGTCAAAAATTCTGCGGTGTAGGCGCAATCGATTACGAACAAAAAGATACGTTCATTGAAAGAGAATACGGTGCAATTGTTGTTGCAACCGGCTTCAAGCCTATCAATCTTGTTGCATTTAACGAATATGGCTATGCAGATAATAAGGACGTTATTACGTCGTTAGAATTAGAAAGATTGATGAATGCAGCTGGTCCTACGAACGGCGTATTGCTTCGTCCTTCTGATAGCACACATCCTAAGGTAATTACCTTTATTCAATGCGTTGGCTCGCGTGATACGAGCGGTTGCGGCAAGCCGTATTGCTCGAAGATTTGTTGTATGTATACGGCAAAGCACGCAATGCTGTTGCGTGAAAAATATCCTGATACCGAAGTACACGTATTCTATATTGACGTACGTACGCCCGGTAAAAACTACGACGAATTCTATCGCAGAGCGGTTGAACAATACGGCGTAGATTATATTAAGGGTATGGTAGGCAAGGTATATAACGAAAACGGTAAGTTGATGGTACAAGGCTCGAACTTGATTGATAACGAACAAATCACCATCGAATCCGACCTTGTTGTTTTAGCTGCGGCAATCGAACCCGAGCCTTCGGTTAGAAAGGTGGCAACCTTGCTTACGGCAAGTATCGATACCAACAATTTCTTAACCGAATCCCATGCGAAATTGCGTCCCGTAGAAAGCCCTACAGCAGGCGTATATCTTGCAGGCGTATGCCAAGGACCTAAAGATATTCCCGAAACGGTATCGCAAGCATCTGCATGCGCAGCGAAAGTTATCGGGTTGCTTGTAAAAGATAAACTCAAAACAAATCCTTGCGTAGCTAACCCCGACGAAATGATGTGTAACGGTTGCAGCCAATGTGCGAACGTTTGTGCATACGGGGCAATCACGTACGTAGATAAAGAATTCCGTTTAGGCGGTGGTAAGACGGAAACGAGAAGAGTAGCTTCCGTTAACCCTGCAGTATGTCAAGGCTGCGGCGCTTGTACGGTAACCTGTCCTTCGGGCGCGATGGACTTGAAAGGATTTAGTTCCAAACAAATTATGTCGGAGGTAGAAGCGATATGCAAGAAGTAACAAGCGAAAACAAAGAATTCGTACCTAATATTGTAGCATTTTGCTGTAACTGGTGTTCGTATGCAGGCGCTGACCTTGCTGGCTCTAGCCGTCTTACCTATCCGGCAAACGTAAAAATTATTCGTGTACCTTGTTCTTGCCGCGTGAACCCTATGTTCGTATTAAAAGCATTTCAGCAAGGTGCAGACGGCGTAATCCTTTGCGGTTGCCATCCTGGCGACTGCCATTACGTAACGGGTAACTACTATACGAGAAGAAGAATGGCGCTTTTATTTAGCATGCTTGATTATATGGGTATCGAAAAAGAACGCACTCGTTTAGAATGGGTATCCGCAGCCGAAGGCGCGAAGTTCTCTGCTGTTATGAACGATTTTGTAAAGCAAGTAACCGCGCTTGGCGAAAACAAGCGTTTGTCCGATTTGCGTGTAAAGGAGGGTAAATAATCATGAGAGAAGTTGAACTCAAGATGAAAGAACGCGCAGCAGCCCTTCTGCAAAGCGGTGAAGTTGCTCGCGTAATCGGTTGGAAGAAAGGTGATTTTTGTTACGATCCTTCTCCCGCTGTATTTGAAAGCGTAGAAGAATTAGATTTATTCGTTTACGATTATTTCTGTGGTGCTAACCTTTCTAAGTATCTTATTGACGTTAGCAAAAAAGAAGGTAAGACAGCAGTGTTCTTAAAGCCTTGCGATACATACAGCTTTAATCAGCTTGTAAAAGAACACCGTATCAAACGTGAAAATATTTACGTGATTGCCGTAGAATGTCTTGCAAAGCTTGATATTGAGAAGATTAAGGCAAAAGGCATTTCTTTAATTGAAAGCGTTGAAGTTGTTGATAAAGAAGTAAAAGTAACGACAGCGTACGGCGAACAAACGCTTGCAAAGCCTGAAGTTATTTTAACCAAGTGTGAAACGTGCCAAAAGACGCATCAAGCAAAAGATGAAGAAATTATTTTGCACGAACGTCCCGCTCGAGACGTAAATCGTTTTGCGGAAGTAGAAAAGCTTGAAAATATGACGGCTGATGAACGTTTTGCGTTCTGGCGCGAACAACTTTCGAAATGTATCCGTTGCAATGCTTGCCGTAACGTATGTCCCGCATGTTCTTGCGTGAAGTGCGTTTTTGATAATCCTGCTTCGGGGATTGCAGCAAAAGCAAACGATTCCGATTTTGAAGAAAATATGTTCCACTTAATCCGCGCATTCCACGTTGCTGGTAGATGTACGGATTGCGGTGAATGTTCGAGAGTATGCCCTCAAAACATTCCTTTGCACTTGTTAAACAGAAAGTTTATCAAAGATATTGATACTTTGTACGGAGAATATCAAGCAGGGGAAACGGCAGAAGGTAAGACACCGCTCACTTCCTATACCGAAGGGGATATTGAACCTAAGGACGTATTGAACGGGGAGGCAAAATAATGTTGAAAATTGCGAAAGAAAGATTAAATGATTTGTATGCAAAAATCAACGAAACAATGGGGCTCTTCATTCCCATTAAAAAAGCAGGCGAAGTAAATTATCACGTTTGGGGAGAAGGAAAGGAAGTTTCTTTAGAAACTTTAAAAACTGTAAAATCTCCTAAAGATATGTTTTTCCCTCAAAGCGAAAACATGATGAAATTTAAAACGCAGGGCAAAACGATAGAAGTAGAGTCTATGCTTGACGAAAAAAGACCTTACGTTTTGTTTGGCGTAAAAGCTTGTGATTATAAAGCGATTGAAGTGCTTGATAAAGTATTTCTTGCAGATCCCGTAGATACTTTCTATCAAGAAAGAAGAAAATCTACGACGATTGTAACGCTTGCTTGCTCCAAGCCCGAAGAAAGCTGTTTCTGCAGTGCATTTGGCATTGATGCAACTGCACCTCAAGGGGACGTTACTACGTGGTTGGATAACGATAATTTGTATTGGCAAGCAAATACGGAAAAGGGCGAAGCGCTTACGGTGCTTGTAAATGAATTGTTTGAAAACGGCGGTGAAGGCGAAGTTGCTTCGCAACAAGACGCAACGAAGAAGATTATTGAAAAATTACCTTTCGCTGCACTTGATTTAAGCCGATTCAAGCCCGAAAATTTAAACGACTTGTTCAACGATAAAGCTTGGGCGAGCATGAGCGAAGCTTGCCTTGGTTGCGGTACGTGTACGTTTGTATGTCCTACTTGCCAATGCTTTGATATTCGCGATTTTAAAACGAGTGAAGGCATTATCCGTTATCGTTGTTGGGATTCTTGTATGTATTCCGACTTTACGCTTATGGCGCATGGTAACAGCCGTACGACGCAAATGCAACGTTTCCGTCAAAGATTTATGCACAAGCTTGTGTATTATCCTTCGCAAAACGACGGATTGTATTCCTGCGTAGGTTGCGGTAGATGTGTAAACAAGTGCCCTCAACGCTTAAATATTGTAAAAGTAATCAATACCTTGGGAGGAAATAAAAATGATTGAAGAAACTTTGATTCCGAAAATCGGTGTCGTGACGGACATTCGTAAAGATACGCCCGACGTAAAGACCTTCCGAGTGGTTGGTACGGACGGCAAAAAACTTTTCCAACATATGCCTGGCCAATGCGCAATGGTATCTGTGCCGGGTGTTGGGGAATGTATGTTCTCTATTACGTCTTCGCCTACAAACGAAGAATATATGGAATTTTCCATTAAAAAATGCGGTTGCGTAACCGAAGTATTGCATGCAATGGAAGTAGGCCAACAAATTACCGTTCGCGGTCCTTATGGTAAAAACTTCCCCGTAGAAGAAGATTTCAAGGGGAAAGATTTGCTCTTTATTGCAGGTGGTATTGGGCTTGCGCCTTTGCGCAGCGTAATCAATTACGTACGTCATTATCGTGAAAATTATGGTAAAGTCGTTATCGTATATGGTGCGAGAAGTAAGGACGACCTTGTTGATATCGAAGAAATCAAGACGGAATGGATGAACGAACCTAACGTAGAAGTATATCTTACTATCGATAGAGAACAAGAAGGCTGGGATGGGCATGTAGGCTTTGTTCCCGCATATGTAAAAGAACTTGGGTTAAATCCCAATATGACGGCTGTTCTTTGCGGACCTCCCATCATGATTAAGTTCACGCTCGCTGGACTTTTAGAACTTGGATTTGATAAATCGAGAGTATATACGACGTTAGAACTTCGTATGAAGTGTGGCGTTGGTAAGTGCGGCAGATGTAACGTTGGCGACAAATTCGTTTGCAAAGACGGTCCCGTATTCCGCATGACCGAACTTGACGAACTTCCCGATGAATATTAAGGAGAAATCACAATGGAAAAAATGGTAAATGTATTTCTTTTCGGGAAGAAATATCAAGTTCCCGAAAGTTTAACGATTATGAAAGCGATGGAATATGCAGGCTATCAGCTTGTACGTGGCTGCGGCTGTAGAAACGGTTTCTGCGGCGCATGCGCAACCATCTATCGTATTCACGGTCAACAAGAACTTAAATCTTGCCTTGCTTGTCAACAACAGGTAGAAGAAGGTATGTACGTAGCAACGTTGCCGTTCTTCCCCCTTGTAAAGCAAGTGTATGATATCAATCAAATTAAGCCCACGCAACAAATTATGATGCAATTGTATCCGGAAATCTATTCCTGTATCGGTTGCAACGCTTGTACAAAGGCTTGTACGCAAGAGCTTAACGTTATGCAGTATATCGCATACGCACAACGCGGCGAGTACGAAAAATGCGCAGAAGAAAGCTTCGACTGCGTAATGTGCGGCGTATGTTCTTCGCGTTGTCCTGCTGGTATTTCGCATCCTCAAGTTGCTCTCTTGTCGCGTAGACTTACGGGTAAGTATATCGCACCTGAAACGCAACATCTTATCAATCGCGTAGCGGAAATTGATAGAGGGGATTGCAAAGCGGCATTAGAAGCGATAATGAACACGCCTTTAGAAGAACAAAAACATCTCTATAACAACAGAGAAATCGAAAAATAAGGAGGAGCGTATGTATAATTATACACAAGAACAACTTGAATCTATGAAAAAAGTAGAAGCAAGCCGCGCTTCTCGTATTGAAAAATTGCACGCTCGTATGTCGGCGGAAGAAAAGGATGCTGTTTTGGCAGAATTCCACCCCGACTATATCACGACGGCGTATGAAGAATTAAAAGTTGGGCAAAATAAAGGAGGTAAGGTTTTACACGAACTTGCCGACTTATTGCAAGGTCATTCCCGTATTAAAGATATGGAAATCGATTTAAACAAAATCGATTATGACGTTGACGTGCTCGTAATCGGTGGTGGTGGCGCAGGTCCGTCCGCTGCAATCGAAGCGCATGAACGCGGCGCAAAGGTTATGATTGCAACCAAACTTCGTTTGGGTGATGCAAACACGGCAATGGCAGAAGGCGGTATTCAAGCGGCTGATAAACCCAACGATAGCCCCGCGACGCACTATTTGGATGCGCTTGGTGGCGGACACTTCAAAAATAAGCCCGAACTTTTATATAAGCTTGTAAACGAAGCGCCCGAAGCAATTTTGTGGTTGAATAAGCTTGGCGTTATGTTCGATAAGGAAGAAGACGGTACGATGGTAACGACACATGGTGGCGGTACTTCCAGAAAACGTATGCATGCATGCCGCGACTATTCCGGTTCGGAAATTATGCGTACTCTTCGCGACGAAGTTTTCAACCGTCAAATTACGGTAGTTGATTTCACGGCTGCAATCGAACTTATCAAAGACACGGACGGCAAAGTAGCTGGTGCAGTGTTGATGAATATGGAAACGCAAGAAATCTTAGTGGCTCGCGCAAAGACGGTTATTATTGCAACGGGTGGCGCAGGCAGATTGCATTATCAAGGCTTCCCTACGTCTAATCACTATGGCGCAACGGCCGACGGCTTAGTACTTGCTTACCGTGCAGGCGCAAAATTATTGTATCCCGAAACGTTACAATATCACCCTACGGGTGCAGCGGAACCTACGCAAATTTATGGTGCGCTTGTAACTGAAAAAGTTCGTTCGCTTGGCGCTCAGCTCGTAAATAAAGACGGCGATGCGTTTGTATATTCTCTTGAAACGAGAGACGTTACGGCATCTTCGATTATTCGTGAATGCAGAGCAAATAAGAACGGTATTAAAACGACGGACGGCGAAGGCGTATGGCTTGACACGCCGCTTATCGATATTTTGAACGGTGAAGGTACGATTGAAAAACGTATCCCTGCAATGCTTCGTATGTTTGGTAAATATGGTATCGATATTAGAAAAGAACCTATCTTGATTTATCCTACGCTCCATTACCAAAACGGCGGTATTGATATCGGCGCAAACGGTATGACCTGTATTGAAAACTTGTACGTTGCAGGCGAAGCAGTAGGGGGTATTCACGGTACCAATCGTTTGATGGGGAACTCCTTGCTTGATATTATCGTGTTCGGTAGAAATGCAGGACAACAAGCAGGTGAAAAGTATAAGAGCGTTGAATTGAAAGAACTTACGCTTTCTCACGTAGACGCATTCGAGAAAGAACTCGACGAAGCAGGAATTTCTTCGGAAGTTTGCTCGCCTAAACTCCTTCCCGATTATAGAAGAAAGGCAAATTGATAAGGTATAATTGATGAAATAATCAACGAACAAAACGCACGAGGTACGCTTTGTGCGTTTTCGTTCGGAAAAAAGGAGATAAAAAGTGGAGAACTCTAATCAAAACAAAAAAAGCTATAAATGGCTTGGATTAGTTATTGTAGCGGTTGTGCTTGTTGCGCTTGTCGCATGGTGTTTCATAAATGCAAGTAATGCAAACGGAGTGGAAAGCACGTTTAAATTTAGTACAACTTTCGTAATGTTTGCTTTAATCTTTTTGATGCTTGGCTTAGGTTATTTGCTTGGCGGGGTAAACATTAAAGGTGTATCGCTTGGTACGGCTGGCGTATTCTTGGTAGCGATTTTACTCGGTTGGCTTTGTACGTTAGATTTTACGAACGTTCCTTTGCTTAATGCTTTTCATATGGCAAGTACGGATGCTACGGTAGTTAAATATTTGAAAGGTCCTGTACAAAATCTCGGTTTGATTTTGTTTGTAGGCTCGGTTGGCTTTATTGCAGGTCCTAATTTCTTTAAAAATCTTGCAAAGAACTTTAAAACGTATATTTTACTTGGTGCTGTTATCATTGCGGCAGGTGTGTTTGTAGCGGTTATTTTCACGTTGATTACGCCTTTTGGCCCTGAATATTGGGCAGGTATTTTATCCGGGGCTTTAACTTCTACGCCTGGTTTCTCTGCGGCGGTTGACGCGGCGACGGAAAATTTAACGAGAATTACGCTCGGTCATGCTATCGCATATCCCTTTGGGGTTGTCGGCGTTGTATTATTCGTACAGTTGATGCCTAAATTCTTAAAAGCAGATATGGCGAGAGAACGCGAATTATTAAAAGCAGGCGCTACGGACGAAGTGAGAGATTATTCTAAATATTTCTCTTGTGAAGATTTTGGTTTTATGCCTTTCGCCCTTGCAATTATTGCAGGCTTGTTGTTGGGCTCTATCAACATTCCTTTGACGTCGCAAGGCTATGCAGGCCCTTGTTTCTCGCTTGGTACGACAGGTGGTGTCTTAATTATGTGTTTGGTATTCGGACACTTTGGACATATTGGTAAGCTTTCGTTAGAGGTAAAAGCGGGTACGTTAAAAGTGCTTCGTGAATTCGGCTTAGCGCTCTTCTTAATCGGCGCAGGATTTGAAGGCGGTGTAGCTTTAGTGGAAGAAATTGCAAACGCAGGTGGCGCATCTATCGTTATTTGGGGCTTTGTTGGCGGTGCTTTAATGACAATTGCTCCTATGGTAGTCGGTTATTTTATCGGTATCAAGGTATTGAAGTTGCCTTTATTGAACTGTCTTGGTTCTATTACAGGCGGTATGACTTCGACACCGGCGCTTGGTACGTTAATTTCGACGGCAGGAACGGATGACGTAGCTTCGGCGTACGCTTCGACGTATCCCATTGCGCTTATTTTAATTGTGCTTGCATCACAATTGATGATTACTTTAATGTAAAACAAAAAATCCGTCGCGGAAATTATTCCCGCGGCGGAAATTTTTTTTTGCGATTTAGGCGAAAAACAGTTGATTTTTTAATGTGAATAGTATATAATAAATAAGCTTGTTGCAGAGATGGCGGAGCGGCTGAACGCGCACGATTCGAAATCGTGTTATGCAGGAATGTATACAAGGGTTCAAATCCCTTTCTCTGCGCCAAAAAAGTGGTTTTTATGGCAAAAATTGCCTTAAAAGCCGTTTTTTTTTGCGTTTTTTTAATCTAAACTTGAGAAAATGGGGAAGAAATGGGGGATTTTACCATTTATTCAGTTTTTTACCTTCTTTCGTAAGAAAGATTCATGAAACGACAGACGAGTATTTTACTCAAAATCCAAATATAACAAAACGCCGTCGTGTTGCTGTGTTAAAACAGCGAAAAGACGATGGCGCATTATCAGTAACAAAAATTTATTCTCAAGACGAAAAGAAGGTCGGGGGACAATACATAGAAAAATTGGTTTTATCTCCAAAAAACATAAATCATTGGATAGAAACTCCATTGTGGGAAGCAAAGCAATAGTAGGAACGAAGGATAAAGAAGGAAATTATAAGGCAATCAATAAAGGGGATTTAAAAGCAACAGGGGACAAATTGATAAAAAAAGAACACCGCATTATCATGGATAATTTAGGCGGTGGGAATGAAAAACATAAACAGACGAACAAGAATTTGTTAGAGAATTGGGAAAACCACTTTAAAAAATAAAAACCGCACCGGCGGTTAAGCAAGATGCGGGTTGGAACGTTCTCGAGTTGCGCGTTCCTGACTCAAGGTCAATGTTATTATATGCGATAATCTTGTAAAAGTCAAGGGATTTTAAGAAAAAATCAAAAAAATAAAAAAAACAATTTTTTTAATCTTACGGCTCATCGGAAGTTTTATCGTTCTGCTGCCATCGGGTATGTAACTTGCACGGGGGCGAAAGCATTTAATTTTTTTTCGGAGATAAAGTAGTAATCTCCAAATATTGACAAGACTTTGTTGTTGTGATAAACTAAATATATTCATTCGTTAAGGAGAAAGATAATGTATTGTATAGGGTTTGATATCGGCGGTACAAAATGCGCTGTATCGTTAGGGGAAATTAAAGACGGTCAAATTAAGATATTAGAGCGCGAAGAAGTTCCTACTTCAACTTCTCCGATAGATACGTTAGAACGCCTTTCTTGCCACGTAAAACGCTTTCAAACGCAAAAGCCGATAACTTCTGCAGGGATTAGCTGCGGCGGCCCGTTAGACACGGAAAAAGGCGTTATTTTAACCCCTCCTAATTTACCTGGCTGGCATGGGTTTGCTATAGTCGATTATATCAAAGAAAAATTTGGTTTATCGGCAACTTTAGAAAATGATGCGAATGCTTGCGCGGTAGCCGAATGGCGTTTTGGGGCAGGGGTTGGCACAAAAAATATGATTTTTATGACCTTTGGTACAGGGTTGGGCGCAGGGTTAATTCTCGATGGAAAGCTCTATGGCGGTACGAATGGAAACGCGGGGGAGCTTGGTCATATTCGTTTGGCAAAAAATGGACCCATCGGCTATGGAAAGGAAGGCTCCTTCGAAGGTTTTTGCAGTGGCGGTGGGATAACTCGCCTAGCTATCAGTATGGCGAAGCGTTGTAAAACAATGCCGAAGTGTATTCAAGATATGGGTGGTTACGAGCAAGTAACAACAAAGAAATTAAGTATTGCGGCTTTTCAAGGCGATAAGTTTGCAAAGAAAGTATTTGCAAAAAGCGGCGAAATGCTTGGAAAGGGGTTAAGCATAGTCATTGACGTTTTAAATCCTGAAAAAATCGTTATCGGTGGGGTGTTTATGCGTTCATCTCAACTGCTTATTCCCGCAATGCAAAAACAAATAAACAAAGAAGCGTTAATGGATAACATTAGCGTTTGTCAAATTGTTCCTGCAAAATTAAGTGAAAATATCGGTGATATTGCGGCGTTATCTATCGCAAGAGGAGAATAATATGAAAGAAAGTACTAAAAATATTTTAAAAGAATTAGCTATTCGTTATCCCGCATTAGCCTGCGTTGAAAAAGACGTGCAAGCGGCGTATGATATTATTCAACAAGCTTTTGCGGATGGTCATAAGCTGTATCTTTGCGGAAACGGAGGCAGTAGTGCCGATTGCGAACATATTACGGGGGAGTTATTAAAAAGCTTTAAAAAGCATAGACCTTTGCCTAGCCAATTAGCAGAAAAATTAGGCGAGTATGGGGAAGAAGGCGAAAAGCTCATTATGGGCTTAGACGGTGGCTTGCCTGCAATTTCTCTTTGCGGACATTTTGCGTTTTCGACGGCGTATCAAAACGATAAAGACCCGATGTTTGTTTTTGCGCAACAAGTCAATGTGTGGGGAAATGCCGGAGACGTATTATTGACGCTGTCTACGTCGGGAAATTCGAAAAACTGTATTTATGCCGCAATGGTAGCAAAAGCAAAGGGCATGAAGGTTGTCTTTTTAGGCGGAGGAAACGGCGGAAAGCTCAAAGGAATGTCGGATGCTTCTGTCGTTGTCCCTGAAAAAGAAACGTATAAGGTGCAAGAATTGCATTTGCCTGTATATCATTGTTTATGTGCAATGCTTGAAGAAGAATTTTATTAAAAAAGGAAATCCCCTGACCATTACAGTCAAGGGATTTTTTGTTAGTCGTCAAATTTGTTTTCTAAGAATCTAGAAATATCGTATCCTTGTCTATAGATAAGATATGTAGAAACGTGAGGGGCAGTAAAGTCAATTAAAGGGATTTCCTTTAAAGAACCATCTTCTAGTCTATTTTTAACCATCTTATAAGGCAAGAAAGAGTAACCTAAGCCTTGTTCTAAATAAGGAATAAGCTTAGAAGAATTATCCACTTCCAAACGATAAACGTGATTTTTAGGGAAGAGTGAACGAATAAACTCGCCTGTTTCGCTCAACGTGAAATCGCACATTAAATAGGGGAGTTTTTCAAGTTGCCCCTTAGTAACGCCTTTCTCGTATTCGTTAACGTCTTTGCCGCAAACCAAAACAACTCTATCGATATCGAAGGTCTCACAAACAAAACCGAGACGTTTCAACGGTACCGCGGAGAAAACCATATCAAGCATATTATCTTGCAGCTGTTGTATTAAGTCGAGGGAATGTCCAAGCGTAACCTTGATAGAGGTAACGGAGTTTCCGTGCAAACACTTATCTACGAAAGGACGAACATACACTTCGTACGTTGCGTTAATGGCACCGACGCAGAATTTTCTTCTATGTGCGGAAATAGCGTTCATTTCTTCGATAGAAGCATCTTGCAAACGCAAAATATTTTCGGCATACTTTAAAAATATTTCGCCTTCTTCCGTTAAAGAAACGTTTTTTGAACCACGAGAAAAGAGTTTTTTACCAACTTCTTTTTCCAACTCGCTGATTCGGTTGGTTACAGTGGATTGCGCAATTTCTAATTGCATTGCAGCTAAAGTAAAGTTTTTAACTTTTGATAAAAAAATAAATGTTTTTAATTCTTCTGTATTCATTTGAAATATTGATTGTCCCTATCAATTTTTTTGATTGAGTTTATTATAGCACTATCAAAATAAAAAATCAAGGATTTTAACAAAAAAATTTTCCAATCTTAGATATTTTTTTATGAGAGATTGACAAAAAAGATTAGAATGGTTATAATGAAAAAAAAGAAAGAAAAAAATTGGATAAAAATCAGATGGTTAATCAAATTATTGAGAACGTAAAACGTATTAAACAAACAATCGCCAATGGGAATGGATACGGCGAAAAAATAATTTTAGTCGCCGCGACAAAAATGCAAACGGCAGAAGCAATCAATCTTGCAATTCAAGCGGGAGTAGACGCTGTAGCGGAAAATAAAGTGCAAGAATTTCGAGATAAAACGAATTGTTTACAAGCTTGTCCGCAACATTTTATAGGTCATTTGCAAACTAATAAAGTGAAGTATCTTATTGGAAAAATCGATTTGTATCATTCGTGCGATAGGGATTCTTTGGTGGCAGAAATTGCACGTTTATCCGTAAAAAATAATCTTGTGTCTAACGTGTTGATTCAAGTAAATATTGGCTCGGAAGAAAGCAAGGGCGGGTACGAATACGAAGAAGTTAAAGACGTTTATTTGCGTTTAAGCCAAATGCAAGGGTTAAAAGTGAAAGGATTTATGGCAATGCTTCCAAATACGGATGATGAGGAAGTGTTAATTCCTTTAATTAAAAAAATGCGTTTCTTATACGACTGGGCGAAAACGAAATCAGCGGACGTGGAGTATTTATCTATGGGAATGAGCGGAGATTATCCGCTTTGTATTGCACATGGCAGCAATATGATCCGAGTAGGATCAACAATTTTTGGACACCGTAACTATTAAAAAGAATTGACTGAAAGGGGAAAAGAATGCGAAAAAAATCAATAAAAAAAATTTGTATTATTCTTTTTTCAGTGGTCTTTTTTATTGTTGCCATATTTACAACGTTATCAATAGGCGTTTCCGTTGCAGATTCATCATGGCAACACGTATATCCAGATTATGAAAAGGAAGATATAGTACCTTTATTGCAAAAAGAGTCGCTTACAGAAGAAGATTATCAAATGCTTTATCGTCAAACGGGACTTACGAAAATAGGAATAGACGATTTAAAAGCAAACAATAAAATGGTGCAAGCTTTAATATTGCAAACCGCATTTTTTAAAGCGCAAACGGTGCATTGCCGCAATTTTGCGCCATTTACGTATACCGAGGAGATAACGGGGTATATGCCGTTAACAAATCTAAAAGACGGTGATATTTTAGTGTCGTCTTCTATGCACGTATCCTTTTTGCGTTACGGACACGCCGCGCTTGTGGTTGACGCGGTGCAAGGCTTGGTATTAGAAATTGCGGAAATAGGCTCGCTTAGCCGTTATGATATTGCCTCTGATTTTTGTGATCGTGCTAATTTTATGGTATTGCGTCCTAACGTTTCACAAGATATTATCGATCAAGTTGTTAAATATGCGAAAGAAAATTTGATGGGGATCCCGTATGATGCAACAGTAGGTGTTCTTTCTAAAAAAGACCAGGAAAATTTAAAGGGAACTCAATGTGCGCATTTGGTTTGGCAAGCATATAAACGGTGTGGTGTTGATTTAGATTCTGACGGCGGTGCAGTTGTTCGTCCAAAGGATATTGCTAATTCGCCTTATTTAAGCGTAGTGCAGGTATTTGGTTTTGATTTGGAGAAGTTATGGAAATAAAGGAAACTTATACGTTAATTACAGGCGCTAGCGGCGGACTTGGACGTGCTTTTTGTGATGCGTGTGCAAAGCGTGGCGAAAATTTGTATCTAACGGGAAGGATGCAAGAAAAATTAGACATCCTTCGCCTAGAATTACAAGCTCAATATCCCCAAATTACTATAAAAACATGTGCGGTGAATTTAGAAAATGAACAGGGCAGGGATGCGTTGAAATCAAAAATAAAAACTGACAACGTTCAATTTTCTCGTTTAATAAACGTTGCTGGAGCGGATATTCAAAAAGCGTTTGTAAAGTATGATGATGAAAAAATACGCTTTCAATGTCAAGTGAATTTTCAAGCGGCTGTGGAACTTTGTCGTTTTACAATTTCACAAAAAGCAGAGCGATTGAAAATTATAAACGTTTCAAGTGTGTCGGGGATATATCCTATGCCGTATTTTGCAATTTATAGCGCAACCAAATCAGCGCTCACTTCGTTTTCATTGGCGCTACGCGAAGAAATGAAAAAAGAAAATGTTTTTATTACAGCAGTATTGCCTGGCGCTATGCCGACAAGGGAGGATATAAAAGCGCAAATAAAGGGGCAAGGATTATGGGGGAAACTTGCTGCAAAAACGCCAGAATTCGTTGCTGAAAAAAGTTTAGTTGCCTCCGATAAAAATAAGGGAAAATGTATTCCGGGATTTTTTAATAATCTTATGAACATTACCACTAAAATTTTACCGCTTTCCATAAAATTGAAATTCATTGCAAACCGTTGGAGTAAAATTGAAAAAGATGCTTTTTAAAAACTAGTTTTCTCGTTTTGCTAATATTTTACCGCTTTCCGCATTCATAAGGAAGGCGGAAATTTTTCCATTTTTTTCAATAATACCAAAGTAATAATAAGTGGCGTCTTCGTAAATTAGACGTATGTAAATTTCTCCCGTGAAGCCGTATTTATCTGTTAGATTTTCAAATAATGTTACGTTTTCATTGTATAATTGATGAAAGGCATCCTTGGGGGATAGAGTGCTTTCGTTGCGTGCGCTTGTTGTATTCAATGCAACTTTGCGTCCGTCGTATTCAATATAAAGCGTTAAATCTGACAGCGTAGAAACGTCGGCGTCACAAGAGAAATAATATTCTGATTTTACGTTATCATAAACAGTGTCGCCTTTATACGTTTGACCGTTTGTTTCAAAAGAAAGGATATATTCTTTTTCACTGGTTTGCGCGGTAAGATAAATTTCAGTGCGTTTATTGACGGTACGTTTAATTCCATCAGCGATATAAGGCTGTTCTTTTTCAATTGCGTAAACACGGGCGTATAGTCCCTCGGTTTCGCCAAGTAAAATATTCGAACGTAATTCGGAAACGTATTCGAAATAATTTATTTGCGTTTTGCATGAACAAAATGTTATCGCAATAGAAATTATTTCAATAAGAAATAAAATAAAGAATATAAGCTTTCTTTTGTTGGAGTGGCAGGATTTAACAAATGACATATTCATATTCTCATTATATTAAAAAAAGATACCTATCATGCCCAAATATTTTTGTTCATATAGTTGATTTTTTATAAAAAATATGATAAAATATTCTAATAAAGGCCTTGGAGGATAAATATGGGTTTTAATAAGATAATTTTAAAAGCCGTATTAAGCACGCTAGCAGCTATCGCGATTTTGTGTACAGCGTTAGCGCTTTTGCTTGTCTATTTATATCCTGCAACGGTCATGCAGCTTTCTTACGATTTAGGAATGGATGAAGCGAGTATTCAGCACGCAAATACCGCATATGAAAGAAGCGGTGAAAAAGAAATTTACTATATCGCCTTTGCTACGGAAGTTGCCATCGGGTTAAATGATAGTGAAAGTATTGAAACTTACGCTGATAAATTGATTCAAAATAGTAATTTTAAGGCGTATTGCGCAGAGAAAGATAAAACGAGTAATGTTGCGGGCGAATATGCTCAATATTATTACGGTAAACTTTATTTGGCAAAATATAACAATGGAAGAATCCAAGAAGCAATTGATGGAGCGTTTGATACGTTAGAAGGTGGATTCCCTGCGAATAATGCAGTAGGGGTTGTTTTGCTTGCTGCAATCAATCATTCTGATGTAAATTCTATACAACAAATTTCTGAAAAGTTATCAGCTGCAAGTATTGATGAAGCGGCTTTAACTGACGCGGAAAAAACTTATTTAGGGCAGGTACGCTCTATTTTACAAACACAGGCGGATTAAAATTTCTTCAAAGAAGTTGTAATCCGTCTCCCTTTATATCAAGGGCTGATATTCGAAAAAAAGTTTTATTATACAAGGAGAAAACCTATGAGCAGCAAAATTATTAAAGAAGGCTTAACTTTTGATGACGTGTTGTTAATTCCGCAGGCATCTAACGTTCTTCCTCATGAAGTAGATTTACGTACGAAACTTACGGATAACATTAAATTGAATATTCCCTTAATCAGTGCGGCTATGGATACGGTAACGGAAAGCCGCATGGCAATTGCTATTGCGCGTGAAGGCGGTATTGGTATCATACATAAAAATATGTCTATTGAAGAGCAAGCTTCACATGTTGATAAAGTAAAACGCAGCGAACACGGCGTCATTACCGATCCGTTTTTTCTTGCGCCCAACAATCTTGTAAGAGAAGCGATTGCCTTGATGGAAAAATATCGTATTAGCGGTGTGCCCATTACGGAAAACGGCAAACTCGTAGGGATTCTCACGAATAGAGATTTACGTTTTGAAAATAATTATGACCAACCCATTTTTAACGTAATGACGAAAGAAAATTTGGTTACTGCGCCTGTTGGTACCTCTTTGGATGAAGCTAAGGTAATTTTAGGTAAACATAGAATTGAAAAGTTGCCTATCGTAGACGAAAATGGATACCTTAAAGGCTTGATTACCATTAAAGATATCGAAAAGTCTATCCAATATCCTAATTCTGCGAGAGATGATAACGGCAGATTGCTCGTTGGTGCAGCGGTAGGTACGGGTGGAAACACGTTAGAAAGAATCGCTGCGCTCGTTGAAGCGCGTGTTGACGTTGTTGCTATTGATACCGCGCATGGTCATTCTGCTGGCGTTTTGAAGAAAGTAGAAGAAATTCGTGCGAAATTCCCTAATATTACGCTTATTGCAGGTAACGTCGCTACGGCTGCTGCTACGGAAGCATTGATTAAATCGGGAGCTGACGTAGTAAAGGTAGGTATTGGGCCAGGATCTATTTGTACGACGCGTGTCGTTGCGGGTATCGGCGTTCCTCAACTTACTGCAATTATGGATTGCGCAGAAGAAGCTGATAAATATGGTAAGAGAATTATCGCAGATGGCGGTATTAAGTATAGTGGTGATATCGTGAAAGCACTTGCTGCTGGCGGTAGCGCGGTTATGGTTGGCTCGTTGTTAGCTGGTACGCTGGAAAGCCCTGGTGAAGTTGAATTATATCAAGGCAGAAGCTATAAGGTATACAGGGGTATGGGATCGCTTGGCGCAATGGCAGCAGGTAGTAGCGATAGATATTTCCAAGAAGGAACAAAGAAGTTCGTTCCCGAAGGCGTTGAAGGAAGAGTGCCTTATCGTGGAAGTGCTGCTGATATTATTTATCAAATGAAGGGCGGTTTGCGTTCTGGTATGGGTTATTGCGGGAAGGCAACGATTGAAGAACTTCGCACAAGTTCAGAATTTGTTCGTATTACCAACGCAAGCTTAATTGAAAGCCATCCTCACGACATTTCTATCAGTAAGGAAGCTCCTAACTATTCACAACACTAACAATTCGTGGCATTCAGTCAAGCTGAGTGCCTAATTTCCTTGAAAGCACAAGATATTAAAATAAAAACGGAGAATAAGCTATTATGGATTTAAATAAAAGACCGGATGAAATGCAACGCATTACGACAATTGAACTTGCAAATGCCTTTATTGCGGAACAAGTAGAAGCTGTACAAAAACAAGTGGGGGATAAAAAGGTGTTATTGGCGCTTTCTGGCGGCGTTGATAGCTCGGTTGTTGCCGCGCTTTTAATTAAAGCAATTGGGAAACAACTTGTTTGTGTACATGTCAATCACGGTTTGATGCGCAAAGGCGAAAGCGAACAAGTTATCGAAATTTTCCAAAATGGTTTGGATGCAAACTTGATTTATATTGACGCAACCGAACGTTTCTTGGGGAAACTCGTTGACGTATCCGATCCTGAAACAAAACGTAAGATTATCGGTGGTGAATTTGTTCGCGTGTTTGAAGAAGAAGCACGTAAACTCAAGGGCATTTCCTTCCTCGCGCAAGGGACTATTTATCCTGATATTATTGAAAGTGATGGTGTAAAAGCGCATCACAACGTAGGTGGGCTTCCTGAAGATATGCAATTTGAAGGGCTTGTAGAGCCGGTTAGACTTTTATATAAGGACGAAGTAAGAGTGGTTGGTAAAGCGCTTGGTTTGCCTGCTGAAATGGTAGATAGACAACCGTTCCCTGGTCCTGGTCTTGGCGTTCGTTGCACGGGCGCGATTACGAAAGATCGTTTACATTCTCTTAGAGAATCTGATGCGATTTTGCGCGAAGAATTTGATAAAGCGGGTCTTACAGATAAGGTTTGGCAATTCTTCACTGTCGTACCAGATTTTCGTTCGACGGGTGTTAGAGATGGTAAGCGTGTGTTCGACTGGCCTGTTATCATTCGCGCGGTGAATACCGTTGATGCAATGAGTGCAACCGTTCCTGAAATTGATTGGAACGTTTTGAAAAAGATAACCGATCGCATTTTAGCAGAAGTACCTGGCGTATGTCGCGTGTTGTATGATTTAAGCCCCAAAGCACCTGCAACGATTGAATGGGAATAATCAACGAAATCGCGCAAAGCCTTATAAACAGCGGATTTTCGGTTTCCAAAAACGGAAAATGATACCGTTTTGATACCTTTTGATTATCCCGATACAATAAAATAGGAGAAAAGCCTCTCTTATTTGAACGCTTAAAGTTCAAGTAAGAGGGGCTTTTTGTATGCAAATTATGTATCAATTACGTTGCTTTCGGTTTGGAAAATATGCTTCCAGCCAAGCGACGTATTCTTCGGCTGTGATGTTCCCTTCGGTACATTCGTCGCGCATAGTGAGGGCTTTGTATTTCCAAGTCTTAAACTCTTTTTCTTTGAGTTGTTTGGAAC
>JAZRDM010000019.1:0-7018 GCA_045660265.1 Candidatus Scatosoma sp. | reverse complement strand
AAGAAGTTTTCCAAACCGTTAGAAATCGTGTAATACGTCAAGCCGCCAAGATAGCAAAGACGAGAAGTCGTTGCGGAGAAAGGCGCAATACCTTCTGCTGCGATTGCCAATCTTTCCTTCTGCAACGTCGAGAAGGAAGCGTAAAGTTGGGGAGCTTTTTCCTGCACGTCATATTCAAATGCCGTAGAAGCACCGTTCGTGCTCGTCATAAACGATTTACTAGCAACGTCAGAAGCCATAAATACGAGGAAATCTTTTGCAATGTCTTTTGCCGTTGCGTAAGAAGGAATATACGCCTCGTGGTTATCAACGCCGTAAGCGATCTTTCTTGCCGTGTCCACTTTATTGAAATCGCTTTCCGTAAGTCCTGCAACCGCCGCCTGCGCATCTGCCAAAGAACCGCCTGCATCCACTACGGTAACAATCGCCGCAAGCTTCGCATCATACGTAGCTTTGTCTGCATTAGAAAGTTCGGTGTACGCCTTATCGTGCGTATAGATATCCATCGTTTCTACAATCGAACTGATTACGGGCATCTTCATAAAGCGAATATCGTAATTGTTCTTATCTTCCGCGTAGTTCGCTCTCATTTCGTTTTCAAACCAGTCGCCGTTAGGCATCATCACAGCTTCACCCAAAATATATTTAGACTGCGCCGCCGTGAATTCAAGTTCGTTTACGTCTGCGTGATTATAACCTTTATCCGTATGAATCAAGCTTTCCAAAGCTTCCAAAGAACGAAGTCTGCCGAGCTGTGCGAAATTCGCAGAAGTCGTTTCGTCATATTCATCTACGCCAAGCCAATAATCTTCATATCTTTCCAAGCCTTCATATTGCACCCACCACGTAAATGCAACCTGATTCCAATAGCCAGATTTCGTGGAAGAGATGAACGGCGTTGCGCTTTGACCCTTCAATTCGCTTGCCATCGTTTCCAATTCTACCGTCGTTCTGGGAAGTACGTAATCTGCGCCAAGCTTATTGTTTACAAGCGTTTGATTATACAAAATCCCCATATAACCATTTACCCAAGGCATAGCGTAATAGGTCTTTGTGTTGTCTTTTTTGGTGTGATTATAATTTGCCAAAATTTCATCTTTCATCTTTTGAGCAACGGTAACGCTTTCACCAGGAATCGTAGCATTATACACACTCGTCAAATCTTCAAAGAAGCCTTTGCCGCTTGCGTCCGTTCTATCGTAATATGCGTTTGCCGAATCGCAAGAGAACAACAAATCAAAGGTGTTCGTCTTCCCGTCCGTAATCATTCTATCCGCAGGGAACGTTCTATCCGAATTACTAGTGGGCTTAGGAATATTGAGATTTGGATATTTTGCTTTTACCCAATCCTGCGCTTTAAATTCCGTAATCATATCATCCAGCCATTCCGTGCCATAGCCAAAATCACTAATAAAAATCTGCAACGTGTTCGTGTCATCCCCAACCCTTGCGCCGCCACAAGCCGCAAGCCCTACTACCGATGTTGACAATACGCTTGCCATCGCTAAAAATGCTAATGCCCTGTATTTCATCTTTTTTCTCCTTATTTTCTATATTGTATTTTTATTTTTTATTTTATTGACTAGCCTTTCAATCCACCGATAGAAATGCTCGTCATAATACGGTTACTAAACACGCAAAACAATGCGATAGTGGGTATAACCGAGAGAATAAGCCCTGCGAAGTAAACGGGGAAGTTCGCCGCACGCACGGCGTTTTCTTTATATTCAAACAACCCCGAGGCAAGCGTGGGAAAGCTAGGCAAGAATAATATCATTGTCTGATATTCGTTCCAATTCCCAATCGCACCCGTAATCGCATACGTTAAAAGCATTGGCGTGGCTTGCGGCAACATAACCTTAAAGAAGATTATAAAATGTCCGCCGCCGTCTATCATAATCGCCTCTGCATAGCTCCAACTAAGCGCTTTAAAGAATCCGTAATACACAAGGAAACTACCGCCGAATCCCCCCAACGCCGTCACAATAACATACAAAGGGGAATCGTAAATATTCAGCGCTGCAATAATCTTCATTCTGGATGCCGTTGCACCAACAATGGGAATGACCATAGATATAATCGCCACGCTAAAAATGACTTCTTTCCCTGGGAATTTATATTTCGACATTACGTATCCCGTCATAGCTGGCATAAACACCCCTAAAAACGTCGTGATGCAGGTATACCATAAACTATTGAATATCATTCCAAAGAAATTCGTATCGCCAACGTTCAACACTTTAAAAGCCAACGAATAATTGGAAAATAACCATTTTTCAGGCAAATCGAATGCATATCCGCCCATATATTCAAGCGCGCCTTTGAACGAGGACATGATTATCCATAAAACGGGAACAATCAACGTTATCGATTGAAGCAGGAATACAACAAACATAATGGCATATAAAATTTTTTCACCACGCGTTTTTTGCGTTAAAATTCCACCGTCGCCTTTACGATACATTTTTTTCTTTACGTTTATCATCTTTCCACCCCCTTAATATTCCACCACGGGAACTTTTTCGATGAGGTGCTTTACCAACAGAATAATCGGCGTGCCAATCAGCGTGAATATCAAACCTGCCGCCGAAACGGAATTGTACGCGCCAACCCCTTGATAATATACTTTATCGAATATCCAATACCCAATCGTTGCTGTTTTATATTTCCCATTCGTAAACAAAAGAATCGGGCCGTCCGCTAAGAATAAGCTCGTCATATTCAAAATAAGCAAGGTTGATAACGTAGACCAAATTAAAGGCAAAATCATATAAATCAACTCTTGCGCAGGTTTAATCCCGTCTAATCTTGCCGATTCCAAAATTTCTATGGGTACTCTCGCAAGTGCGCCGCCGAGAAGCAACATATTGCCGCCCCAACCAATCCAAATCGTGTAAAACAAAATCGTATTCGTGGAATAATCGGAATTTGCCAACAGCTGCGGCACAGGCGATACGCCTAAATTTTTAAGCAATATCCCCAATGGCCCAGACGACGCAACAAAGCTAGAAAACATTGTCGCAAACGCTACGCCACTGATAATCGAGGGTAAATAAAAAATTACCTGAAACGCGCGATACCCTGTTATTTTTTTATAAAAGAAATAAGCAATGACCAACTGAAAAGGCAACATCAAAAGATCTTTTAAGAAATACACGAGCGTGTTTCTTATTGCTGTATGCAAATTTATATCCGCATTGGATTCATTGCTAATAATTTCACGTACCACCGATTGCAGAGTTTCCAACGACCATTCTCCCGTCGGCAACTGAAACGCCATTAAAATGGAATTTACGTTCACCCCAAACCAGAAAATACACCAATGCACAATTGGAATTATCAAAAGCGAGACGACAAATATCCCAGCGCCTTTACTCGCCAAGCTTTTCTTTTTTCCTATTATGACCATACATCGTCCTCCTATCCAATTTTTCTTCTATGCAACTTGCGCTTATCGATACATTTATGTAAACAATCTTATGCGCTTATCGTAAAATCGAACGTTGCATTCACACTTTAAAGAACGCCTTCCTCGTCAAAAATCATCAACTGACCGGGCGCAAAATAATATTTCCCGTTATTCTTTGCCAATTCGCCTTCAAATTCCACACGCAAACGAGTGGGAAGCTCTCTGCCGACATTCACGAGCGTATATTTCACCGCGCCCTCTGCATTCACCCAACGGCTCACGCAAATACTTTCATTATTTAATAGCGTTTCTAAAACTTTGAGTTCTTTATTCCCCGTAAATTTGGGATAACCGCCGTACGTTCTACGGAAATAGCTTACGTCTTCCACTTTATATCCCTCTAAGCGAGGCGCGTAGTATTTCATAAACAATCTATCTTGGAAAGAAATCTTATCAAACATCGGCGTTCTTTCCCAGAAAAGATTGATAGGACCGCCACGATAATTTTCCTCAAGAAGTCTTTGATAGAAATAAAACCAGAACATACCCGTCGCGCCGTGCGCCACAGCCATATTCAGTTGCCAACGAATATCATCCTCGTTAGGTACACGATAATTCCAATGCCCTACGCTCAACAAGGAAACAAACAATTCCGAACCCGTTCTCTTCGCAGCCGAAGCAAACATATGTAAATTTCTCAAAAATTCGTCTTGCTCAAATTCTCTATCGGTGTACATACATTGCGCGTAACAATCAAACGAAACGATGTCTGCGCCTGAGCGTTGCACAAAATCCACCACTTTATCTTCATATTCATCAATAGACGCGCCGATTACGGAAGGACATTCGGGCGTAACCCAAGAAGAGAACATATTGATAAAACCTTTCTTGCCATTCGCTTCTTCTTTGACGATTTTAAATGCAGAAATTGCAGGTTCCCATGCCTCGCTGTTAGGTTCGTCTCCTACGTGAAAACCATAAATGGTTTCGTGAAAGCCAAATTCTTCCATCACCTTTTTTACGCCAGCGCGGAAATTTTCTTCTCCCACTTCCATATAGTGACTATATCTCGTTCTCTTATCGCAAACGATGGCTTTTATTCCCTTTGCTTGACAAGCGTCTAACAATTCCAACATATCGGCAGGATTATCTTTTTCCGCAACATATTCAAAAGTCATTGCAAGATTAAAACCAGCGTCTTTCCAATCCTCTACCGCTTTTTTTGCGTCGAGTACACCCATTTTTACGTAATTCCAAAAACTAATTTTAAACTGTTCCATATGTATGCTCTTCTTTTTCCTTTTAATCGTTTATTTTTTTTGTTGCGCCACCTTGCAAACGGCTTTCTTCCGCGGCAAAACTCATCAAATGACTTTCAATGGAAACGTCAAGATATGTGATGCCTTTGCTGGGGATTCCGCTTAATTCGTTATAGAGCTGCTCCATCATAAAGAAGTCGCTGCCGCTATGCCCGCCCAACGTTGCCCTAGAAATATCCACGTCTATTCTTTGAACTTCGCCGCCGAAAGGACGAATTTCAATATAGCTATCTTCCATATGCCCGTAAAGCTCTGCTTTTGTTCCGAATATTTTGATATCCCGATAAACGCGTTGAGAAAATGCCGTCATCGTATGCACCGCCGTCTTCCCCCCCTCAAACAACATAATCGTCGATTGATGGTCCACAACGTCGTTATCGTTTAAAAATACGCATTTATCGTATTGCGTTCCTTTAAGCGCCTTTAAGATGTTTTCGTCCGTTTTCTCGCTCGTCAAGAAATATGACGACGTCCAGCGATAATCGTCCGTCGTATAAAGCTTTTGTGCATTCCACGTACACGTTGCACTCAACGGACAAGCTGAACAATATTGCACAGCCCCTTTCGGCGCGTTTTCTTCACGGAAAAATTTTCTCGAAGCGTAAGAATTGATAGAAATACATTTTTCACCGATAAGATAACGAATGATATCCATATCGTGGCAACATTTCGCCAAAATCATAGGGCTCGATATTTCTTTTCTACGCCAAGGCCCACGCACGTAACTATGCGCATGGTGATAATACCCAACCCCTTCAAGCGCGTGAATATTGACGATTTCCCCTATCGTTCCTTCATCGATAATATCCTTTATCGTTTGATAGAAAGGCGAATATCTTAATACATGACATACGTACACTTTTCGATTGTGCAACTTTGCGTATTGATAAATTTCCAAGCATTCTTCTTGCGTGGTTGCAACAGGTTTTTCCAACAATAAATCATAGCCTTTTTCCATTGCATACAAAGCGTGCTCTTTATGTTGCGCGTCTTGCGTTGAAATTACTACAAGGTCTAAATCAAAATTGGAATTTAATAATTCCTTATAATCGAAAAACGTCTTTATCCCCTTTCCTTGCAAAGGCTGCAAACGCTGTTCATCAATATCCGCCACTGCAACCAAAGAAAATTTTTCAGGATAATCTAGTGCAAATTGCCCGTAAATTCTACCTCTTCCGCCGTAGCCGATAATGGCAATTTTTTTCGCTTCCATCTACTTCTACCCTCCAATACCCCATAGCGAAATTAAGATAAATGCTGTTTGCTCATCAAAATCCATTTCGCCTTTGGGGCAATTTCATTAAAATATTAGTTTATAATAATAGTATAACATAAAAAATATCGATGTAAATACTCTATATTGTCTATTTATTTAGTTTTTTTATCCTAAATTATACGTTTTTAACGCTTGACATTACTTTTTTTATTCTGTTATAATAAAGCCATGGACAAACATTTCAATTTTAATTTTTCAAAATGTCTTTCCGCCGTTACGGATAGGCAAGAAAACGATTTTCGTATGATAGGCTTTGGTTTTTGGGATTTCCGCCACGAAACCATGGAGTCGTTCCGCCGTATTCAGCCTTATTATTCTCTGCTCTACGTTATATCAGGGACGCAATATATCGAAATCAATAATAAAAGTTATGCCGCAAATGCAAACGACGTTTTTATAATGCCGAAAGATATTCCCTTTCGCACCTACGCCAATAATGACGATCCACCTTCGCATATCTTTTTTGAGTTCATCGGCGATTTTGCCCCCACTTATTTAGAGGATACCGGCTTCACCCTGCAAAATATCGTGCAAAAACATCCCGACCCTAAAAAAATTCGCGAAGAGCTGAAAGATTTTATCCTCGAAAATAAAGAAGACTCCTCTTTCTCTTATCACGCTGTTTTAGCGTTGTTTTTCTCTGTTTTGAGTTCCTTTTCAAAACCACAAAATAATATTTCTTCTCTTAAAGAGGACGTATTTATCACGAATATAAAAAATTTCATTACGATGCATTGTTTAGACCCCTATTTTTCCATTGAAGATATCACGAAAAATTTCTTCATTTCCCATTCTTATCTCTGCAAGAAATTTAAACAAAAAACGGGGGAAACCGTCACCGATTTCATCAATGAAAGAAAAATGTTAAACGCAGAACATCTTTTAAAAACAACCACACTCAGCGCTATGAAAATCGCAACCATGTCTGGCTATACTTGCTATCCATATTTCATCACTCGTTTTAAGGAAAAGCACGGTTTTACCACGCGCGAATATCGAGAAAGTTTAAGGCAA
>JAZRDM010000018.1:0-7003 GCA_045660265.1 Candidatus Scatosoma sp. | reverse complement strand
GATTTCGTCTAAGGGGGTGTCACCCGCTTTGCCTTACCTTTCCAGGTAATTCGACTATCCATCCGGATACTATGTCGCAGTCCTTACCCCAAGCCCATTATAGACTTGGTTTGGGCTCCTCCGATTTCGCTCGCCACTACTTTCGGAATCACTGTTGTTTTCTTTTCCTCCGGGTACTTAGATGTTTCAGTTCCCCGGGTTCCCCTTACATACCTATCTATTCAGTATGCAATAACACGATATTACTCGTGCTGAGTTCCCTCATTCGGATATCTGCGGATCTCTAGATATTTGCTCCTCCCCGCAGCTTTTCGCAGCTTGTCACGTCCTTCTTCGGCGCCATGTACCAAGGCATCCTCCGTAAGCCCTTTGTAGCTTGATCTTTTCATCTCTTTCTACTCGTCTCTTACAAAAATTCTATTATCTTTACTCGGCTAATTTGTCTTTTCTTCACAGTTTAAGAACCTTTTAAAATCGTCCTTCCGTTGTGCTTATTAACCAATTAGCTTTATTTTCTTAATATGAAAATTTTGCCTTTCGTACTCGTCTTTATATATATCTATATAAAAACATCACTATTTGCTATGCAGTTGTTAATCTTCGTTTTATCTCTGCTTCAGCAGATCGCTGTGAAAAACGCTGTGCGCTTGATTACAGCTTAACTATAATATCATCATTAAAAAAGAATGTCAAGCATTTTTTTTCAATTTTTTAAACTTTTTTTATTTTTTTGCAAGATTTTCTCCATTCCCCACAAAACTAACCCAAGAACCACCCCACATACCCCGCCATACCGCCACTATATAACTATTTAATAATATATACGCACGCGCGTGAGAGTATATAATACAAAACTCGGCAATTAAAGAAACACCAGCAACAAAAGTGCAAGAATAACAATTCCGCCAACCAACGAAATACCTACAATCACTTTCTTTAATTTTCGAAAGCCACGCGTCTGAAACATCTTCTTCATTTAAATGGCTTTTATAATATTTTACATCAAAATTTGAAGCCGCTAACACCATAAATTCTAATATATCTTCTTTGGTATTAGGAATAGGAAAATTTCGTATAATTTCAATCAATCTTTTTTCAGACGGACAATTTTCTATTTTTTCCACAAGCTCTTGAATAGAGTTAGCCGTCCTTATACCTCGCAGCTCATACCCACAGCTAGAGCAGTGCGACACAAACGAATCAAGCACTTCCCTACAAAAAAAGAGCGTTGTTTTCAAACAACGCTCTGCTTTCTTGTTCCAATTCAATTATCTGCATCCACCGCACGTCCTGCAATTTCCCGAGCATTTCTTACTCTCCTTGCCCGTAGCTGAATAGACAGTTCCCGCATATTCCCGTTTTGTTTCGCCGTTACAGTTAGGACATTTCACAATATCGGTGTGCGATTTCACCAACTCATCAAATATTTTTCCACACTGCAAACATTTATACTGTAAAAAGGGCATAGCTTCTCCTTCGTCAAAAATCAATCCTTTCTAAACTTCTTTTTCGCCTGTTTTGGCGTACGAATTCTCACCTTATCCGTCATTCTCACAAGCAGAACAGAACAAAGCACCGTCAGCACAACGCAGACAGCAACGACTATCCAAAACGCTACGCCGTCCCAATCGCCATGCACACCCATACCGAAAGGCAAATCGACGTTCATCCCCAAAAGCCCTGCAATCAAGGTAGGAATCGCCACCAAAATGGTAATAATCGTTAAACGTTTTACGACGTCGTTCACGTTATTCGAAATAACCGAGCTAAACGCGTCCATCGTCGTCTTCAAAATATCGCGGTAAATCGAACACATTTCCACCGCCTGACGCGTTTCAATCATAACGTCGTCGTACAAATCTTGATAATCCTCATTCGATTGCACGGGCGCCAATCTCGACAATCTTCCATACACCGACGAGTTCGCCGAAAGCGCCGTCGAGAAGTAAACAAGCGAGTCTTGCAGCCCCAGCAACTCGATAAGCTCTTGGTTACGCATTGACTTATGCAATTCCGCCTGCAAGCGCAAGGACTTTTTATCAATTTGTTTCAGCAAAAACGAGAAACGCTTCACGTTTTCATACATGAAATGCAGTACAAATCCAACAGGTTGCAAAGTCGAAACCTTGCTTCTATTCGTACGGAACCCTGCAAACACGGGATTTTGATGCAAGGAAACCGTTACAATACATTTTTCATTATAAATAATAGCAACAGGAATGGTGGTATACGTATCATCTCCCTCTTCCGTTTCCACCATCATTGGACTATCCACGATATACATGGTCGTTCCATCTTCCGTTTCCACACGCGCCGATTCTTCTTCGTCGAGCGCAGCTTTAATCATTTCTTCGCTAATCCCGCTAAGAGCGCAAATATCTTCCACCTCGTCGTCGGTAGGGTTAATCATTTCCACCCAGCAACGCTTTGCAAACTCGTCGATGGATTGTACGCGAGAATCTTCAGTCTTGTAAAATCTAATCATATCGCACCGCCTTAAAATTACTACTCTTTGGCGTTTTCCACCCTCGCCCAATGGCAAAAGAGCGTAAAAAAACGCACGGAAAACCCACCGTGCGCCGTACTCATTTTACAAAACCGCGTTAAATTTAACGCTTTTGTGTAAAAGAACTCTCACACAGCAGAATTTCTTTGATTGTCATGCTACTTCGGTTAGGGACAGCGTCCATAATCTCTCCTTAGCTCCTAAGAGTCCTTTCCGCATAGTTTGGGATTACAAATTCAATTTGCACTATGCTACCCTTTTATTATACGCCAACTTTTTCAATTTGGCAAGTGTTTACCGCAAAAAAAAATTAAAAAATTTTCAAGAATTTCCCAACAACGCCAACATTCCCCACCTCACCAACCGATAAAAAAAGCGAGCCGCTCTCACGCCCGCCTTTTCTTTTTTATACAATCCCCTTTCCGCTTAAAAATCCGTCAAAAAATCCTGCGACGTCCATACCGCACTTTTCAAACGCGCCTACCAAATCCCCCACGCCCGCCATTTTATAGGTATTCTCCTTATAATATCTTTTCAGCGCCGCAAAAAACTTTTTATCACCCACACTTTTCCGCAAGCAATCCCACATCACCACGCTTTTATCATACGCCACCGCGCGATACTCATACTCGCTTAAATACTCTTTTAAACTTCTGCTCATCCGCGTATCCCATTGTCCCAGTGCCTGCCCATATACGTCTGCGTATAATCGATATTCTTTCAATGTCTTCTCCACAAACTCCGCGTAACCAACGTTATACTCAGGATACGCTTCATAAAAAAGAGCGCAAGAATACTCCGCCAACCCCTCGTCCTGCCAAGCCTCATCAAGCTGATTGCTTCCCACCGCCGCATACCACCACTGGTGCGCGGTTTCATGCGCGATTGCGCGCACCGTCTCTTCCCGCGTTAACGTATCCCCTACAATGCCAAAGCCCGAATATTCCATTCCGCCCAAACAAAACTCCGTCTGCGCGATTACAAGCGTCTCGTAAGCATATTGCCCAAATTTATCTTGATAAAGAGAAAACGCTTTCTTTACCACTTCCAAGCCATCTATCGCTGTTTGCGCATCAAAAGCGTAATACGCCAACGCCACCCCATCTACCTCACAAACCGCCTTTTCATATTCTTTACTCAAACAAAAAGCAATTTCTCTGGCATTTTTTGTAGACATACTATACTTTTTTTTACTTTCTAAAGCCTTTTCCTCGTTTACAACACAACCGCTCGCCACCACGTACTCTTTGGGAATCGTCAAAGAAAGGTTATATTCCGCACAATCGTGATAAAAAGGATCGCCGATAAAATCATACACAGTTTCATAAAATCCGCCATCTCTCCAACCGCACAGAATAGGGTAAAAATACCCTAGATTAACACTCCGTTCCCCCACGCCCGTCCTATGCTTCACCGACGCTAGCTCCGTCAAAAAACAAATATCCAGTGTAACACTGTCATTCGGAAACAAGCTTTCCTCTAAATACGCAACCAAAATATTTTCATCCTCGCCCGAAATTTCAAAAGACTTTGCCCCGTTCACAGAAGAAATTGAAATCCCCCCATAACTTTCCCCCTCGTAATACGCCGCTTCTTCATACGTTTTCGACACCGCTCTATACAAAGCGTTTTCCCGGTAGGCATTTGGATAAAGCTGAAATTTCAACGCCGAAATCTCTTGGTCGTAAACGTTGGTAAACGTCAGCTTTACCGTTCCCGATACCGTTGCTGTCTGGGGCGAATATTCCACGTTCAAATCATACCTGCATGAAACCTTTTCTTCCTTGTCGCATGCCGATAAAAATCCCACCCCGCTTAAAAGCATCACCGCCGCCAACAATACCGCCCCTTTTTTCATACTCACCTCGCACGCAATTTTTCTATTTATTGTATGCGTACGCTCGTCAAAATATGAAAAAAGAGCCTGCGCAAACAGACTCTTTTCTAAACCAGCTATGTAAATTACAAACCTAAAACTTGTTTTTTCTTCGCGTCGAATTCCTCTTTCGTAATCACACCCGCGTCCAGCAAGTCTTTTAATTCTTTGAGTTCGCTAACCGAATTTCCGCTTTGTGCTTGAATTACAGGCGCAGATACCACTTCGGTATTCTTTTGTCTGTCATTCAAAAGCCCCGTCAACACTTCACCGATTTCTTTATAATTCGAAATCAAGTAAAACTTAGTAAATCCAGATGCAGTCGCCACCGCAATGGTCGAGAATAAACTTCTCGTCGAATAAGCCGAAACCATGTACAAAGGCAACGCTACTTCTTTCCCAAACAAACTTTTCCCTTTTACGTTCATATTCGAAACAATCAGTTCGCTTTTTGTAAATGCGAAATAAATAAGCGTTGAAATCAAGCCAAACAACGTAAAGGAGAAACACAAATAAATCCAAGCAAACGACCAGAAATTAGTATAATATCGAATCGAATATCCTTTCTCTACGTATTCATCAAACGCAGATGTTCCGCCCTTAAAAGTGTAACCATACACCCGAACGTATTTGTTATCATCCGCACCCCACGCGGAAAATTGAATTAACAAACACAAAACCGCAAGCGCTAAAAACACAATCATTGAATAAAACAAAATGTTTTTCCACTTTTTGTCAAGTTCACTTTTAATCAAAATTTCTTCCATAGTAGCCTCCAAAATAATTTTGTACCTCTATTATATCCTACATTTTGTAGGAAGTCAACTAAAATCCTACATTTTGTAGTAAAATAAGGTTATGAAAAACAATATATTTGGAAAACGCTTAAAAGAATTACGTTTAGAAAAGGGCTTATCTCAACGAAGTTTAGGAGAAATTTTCAACGTCTGCAATCAAACCATCAGTTTTTGGGAGAGCGGCAGCCGAGAGCCCGATTTAGATACACTCGTAAATATCGCCCATTATTTCGACGTTTCATTAGAGCACTTATTAGAAGAAGAATTTTAAAACCGCTTTTGCCTTGCGCGCAAAAGCGGTTTATTTTTACTTTTCATTCAAATCCAAATGCGACGCAGGGTCAACGTTTTTACCGTTTTGTAAAATCTCAAAATGCAAATGCGCCCCATCCTTATATTCCGCGCCGTTCGCCTCAGCAACCGTCGCAATCACTTCTCCTCGTTCTACTTTATCACCGGCAGATAACCCTTCGACTGCTTGTACAAAATGGTATACCGTTTTCACGCCGTCGCCGTGGTCAATAACAATTTCCGTCCCCGTCAACACGTCCCCCGTGAAAACGCCTTCCACCGTCCCGTCTTGCGCAGCAAAAACCTCCGTACCTACGCTTGCGGCAAAGTCAATGCCTTCGTGTTCATAATACGAATTCAAGGTTTGATTATAGAAAAACCCATAATCATTGCTCAGCGTACCATTTACCACAGGCAACGTCATACCTTGCGGCGCATCTACAGGCTGATTACCATCTAAAGAGCCATCATTCCCATCCGCCGAATTATTCCCTTCTTGGCTCGGGGGCAACTGCGACTGTGAAGAGTTCCCCTCATCCAAAGTTGGCTCTTCCTGTTTGCTTACCGCGGCAATCGTCGCCACAAATACAATCGCAAGTACTGCTACCCCGCCCGCAAGCAAAGAATAATAAAACCTCTTATCCTTCAGAAGCTCTGCCCAATTTCTTTGATTTTTGTTGTGTTTATCTTTCATTTTAATCCTCCGACAAATATGTTGTATGTAAATCATTCCCCGTCTTTTGAAATTTTATACAAACAATCTTATAAGCGAGCCATAAAAAACATTTTAAAATTTCTTAAAATCCGCCGAAAATAATGGGCGTCCCTACTACAACCGACTCTCTTTGCACCGCGACGGCAATATGCAAATTCACCGCTCTTCCGTTTAAAGAAATACAGTTTGAAATATTCGGTGAAAAACAATAATACGAAACCGCGTCCGCCGTTTCTTCCACAAACAACACTTCCGCCTCATACGTTTGTATAATCCCCTGCGCAAAATTTACACCGTCCGCCACCGTTACCGACACACTTTCCCCCTTCACAAACGGAAGGTCTAATAAATCCAATTCAGATTTACAGCTCGCCCACGAGGACGCGGAATGCAAATAATATGTCCGCTCCCCGTCAATTTTTGACAATGCCGAGCCCTTAAACAGCATGCCTACCCCAACTATCAACACAGCAAGCGCTACCGCCGCCCAGCTTTTTAAACACGCCGTTACCCCATACCGCACAAAAAAATTCCTCCCGAATCCAATCGGAAGGAATTATATCCAAAGCTTTTTAATTTTATACCTACCCGCAACGCAACTTTTCCCGCTCAGCAAACAAGCCAAAACAATTTTTCACGCTTTGCTTTTTTACAGCCGCACGCTGACAAAGTATTGCGCCGTATTTCACCAGCACTTCATCTTACCCTTTTCAAACGCAAGCAAGAAGCGGAAGACGCGGCTTTCCCGACGGGACGTTTACTATGCGTAAACGAGCGAGGGAAAACGCACGCTGACAAAGTATTGCGCCGTATTTCAC
>JAZRDM010000017.1:0-87991 GCA_045660265.1 Candidatus Scatosoma sp. | reverse complement strand
CGTAACCGTATCGCCAAGCGTTGCAACATAATTGTTGTGCACCTTTACTTCCATCGTGCCTTCGTTTACGTAAATAATTACGGGAATCGCATACTTTGCATCAACAGACGAAGGGAAGGTAGAATAAACGTAATTGCTATCGTCCGTGTTTGCGTTAATATCCGCAACCGTTACGCCGTTAATCGTGATATAGTCTTGCAAGTAGGTATAATTTGCATTGTCAATGATACCATAACCCAAACCTTCGGGCATAACGCCTTCGCCAAGGTTAATTCTCGTATACGTAAGCTCGTCTGCACCACCCGTAATATCCCAGCCGGTGATGGTTACGTCTTCCGTAATTTCAACTTCTTCTTTTACTGCAACCCAATTACCATTACTGTAAGCAAAGCTTCTGCTTTCTTCCATTACGTAGCTTGCGCCTTCATTGATAAACGTTAAGCCTTCTTTAATTTCGAAGACAATCGAATCGCCAAGCATAGCAAAGTAATTTTCGTGAATAAACAAACGCAATCTCGCAGAGTCGCGTTCATAAATAAGAACGGGAACTTTATATTTATCGTCCGCATTGCCAGGGAATTGCGTATACGTCCAAGTTTTTGCACCCAAGCTTTCGTCTTGGTTAATTTCTTTTACCGTTTTGCCATTAAACAAGAGATATTCTTGTACGTAAAGAAAATTATCTTTATCCATCGCGTCATAATTAAAATCGCTTAATGCGTTTTTATCAAACGAAATGGTAAGCTGTTTCAATTCATTTTTATCTTCCCAACCGGAAATGGTTGTACCTGCGCTGATATCCACAGCCGTTTCCGACGCGCTTACGTATCGCACGTCGTTATTTGCCATATTTACCGCAGAATACGTTGCGCCTACACACAACAGCGAACAAACCGCTAATGCAACAAATTTAAATTTCATCATTTTTTCTCCTTATTATTTTAAATTTTCCAGCAATTCTTTTTTGGTGAAAAGGATTGCCGCTCCCATCAAAGTTACTAAACCGCAAGCCATAGAAATGCTAGAACCGCAGCCTTCCGCTTCCGCCTCGCCGCCTTCAAATAACGCGTATAATTCTATATCGCCGAGTTGTTCGGGCGAGATTGTTTCCACTTTTTGCGTATAATCGCCAGAAGTATACCATCCCTTGAAAACTGCGCCCTCTTTGGTTGCCTCTTTTAATACAATTTCTCCATCCGTTACGTAATAAACAATAGGATTTGTCGAATCGTTTACACCGCCGTTTAAATGATAGGTTATATTATATCTAATCGCGCTGGTATAACCGTAAATTTCCATATCTTGTATTACGTTAGATACGTCTCCGCATTCCCAACCGTCAAAAACATATCCAGCTTCCGTTTGAGGTGCGTCCCGTAAAACGAATGGCGTTTTATACGGAAGACGTTCTGCTTCACCGTATACCGCTCCGTTAAGGTAATAGGTAATTGTATACACCTTATCCTTATCCGCCCATATACTTCCTTCTAAAATGAAGTTAGCGTTTCTGCTAAGCGTATATTGTACGTTTGCTTGGTTGATATAAAAACCTTCCTTGATGGTAATTTCTATCTTTTCGCCAAGCGTTGCAACGTAATTGTTGTGGATTTTTACTTCCAAATTATCGCCGTTGCCAAACAGAATAACAGGCACTGCGTATTGTGCATCCGTCGTCGAAGGGAAGGTGGAGTAAACGTAATCCTTATCGTCCGTACTTTCATTGATTTCCGCTACCGTTTTACCGTTGATTACAATGTAATCTTTGATATAGTGATAATGCGTACCGATATGATTATCCATAACGTGATAACCAATATCACTCGGCAATACGCCTGTGCCAAAATTGATTAACGTGTACGTCAATTCTTTTTCATCACCCGTTTTATTCCAGACGGATAAAGAAATATTTCCCGCTAAATCTTTTTCTTCGATAGCTTTTGCCAAGGTATACGTTACGTCTTGCGTTACCACATATTTTTTATCGCCGTTGATAACATACAAACCGCTTTTAACCGTGATGATTAAATCACTTTTCAGCGCTTGCCAATACTGGTTATGCACCTTTACTTCCAGCGTTCCTCTGTTTACGTAAATAATAACCGGCAATTTGTATTTGTCATCAACAGACGAGGGGAATGTCGAGAAGTTGTAACCAGACGTATCCGTATTTGCGTTAATATCTGCCACCGTTTCGCCGTTGAATGCAATATACTCCTGCAAATACATATAGCTTGCGTCATCGATAATGCCATAGGATACGTCCTCGGGCATAACGCCTGTGCCAAGTTTAATTCTCGTATAGGTAAGCTCTCCAGCATTACCAGTCGTATCCCAACCGGTAATTTTTACGCTTTCTGTAATATCATTTTCAAGCGCCTCTTTTTTTCCAAACACGACGAAGCTTTTATCCTCTTTCACCTCATACCTGGTATCGTCGTTTATAAAATACAAGCCTGCTTTTGCCGTAATTTCCACATAGCTTCCTAAAAGCGCTACGTAGTTGCTATGTATTTTAATTTCCAACTGACCATTGTTAAGATAAACGATAATCGGCAACTTATATTTTACGTCGGCAGTGGAAGGGAATATCGTATACGTCCAAGTACTTGCCTTTAAGCTGGTATCCGAATTGATTTCTTTAATCGTTTTCCCGTTAATTGCAATATAATCTTGCGCGTACTTATAATTGTTATTATCAATAATTCCATACCCCACGTTGTTAGGTATTACATCTGCGCCTAAATTGAGGTAGGTTACCTTTAATTCGCTTTGCACAATCCAATCCGAAACCAAAACGTTTTGCGTAACGTCAACGGTTGTTTCCGCCTTCGCCACGACCTGCGGACCAGACAACAAGCAGGCGATAAAAGCTACCGCTACAGCCGTCATGGCTAATAATTTTTTTATCAATTTCATATTGTCATCCTTTTATGCTTTCATACCGCTAATGGACACGCCTTCAATCAATAATTTTTGCGAGAGCCCAAATACAATTAAAGAAGGAATACACATCAAAACGCCCATTGCCATTTGCTTGTTTTCGCCGAAAGCAGGGTCTAACGAAGCTTTATAGAAACCGAGCGCCAACGTCCACTTTTCTTCAGAGTTCGACAAATAGATTAAGGAAGACGAATAGTCGTTCCATACACCCAAAAAGGTGTTTACGCTGATAAGCGCTACGATAGGCAAACAGCTAGGTAATACGATACTGAACAAGCATCTCAGCTCGTTTGCGCCGTCGATACGCGCGCTTTCCAACGTAGAGTTAGGAATACCCTTAATAAATTGCATAATCAAGAAAATATTCAACGCGCCGCCGCCGAAGAAGGCAGGAACAATTAAAGGATTAAGCGTTCCGTCCAACCAACCCCATTCCGCGTACATTAAGTACAAAGGAATACGCAACGTAATGCTGGGAAGCATGGTAGATGCCATCGTTACACCGAAAATTAACGATTTAAATTTAAAACGCACTTTCGCAAAGCCATACGCGCATAAGAACGCTGAAACTACCGTACCGATAATGTTTAATACAACAATCGTCAACGTGTTCCCCAGCCATTTAAAAAAGGACGCTGCATACGTTTTGTCATAATAGTTTTGAATCGCAATTTCGTTAGGCAACAGTTTGGGGAAAATGTATATTTCTTCATCCGACATAACGCTTCTTACAAGCATAACGAAAAACGGGAAGATAAGCACGACGACAATTAGTGAAATTACAGCAATAAAAATGCCGTTTTGTATCATTTTACGTTGTTTATTAGTTAAAGTCTTCGCCATAATACACCCACTTACTTGTCTTAAACACCAACGCAGACAACAAGGCAATAATTAAGAAGAGTATCCACGATAACGCGGACGCATATCCCATTCTGCCGATTCTGCCAAAAGCTTGCTCGTAAATATACAGTACAAAGAAATTTAACGTTTGATCATTTAACGGCGTTGAGAACATATACGCAAGGTCAAAGACCTGGAATGCGCCGATAATGTTCGTAATCAACGTATAAAAGATGGTCGGCGTACACATAGGTATCGTAATAGCAAACAATTTTTGAAAACTATTCGCGCCTTCCAAATCCGCCGATTCGTACAACGTTTTCGGGATATTTTTCAGTTGCGATAACCACAAAATCATACCGCTTCCGATCCCAAATAACCCCATGATAATAAACGATTGAAATGCCGTTTCGTTCGTTTCAAAGAACATATAATTAGGCAACCCTACCGCTTTAAACAACAAATTGAAATAGCCGCTTTCCGACGTAGTCATGGTGCGCCAAAGCGCCCCATTTACTACGGTAGGAATTACGACGGGCACGTAACAAAGCACGCGCGCCAATTTGATACCCTTCATTTCCCTATTCAGCAATAACGCAAGCGAGAATGAAAGAATCATTGTGATAGGAATTGCAATCAATACGTATTTGATCGTTGCCCACAAAGAATTAAAGAACTCATCTTTTTCTGTTGTGAACATCATTATATAGTTTTGCAAGCCAAAGTTAGACGCTTTCCCAAAAATACTAATATCATGGAAACTGTCGTAAAGCGATTTTATCATGGGCGTGAAGGTAAAAATCAAAAGCCCTAAAATAACCGGCAATACGAACAATAACCCCAAATATTCTTTTTCGATATGTCGTCTAAGTTTTTTTATTTTTTCATTTTCCATAATTCATTCCATTCCCCTGATTGATATCAGGGTTTTTATCAATATTTCGCCCTAATATTTGCTATCGCGTTTTGATAAGGCTGAACACTTTCCTTTAATTTTTGATAACCGTTATATTGATAACCGCTGGGATAGTTAGAGCCAATAATTACTTGCGCCATAGTACCGGAAAGACTATCCAAAAGCAACGCCGCGTCATCTGCTTCAAAATCTTGGAAAATAGACAGCGAGAAGTCATTTTCAGGAACGGATACAAATGCCGCATGGTTTAACGACGCGCTCTTATAAGACGTCCACGAAGCATCATTTGCCATACTCTTTCTAACAGGAATAATACTACCCGTTTCTGCGCCGATTTTTTGCCCCTCTTCCGATACGATAAACTTCAAGAAATCGAAAGCATAGTCTTGGTTCGTTTTATTTTCCGTGTTCAAAGGAGAATCGCTTGTACGTTCTTTTGCCACGTTGGTAATTGCATAACCGCTACAGCCTACGCCTATGGTGTCAAGAGGCAACGGCAAGAAGTCGATATCATAATTTGCCGTGTTGGGCATACCAGGCAATGCAGGACGTACCCCTATGTACATAGCAGCTGACATAGTTGTGAAGGTAGCGGAGCTCTTCTTTGCAGATTCTGCGATATAGCCTTTATCAATCAACTCGAAGATTTCACCGAAAGCGTTAAGGTTCTTTTCCGAAAGGAAATTCACCTTTCCGTCTTCTACAAATTGACCGCCGTAATGATATACAAACGAGCAATACGAAGCGTTAAAGTCCATTCTTGCATCTACGGGCACGGAATTGTCACGGATACCTTTCGAGGGGACTTCATTGTTATTCATTGCAACACGAAGACGTTCGCAGGTGTCCATAAACTTTTCATAGTTCCAACCGTTTTTCAAGTCTTCGATTTCCAAATCCGTAAAACCTGCCGCGCGGAACATTACTTTGTTGATAAATAAAACGCACTTGTTGTAATCTCTGGGCATGAAATAAATTCCGTCGTCTTGAGAATTTTTATGCGTAGCATTGATAATTTCACCATAAAAATCAGACAAGTCAATGGAAGGATCTGCCGCGATCATATCCTTCAAGTTTACAAACGCGCCAGCATTAGACCAAGACGCATGCTTTTCGCCCGTCGTCCACATAATATCCGGCATTTGTTTAGGGCTTTGTACGTAACCCAACATTGTTTGCGTATAATCGCTGGTAAAGTCTTTAATTGCAATCGTAATGTTTTCGTTTTTTGCTTCATACGCCTGCTTCCATTTTCTCATCAACTCGCCTTCGGAAGCGTCCGTACCGCTTATCGAAACCGTGATTTTAATTTTACCGTCGCTATCGTCCTCAGTACCGCCGCAAGCCGCAAATAAACCAACCGACATAACAGACGCCATTGCCAAAGCAAAAATCTTTTTCATCATCTTTTTCATCATCTTTCTCCTTGTTATTTTACTTGTATTTTTTGTGCGCGGAAATCCACGTTTACTGTCACTGTGCCATTCGCCACCGTATATGCGTTTGTCGGCAACAATTTACCATTGCAATATACTTCGGGCGTTTCGCTCGTTGTAGGAAGAGTGATTTGCAGCTTCATTCCGTCTGTGTTGCCTCTTACACTTTCCAATATTACGTAATCTTTCCCTGCTTCTAAATCGTAAAGAACTTCGTTAAACTTCAAGTTTTCCATTCTCCAAAACGAAAGCTCGCTGGGAAGATTAGGCGCAACGGACAGAGTTTTCAGCGCATTGCTGTGCAAATTAAAGAACCCAAAAGGCACAACCGAATATACAATGGCGTTTTCTAAGAATTCGTAGTCCAAGCCAAGACATCCAGCAATACCGCCGCCCTGCAAAGGAATACCCACCTCATTGCTATAATAACCGCGATAGAATTGCGTGCCTTGTATATCCTTTTCTTGCGCGTAATTGTAAATTTTTAAATACCAATCGCGTATCGCTTTCAAACGGCTGTAAGCGTTCTCTGCGCCCTTCGTTTGCAATCTTGCCATCAAGTCGTAATAGCTTGTAAACAGGATAGCGCCGCCGTCTTGACAAGACGCGCTATACGATTTCGTTGCTTCCGTATAATGCCCCGTCGTGTATTGTTCGAAATTTTTCACCGTCGTGGTGCGGGGCGCAAATTCATAGTCGTAAATACCGTAATTTTGATATTCGTCAGAATTGCCCGTATACCCTGTTGCGTCGTCGCCTTCTACGGTGCGTTCGCCGCCGATCCAAGACAGCACGAGTTCGGCTTGTTGTTGGGTTGCCATACCTGCCGCAACGGTCATATTATTAAATATCGTCGAACCATAATCCACCACGTCGCCGTGTTTATTAAAGCCTTCGATAAAACGTCCTTTCTGCGTATCGAAAAATCCCGTTTTGTTTTGGACGTCTACCGGTTTTTGCACTTCATGCGCTACTTTTTTCGCCAACGTTTGCAAATACTTTTCGTCGAAATCATATTCGATTTGACCGCCCTCGTTTAACTTAATCGTAGGATTTTCAAGGATAATCCCTTCCGCAACCGCAGCTTTTTCCAAATACGCTAAATTTTTCAAGGTTTGATAATACAATACCTGCGCGTATAACGACTTGGGCGATAACGATAATACGTCCCAGTAACTGCTTGCAATCGTTTCCGAAACACCGTCCGCAATCACACCGCCGTTATGTCCCACAAAATTAGAGAGGTCGACCAATCCGCTTTCACCGCCAAGATTGTACGTCATAAACATAACGACTTTACGGCAACGGTTCAGCGTATCCGTCAAAACCTTTTTATCCCCTGTGTACTCATAATAAAGCTTAACGGCTTCTACAAGGTTAAAACCATTGTCTATTTGACGAGAATCGTAATTACCGCGCACGCAGTTTAAATTCACTTCGCCTGTCAACAGCTTGTCTTCTTTTGCCTTTACGCAAATTTTAACCGCCGTAACTTGATTGTCTACACCCCAAGCAGAATGTAAGTACATAGGCATATAAATATGATTTGCATAGTTTGCAGTAATGTCCACACTGCGCGCCGTATAATCCGATTGCTTTACCGTAAACCACTCGTTTGAGCCTTGTACCTGCCAAGATACGTACACGTCGTCTATGTCATTTTCCGTAAAAATACCGTCTACACACCAACGAATATCCATTTCCAAATAAGGCGCTTCGTTGGTAGGAATACCATAGCTTCCCATATCTCGACTAAATGTAATTTGACTGCTGTCGGCAATTTTATTTGTCCAAAGACCGTTTCCGATAACCGACGAAATAAGCGTACCGTCCGTTTCTACTTTCCAGCCTTCCGTATCGTCCTTTTTATAGCCGTTAAATTCCCAATCGTAATAATTACTGCCGTCGTAGTTGGGGAAAGGCCAACCCATACCAAAGTTGTTGGTGGAAGCCGAGGGCGTTACGTCCGTTTGTTCTAACGAAGCCATCGTTGACCAGCAATACCCGTAATCGTCTACGGGCGCGGAATACAGCCATTGTTTTAACAACGAGAAGCTATCCTTTCGGAAGTTGGTAGACGAACTGTCAAACCATACCAAGCTCATTGTTTCCCATGCTTTCCAGGCCGTTCCGCCATCGCCAAGCTGCATGGCGTTAATTGCTGTTTCTTCTTCCGCGCGAGAATGGCGCATATAAAAGTCGTTTAAGAATACGTCCAGCTTTTCATCAGAGCTATAAAAATACAGCTTATCTGCCGATTTCTTTTCATATAAATATCCAGCGGTAACTGCCGAATTATCAGCGTTTGTACAACCCGCAAAAAGAACAAGCAAGGCGCACGTCGTCGCTATCAAAGATTTCATCTTTTTCATGCCCGTTTACCTCTTTTTTTTAACATTAACACACACGCCGGCAAAATCGCCAACCCACTCGCAAAGGAAGCCGTTGAAGAACAGCCCTCAGACGTTTCCTCTTCTAGTTGTTGTAAATCGAAAACCACTTGAAGATGTTCGAAATCTATACGATTTTTCGCTTTGACTTTAATTAAAACGTAATTGTAGCCATCCGATAACGTTTCAAACTGCGGTTGAATTTCCGTCGTTGCCCCAACGCTGTCGGTATACACGGAAAGATATTCTAAATTGAACGTTTTTTTGTCGTAAATGGTAACGAGATTGTTTTCTTTGGTTATTTTTTGACCGTTGTAATAAACGGTAAATCCCGCCTCATCTTCCGTTTCGTCTGTTTCAACAATATTGAAAATTTTCTTTTCGGGGTCGTATCTCCAAGTAATCGTTTCTTTCAATTCAACGCCGCTAGGGAATTTTAAGCCTTCATAGAACGTAAACGTAAACGCCTGATTTAAATCGGTAATTTTCGATTGGGGTATACTGCCGTTGAAATCGATATTCATACTGTTGTTTACCCCTAACTCGCCGACTTGTATCATACAAGCAAGAGGGCTCGATTGTTGCCACTCGCGCACTGTCTTGCCATTGAAAGCAATACAATCGTTCATACTACCCAATACGCCGCTTTCGTCTAAGCTATCGATAATTGCATGCGTCATATTAGGATTGTCGTTTCTACCAAAGGTTTTTAATACGCCTGCGCCCGCTGCCAAATGCTTATAATTTACCCCCGTAATGTCCTTATCGAAAAAGACTTGGAAGGAAACATTATCAAAAGAAGAATAGGTAAAGGGCGGCGCAATCGAAATTATTTCTGCACTTCCCCATTCGTATCCTTTTTCTTCAGCAACAGCCGTAGATAACACCGTCGAGCCGAATATTCCGCCGCCGACGCTTACGCAGCACAGCGCGCATAAACATGCGGCACACCACGTTATCCATCTGTTTTTTTTCATCTTATTGTTCCCCATAATTTTTTTAATCATTGTGAATTTTAATGCATTCTCCGCCATTCAAGCGAGATTTTTCTGCCGCGATAGCCATTAAATGACTCTCAATCGAGCATTCTAACGACGTATCCGCACCCTGCGCGTTTCCGCTTAATACTTCGTACAAAGCGTCAATCATACGATGGTCGCCGCCGCCGTGGCCAGACAAATCGTCCGTCAATTGCGAAATTTTATACACAACGGTTTCCCCGCCGAACTTTTTCAAGGTGATATGATCTGCCGCTTCGTCGTAAAGAATCTCCCCTTCCGTACCGAAGAAACGCATGATTCTGCCGCCGCCTTGCGTAAACGCCATCATATTTAAGTTTGCCGTAACGCCGTTCGCAAAATTTGCGGTTACAAATTGATGGTCTACTACGTCGTTAAACCCATTGAATACACATTCGCCGTAACGCGTCGTTTCAAGCTTATGAATAAGCTCGTCTTCCGTTACCGTCTTATCGGTGAGTACGGTATACGGCCAAGCTTGCGGCTGACCATTTTCCTTCCACGCATCAATGTAAATACGCTTTGCGCTGTATGCGCAAGTATCCTTGTGCGGACATTGTAAGCATCTTTCCGTTGCGCCTTCTGGTTTATTTTCCTTTTTGAAATATTTAAGCGAGCCGTAAGAAGTCAAGCTTTCGCACTTACTCTCTGCAAAATATTGCATCAAGTCTAAATCGTGGCAGCATTTTGCCATAATCATAGGCGTTGCGTTTTCGCTGTTGCGCCAATTCCCTCTTACGTAGCTGTGCGCATAATGCCAGTAAGCAACTTGTTCTAAATCGTCAAAGCTTACTAAGCTGCCGATTTTCTTAGCGTCAAGAAGCTCTTTAATTTTACGGATAGCAACTGTATAACGCAAGACGTGGCATACGATAATCGTAGCGCCGTATTCCTTTGCGGTTTTTTGCAAGGAATACAATTCTTCTACGTTGTCGGAAACGGGTTTTTCCAACAAAATAACGTAGCCTAACTTAATCGCTTTTAACGCTACACGTATATGGTCTTGATCCAACGTCGCAATTACCAAAACGTCGCTACGTTTTTTGGCAAAAAATTCGTCTTCGGATAAAAAACAATTTTCCTTTTCCACGTTGAATTCTTTAGAATATTTTTCAAGTTTACCGGGATTAAGATCGCAAAGCGCAACGATATTATACTTATCCTTGCACTCGTTAATATATTTTCCATATGCTTCGCCGCCGCGAGCACCAACCCCAATGATAGATACCGAAACCATTTTTAAACTCTTCTCCTAATTATACATTTTTATCATTATATATATTATAACAATATATATATAGCCATACCACCCACTAATCTTACCGTTTTGTTTCAAAAAATAAGAAAACCCCCGCAAATCCCGTTCAATTTGGATTTGCGGCAGCACTTTTGTCAAGTTTATTTATACTCTTTAGGGTTCACCCCAAACACTTCTTTATACGAACGATAAAAGGTGGATTGACTGTCAAACCCACACTCAAATGCAAGGTGAATAATCGAAGTGTTTTTCCCGCGCTCACGATACAATTCTTGGAACTTATAAACACGAATACGGTTTAAGTACTTCCGAAAACTTTCGCCCATATAATAATTGAATATTTGCGAGCAATATTCCTTTGTATAGCCTAACGATTCGGCAATGCCCTTTACTGTTATTTTTTCCCGATAATTTTTTTCTAAATAGTGCAAAATATCCAAAATAACCGATTCGTTATTTTTCTTACGGCGAGGCACTGTCCCATACGCATTTTTCAGCATTAAAAACAGCCTGTTCGCATTGACGAATATCTCATAAGCGTCTTCTACGTAATGACCTTTTCGATATTGACTTTTCCACTCTTGAATAAAAGAGAGAATAGAGGCGTTTTTCTCTTTGTCGCACATAACTCTGGGGAAATGCTGTTGTTCAAACATTTTTTGGAAGCAGTCTAAATACCAAAGACTAACCACCAAAATATACCCCTCTACCCCTTTGTCGTCTGCAAAGGAATGCGGTTCAAACGTATCTACGTACAGAATATCTCCTGCTTCCGCCTTCACTTTTTCGCCTGCAATAATGGCGTGCTGTACGCCTTTGGTAACAAATAAAAACTCCACGTTTTTATGAAAATGTGGATAGCAAGCAATTTCGTGTACAAGTCCTGCAATAGAAGGTTCGTTCGCTTCTACAAAATAACAATACTTGTCTACGTCCGCATACTTTTCATAGTATTCCATTCAAACCCCTCCCTATTTTATTGTTTCAATAAGTAAGATTATTATAAATCCTTTTTTACAACTTGTCAATTTTATAAACTTAAAAAATCGTGGAAATATTTAGCAAAAATGGAGAATGAACTCCGCCATCCTCCACCTTTGCTTGTTTCAATTTATAAAGTTTAAATATTAACGCACCGAAATATTTACGTTTGTGAAATCCACCATAACCGTAACAGTCTTCGCTTCCGCATCAACCGTATACCCTTCCGTAACAAGCTTATTGTTTACGTATACTTTAGGCGTTTCTCCCGTATAGGAAAGGGTTACTTCCAGCTTCGTATTTCTCGAAAGTGCGTCTTCCGCATTTTCTTCTACGTTGCATACGAGAACGAAATCGTTGCCGATTGCTACGTCGTAAATCAAGCCCGCATAGCGTACTTGTTCCATCTTCCACGTACCGATTTCTTCAGGAAGGTTGGGCGCAATTTGCATTACCAAACCGTCTGCGCCGTAATAGGTATTCATACCGAAGAATGCGTTAGGTACTGCCGAGTAAAGAATTGCGTTTTCGATAAATTCTGCATGTAAACCAAGCGAGCCTTCTTCGTTTCTGCCTTGTAACGTAAGTCCGCTGTTTTCATAATAAGGCAAGAAGAAGTTTTCCGCATCCGTTTCGCCCGACTTTTCAAACGCATCCTGTACGTCAGCAAACCAATGCATAATTGCAGAAAGTCTTTCAAATGCGTTTTCAGCACCGAATACTTTTGCTCTTGCTAAAATATCATAATAGCTTACGAAGAGAATTGCACCGCCGTTTTGACAAGATACACCGTAGTTTGCAGCAGCATAAGCCCAGCAATATTGATTTTCCAAATCTTCCGTGTTGGTCTTAGGAGCAAACACGTATTCGTAAAGATTATCAATGCTTGCAATCCAGTTCAATACCTTTTCTTCTTGTTCAGCCGTTGCCACGCCCGATTCCAAAATCATCAAGTTAAGAGCAACTGCACCAAAATCGATTTGCGTATCGCCATAGTAGCCTTCGATAAATCTGCCCGCTTCCATTGTTTCGCCGTTAATGGTTACATTAAACGTCTTAAAGTATCCCGTTTTTGCGCTTTCGTTTAAGTTAGCCGATACGGCAGTTTTTACCGTTGCAGCCATCGAACGAAGCTGCGCTGACGTATAGCCATACGTAATATCCGAGCCCGTCAACGTCGTCTTCACAGTAGGAGCCGCCACAACGATATTATTTGCCGTCAAAGCGTCTTCTAAGTACGCCATATTCAAAAGCGCCTTATAATACAATGCGTTTACGTACGAAGAGTTAGGCGCAAGGGAAACAATATCCCAGTACGTACTAATCAAGGAAGTTGCAAAGCCCTGCGCAGAACCGTTATGACCTACTAAGTTAGCAAGGTTGATAAGTCCGTTATCCGACATATAGTTGGTAAGGAACATCAACGCCTTTCTATAATTGTTGATATTTTCTTGCAAGAACGCAAGGTCGCCCGTGTTTTCAAAATGCTGTCTGCCAGCACTGATAAAGGAGGTATTCGTATCGATCATACGCGTATCGTAAGCGCCGCGTACGTAATCAAGATAGATATATCCCGTGAAGCTCCCTTCAACTTTTACACGCAAGCCTTCGATTTTCCCTGTCCAGTTAGAGTTTTCAAATACAGGAACGTACAAATGCATAACGTTTACATCTTGCGTAAAGTCGATTGCCGTCGTTGCCCATTGAGAAAGAGCCAAGGATGTATATTTTAATTTGCTTGACGACTTAAATTCAAGGTATATTTCGTTAACGCTACCTTCTGCAATCAACCATTCCAAGCCGATTTCCACAAAAGGAGCATGCGCCGCTTGCAACACGCCGTTATTACTCGAATCTTGCAACGAATACGTTACATAGCTAGCATTTTGCGTATTCACAATGAAATAGCCGTTTTCTGCCGAACCGGGAATACCATTCGGTACGGTTGCGGATTCAAAGGACGAACCGTCCCCGCTTACCGTCCAATCCCTATCGCTTGCACCTCTCGAACCATATGCGCTAGGGTCAACGGCGAGAATCGAACTATTCTTTCTGCCATCTACAAACTCCCAACCGTCCGAAAAATACGGATCGCTCGTGGTTGCGCGGCTGCCTATGTAAGTGGGCGAATTCCAGCCTTGCCCAAAATAAGAATCGCTTTCCCAAACGTAGCCGTATTTATCTACTTTTACTCCTGCAATATCGTTACTGAATTGTTGATCGTTACCGTTGAGATGCAAACTATCTATAAACAGAATACTTTCTGCCTCCCAATCCTTCCAAGACATAGACGCGTTGCCGACAACCGTATCCGTTATACAATCTTCCGATTCCGCCAAATTTTTATAATAGTAAACAAATCTATCTGCGTATTCTTCAAAGAATGCGTTTACCTGCGCATTATCGCTAAGCATTAAGAAATTATCATTCGATTCGTTTACAAATTTATAAACGCCGTCAGAAAGAAGAACCGCATCCGTTACATAGCTAGCCAAGAGTTCTCTTTGTCTAGACGTATAAGGCGAATACTGCGTTTTCCCTTCCCAAATAATTTCGTAAGGATATTTTTCCTCGTCGTACGTTTCGCTGATGTCAATGTATGCGCTGTACGCAATGTCGTTAATCGTTCTCGATACGGCTATCGTGTCTGTATAAATATTTTTCGTTACGCCATTATCCGTAATTTCGATATAAGGTTTTGCCGTGTACGTAAGCGTGTACGAACTTTGCGCCAAATTAACAATGGCAACGTTGTATACGATATACCCTTTTTCTTCGTAGCTATTCGTACAATTTAACTGAACAGTTTTCCCATTTTCACGGGTAACTTCCATCATAAGTCTATAGGTTTTTCCTGCCGCCGTCAATGCGTCTAAATACGATTGAGCAACCATTGCCGTGAAACGAATACCGCTCGAACCTTCCTTCATACGAATCGACGCGCCGTCTACCATTTGGAAATCGTTAGGATTCGCAATCGTTTCAAACCCGCCCGTTCCCGTAGAACCATTGATGGAAGGGTCTTTTTTATAGTCTACCGTATCGTTCAACACGTACATGGTACCGCCGATTTCGAAATAGTAGCCGCCAGGAAGCGTAACAATTAAGCCTTCTTCTTTAATGGTATTCCAGTAATTGTCGTGTATACGCAATTCCAAAGTGCCTTGCTTACCTTCGTAATCGCCAGCGCTATTATATTCGTTACCAGCATACATTACGATAGGCTTTTGATAAGCAGCGCCTAACGTCGAAGGGAACACCTTCCATTCCCAACCGCTTACGTCCGTCGTAGCGTTGATGTCTTTGAGGCTTCTGCCATTAATTCTAATTAAATCAGCAAGACCGTCATAGAGAGAGCTTTCGTGCATAGCGTATCCCCAGCCCGTAAAGAGTTGACTGGACACGATATCAAAATAGGAAAGGCCATTTACCTGTGACCAACGCGAAACGCTGATTTCGTTTGCGTCTACAACCACCCTAGAGGTTACAAACGTATCATCCGCCTTCTTAATCGCAATTGCGCCATCTCTATCGATATAACCATTCCAAAGGAAATTTTCGCTTACGCTAACTTCCAAAGCACCGTAGTTTGCAATAATTTGATCGTAGAGATTCTTATGAATGCGAAGCTCTATCACACCCTCGCCATTGATATAGGGAAGGATTGCTTTTTGGTAAATTGCATCATTCGGCTGAGGGAATATTTCCCATGCCCAACCGTTTACGTTCGTGTTTTGGTTGATTTCGCTAATCGATCTGCCATTGATGAGGATATTTCCTAAAACATATTCGCTGATAGCAGCGCCTACGTAATCATACTTTTTATTAAAGCCTGCAAATTCGAGGGTGAGCGCATACAAGGATGCATCTTTGTATTTCACCCAAGAAACTACGGAGAGCTCCGTTTCCTTTAAAGAAACTAATTCTAAACTCGTTTCTTCTTCAAGAACGCAGTTGTTTAATCCAAAGCCTTCGCTAACGGTCAAGATAACCTCACCGTCGCGCAACAACAATTCGTTGATAAGGTTCTTATGGATACGAAGCTCCATAACTCCTTCCACCGATGCGTTTTCATCAATACAGCTAATAACGGGCAAACGGTATTGAGGAAGATATCCATAATTTACTTGAGGGTATTTATCCCAGTCCCAACCGCTTACGTCCGTGGTTGCGTTGATGTCATGAATAGATACGCCGTTAAGGTACATATTGCGGAATACGTAATCGTCAGCCGCCGGCTGATCATAATTCACGGTTTCGTTGAAGCCTTCAAAATAGATAAGGTATTCGTACAACGTTCCGCTTTTCGATTCCATATTTTCAACAACCGATATCGAAGCTTTTACAGAATCAACCCAAGTAGTTTTTTCCCATGCGCTGCCATTTAAGAGGTACGAGGCTTCCTTATCCACCATGTACCCTGCAAGCATAAGACTTTCGTCAAAGGTAATGACAAATTTACCGTCGCTTGCCATTGCCGCTTGATAGAAGCTATCATGAATACGAAGCTGGAATTCCGTCTTTTGAATTCTTAAAACAATGGGTTTTTTGTAATTATCATTATTTTTTTGCGTACTCCAAGTCCATTCCCATTTGCTTGTGTCCGTATTCGTGTTGATTTCTTTAATCGTTTTTCCGTTGATTTTAATGTAGTTATAGATAAAATCGTACGTACTATCGGTAGGGTCCGGCGTAGCATCACTATTGTACGCCTTAAAGCCTTCAAAGTTGAGGGATACTTGATGCAGGTTCGTACTGCTACCATATATCGACCAACCCGACACCGAAGCGGGCGCTTTGATTATCTCATTCCAAGTATCGCCGCTTAAAACATACGAGGTTTCTTTATCCGCCACGTACCCTGCAACTGAGAATTCCTTATCGATGGTAATGACAAATCTACCCACGCTTGCCATTTCCGCGTTATAGAAATTATTGTGAATACGAAGCAGGAATTTATCCTCATAAATTCTCATAATAGCGGGCTTTTGGTAATCTGGCTCCGTTGTTTGTACATTCCAGTCCCAAGTCCAACCGCTCGTGTCCGTATCTTCGTTAATTTCTGCAAGCGTTTTACCGTTAATTTTAATATAGTTATAAACAAAGCTATACTGAGGGTCGGTAGGATTTGCTGCAGCACTGCTATTATATGCGTTGATACCAGCGAAGTTAATCGTTAACTGAGTCAAATTGCCGGTATATGCAGCCCAGCCGCTCACCGTAACGGGCGCTTCCTTGGGTAATACTACTTCACTCCAAGTGCCGTTGCTTTCGTCTAATTGATAGGAAACTTCCCTATCTGCCACGTACCCTGCAACCGTAAACGCTTCGTCAAAAGTAACGACAAATTTACCGTCCTTTGCCATTACAGCATTATAGAAGTTCTCGTGCAGACGAAGCTGGAATTCTGTCTTTTGAATTCTCATGATCGCAGGCTTTTTCAAGTTATCGTTATTTTGTTGCGAACTCCAAAGCCAAGTCCAACTGCTTACATCCGTCGTTTCGTTAATTTCCGCAAGCGTTTTACCGTTTATTTTTATGTAGTCGTATATAAAATCGTAGGCACTATCGGTAGGATCTGCCGTAGAGTCTCCATTGTAGGCATCAATACCTGCGAACTTAATAGAAAAACGAAAAAGGTTTGTGGAATACGTCGACCAGCCTTCTACCGTAACAGGTGCTTTGATTGCTGCCGATTCTACCTTAGTCCAAGTCCCGTTGTTTAACGCATAAGAGGTTTCACCATCAACAACGTAACCCGCAACAGTCAAATCTTTATCATACGTAATCACAAATTCCCCGTCGCTTGCCATTGCCGCTTGATAGAAGCTATCATGGATACGAAGCTGGAATTCCGTCTTTTGAATTCTTAAAACAATGGGTTTTTTGTAATTATCATTATTTTTTTGCGTACTCCAAGTCCACTCCCATTGGCTTGTGTCCGTATTCGTGTTGATTTCTTTAATCGTTTTTCCGTTGATTTTTATATAGTTATAGATAAAATCGTACGTACTATCGGTAGGGTCTGCCGTAACGTCACTATTGTACGCCTTAAAGCCTTCAAAGTTAAGGGATACTTGATGCAGGTTCGTACTGCTACTATATATCGACCAACCCGACACCGAAGCACTAGCAACAGTTTCTGCGCTGGTAACCACTTGATTTCCGTTACCTGAAAAAGCACTTGTTACCGCCACCGCGCCAACGCAAGATACGCCGCAAATAACAGCGCATACGGAAAGAATAATTCTTTTTATCTTAGATAAAATTTTCATACTAAACATTCCCTCCTTTCTTAATCAAAGATATTATCTTCAACTACGTTATCGCCAGCTTCAATACTTACGGTAAGCACATCCGCAGGCTCAAAAGCTATAAATTGTATAATGGGTTTCTCATATTTTTCTTTCATAGATACCCTCCTATGCGTTTTATAAAAAATACTTTTTGTTTCATTATATCATCTTAAAAAATACAATACCACCAATAAAATAGGTATATTTGTTTCAAAAAGTAAGAAATTGAGAAATAATTTTCATCAATTAACAATAATTTCGTCTTATAGATTATTTAAAATTAAAAGAAAAGCCTTCCTTTTTTAAAGAAAGGCCTTTCTGAAAAAATTAAAGATTCTACCTGAAAGTAGACCTAAAAACATTTAGAATTATGTGCTGAGAATGATTTACGAATACTCCACCACGGAAAAAAGGGACGGCAAAACCGTCCCTTTTTTCCGTGGTGGAGCTAAGCGGATTCGAACCTGTCCGAAGTCCTAAAAACCCCTTTATTTATAAGGGATTCCGCGATTGTTCCCCAAACGTTCCCCAAAAAATATGATATCATGATATCGTTAAGATTTTGTTGTTGAAGGAGAGAATTTTTCTCTCCTTTTTATTGCTTATCTTCTGTTTTTGTATTTGCCTGCAAATTCTCTTTATCATCATCAGTGAACGGATCGGCTTTGTCAGAAAAATATTCTGGATGTTTTTTTATTGACCACTTAATACACGCCTTACTTTCCGCCAGTTGCAAATTCATTCTACTGATTTCTGTGTCCATAACCAAGTTCCAACCGAATGCGGCAGAAAACGCCCCCGACATAATAATAACAGCGACCTTTATTCCCACTTCAATGACCGTCGCCATATCAAACGAAACGACGAGATCATGCGCGATAGAAAAAGCAAAGATACCGCCAACTATCGACATAACAAAGCTCTTTATCGTCTTCCACGTGTTCATTTTTTCCGAGTTATACATATCGGACGGCGCTGTTCCCTTCTTGACCTTGACAGTCGTTCGTAAAAAATCAGCATTATAGTAAACACGCTTAACGGCGTTTGCCTGCGAAATTGCCACCAGTTGCTTAAACGATAATTGCTTATACGTGCGTTGCAAAGACCACATTGATTTTGCGAGATAGTCTCTCTCATATACAGCATAATCGATTCCAACCGCAGCGAGAAAATTTTTTCTATCTTCCTTTAAGGCTAAATCGCTATACGCTTGGCAATAGTCGCTCGCATAAGTAAGATATCCTCCGCGCGAATAACGTTCCAACCTTTTATCTGTTTTTTCTTTAATCTCTCGATAGATATCTGTCTGTTTGGCGCGATTGATTGCTATTTTCTTTATGATCTCCGAAATCGAAAAACAACCAATCGCCACCCAAGCGCCGCCGAACGTAATCTCTTTAAGACTCAAATTTGCAAAGATGCCGAGATCTTCGACGAAATAAGAGAGAACCACGGCGATAAATATAATAACCGCGGCAATAAACAATATAGAGTTTACCGTCTTGGGAGTCGGCGCCTTTGTGTAAACCGTATATTTTTCTATGGTTTTCTCCTCTTCTTGAGGAATCTGTTCTACACTCATTTCGTCTCAATCACCCCGTAAACTTCCCCGCAATGCTGATATAAATTATTCCAAACATCATGGAGCTTAAATAACCCGATCGCTATTAGAATTCCAACAGCACCGCAGCCAGCCACCCACGCAAGTCCTTCGATTGTTGATTTCTCCATATTATAAACGCATACCAATACCCCGGCAACCAAGGCAAGAATAACCGCAACTGCGAGTAATCCGTTATTTTTGAACGCTTTAATCACAGCTTGCAGGACCACAGCTAACGATATTACGACCGCAATTATAAATGCAATCGATACCGTGCTATCACTATTCTTCGTAATCATAATCGGAAAATTGACAATTGCCGCAATCAACGGAGGGCAAACACAGAAAGCATAGGCGCCAAGCTTTGCAAACAAACTCGCAAAAAAATACCATCGCTTTGAATGCTTAAATGTCATAGCCCCACCTCTTATTTCTTTGCATTATCGCAATGCTCGTCCGATTCACGCAATGCTTTTAATCCTTCTTCGCGGAAGTCTTGTTTCAACTGGATTCCATGGATCAAGCTCCGCAACGCAACGTTTTGCAATTCAATCGCCGACGCCAAATTTTTCTCGCGGTTCGTATTATCCTGCACGCCTGCGGCAACGTTTTCTTCTTCTTTGATTAACGCGTTGACGGCTTTGGTCTGCTGCCCGCTCGCCGTTTTTATCGACGCCAAATCGATTGCTGTCGTATCAGTCTTTGCTTTTCTCGCCTTATTCACCGCTTTTACAATAATGTACGCCAGGAGCAGTAATATCTCGCCGCATGATACAAAAACCATTAAATCGACTTTCTTTTCACTTGCTGCATTTTTAAGATTTTCCACTGCCTCCGTCCACTCGTCGTTTACATCCGCCTTTATTGCAAAGACTTCGGCTATATCGAGAATAATCTCCAACTTTTCTTCGTTGGTCATTTCTTTTCCAAGAAGTTCGTCAAGAGATCCACCCAGCGTAGTCTCGATTTCCTCGTCGGTATCTTTACCGCTCTCCAACTCAACAGAGCTATCGGCGGTGTTATCGATCACAACACTTTCACTTATTACAGGCTCTTCTGCCTTCGCGCAAACGGTTCCTTTTGCCGTAAACCCAAAAACAAACACGCCGCAAATGACGGCAAGAATTAACATTTTCTTTCTCATAATAATCTCCTTGTTATTTTTCTGTAAGAACGGGCACACCGTCGTCTTCAAACTGTTGCAGTTTATTGTTAATTTGTTCGATCGAGTCTTTGAAGGTTTTCAAATCTCCCACTCTTTCCTCTTTAAACTCCTCAAACGCTTTTTCCAATGCTTGAATCGCCGCGGAATACTCTTTATTTACGCCGCGTTCAAGGACGTTCAAAGGCTCTATATTGTACTTTTTATAGATAACCGTGCCCGTCTTGTCACAATATTCAAGCGTGGAAATAATCGGCTCTACGCCACCTTTTTTAAGCCACTCAGCAGATAATTCGACCATCGACTTATCCGCCAAAACAATGCACATCTTTTCTTGCCCGTGCTGCGCCATATAACGATACATTCCATCTTTCGACAAATGCATATCAATCGTTATTTTTAGACTCTCGTTATCGCTTAAAGTAAAGAGAGGCGTATCGTAACGCCCCTCTCCGTTTTTTATAATTATTTTTCTTTCCATAATCACCTCTTATGCATCCGTCACAGTATGGAAGTCGTAAAAAGTCAAAACAATATGCTTACCGTCAATCTTCATAGCTTGACCGCTGTTAGTATCTGAGAATTGCACAGCCATACCCCAAACAGATGCTGCGTACTCACCATTAGTTCTTACTGCATATACTTGAGGCGATATCACACCTATACCGCTTAACGCACCCACAGCACCTTCAGTTTGGTCAGTAATTAACTGATACTTGTCAACTGTCATGTGCGTATATTTGGTTGCGTCTTTAAATCCTGCAGGGAAAAGAGCGTTAACTGCCATACCCTTACTTTTCCACGCCGTTGCTGTCATCCCTAAAAATCCGTACGATTCAGGCAAATCCGTTGTCTCACTTGAAGTGACTTGGATATCTGCCGTAATGATATGTTTCGCACTATCACCGATCTTTTCGTACTCTATAAAGCTACCAAACCCTGAATGGTTGATTCCCGAACTTGTAAAACTGAAAGAATGATTCAATTGATACTTGACAATTTTCCAACCAGCTTTTTGAGGTAAACCTTCTAAAATCTTTTTGACTGATTCTTCAGTTGCAAGCGTTCCATCTTCTTTGGGCAGTTGCAACGTACATTCGTAGTTATCAATATTATTCCCATAATCCTCGCTCTTGTGGTATATCGTGCCGTTTCTATATTCAGTTTTTACCTTAAACACACCGCTAAACTTATCGCTATATAATGACAATCTATCACTTTTAAGCGTGCTTTCTTCTTTTATATTAGCGGATACATCACAATTAACAATTACAGTTTCAGTACCGTAAGTTGCTGTTTTACCTGCTGGCTCTCCATCCGGCATAACCACGTCGGGGTTTCTTTCATCAACGACAAAATCTTCGCCTTTTTTCAAGTAGTTTGAACTTACATACTCTTCAGTTGCAATCGTACCTGTTCGATTAGGTAAATAAAGCTTTATCGTTTTGCTGTAGTCGTAAGTATATGTGCCGTTGGCGTTTGCAGAAAGTACAGGGGTTACTGAGACATAATCACTACCGTAGATAACGCTTCGCGCGGAGTTATTAAATTGAAAACCTCCGGCTGCGGATAAGTTAACTTCGCGAAAATCCTCTCTGCGATCGGCGTTAGCAAATCTGCGAAGACGTACCATATTAGACTGTAATGCTAACTGCAAGTTATCTTCAGCAAAGTATACCTGTCGACCATCGGCATAAGTTTTTGCCTCTAACGGCACAAATTTCTCCCCGTCCCAAAAAGGAATTGAATATAGCGGTAAACTTCCTTCAACAATTTTGGAGATGAAATCAGGCAAAAACTTCTCGTCTATTTTTTTGACTGTACTGGATTTTAAAATTTTACTTGTATAAATATATTCATCATCGCTGTCAGTCAAAAGGAAATATGTCCCATTAGATTGAATCAGATCTACACCTATTTCTCTATTTGCCGCATCCTTATCTTTCACCACAAAAACCAATGGCCGATCGGTATATGCCAAAAGAGAAAATTCTGTCTCTTCAATTGTATATTTGCCAATTTCCGCGTCGGTCCCTTCAATTGCCAAATAAATTTTAGTATCCGAGGAGAAATCATCGGCTACCAATAAATTATCGCTAATTTTGTAATATACATTACCTTCGCCAATATCAAAACTATCCCTGCCTTCTGTGCTACCGTCCCAAGACAACTCTTTCCCACTATCTTCATAAAAAGGACGGTTTTTGATATAGTCCATTGCTGTTTCGTCGTTTTGCTCATAATCTGCCTGCGGTAGCGATTCGACCATGCTGTTGATTGATTTAGTCAAGTCGGCAAGCGTGGCATTTGCATCGATAATATTTTTCACCTCAAAACCTAATAAGCTGAATAATTCCGAATACGCCTCCACGCTTTCACGCGGTACAATGACTTTTTCTATTGTCGTAACGTAATCAAATGCACTCGCATCTATAGTCGGAGGCGTTGCCCCTTTAAACTCTAACGTACGCAATCTCGCGCAATCCATAAATGCCTGAGAGTCAATACGTTGCAACGATTCACCAAATACTACCTTATTTAATCTATCACAATAACAAAAAGCATCTCTCCCGATATATCTAGCCCCACCCGTATATATACTTTTCAAAACAGGACAAATCGCAAAAGCAGAATTATCGATAAATCTTATATTATTGGACAGATAAATCTCTAATAATGATTTACCTATATCTGATACAATTCCATCGCTGTCAAATTCATCGAGGTCAATACACGATAATCCATACACTTTAATCAAATATTTACCACTTAAACTATAAGTATGATTAGGCAAATAGTCAACCGTACCGTCACCCCAATCTTTTTTCAAGTTTGCAATTTTACCAAAAAAATTGTATTCTACACTTGTCTCTGCATTGATTGTAAAAATACTCTCACTTGCCATATTTTCGACATTGATCGTCCCTGCAAGCGCATCCCAAGTTTCCCCGTTCCACGCAAAATTTGTACCTTCGGGATAATCTTTATAGGCGTTTTCCACATTATAAGTATCTCCGACTTGAATATCAGCCGTCTCCAATGTAGGCAAATCCTCGTAATTTTTCAACGAGCCTTTGTATCTATACAAGGCTGACGTATGAGCTTTAACTTCTTGCAGAATTTCCGCCGACTGCGTGGCGCTCGCTTGCGCATTATCCGCTGCATTGCCGGCATTGAGCGCTTGCTCTTTAGCTTCTTCTCTCTCGGCAACAACCTGTTCGTAGAGTGCAGACAAATTCTCGCTCGACGGAACAGTCAAGCCGTCGTCGATAAACGAAGAATACTCGCTAAACTTTGCTTTATCGAAAGGATAAATGTCGGTATATTCGCCCGTTATCGTATTGTAGTCAACTGCAATAAAAAACTGGATACCCCATTCCCCCGGCGTGTTGTGCACGAGCGTAGGAATTTGCAAACGAAACGCATTTGCATCATCGTCAATCGGCCGCATCCACGTCGGATTGATGTGGTTAACCTCCCCGTCGATTGTCTTTTCAAACGCAACAAGCACTGCCTCACCGTCGGATAAAATAAAATCGCCGAGTTCAACCTCGACGAATTGTCTTGCTTTTTGATGCACGTTTAAATGGATGTTGACGCTGTCCTTCAGCTCGTCGCCGGCTACCTTCCACTTAACCGACTGATCTTGATATAAAATTGCCCTAATGATATTTTCCTTCATAAGATTTTCTCCTTACATAATAACTGGCCCATTATAACCATCGTAGACCTTATACGTCATATCTTTACTCATCGTAAATGTAATCGATCTTCCCGCCCCTATTGATTGCGTAACGCCATCCAACGTAAATTTAAAAGAACGGATATGTGTATTTTCAACGGTCACAACCGCATTGCGAGGAATTTCAGTTGCATTGTTCTCAAAAACAACAAGCAACCCATCAACGTACAAACTATGCGATGCATTCGAGCTTTCACATGTCAAAGTATAAGTAGCTTTTTGTTTAAGCTCGTTAATCTTAGCTATCGGCACAAGATACAGCATTTCGTCAAACTCGTTCACGCCGTCACGGTTTTCACCGAAAATCAGTTGATAATTTCCGTATCGGTCCATGCCGACAAGCCCCCAGCTACGGCACGTCTTTTTGTATTCCTCGCTTGTTTTGCCTAACGTTTCATAATAACCGTTCACGCTTGCAGGCAATGTAATCTCTATGCGCTCTTTATTCTCATTGACGGCAAAGGTAGGCAAAGCATCTAAGACGATGTACTTACTTGTATCGTCCAGCTTTATATGCCGTTCAAAACGATTGATCGGTACGTTGGCGATAAACAAGTGTAACGCTTGACACGAACCGCCGACAAGCGAACAGAAATTCGACATACCGCTGCCGAGCACAAAGTTTTTATGCTCTTGGCGGAAATGATATTGCGCTGCATACTTCAACGCTTCCGACGAGTTCTTTTTAACGAGCAGGTCGTATATTTTGAACACAGGCGAATTCATCCCCTCTTTGAGTTTCAGCCAGCTCGGTTTTTCTGGATAAGCATACGCCAGCGATCTCATATATTGCCCTTTATGTTTTTCCTCGTCAAGACATACCTGGCTTACTATCGCAACGATTTTAGTGTTCTTAGACGAAATTGTGCCACCAAAGTTCAAGACTATAGGGATTTTAACTTGGTTTACACCCGGTTCAGCAATAGTATTTTCTACCCACTCAACCGTACCTGCATCCGTTGTTTCTGTTGCCAATATTACTTGGATATACTGATAAACTTCGACAGCTTCATAAAAAACAATGTAAATTCCATCATTATCTTTTATATAAGAATTGACCGTACTCGGTAGTGCATACGTTGAATTTTCATAATTTGGCCCATCTTTCAACAGTTTAAAATCCACCGTTTCCGTTCGACCGTACGAATCACAATACCGAACAGCGCATTGCGCACGATTATATTTCGTTCCCGTTAACGCACTCGTTGCTCCGAGTGGAGCTTCTTCCGATTGATACCCAGCCGCAAAATTATCCAACATCTCGAATTGAAAATAAATACTATTCCCGATTGCCAGATGCTTGATAGGCGCAAATATCTCGTTGATCACGTTCCCCTTTTCTGTGTAGTTGGTGATCATCGCGCAGGTCAAAGGGCTCGCCTTTTGGTTTGTAAAATCAATAAGCCCTTTCATCGCTTCGGGCGTTACCGAAAGCGCCGTGCCGATATAATCTTCGTTATGAGTGAATACAAAAAATTCTTCCCAGTTAATATATCGCTGACTCCATTTGGAGATGGATATATCACTCGTTTTAATTTGATTTTTCACGCCGATATACTTAGATAATTCGGCATAATCGACCAAACAAAGCGTTACGTCAACGTGGTCTTCGTAAATCGTCATAGCCACGTTATAAACGCTTTTTTCGCCGACCAAATCCCCCACCTTCGGCACGTCGTCAATTCGCCCGAAGGTATATACGCGGATCTCCGTGTGGTTACCAAGCTTTTGAATGAATCCTTTTAAATGCTCACCGAACGCTTCGCTATCTACAAGATCCGACTGCTGATTATAAAACAGCGTCGCGTTTTCTTCTTCGAACGAGAACATCGGCTTATACTGCCGCACTCTCGCATTCACGGACGGGATATAAGTCGGGCGGAACAACAAATCGGCAAACGGTGCCGATTTATCTGCGCCGATCCACGTCCATAACGTTTCACCAACGCTCTCTCCTGCCATATCCTCAACGATATTCGCAATCGAAGGACGAGCTAAAAGCGCCTCGATATCATTATCCAAAATGATACGGTGTCCAAGCTCGGTATAATTTTTTGCTTGGCGGATATATTTAAGCGCGTATGCCTTGTTGTACGGATAGGATGCGTCTCTGTTTCCAAGCGAGTCGTAGTCTTCGCTCTCATAAATATACTTCTCGATATCCCCAACGAGCTTTCCTACGACTTCGCCCATCTCCAACTTGACCGATTGATATATCCCCGACTGTGTGGGGACCATGGCCGTCGTTTCGGAAATCTCAAATCCTTCCTTCGCTCTCGGCGTTATGTAACCACTGGCGTACGGCTCAACGACCGTCCCCACCCTCGTATCGTTAAGACAAACCAAGTTCTCCACATAACTATCCAGATTGTTGCAGTGCTGGTCGATCGTGCTACATTGTATCGCCTTTGTACAAACGGGGAGCTCGTCTTCCGACCAATACACACCCGTATTAAACGGACGGAAATATACCTCGTTTTTATGCAACGCAGGAAACATCTTTTTATAGCTTGCGATATCGAGCATTACTTCAAACAGATGCTTACCCGTAAACGAAAACTCGGGCGATTCTTCCGTCGCGTATTCCGCTGCGTCGTTGTAGAACGTATATTTATTCTCGCCGTTCTTCGTTCTCGTCGGCGTTACAGACAATATTCTGTCGATCACGTCCTTGATCGTGTACGGCGTAGGCGCGTCGTCCGCTTCCGCGACCGTGAATGTGGCTGTCTTGGTAATGGTGATGGATGATATTGTTCCACTCTGAGTTTTTTTCCATAAATAACTCAAAGAGATCACGATAGAATGAGTACCTATTTGATTAAGACGAATTGCGTATTCGGTATTTGTGTAAGCGTTATTTGATATAGAAAGCGGCGAGATTTCTTCCTGCACCGCCCCGTTAGGCGCGACAATTTTTAAATTAAAAGAAACTATCGCCGTATTTTCATTATACGAAAATAAATTTAAATTATCGTTAAAAGAAATCGTAGAGCCAACGACTTGTATTTGTTTGAACGTACCCGGCACCCAACTGTTTTCAGGACTATCAGGCAAACCGTTACTTGCGCTGATTTCCGTATTCCATACGATAACGTTATCACTGAACAAACCGCGCGGAATAGGATTCGTAAAGGTCAAATTATCAACAGGCTCTAATTCCAAACGCTTCGTTTCGTCAACCAATTCGAGAGTATGACTCCACGTGGCGAAATTATCCTTTCTGACCATCTCCGCCGTATCTTTTGCTATGATCATGCGGATCACCGTTTCTTGCCCGTCAAAAGTGATTTCTATGGGCGTATTCACTTTCAGGGCTTCGTCTATCCTTACGTTATACTTATCAAACGTTTGCTGCCTCATTTCCGTAAGGACCATTTTTGCCGTGCCGTGCGTTTCATCCAAAGCCGATTCCCACGTAAACGGCATATTCAAATGCTTTGTTACGGGGACTTCGGTCCCATTGGAAAATTCGATAACGACCGATTTTATTTTATTTTTCATTTTTTTCTCCAATGAAAAAGGACGACTCCCGTCGTCCTTACTCTTTTAGTTCTTTTTTATTCTTCGTCACAGTTGGCATTGTATGCCGCAAGGCAAATCAAGAATATCAATGCAATTAAGGAAAGCCCCGCAAAAATCAAAGTCCCCCAAGGGCCATTAGGCATTAATCCCAACATAAACTCTTCCCACCAACCGCTTCCGTAATTAAATCGCGTTGTTAATACGTTAACTGCGCCGGCTGCAATTGCCAATAAAGAGAATATAATGGATAATCCTGCGCCTCTTTTCGTCTTAACCGTTATCGCAGAAAAAATGATTAGCAAAAGCCCCGTCAACAACACCCCAAGCAAACGATAAAAGACCGGGGAAAACAAGTCCGATGTTGCAGGGAAGTCCAAAGTTCCTTCCCCCACTAATAAATAATACGCAAAAATCGCCACGCCTAATATCGCCGCAAGCGCACTGAATAAAATCAATCCGCCAGATAAAAACTTCCGCATACAACGCCCCCTTTTTGCAGTCAATTACAAAAACTTATTAAAAAAACGACGAAACTCGTCGTTTTTTTTCTTAAAGTATCGCAATCACAGCCAATACAGTACTTACTATGGTGGCTACACCAAAAACCCAAGTTAAAATCTCATACAGTTTTTCTTTCTTGATTTTTTTTGCAATTCTTCCTTTCATTGTTTCAATAACAGAATTCATGCTTTTTATGAAATCATTTAATTCGTTATATTTTACGTACGCAGCATCATACGTCTCATAAATCGCACAATCTAACGAAAAATCTTCTGGTGTTGTCTTTAACTCAAGATGTCTTGCTTTTTCCAAAAAGTCAATAGCTTCATCATGCAAAGATAATAACTTTGGCAAAAATTTACCATCACTAATTAAAGATAAATCCACATTCTCGCAACTCTTCATAAAGCTACTATATTTATCTTCAAACGCAATACAAACAAATTTATAAGCATCGCGTTTTGCTCTTATTGCATGACCTTCCGCTCTGGAAATTTCAATCGATTTCGTTTTTTCATCATCCTCAGTATAATACTTTGCTAAATGCGTAAATATATCACGAATTTCATTTAATATTGCAAGAGGGAATTGGTTCGTTAAAATTTCATATTGCATAACCATCGGGCATACAATTTTTAAATAATCATCAGATATTCTTTTTACTCTTTCTTCGATCGTCATTTCTCTTTCTAATCGCAACATCGATTTTTGCGTTAATTTCCTCTTCCGTATCACCACGAGATAACGACAATAATGCATTACCTCTCGCCATTACTCTGGCGTCAAAATCTTTCGAATATGAAACAGTTTTTCCTGTAATAGATTGAATATGTGCATTCTCAGCAAAAGCGGGCATACCCATTTGTCTTATATTCAATTTTAAATTCCTTTCTAAAACCTTTCTCGCTTCTGTTCCAATGGCCATATATTTTTCCATTGTTTTATAGAACTATAAAACTTCCTTTAAATTATTATATAAAATCTCATCAATATTACTACTATATCCAAGATTAATATTCTTCTTTTGTATTATCTATAGCTAGGCTATAACCAAGATTATAATATTATTTTATCAAACATATTAACACCTGTCAAGTAGTTTTCAACAAAAATAATATGCTTTTTATATTCTTTTTGTACAAATAAGCGACTCATTTTCGATTTCTTGCCGTCGAATATCCACGCCGTTCCGCGTACTGCTCTTGACTGTACGTCGCCCAAGCCTTATCACGCGTCAAATTTGCGTTGTCGAAAAAGGCGGTCGTCAAATCGGCAATGACCATCGTCGTCAAAGCTACCCAGTTTTGCGTTAACGCCGCCGCCCCGTACGCAATAATTTTACCACCAATTTTTTGCGCCGCTTGTAATTGTACTTGCAACGTAGGCGAGCCCGACACGTTGGATAACAAAGCCGACATCGTATTCTGCACGCCTTTTTTAATCGTATCGAATACAAACGCGCCTTTTAAGTCAGGCTCTTCTGGCATATTATCGCCGGGAAACGCAGGTTTTCCCGAACCTTCGTCAACAGGATGTTCGGGCGTAGCTCTGTTTCCGCTACCACCACCGCCCGAGCCACCGTTTACGGTCTTTGTAAAATTAAACGTTGCGCCTGTTATTTCCATAGTATTCTCCTTTACTCGTCGTAGGTGATAACCGTTTCCTCGCGATGCATCAAAGAAAGATTAAACGCCATGTACGCGCCGCTTTCTCTCTCGCACGTCAGCTGTACGATATAGTACGTAGTTTCGATATCGCGGTCGGGGTATTCTTCCACGATGACGATCTCGGGTTTCCCCGTTTCTTGATTAAAGAACGGACCGCCATTCTGCCCGTCAACGTGCTCGCAAAAATCACGCAACAGACCGCAAACGATATCATCCTTATAAAGTATAGCCATTGACTTCGCGTATCCTGCGGAGATATACTCCGTTGCCGCCAAGAAACAGTTTGCCTTTAACGGATTCGACACGTTGAACGCTACGCCTGTGCTACCGCGCCGCAGCGCAACCTCGTATTTAACGCCGTCGAGCTTGATATACGATTTAACCTCGTTAGACAGCCGTGCTCCGCCTTCGCGGATAACGTGCATATATCCTTTGATATTGTACGTCGTATAATAGGCAGCCCCGTCGAGTTCCCCCGGCGTAAAAGGTTTTGCGTATCGGAAATTACTCCAAAAAGAATACCGCACCGTAGTACCATCTTCCGATACGTCAAACGTACCGTCGATCGGACCGAGAATATTCTCTAACGTTTTATTGACGGTGGCGTGTTCCGCCTCGTTCTGCGTTGATACTTTACACTTATAATCGATGTTGATGGTTTGTGCAAGCGTACCGCGCAAGGAAAAAGGCTCGATCTCGCAAGAGAGTACACCGCCGTACTTGGCAGGTTTATCGGTCGCGGTATCTTTCTGATACGCCACGTAAAACTCAGGGCTGCCGTGCGCCGCGTTGAGTATTGCCTGCAACAGCTTTGCGATGCTTTTCCCGTTGATATATTTCTCCTCGTTTTTAAAACGCATATTAAAAACTTGCTTCTCGATTGCCATATTACACTTGCTCCCATCCAAGTCGTTCCATCAGCGCCGCAAATTCGCCGATAGACTTTTCTATATACTGCGGCTTTCGGCTATGTCTGTTTGCGTCTAACGCATATCGCGCGGGCTCGTAGCCGTGCTTTAACTGATAGCCTTCACCGTTATCCACAATTTGATTACCGTTCTTTTTAAGATTGCCGGGGAAAGGCGATATGATGATGCCGTTCTTCTTGATAACGTGCGGATACGAATCGTCGTCACGCTTCGGGGAATTCTTTTTAATTATCCGCACAAGGTCGGTCACGTAAGCGTGAAGTTCCACGCTCATATCTTCATCATCCATCTTACCCCTCCAATGTTAAAGTATATCTGTACTTCGCTTTAAAATCCCCCGCATTTACTTGCTTTCGCAAAATCGCCGTTATCTTAAATTCCCCAACGTTCGGGACAATCATGTTATTTCCCGTACCGTCGAGAAAAACATCCGTCTCTGAGACGTTCGCCGTCATTTGCTTCATTTCTCGAAATCCGTCGTTTTCAAAACCAGAATAAACGGTCAACGGCGAACTCGTTTCTATATCCACCGTAGCGAATACGATCTTACGATCTACGCCGCGGAATATTTGACATTGTTTGTATTTCATTAGATCTCACCGCCCGAAAAGATTATATTCGGCTCAAGCCCTGCGATTTGACTCCAAACGACCGTCGGCACCACCGAGATCAAGCGTTCCGACAACGGTTTGATCTCGATCCCCTCGTCCGCTCGGCGCAGTTGACCGTTGTCGAGCCCGACAAAATCGCCGTTACGATCGACGCCCCAAGCAATCGTGCAAAGAATTTCTTTGATATCTTCTTCCAGTTCGTCCTTATACATCTCGATCAACCGCTTTCGGTTGGTTTTCATCGACGTATAAACGATAAAATCGTAAAAGCATAAATGCGTATAGTACAACAGCTGCTGCATTTTTTCTTGGCTTGTCGCATGGATACCCCTATTTTGGAGATCCGTCTCGGTTATCATGATCGGATATTTCTTCATCTCTCCCCTCCTATCTCATTCGAAAACCACCACGGCGGTGTCTTTTCATAATTTCAGCCGTTTTCTCGCTCGCGTAGAGCTCTTCCTTGGACAAGCTCGTTTCGCCCGAATTAAGCCCGTTTGACGCGCCAAAAACAACACCCATTTGAGCGTATACCGATTTACTTCCTTCCGACGCCGCCTTAATGTCTTTATTGAGAAATCCAAGCGCATTATACGCTTGCGCGAGTTTGATATCCTTGGGGACTTCGTAAGACGGATATCTCGGAAAGGTAAGGGGCTGGTTAGGAAAAGTCTTTCGCCCGGGATACATAACGTTTTCCATTTGTTCGACTGCACGGATAAGATACTGTTCTTTTTCCGTATCGGAAAACGTTTCCCAAAACAATCTCAATTCATTGTACCGGTCAAGCCGTTGAGCAATCAACGCGTCCGCTTCGAATATTGTGATATAGGTGTTTTCTCCTACTACAAGCATATTACTCTCCTTTGATTATAAAGGCGACGGATATCCGCCGCCTTTATTCCGTTGTTCTTTAAGTAGCCGAGATCGTGATACCACGAAGAACGGCCGCCTTCTTAGTGTTTTTGAGCGCCACCGACGCAAGCATTTCGACCGAGCCCTTTTGTACCGCTTCGGGACGGCTGAAATCGGGAAGTCTGCTTTCAATAAGCGATGCGCCGCCTTGACACGATACGCCGATAAAACCGTCTCGATCAGTATTTACCGCAAAGATGTCCGTCTTGCCTGCTACCGTAGGAATAGCCAGCTTGGACGTTTGCGTCGTCGGATCGTAGTATTCGCCTACGTCCAACATCTTGATGCCGTTGTACGTATCGATAGGCGTACCAAATGCGCTTTCCGTACGTTCGAGATAACCTGCGCGGCGAGCTGCCGATTTCAATTTGACAAGCATTTGTCTGTTCATCAACAATGCATTCGGCTTGGCGAGCATCGCAGACAGCATATCTTCAATCTCATCGATCAAAGCAAACGCCGTCTTCTTGTCGTCATCACCCCAAGTAGCCAGATCAACCTCCGACGGCAATTCCGTCGATGCGCCCGTCAGCAACTTCGAAAGCCCGTTAAACTCCGTATAAGAGCCCGTCGCTTCATCTTTCTTCTCTACGCCGTTTAACGCGAGATAATGGAAATAGTTTGCCGTCGCGCGAATCTTATCTTTTAACTGAAACTGTACTTCATCGTTTTGACCAGACGTCTTCGCGATAACACGGTCGATGTCAAACAAACCGCCCATGATAACGAGATGCGTAAAATCTTCCTTGCGCTTTGCATCGCTTGCTGCATAATCGCCGTTAATAGCTCTTGATGCCGCGCCCGAAGGCGTAAGCAAACGATTATACCCATACACGAGCGTCGAACCGCTACCGTTCGCCGCTACCGCATCATCGAACAGCAACATATCGAGAAGTTCCGAGTTCCTACGGAATTCGTCTACGACAAGCTGATCGATATGATCTCTTAACCCTACTTTGTATTCTGCCAAAGTCAACATAATTCTTTTCTCCTATTCTTTAACTTTTTGTTTTTGCCGCGATAGCCGCGTTCCACTCTGAAATAGTGGGCGGCGCGACTTTTCCGCTACCGTTTGCATTCGTACCGGGCGTACTATTACCATAACCGATACCAGTGCCGTTGGGCGGTACGTCGAAAGCTGTCGGGCAAACAGCTTTGAGTTCGTCCGAAAATCCCTTCTCGTAATCGGGTGATACTTCTCCCTTATCCGTTAAGACAAGTTTGCTATAATCAAGATTTCTCTTGATCAGCGGTCTCATATCGCTTTTTACTTTAAGATTTTCAAGCATGGCGTCAAACGCCTTGTCCTTGGTTGCCTTTTCCTTTTCAGCTTCAGTATCCGTTTTGAACTTACGCAAGGTTTCAAGCTCCGTAGGATCCTGATAAAGCTCTCCGCCCTGCTTATATTTCGCGACCTCGCCTCTTGCCGCATCCCTTTCCGTCGTGAGCGTTTGGATTTGCCCTTTCAAGCCTTCCTGCTCTTTGTGGAATTCGTCAAGAATGTGGTCGATTTGTTCATCCGTATAACCTTTTGCTTTTAAGTCTTCTCTTTTCATAAAAATTTCTCCTTACACTTTTTCGTCACGGTTCGCTCCGCTCCGAGATTTTTTATGTTTGCCACATATCGCCGTAGCCGCATTTTGCATAAATAAAAGAACAACGCCGAAACGTTGTCCTTAATTGCCTACCTTATATTTTGCATTTGAATGCAAACATTATCCGTAATCCACCCTTTACTCCTCCTTGTTATTTAATTTCATTTCTTTTTTTAGTTCTTTCTTTTTAGATATGAAAAAAGCACTTTGCAGTCAATTGCAAAATGCTTTTTAAATAATTTCAATTGTTTTAATGGAACTCAACGCAACTTCAACATCACGCTTAAAATATTTGTTCTCTGAAAGAATAATCCCTGCTTCTTCTGGCTCGTTATCTTCTGAATCGGCGAAATAAAAAACATATCCCTCCAGCACAGTCCCATCTGTACACCGAATACGAACATTTTTATATAAATATCGTTCAAGTTCTTGTTCTGTCATATTTCTCCTCTTTAATGTGGTATAATGTGGGTTCCATCCTTTGCATAACAAATACACGCTTTATTTGTCGGTTGCCATTCTCCATCAGGGTTTTTAACGAATCCAACGATTTCGTCCGCAAGAATAATTTCTTTATGTGTCCATTTACCGTTTTTATCTCTTACAAGCCTACCCGTACCACTATATTTTCTTATAAGATAATCCGCAAAGGCTTGCCCCTCTTCCACCGATTCAACAGCCAAATAGCTTTTATTCGCCATGAAAGTCCTATGTCCTCGAATGTGTTTACCTTGTTTATCGGTTTGCACACTCAAAGGATAGCTCTCACTCCCAAGCCTTCTTCTTATTCGATCATCAGAAACAGCCGTACGCATTACATTATACGTTTTTTGTTCTTCTTTATTATACTTTATTTTTAAGAATTTATCAAGCGTTTCCGGTGCTTCTTTGCCCAATAAGCTCTTAATAATTTCGTATTCCTTTTCATCTCCATTATGATTTTTCCATTGCCGCATTATAGCCGACTGTTTTTCAATAGGCTTACGCGCTTCACGCCTAAACGCGCCGAGTGATTTATACGGAGGCTCTTCCTTTCGCTCTTCATAATGTTGACGCATCCGCTCGTACTCGACAAGCTCGGAGTTCCATTGCCGCATTAGTTGTTGACCGCGTGCAAATTCCGCTCTTTGAATTTCCGTTTGCTGAAAATGCCTTCCGCCCGTGTCGGTGCGCCAAGAACGGTTTGACCTATCCAACGCCTCCCGTTTTTCCGCATCGCTATAAAGTTCGGCGTGATAGGGAAACCACGAATGCCGACAGTTCGGATGAATAATCGAATATCCCGATTTAAATGCCGTTTGGTACAACGCAGGATAACGGCTATCTTTCCCCGATATGCTGTATATCCGTCCTTGATAAACGGCACAGGTATCGCAGGTAGGCGAGATCTCGTCGCATTCTACAAGATCAATACCTTCACGCAAAGCTTGTTGGATCATCGAAAGGTTTTCCGTCTCCGCCCGGGTAGTACGAGCGAGCATCGCCGCGTATTTATCCACGGGCATCTGCGTACCGTTCTCATACTTTACCGACGTGATATCATCGCCTTTAAGGTCTCGCATTATCATATCCTGCAAGTCCATGATCGTCGTAACTTTACCTTGACTTTCACGCCGTTTGATTTCGTTGTCAATGCGTTCACGGTATTTATCCACACTTGTCGTCAAAGAGCCGACCATTCGTACGTATGTAGTGAGTTTTATTTCCTCGCCGCTATAATTTGCGCCAAAGGATTGCAGCATTTTTGTTATACGCGAAGGATCGACCGTAGGGTTCTTTGATGAACGTTCCAAAGGACTTGAAGAAACAGTCGAAAAACCGACAGAAGAAAGATTCGGGATATATTTATCGACGACGTCTTTTGCGGCAATTTTAAACCCCATTACGCCATCTTGCATCTCTTTTATGAAACGTTCTCTAAATCCGTTGACGTCTTCGTCCTTTTTAGTGTTCGCCGCTTGGAATAAGATATCATGATATCGCCCTAAAACTTTGTGGAGCATTCGCTCGACTTCTTCGTCATACTTGTCCTTCTTCGGCATCTACCTCACCGCCTTCTACCGCTTCGGACTCTTGATCGTCTTCTTCACTCTCCGAACGCTTCAACGGAATATGCTCACCGCCGTTTCCAAAGCCTCCAAACCCAGCAAAGCCGCCGAAGCCACTCATTGCGTTATATGTCGAAAAATCCGATTTCTCTTGACGGATCTCTTCCATAATTCCGTCGATCTCGTCTTCCGTCTTGTTATATCGAGTTCTCAGCTCTTCGCGGCAGCTTGTCAAGTTGTTTCGAAGTTTCATTTCCGAAATCGTGATATCCGCCTGCTCGCTGTTGGGAAGCCCGTCATACCACGTTACGCTGATCTCGTCCGAGGAAATAAACTGTCCGTAAGACTTCGACAAAAGGCTGAACAGCTTTTTCACATTCTCCGTATTCCTCGTCGTCAAGCGTTCCGCTTTCTTCAACTCCGACGTGTACATCGATTTCATCGTATCAACCGCAACACCGCTCGGCACAACACCGGCCGACATAACACCGCCAAACTCCGAAAGGATTTGTAATTGCTTATCGAGATACTCCAGTTTGCGGAAATACACTTCGAGTCTCGATATATCAGGCTGAACAAAGCCGGGCACCATGCCGCCTTGCGGGATACCGTAGAATTTACCGATTTCAAAGAAATTCTCCCCAGCTTCCTCACCTTCTGACACCATTCCTAAATCACCGTAACCCGTCGGCACCGTGTATTTATCGAATATCAACTGCACTTCGGTCAACACTCTTTGTTGTGCTGCCACGATGCTTTCCACATCGGCGTAATCGCAAGCAGAATAAATTCCATCCGACTTCTTGATGTTGCTGATCTCGATGATTGCAAAATCGTCCAACCCTGTGTTGATAGGTCGAGAATCTTGCGTGATCTCCTTTTCAATCACCACGGGAGCCCAGCGAAATATCTCGTCCGTGAGTTTATCAAGAATGAGCGTGTAAATATTTGATTTCTCACTATTATACATAGCTTGTTGCACGTATCGCAACCCATTTATCTTCCCCGCGGGGAAACCGCTAAATGCCTTGCAATAAAACTGACGCGTGGTGTACTTCCCTTTCTCGTGAATTTGCGCCGTGAGTATTACCTTCTTTATCTTTTCGTCGTACGTAAGATTGGTAATGACGTACTGCGTAACCTTGTAAGGATCTTCGGGCGAAACGATTTTAAAAAAGTTTTGTGGTCGAACAAGCGTGAACGTGTCACGAGCACCGTCACGATAAATACGCCACGGGCAAGAGCCGTACATGGGAATCCTTGTCCATGTATCGCCGTGCTTTTCGTCAAAGTGCGTATTCTTTCGAATTTCATCGATGATCGCTTGCTTGGGATTCTTTCCTTTGCTCTTGAGATCATCACCACTTACCGTTATATCGGGATATTCACCGCAAACAAAGTCCATCGTCTTTTTTGACATGAACTTAAAAAAGTTTAACTCCACGGCCAAATAGCTTTCGGTCCAGCCCATCTTTAAAGCGAGCTTGTTGAGATTGCTTAATGTTTCCCGAAAGTGTTTTGTTTCGGCAGCGTGACTATTCCCTTCAAATAAAAGTTCATTTTCTGTACACTCGGCAATTCGCTTTGCCTCTTCAATCGGGGGAAACGCTCTCCCTACGCTTAAAAAATTCAAATCCGTCATTTGCGGATGCCTCCTGCGATAATATACTTAGATCTCATAATATCATCATTCAATGCGTACCTTACCGCATCAATAAAATGATTATCTTTATCGGGATATCCACTAACAAAGTTTCCATCCTTATCTTTTAAATACTCATACCGTTGAAACTCTTTCGCCGTTTCGGGACAACGCTTACGATCGATAACGATCTTTGCTCGGCTTGCCAACCACTTAAGTCCAAAATCAACGGAGCCCGGTCCTTTCACACAGGCACGAATATTATACCCATGCGTACGAAAAAACGCGATGGATTTCTCCTCCGCGTTATCTGCTATTGTTAATGTAGCCTTGTGCCTTTTCATAAGTTCGACCAACTCTTCGTTGCCTGTCTTTAGACGTTTCAGTTCGTCAAAGATATAAATCGTCATTTTTGACGGTTCATATTGCAACCGAACAAACGCCGTCGGATCGGGGAAGTATCCCCAGTCGAGTCCTTGTTTTACTTTATCGAAGTTCTCAATCTCTTCGTCCGTTATATCTCTTATTTCTACATTCTCGAAGACATTACCCCCCGTACCCGTTACAAGTCCCAAATATTCGTTATCGTACGCGCGCGGGCTTTTTGCTTTTAAATCCTCGGCTTCTTGAATAAACTCATCGCCGAGCCATTCGGGCGGAACATCTTTATATGTGGTGTGCAATACTTCCGTTCCTTTTTTCGCTCGTTGAGGATCTCCCGAACGAGCTTCGATGTCCGCGACATATTGATTCGCCCATGCTTGCGCCGTCGGCGGCGGATTGTAAGTTTCAAAGATAACCGCTCGGCTTTGCCCTTTCTCATCCGTACCTCGAATCGCCGACTGTCGAATACTACGAATAGCAGCTTCGCCAGCGTATTGATCAAACTCTTCAAACCATACAATACCGATATATCCGAACGCGGGTTTTATAGATTTGATTTTAAGCGGATCATCCGCACCGCGAAAATAGATAGTTTGTCCCGTTGGTTTATATACAATTTTTAAAGGCGACGTCGTACATTTAAAACGATCCGCCGCCCCTAACTTTTCTATCCCCCACTTGATCTGCTCGTAGACGCTATCCTTTAACGTCTCTTTCACTTCACGCATACATAACGCATGGACCGCTGGATTTGCCATCATCAACTCTGGTATTTTTAATCCAGGGAAAGATGACTTCCAACCACCACGACCACCTTTTATAATAGCTTCACGCGTAACACCGTTCGAAATATGCCTATTAAGATTTGCATACGCACCCACCATCAACTCGGCGGGGATCTTAATCGGAGGATATTTATCCTCGTCTTCCAGCACTTGTTCGTCGGTAGGCTTTGCCTTCCACGTCTTCGCCTGCCGATTGTTTAACCAATACATTTGAGCCATCGTATCAGGCTTGACATATTCTTCCCGTTCCGTGATGACGACTTCTTCTTCCTCGCGAACTATTTTGCCATTCTCGTATATCTTTTTCTTTACCTTTATCGGAGTCTTTAATGTAACGGCGCCGCCTAACGTATTTCGGTGTAGCGAATTCACGACTTCATCATCATACACGCGCGCGTTTTTTAAGGCTGCCGAAAGTGCCGGATTTTTTTCTTTATAATCCCGAAAGGTAGAATAAGCAACGCCCAACCTCTCCGCGATCTTTTCTTCCTTCAAGCCATCTCTTGCCCACGCTTGAATTTCATCCAATCTCGGCAATACGAGCTCTTTATATTTTTTTGTCGGTTTATTATCCAAACCCTCCAACCCCTTTTAGTTTTATTAAAGATATAGAAAAGACCTAACGTTATTACGTCAGGTCTTAATTATTATTTTTTATCGTTATTGGATATATCTTTTAATCTCTCGGTATCATTTTGAACAATAATAGAAACCAAGTTGTTAAAATTTGTTTCCTCGTCCGAAGGGAAAATATATCTTACGATAATCAACAAGATTGAAACAATTGATGCAAAACAAGAAACAGCCGCTGTAATAATACAAGTAAGAAATTCTACTCTTTTCTCGCTAAAATACATGATTGCATTCCAACAAACCCAACAAGAGCCACCAATTATTATTATTGCAAGGACTACAAAGAATATTACAAAAAATTTTTTCCATCCTTTTTTAAACTTATATCTTTCTTCTTGTTGCTGCGTATAATTATATAAAATTTTATCAATCGATGAGCTTCTATAATTAAGGTGTTCAGGTTCACCCCATTTTTTTTGTTCGTCAATACGAGTTGACTGTTTCTTTTTATATTGAAATATTCTATTTAATTCCAAATATTCATCAAAAAGTGAATGATCAGACATAATAAGAAACCTCTACCACTCTTCTTGATATTACTGCTTGGTCAACACAATACTTTTTAGAAAGAGCCTCAAGCAAATCATTAGGAAGGGGGGTTTTTATCTCCGCCTTTTCTTTGTCAACAAATTGTTCATAATCAAAATCGTACTCTTCTAAATCCTTGAGAAATGCTTTCTGAGGAACCAATATTGCAGCAGCCATATAATCCATGTCATTTTCGCGCGGCTCCTTCTCATCTCCATGAAAAATACGATCTTTCTCAGCAATTAAAATCTCGTTGTTATCATTTGATAAATCTTTTCTAATATAATGTCCTAACTCATGAGCTAAAACAAACCGCGCATCCTGTAAGTTTAATGTCTCATTTAATCCAATTTTTTTAGTGCGTCCGTGTACGATAATAATACCGTCAAGATTTTCATCATCTAATGGAAGCTTCCAAATCGAAAACCCTAATTTTTGACCATATTCAAAAATATCGTCTTTTTCTGTAAATTTCTTCCCAATTTTTTGATAAAAGTTCTGCAATTCTTGTTCTATTGGCTCACTCTCTTTTCTTTTGTAATTTGCCATAAAATACCTTCCATTCACCTTTTTAATTTTCGCGCATATTTTATTTTATATCAAGCATTCATTTTTGTCAAACGTTTTTTGGTAATATTTTCTAAAATTTGCGCACCCTCCCTTTTTGTTTTGCGAATATTTTATAATAAAATGTAAATTTGTCAAGGGGGGACTGCCAACTTTTTTTGCCGAATTTTTGTTTCTTTTGTTTTTTACGCTGTTTTATGATACTTAGTTCAAATGTGCATTCTTTTTTGATAGGTTTAAATTATAGCATACTTTATTCTTTTTGTCAAGTCCCTATAAAATATCCAGTTTTTACAGCGCAACCGCCGCTATCTAAAGATAGCGGCGGCACACCGTAAAAATACACTTAAGGGGAAACTATCGGAAACTGCAAATAACCGCGCGACTGATTGTCTGCCCTTTCCGATAATACTATTTTACACCCCTAAAAAACAAATTGAGGCGACATTTTTTGTCATGTCACCTCAATTATTCTAAAATATGCATTTGAATTGCAAACTCTTCTGCCTTTTTATACGCCTTTTCCAACCAGCGCAAGCCTTGTCTGTCACTAATATAAACTCCGTTTGTCGCTTGCCAATGATATTTCCCTTTCCTAAACCGCATATCGATTAGCTCCGCAAGCTCGACGTCGCGTTCGTCTGCAAAGTACAAATACACCTTATCTACAAGTGCTATCTCTTTTTCAAGTTTCTCTTTGTCGATAAGATATGTAATCATAAGCTGTTCAACGGCGTTTTTGCTATTATCCGTCATTACGGCTATTTTGTCATAAGATACGCCTTTAACGCCGGGTAGTTCCAACTGCCCAAGCTGCGCAAGATTTTGCCCGTAGCTGTTGAATATTCTCTTTATCTCTTTTAATCGCGCTTCCGTCATAGTCGTTCCCATCAGCTGTTCAATACGCTATCGCTTGCCCCTATTCCACGTATTTCTTAAAATCTTTATTGATATCAAAAGTCTCATCCGTATTGTGAGTTGCAAGCTTATTGATCGAAACCTCATAAGCAGTCATTCTGCGAATATCCGTCTCTGAATATTTCTTCTCGTATTGACGGCTTTGCAGTCGCCCCGATAACGCGATCCTGTCTCCCACCGAAAGCGTACTCGCAAACCGCGCATTTCTACCCCAAGCAATGCAAGGAATATAATCCGACTTGTTGTGAGATCTATTAACCGCAATCAATAAATCAGTGATCTCACGATTGAACGGTGTTGCCCTATAAATCGGTGGTTTGCATACGTAGCCGTTTAGAACAATGCTGTTCCGAGCGTCTTCGGTTTCTCCCGTCAAAAGCTCCTGCGCGAACACTCTCAAGACCAATCGAGAATGTTCACCCTCCATTGTATTGCGACTGCGGAGCTGACCGACGACGTTTATCTTCGTTCCCTTGCCGATTTCCTGACCACAGAGTAACCGCTCGGATATGGTCACGGGAATAATATCGTCCGCCCCAGACAGTCTTGGAATACGCACGTCGAATTCGTAAAACCCTTCATCGCAAACTGTATGCGTAATCGTAGGATCGCTTACAATCTCGCCGCTAAAATACATTTTGTTATTTTCTTGTCCTTTCATAAAGGTCCTCCTCTTTAAATTTATCCATTTTGTAACTCCTTTAAGCGTTTTTCAGCTTCTTCACGGGTAAGAAACCAAGTTTCCCCCAACGCTGCACCACGATGGTTTTCAAGATAATCGCAAGAAAACACCATATAAATGTCCTTATGGAAGAAACGGATTTCGTCTACCGTTTGTTCATAAACCCTATTATGTTCGTGATAACGGTTTATTCTATTCAAGTCGAAATTTACTTTGCTCGGTACGACATAGATTTTATCCCCTGCCTTTACGGGCAGGATTTTGATATATCCCTGCTCGATCTTGTCTTCAATAGAACAAAGTTTGTTGTATGCAATTCTACAATCTAACTCACTTACAAAACCGCTATCAACTCTTTGCGTAAATCTCTCGTATTTCATCATTCCACCGCATTACACTTGCGGACGATAATAACATATTCGCCGTTTTCATCCACGCATAAATTCTGACTTAAACGATCATGAGTGCCTATCTCCATTGTCTTACGAAATTCCATAGGAATAACCAATCGTCCAAGCTCGTCAATAGACCTAATAATCCCGACTTGTTTCATTTTTTGAGTATTTACCTGATTCATTTTCAGTTCTCCTGTATTTGTGTATTTTTCGCCCTATACGCTGGGCAAAGCGTGTAATCTTTACTGCAATGTAAATCGGTTATAATACCGGGGATAGGCTCGTCGAACGCTGTGCAATCCGTAGCGCCAAATCCGCCGAGTAGCCAATGTCCTTGATAATATGGACAGTCGCTTGCGTATACCTTAAACGTTTTTCCGTTCTTTATGTAAACTGCACCAAATTGCGTTATATCGCACACCTTGGACAGCCATTCGCAACAATGTCCGCGCTTTCTCAAATCTTCTTTCACTTTTATTATTTCGGGGAATATACTTTCCCATTTGTCTGTCCCGAAAAAGAATATCAGCCACACGTCAGTCTTTCCTAATAGTTTCTTTTTCGGCTTCCATTTTTCCGGCTTTTAAAAGCCTGATTCTCAACTGCCTCGCGACCTTACAAACACCCTTGTATTTAAATCCGCAACACCCTTCATACGAGCAAATACAGCACGGATTTGAACGTACATAGTCTAACGCCTGATTAACCGTTCCCACTATTTCCTGCGATGTTACAGGTCTATTCTTTTCTTTTGCCACCTTCCTCCTCCTTGATTTTATTCACAGTTCTCTTTTCTGTTTTTCTACATATCCCTTTCTGTCGTTCAATATCCCACTTAAACAAGAAACAGTCATCTGCCGCCGTACATGGTCTCCCATCATTGGCGCCACATTTATACTCCCTGCAATATTTTGCGGACATAACACTCCTTACGGTCAGCCGTCTATGTGCACTCAACGGCGTTCCTTTCACCTTGTTTTTGCCGAACTTTGCATTTAACTGCAAATTCAAACCGTTTTTTTTTGATTTATTTCGCAACGCGCGCACCGTTCCGATCTGATTATGCCGCCTTTTTCTTTCTCTTTTTGTCTAAAACAAACTTGGTATAAAGTTCGACAAAAGACCGAACTTCAGGGGTCATATCACTGTTTTTACGTCCTCTGCACTGTACGACTTTCATTGTTTCGGGGTTTATCTCCATTGTGTAAAACGCCTTATCCAACTCTTCCGCTCGACGGATAAAGACGATAACCGACTTTTTATCCGCCACTCGGTCTAAATACGTGCCTACGCAATGTTCTTGATTTTTCCCCTCCATAACAATCTCGTTTGCCGTCTTCGGTACAATCAGACAAAAGGCACCGTGGCTGAACGCAAACGACTTTTCGCTTCGCAACGTTTTTTTAACTTTCTCATACTTTTCTTTATTCCGAATTGCTGACAGCTCGGTAGACAACGCGTTATGTAGTGCGCTAAAATCCTTCGGTTTCGAATACATAGTGTTGTTGATATCCAAGCCTAAGGCTTTCACAATCCGCATATGGTCAAGATAGTCTTGACAAAAACTCCGAAGCGAGCTGCCTTTCTTTTTCTGCTCTTCAAAATACCGAAAAAAGCTCTCCGCACTCATAACTTCGAATATCCTTTCCACTGCCCCGCCGAAACAGCGATTCAACTTCATCAGGCGCATGTTGTGTTCCGTTATCGGCAAGTTCTTCCGCACAAGCGAGCAGTACGTGTAAAAATCATCGCCGCTCAAATTATTGTCTATCACGAACTGCATTTGACTGCAAGTTTTCAATCCTAAGAACTTTACGACGTCGTTTTCCGTTTTTCGAAAAAATATCGGCCGTCTTATCACGTACTTGGCGAGCTTGTACATTTTCAGCTTGATTAAATATTCCAACTGCGGCGTGCCAGCATAAGCCAACAATGCCTTGTACATGGAAAAACTATCTCCGTGCTCTGCAAGCTCCCAAAGCGCACTGTACTCAAACGGCGTGCCCTTTAACGTTTCCCTCAAACCGACTGGGTATACGTACGAAGGCGCCTGATAAATGTTATACCCGAAACCACCGAGTACGCCTCTCTCCCAATACTCACGATGCTCCCTTTGATAATCGCCACCGTTCATCGTAAACCAATTCGAATTCTTATACGACGTTTCGCGGGAAAAGCCTCGCGAATACCCACTCGTATATGTCTTGATTGGGAACCCGAAGACTTGCATTTGCGCCTCTTCTATGTGCAATTCCTCGCGACTCGGATACAAGCGCCGAAAAACTCGAAATGTCCTGTTTAAGAAGAATCCGTCGTAGCGGTCCAACCAGCTCACAAAGCAATCATACCCGTGTGTAAAGTCTTTATTTTCCACGGCTTTGATTTTCTGCCCACAAGTTGGACAATCCGTGTATCTATTCTTCCCGACGCGCAGCTCCATTTCCGTCTTACACGCCGTGCACTTGCCAACTTTTCTTTTCCCTTCGTTCTTGTAAAGAAAAAAGTTTCTCATTGCCATTTTCGACGCCCACGCCGCAATCTCAGTCTTCGGCGCTTCGTGACGAATAGACAAATACCAATCTAACGTATACATCCTCGGCATTAGAAGAAATCCTCCAAGTTGTGGCGTTTCTTCCCGGGCAGAACAGACGTGCTCACCGCTGTCACGCTCGTTTCAGGTAAGCCAAGATAATTACGAATGAACTGAAACGTACCCGTTGGGGTAAACACATAGGCACTATTTTTCACATTCTTTTTCGCATATTCGTACATTTGCTTGTAACAATCCTCCGCGGTCTTCGTATGATCGATTTCCGTGTCAGGAGTGCTTTTCAGCACCTCTGCCATCGCCATAACGACTTCGCCAAGAATAATCTTATCCTTGTGAGTTTCGATATCTTGCTTTTGCATTTCGATAAATTCCGTTGCTTTCATTTTTCTCCTCCGTTAAATAGCGTAATCTTCGAGTACGGCGTGTACCGCCGCTTTGCATTTCTTCGCCGATTCGTCGTCCATCTCACCGATAAGTGCACTCATCTCGTCCAAAAGGTCTTGGAATATACCAAATTTGACCTTAAATACGACAATCGCATCGCCCTTGATTTCCACCTTGGCAGGCTCGAGTTTTGCGTTTTGCGCCTGTTTTAACTGTTTGCGAATGTTCGCCATTTCTTTTTCCAGATTTGCTTTTGCTTCACGTTCTTCTTCCAACTCCTTATCCTTACGGGCACTTTCTTCTTGTAAAGCGTCTTTTTCTTCCTGCACCTGTTTCAGCTTTGCGGTTTGCTCAAGATCAGGTTGGAAAACGACTGTCGGCTCTTGCTCTTTCTTTGCCTCTTCAAGCTGTTGGCGCAAATCTTCATTTTCCTGTTCCAAACGTTTATTTTCCGCTTTCATTTCCTTCTGCTCCGTTGCGAGCTCGGAATATTCCGTAGAAAGCTTTTCATTTTCTTCTTCGATTTCTTTCTTCTCGTCAAGAACAAGTGAAAGCTGTTGTTCTGCTTTGTCGCGAGCATCAAGAGCCTCTTTTACCGCAGCATTGATATCAACCGTTTTTGCAGTATCAATGTCAATTTTTTCAAGAATTTCCTCGCGTTCTTCTTCATTGACGGTCGTCAACAAGGCCAGTTTTGTTACGCCGATCGTCGCATGCGCTTTGATAAAATTTTCTGGCAACTTCTCGATAACCGCGATGTAATTATACGCTTGACGTTCTTTAATTCCGAGTGCGTTGACCGTGTAGTCCGCAAAATCTTCGAACCCCGCCGCTTTATAGCGCTTACTGTCGCGCATTTCGCGGATACCGCTCGCCATATCAACCCAATACTCGGCGCTTTTTCGAGCGTTGTAGCAAATACGTTCGTGTAAATCCTTAAATTGCTGTTGTTCAATGGTCAGCCCGCTGTTGTCCGCCAACATAAGCTGGTCAAAGTGTTCATTGTTTCCCATAAGTAAGTGTCTCCTTCCCCTTTCGGGTATTTATTTTTTTTTGCAGTTAACTGCACTTTTTTAAAATTCAATTTTACTTTGTGTCGCTCGGCGCTGATTGTCCGTTAAATGTATCGACACCATCTTGTTCATGAGTTTATCCACAATAGATCGCGGTAATAAGCCATTTGTCGTTAACTCCTTGATGGAGTCTCGACTTGTGATTACCGTTGGACGATTTTGCTCAAATCGACGCTTTATGATTTCGCAAAACTTATCCGCAGCCCAATTTTCTACGCCTCTTTTAGAGATTTTTATTCCCGTAAATCCGTCCAGTATAAGACATTCTACATTAACATAGCTTTCCATAACGCCTTGCTCTGTTACGTTAGACGAATTACTATAAGTAGCCTTTAGCTCTTCGAAGATGCGCTCTAACGAGGTAAATAGACTTGGCACACCGTCCGATTGCAATCTTTTCAATATAGCTGCGGCGAGATACGTTTTTCCTGTATCAAAGCCCCCGTAAAGCCATATTCCTCTTCCACTCTCCTTAACGGCTTGAAAATTATTGCAAAATTTCTCGCAACGCTGACATGCGTTCATATAATGTTCGCTACTTTTAGCGTCTATAATTCCATAAAAGGACGCGTTCCGTACTTCCGCAGGGAGTATTCTTTCATTGATTGCCTGATAGGTTTTGGCACGCTCGATCCGCTCTCTTCGTCGTTGCTCCGCTTGGTCCTTTTTTCGTTGACAAGGGCACTCGCATTTTGTATAAAAGTTATAGTCTGGAAGATCCACCGATTTTTCCCCACCGCAAGCTCGGCAGTAAATTCTCTCGCCTGCGATATACTCTGTTCTCGTGTCGATCGTCGCAAACTGTTTCGCTTTCATTTCCTTGTAGCGTTCAGGCGTAAAGTATAACGATTCGCCGATATGTTTCAACTCTCCCATTTGAGCCTCCTATTATCCGCTGGTATGTCCAAAATTCTTTTCAAACCACTCTTCGTTGTCGCGCCGTTCTTCTTCGGTTAAGTCATCGTCTTTCTCGTTTTGCACTTTTTCAAACGGCGCATACACCCCGGCGAGAATCTTGCTCGAAAGCCTACATAACATCGACATCGTTTTTACGTTCTTCCGCAACCACTCGCTTTTCTCGAATTGCAACGCTATTGTTTCCCAATCTTCGTCTGTCAATTCTAATAAAACCGACGGATCATAGTTATCGATAACGATATTTGGATGAGACTTAAAGAAGCTTTCTCTTGCGTTTTCTTCCCCCTTATAATCCCCCTTTATATCTTCTCCTTTCGTATTATCCGTCAGGATAATACTTTTATTATTTATATAAAGGTCACAATCATCACTTTGATTTTCGTTTGTTTCCGTTTTCTTTTCAGTTTGATTGCGTTTTGATTTTCGTTTGTTTTGATTTTGATTTTCGTTTGTTTCCGTTTTCTTCCCGCTTTGTCTGCTTTGCGACCTTGTTTTTGAAAGGTCGAGACTTGGCAGAAGTGCGGAAAATATGGCGCGAGTAACGCCTTTAAACTCGGGCTTTCTGCCGTCAAAAATGTACTCGATTATAGCTTTATAGAGCTGGCCCTTTTCTTCGTCCGAAAGCTCGTTGTCGGGATCGCTGATCGTTGTATAGTAGTTCTCCCAAAATGTAAATCCTTTTACTCCTGCCATGTTCCACCTTTAATATTTCGATTTCCACAGGGTTGTGTACGTCTCCCACAGCCCTTCATCTTTAAGACTTTTAGTAAAGTTTGCGATCGTCGCATCAATGCTCTGCGGAATATCGAGACGCGTATAACGTTCCTCGTAAATATCTTCGCCGTCGCAAATTTCATATTTGAATTCCGTCGCTGTCGATAATACTTCAAGATACATCGGATGCTGAACAGACTCCAAATATTTGCCAACAGCCGCATATTCTTGCACACGCTTGCAATCATACACTACCCCGGCTTTTACCCAGTCGCATTTTGCCATCAATAAAAAATTCTCGCCAGCGATCACTTTGTCCTTGTATGCAGTCAGCTGATAAGTACCGCCTTTCATGATTTTTGCCATTTCCACGATACACTTAAATTCTTTTTCCTTGCTTCGCTTAGCATAAATTTCGCAATGCTCATACGCAGGCTGATCGTCACCGCGGAGCATCTCTTGTACCGCATTTTCAAACGAGAGCCCACGTAGCATTATCTCGTTTTGCTCAAACGGCTCTCGCCTCAGAGTTTTTAAAAATTCTTCCCTTGCAGTTTCTTCATGCCCCTCTGCGCAGTTGAATTGATACAACCACGCAGAAAGGAGAGACTGCGTTATTAAATAACGCTCATTCTTCATTTACCATCAACCTCGTCCGTAGCCTGTTCTTTTGCCGTTTTTTCGGCCTTTTCGCTTTCTTTCGTCTTCTCGTTCGCCGTATCGTCTTTTAAGGCTCTATCGTCATTTTTTTCACCCTTCGCGGTAAGCCCGTTAAGAATATCGTCTGCAATATCGCGACCTTTCTTCTTTGTTTCGGTCTGGTCCGTTTTAGAATCTTCCTTTGCGAGTGAGACATACGCCTTCTTTTCACGATCCCAAACAAAGCCGAGCGCGGTAATACGCTCTTTGCAAATAGCTTTGAGCTCTACGAGCGACGTCAATTTGTGAGAGAGTTTGTTCAATTCCGCCGAACCGTTGGTAAACTGTTCAGGCTTGTCCCAGCTCTCGATCATCTTTCGCCCTTCTTCCATGACTTTCTCGTATTCTTCACGCTCTGCTTTAAAGAAATCGTTATCCTTTGCGATATTTGCGTTCGCTTCCGCAAACAATCGTGTAATGTAATCGTTCTTGTCCGCATCGCCCAAGGTCGGAATTTTACGTACGCCATTAATGCCGTAGCAACCTTTCGCGAAATACTCGTCCGTAGGGGTAAAACCGATCACTCGTTGGTCGCCGTTCATGTAAACGTAGCCGCCGAAATCGCAGGGTTGCCATACGATATTCTTCGAACTGCCTTCGCACAACAAACGCTGGACCGTATTATCCTTGTTCTTCTCTTCAATAGAATGAAATACGTAGATAATGTTTTTATTCAACGTCGTTTTTAGCCAGTTTGTAAGTCGCTGGAATTCTGCTTTTACCGCGCCGTGTCCTTTGATTGAGATCGTGCCCGATTTCGTCTTGTTCTGCGAAGGATCTTGTTTCATTACATAGTTCTGCATGTACGTAATGAGCGATCCGCCCGTATCAATGACGATCGTTTCGTACTCTTTCAATTCTTCGCTTTCAAGATCCGCAAGCAACTGCTCGTAGGTATCGACTCTAATAAAGTCCGTTCTATGCTGCGCACGGATACGTTGCAAGCCTTTATCGAGATCGACAAGGATAGGATTCGGCGCAGAGCAAGCAAGCGTTGTCTTGCCCGTGCCCGGTGCGCCATAAATAATTGCCGAGAAACGTTGATTGCTGAACGTTTCCTGTGAAGGTTTGTAAATAGCCATAATAGCCTCCTTAAAGTGTATTTGTTGGGGTTGCGGGAATTGAACCCACTTTTGCCTCTTCCCCATATAGGCGGCTTTTTAACCGCCTGCGTAGCCATGCCGTTTGATGTAGTTCACCTGTTCGACACGCTTGCGCGATAGAGACGTTTTTCCACGCTGTCTATCTTCTTATTTCTTGCGAATGAAGAACTTCGATTCGCCGTACTTTGCAAGTTTACGTTCTGCTTTAAACAGTAGCACTAAAAGTACCGTCATAAAGATTATTCCAAGCCCTAATGCCACGCTGTTCAAAATCAATACCGTTTCAATACTCATCGTCCTCGCCTCCTTCTTCCTCGTTACGCTGACGGTTTTCGTAGCACTTTGCGCACACAAACCCGTCGGCACAGTCGTAAATTTCCTCGTCGTCATACATCGGCGTACCGCACGCCGAACAGTATTCGACAAACTCTCTCTTGGTTATATAAGATTCGTCTCGGCATTTTCCGAGCCACGACGGCTCAATTCCTCCAATCATTTCTATTACCTCTTTCTTTTGTATTTATTTATCGATAAGCTCGTCCACCGTGCATTTGAGAACAGCGGCAATCTTTGCCATAACGTCCGTCTTGGGAACTCTCCCACCGTGCTCGTACTCCGTTATCACGTACTTGCTTACACCGCTCTGCTCGGCGAGTTCCTCGCGCGTTAAATTCATAACTTGACGACGATGGATAAGCTTTTCCATTCGCGGATATTTTCTCGCTCTCTCTGCTTTCACGTTTTACTACCTCCTTTCTCGTTTATAGACCTTTTAATACATCTCTCGATAAAGCAATTAAGCTGTCGCAGGAAACGTTTTTTTCGTGCGTTCCGCCTCCCCAAAACGTAATCCTTACGATCTCCTCGCCGCCCTGCTTTTCGTACACCGCGTCAATCGCTTCGACATTCGCGGCAATCAATAAGGGTTTTAAATACTTTTCTACAAATTCAGCCTTATTTTCCATCTCATAATCCTCCCAGCTTTTTAATTTCTTGTATCGTACCGTTCTCAAATAAGCCGACGACGTAATCAAGACTTTCTTGCATACCCCAGCCAAGCGTATCCGTGTAATAACGGAGTAATCTTACAATCCATTCTTGGCTTATCTGTGCGTCTTTGGAGAACTGTATCAGCTGTTCGTATGTCCGAGGTTGATATCTCGGCTTATAAGTGATGTCTTGCAATTTCACATACTCTCCTATAACAGCCAACGCTTGATCGTAGTCCTCTTTCTTAACACGCTCAAACATTTTCACGCTTTCGAGTACCCTGCCTTGCGCTTTCAATATACTACTTGCTTCACGTAATATATAAAAAATGTTGCCCGTTTCTCCGTTTCTATCAAATTGAATAACTTCTTGCATATACTTTCTCCGTTTACTCCGCGAACATTTCCAAAATTTCTTGCGCTGAAATCTCTAAAATGTTCGTCATTTTTAACATTACCGCAGGAGTTGGTGTCCCATGTCCATACACCCAGTTGTAAGCCGTTTGTGGCTTATACCCTACCGCTTTAGCAAGTGCATACGCACTCATTCCTTTTTGTTTAAAACTCCTTTTTTGGCGTTTTTCGATTTTATTATAACTCCAAATTTTGCGTTTGTCAAGCGTTTTATATAAAATTTATTGCATTTTTTGGAGTTTTTTTGTACAATGAAAAAAATATTTTTAGGAGTTTTGACTATGAACCCAAATCAACTGAATGAAATTCGAAAAAACGCAGGACTTTCAATAGAAGAACTTTCCGAACGGGCGAATTTACCTAAAAGCACGGTTGAAAAAATTCTTTTCGGCGTAGTAAAACACCCTCGCATAGATACTATGCAAGCAATCGAACGTGCCCTTGGGCTCGCCCCCACCTTTACGGACGAAGAACGCGCGCTTGGGTTGAGCGACAGCCACGCAATCGTTTTATCGGACAAAGACCGTTATCGTTTCCACGTCTTGTCCCGAGCCGACGAAATTCTCGGGGAAGAATTTGTTGACGCTCAAATAAAACTATTAGAAATCGCCACCGATGCAAAAACGAATAAGTAAAAAGAAGGCGATTTTATAAGTAGATATCAGTACAAAATTGCAGTTAATTGCAATTATTTATCTATCTTCCCTTTGAAAATGTAAGGACGTTCAAAAATCTTTACAAATTACAAAGGAGAAGAAAAAATGCATAAGAGCAATTTATCTGATGATTTTATAACTATCACTCAAAAACTGATGATGGCGCGTGAGCGGCACGAGATTATGAATATCGCCGGCGACTACACCGCCTTGATCGAACGGCTCGTTACCTTGGAATCCCAAGGCAGCGCAGTTAAACTACAACAACATACAAAATCTGTAACGACTATCATGAAATTTACACTTAAGGAGATTTCAAAGATGGCGATTACATTTAAAAAAGAATTTATAGCGAACGGCCTTTGCGCTCACGTTATAAAAAGAGAAAGCGGTAGGAACTCGTATTGCTACGAAATTCGCTACCGCTCAAATGGTTATAATATAACTGCATCCTCCACCGACTTGGCGGAGGCGAAAAAAAAGTTTTTAGCAAAAACAACATCGGAAAAGATTGAAAAATATCGCATTCGTCGCAATGATGGTTTATCAGATCTATTTGCCGACATTTTCGAAAAGTTTTTTGCACACAAATCAAAAAGCAAAATAACACCGAAAACGCTTGGAGATTATCGAGTCCGTTTCAATAGAATACCAACTTCAATAAAAGAAAAACGCATCTCGACGATTACAACAATTGAATTATCTGAATATATGAATACGCTCTCCGCGCGAGGCTATGAAGATATGCGAACTGTTTTTAACAGCGTTTTTAAATTTGCCATGGCTCTTGGATTGATAACGGTCAATCCAGTTGCGCTCGTGCCCTTTCACCGCGCCGAAAGGCAAGTTCGTGAAGCTTTATCCGAAGAAGAAATCGACAGCTTCTTATGCCGCATTAACGAGCCACGATTTGATAAAATTCGGCAAATGGCATACTTTTATTATTTCTTTGGACTGCGCGCATCCGAACTCGACGAAGAGACACGCGTCGAAGGCGAGTTCTTGATTGCACGAAACCGTAAACGAAAAAACGGGAAAATCGAGTATAAAAAAATCCCCATACCTATACAGGCACGAGGATTGATCGACTGGACTTCGCCATTACACCGAAAAGTACGAGCCGTAACAGCAAATAAGCTTTTTAAAGAACTTTTAGGTGAAGAGAAATCTGCTTATAATTTGCGACATACTTTTTCTACGATTTGTCAACAGTACGTTCGTCAAGAAATCGTAGAAATATGGATCGGAGATTCACCCGTTCGCTTGATCGCAAAGCATTATACGCACTTTCCCGATAAGTTTATGCGCGAAGAAATGAACAAGGTTATTTTCCCTGTTGCGAAACTTGAAAAACAATAATTTTGTTCCCCAAATTGTTCCCCAAACCCTACCAAAACCGCAATTTTTGACAAATATTTATACAAAATTGCAAAAGAAAAACGGCATTTATGCAAGATTATTTGCATAAATGCCGTGCTTTGGTGGAGCTAAGCGGATTCGAACCGCTGGCCTCCTCGTTGCGAACGAGGCGCTCTACCAACTGAGCCATAACCCCATAAACAAACTTATTATACAACTTTCCTTTTTTCTTGTCAATGCTTTTTATAAATAATTTTTTAAATATTGTTCATCCTGCTTATATTTCAAAATCCCCTAGGCATGTACGAGATGAAATTATAAAAAGCGCGCAAAAATGCGCGCTTTAATACTCTGTTCGACCCAACAAATAATCCACGGAAACGTCAAAATAATCCGCTATTTTTACCAAATTCGGCGCAGTCGGCTCGCTACGGTCTGTTTCCCAATAACACACGACGGCATAACTTACCTGTAAACGCTTCGGGCTGGACGAAATTTGAAATGATCGGCAACTACAAAGAAATCGGTGAAGTATTATCCACCCTTATCAACGAACGCCAAGAAGCAACGCAAGCACCCGTTATCGTGGCAACGCCTACGCAAAGCGGCGACAAATTAGATGATTTGAAAAAACTGAAAGATTTGCTTGACAACGGAATTATTACCCAAGAAGAATTTGAAACCAAGAAAAAGCAAATTTTAGGCTTATAATCGCCTCGATTAAATAAAACCCTGCGAAATTTTCGCAGGGTTTTTATTACGCTTTATTTTGTACCAAACAATACTGTACGAAGCAGTTTCGCCGTCTTTTCTTCGCCAAGTTCTTTTTTAAACACGTCTGTAGCAATACCGCCGTTAGAAAGTAAGCCTTCTGCATATTTAGACGTTTGTACAATTTTTTCGTCCTTTTCGCACACATTCGCATCCGTCGCCAAATACGCCGACACGTAATCGATAAGCAACTCGTTAAACGCCGCCGTCTGCTTCTTTTTACCCTTTTTCGAAACGGACTGTGTAAGACGAATGTCATCATACCAATTCTCCTCGTCAGGCAATACCCTATCAGGTAAAGACGAGTACTTTTCAACGACCTTGTCTATCAAAGTATACTCTTTTTTCTCTATCGTCGTATCATATAACTCGACGATAAACGTATCGTTTCCAGCCGCAAAAATACGATCGTAAGAGAGCAACGGCAAGTCTTTATTTTTAGGACAAAGGATAAACGTATCCATTTTCATTAACCCAAAAAAGCCTGACGCTGTCATCACGGAAACGTGGCCAAAGCCCTTTGCTTCGTATGCTTGACAAGCAAATTTCATACCTTTTGCTTTAAAGCTTTCAAACTCACCGACGTCCTTTTTTTCTAACGGATAAGTTTGGGAAAGCATAGATAAAATTTTCTCAATCATTTATTTGCCCCCAAGCTCTAACGCTTCCAAGCCCGATTCTTTCAGCTTCCATACGCCAAAAAGTAACGAGCCTTGCCCGCAAACGTTGACAATTTCCGCAATCCAATTCATAGACGCTTGCGCGAAGTCTTGCGAGGATAAATACCCCATTGCAAGCGAGCACACAAACGAGAATACAAATACGGCAATTAACCATTTTTTCTTTAATTTTGCGCTAAGAACGCAAAGCACAGCGTCCATAACGCCCAGCCCCGCAACCATCAAGCCAACAAAAACAAACGTGCCTTTATACACCGCGGGAGCCGCCGCCGACAACAATGCGCCCTTTCCTTTCTTTTGACAGAGCATCATCAAAATACCAATCCCCGCCAACAAGAACCCAATGGACTGCACAGGGAAAAACATAGCGTTTAACGATTGAAAATCGCACACGTTTGCCGCATACAACAGCTTATACGTCGCTTTCAGCGCACCCGCGCAAACGACGTCAATCGTCCCCGCCGCAAACAGCGCAAACGCAGCCGCACTCATTTTGTTATAAAGCATTTTAATTAACATCACCGCCGCCACTGCAAAACAAATAACGGGGATATAATCTACCAAAGCCATAGGAACGGTAAATTCCATATATTTTTCTCCTTCGTCTTATATAGACCAGTCGCCAAAAAGGATAAAGGTATGCATATACGCTACCGCTTGTATTTGTTGAGCCTTCGCGTTAATTTTCGCGTCGGCATCACCGCTCTGCTTGCCATAATTGCCAAACTGCGCATGATTCCCGCCCTTTATAACATACACGTTTTGCGTATAATTGATTTTATCTTCTACGCTAGTATCCAATTCGCCGTAAATCGTCAAAGTTTTGTCTAACGGATATTCTTTGTAAGGATACGCGCCCAACAAAATAAGTCCCGAAATGGTATCTTGGTGTTCATAGGCGTATTGCGAAGCCATAGCGCCGCCAAGCGAATGTCCAGCAATGTACCACTTTTCTATTTGCGGATTTGCTTGAATAATTCTATCCGCCGCATTGACATCAAAAAACGCCAAATGAAACAGCATATCTATTAAAAAGCAATCGATATTTACCTTAGCCAACTCATCCATTAAAGGCAAATATGCCTTTGTTTCCACCTTTGCACCAGGATAAAAAATACATCCGATTTTTGCATTTTCCGACTTTGAAATTACGTAATCGCCTTCCGACGTACCGGTAACATATTCCGCACGAGCAACTTCTTGCGCGCTTTCGTCTGCGCGGTAATAATCGGAAACGTAAATGAAAAATCCGCCTATACACACGAGTATTACAGCTAGGGTAATACTCGCGATTTTTATAATTTTATTCTTTAATGATTTTTGCATAACTGTTTATCAGTTCTTCTTGTTTAAATGATAGATAGGCAATAAAGGAATGATAATAGGCGTCTTTTCAACATATGCGTTATATTCGGGATCATCTTTATAACGTTCCATTTGACGTTTTTCTAAGCGTTGCGCCCCGTTGAACATAATATATACGATTGCCACGTACGCCAACACAGCCGTAATCCATTGCCCTACCGTGCAAAGCGAATCAAGCGAGGATACAAACAATCCCGTCCAGAACAAAATTTCCCCGAAATAGTTGGGACAACGAACGATTTTATAAAGACCTTCGGTTGCTACTTTGTTCGGATTTTTCGCTTTTTGCGCCGATTTTTGTTGGTCTGCAATCCATTCGATTGCGATAGCGATTACCGCGATAGCAATCCCCACCCAAACAAGCGCAGACGTTTGCGTACCGTTGTACATTCTAAAAAATACGGGAGACGTTTGCGCTACGTACAAAATAGCAACGCAAATCCAAATGGTCGCTTTCACAAACACAGGCATTGCCTTTTCTTCCGATTTCTTTAACGTATCTTTAAATACGTCCGTCTTTTTAAAAGAAATATTTTTCAATTCTCGGATAAGCAAGAACCCGGACAAGCGAATACCGTAAATGACAAGCAAAGCAAATAAAATATAATGTTCTACGCCTGCTGTTTGCGGAAATGCGCCAACCAAACTCATAATCGCAAGCGCTACGCCGATACCCGCTACGGAGAAGCCGTAGCCGATAGAAAGGAAATAAACAAATTTATAAAAGCCTACCGCGCTTAATACTAATGCGATAACGGCAAATATCCACAAAAACTCCCAACCCATACTTATGCCTCCTTAGTAAAACTTTCTTTAATGTATTCGGCAAAACTCATATCACCGTAAACGGTATCGCCCACCATTTCTTCCGTAAGCGTCCACTTGGAGAAACGCAAAATCGCTTCTTTACCGTTTTTCTTGAGTTTATTCACAAACGCAAGCACGTCAAACAAGAATGCGGGCGCGCGTTTGATGACAGGTTCTTTGCCTGCCGCCGCAAAACACATATTTGCAATTTCTTCGTACGAATACGTTTCCTTTCCGCCTACGTCGTACGTTACGTTTTCGTCCATAACGTGTTTTACGATAAATTCGGCAAAATCTTCCGTCGAAATAACGTTTGCGTGTACAGCTTCTTTCCCAAGCAACGTAACTTCGCCCTTTTCAACCATAGGCTTAAATACTTTTACAATATCGTAGAAATAACCGGTAGGACGGTGGATAACCCAGTTCAAACCGCTCTTTTTAAGTTCTTCTTCAAAAAGATATTTTGCATGCAACATAGGCACCTTAGGCGCTTTATCCGCCTTGATAACGGAAATATACGTAAAGTTCTTTACACCCGCCGCCTTTGCTTCGTTAAGAAGGTTTAAGTTTCCTTGATAATCGATTTGGTAGTTTGTAACGGTGGCTGACGTTTTGGTAAGACCTACCGTTGTAATCACCGCGTCTGCGCCGTCGCAAATCCCCTTAAGCGTTTCAGGATCGGTGATGTCAATTTTCTTAAACGTAAAATTACCCTCTACACCAAGATCCTTTTCAATCATATCCGCGGCAACAACTTCGTGTCCTTCCTTTAACAACGACTTAAAAATGTCCGAACCTAAATTGCCATAAGCGCCTGCAAGTACAATTTTCATAATATTTTTTCTCCTTTATTATTTCTTTTTATTTTTTTCTTGCGAACGTTTATCGTTGATAATCTTCATATGCTCTTCCGTTACCAACTCTACGCCGTTTTCCTTTGCCCACGAAACACAGCCCTTTAAAACGAGGGGCAAGAATACTCTGGGCACACCCAAAACCGTCTTTAACGCTTCGTCCGTGAATTTAACTTTATCATCCACTCTATCCGCCGCATAACGCACCGATTCCAACGAAGCTTGACGCATTTGCAAGAGCTCTGCTTTCATTCTCTTAGCCCTATGATACCAGAAATTTTTACTGTCGCGATAGCCGTAATCAACGGGCAAATTAGGGAAATCCCCCGCCTTTACGCCGTTAATAATGGCGTCGCTGTATTTCTTCTTCATTAAAATTTTATCGATTTTTAAAATGAAATGCGCGCCGAATTTACTTGTAATCCCATTGAAATCGTGATACGGGCCTTCATAACCGTGCAATTCGCCTGCTTGGTCTTTATCCGCGCCGTCAAGCTCTCTCACCCACGTACATTCGATAACCTGCATTGCGTCCGTCAACACCATAGGACGCGCCTCGCCCGTTTCTTCTTCAATCATGCTCTTTTCTAATTTAAAATTGCATTTGGGCATCTTTTCAGAAGGTTTATCCCCTGGCCATGAAAGCTTTACCGCTTCTTTGAAATACTTGGGTTCGTCCGTAATAAAGTTAATCGAACATTTCCCATTACGCAAAATGTTTTGCGCCGTATTAGAAGAGTTACGGCAAGAAAGCAACATAGCGTAATAATCTTTCCCCGCTACATAATACGGCTGTATTAACGAATACGGCCCCAGCGACGTCGTCCCGTCTTCGCACAGCGTACCGATTACTACCGTCGGCATCGGAAAAAACAGGGACGTTTGATAAAAGTTGTCTACGATACGTAAATTTTCAAAACTGCTCATTTGATATATCTCCTTTATAATAGCTTTTCAATAATAGGTTTTAAGTCGGAAAACGCTCTTCCTTCCACGCTCCACGACAGCAGGGAATCCGCAATAAAGAGGGATAAAAACTCCTCTTGCTCTTTGCCTTGACAAGCTGGTAACACCTCTTGGGAAAGTTGCTCTCTCAACTGCTTATGCCACGCCGCCGAGCTTGCTAAATAGCTCTTTTGCGCGCCCTCGTCCGAAAATAACGTTTGATGTTGCGCGATAAATTCGAGCAAATTTTGATAAACGCTCCCCACTTTTTCCACGCCTTTCGCCTGACACGCTTGCATTTTTTGCAAGGTATTTCTCCAATCCTCTAGCATAAAAGACGCGATAAGCATATCTTTAGACGAAAAATAATTATACGCTGTACCAACCCCTAACCCGCACGCACTTGCCACCGAGCGCATAGTCAGTTTTGCATATCCTTCTTTTTCTAACAGCCATTTCGCCTTATCTAGCAATAATTGACGTATATTTTCTATTTTCTTTGGCATACGCACTCCTTTAATGAACACGTTCATTTAAGTGCATTATACTACACGTTTGTATGCTTGTCAATAGCAAAACAAAATTTCTTGGTTATTTTTATAGAAACCGCTTGAAAAAACTTTTCGTTTGTGCTATACTAAATTTGCCAAACAATTTGAATACTTGTAGCAATAAGTGTTTTTTCTTTTATAGGAATATTATACCTTTTTATTATCATACTATCAAGAAAGTAATTTGTTAAAAATGCAGCTCCTTCTTGATAGTAAGGTTTCACTTATACTACGATAGATTGTTTGGCGACGATTGGAGCCTGCGTTTTTGTGCGTTGGCTTCGGTCAACGCACTTTTTTATTATAAGGAGTCTTTATGAAAAAGAAATTTACAGAAGAAGAAATTGGGGAAATGATCGGTAAAGTGGCTGAAAAAATACGCAGTGATATGGACTATGAGTTTAGAATAGCCCAAAGTCAAATGTGGATAGCGGAAAACGACCTCGTCGATTCTTTAGACGAAAAACAGCAAGAATTATATAAAGATTTCCGCGACAAAAGGGATGCATTTTTCCAAATCGCACAAGAGCTGTATCAAAGAAAATTTTAATGGCAAATTTACTAGAGAATGTGTAAAAACAAAAACTTTTTTACTTTATAATTTGATAAAAAAGGCTAACGAAACTTCGTTAGCCTTTTTTTCATTTTTAATTTTAACATTGATATTTTGGCATGTTTAATTTCCTATGCCCCGCTTGTCAAAAACCGTTTGCCCGCATTAAATATTTACCGAATTATTGTACCCCGTAAGAATTTCTTCTTTATACAAATGCGAATCGTTTGCATACTGGAACACTTGCGGATACATACGCCCTTCGTCGCCAAGAGAAGAAAGCCCAAACGTGATTGCCGTTACGGAAGAGTGTGAAATCGAGCAACGCGTTGCAAATTGCGGATACGGAATATCTAAAATCGAGCTTAAAATCATCATTGCCGCGCCGCCGTGGGCAAAAAGCGCCACTCTTTCAGGGGATTTTCCAACCTTTTCGTAGCAATGGTTTTTTCTATCGTGTTTATATCCTAAAGACAGCAAAAACTCATCCACCGCCGCCTCAATTCTCTTCATTCCTTTTTCAAAGGGATAATTTTTAAAATGCTCGTGCTTATACCACTCCATATCCAAGGCGCGCACGCTAGGATCATTGAACTTCAAAATCAAATCCTTATCCGTAAACGCCCATTCCAGCTTTCCATCCGCGTTGGTAATCATAGTATCTTCGCCCGCTTTTGCTTCATCTGCCCAATCGCAAATTTTCATTGTCAAGCCGAGCGCTTCGCAGGTAGGCTGTGCCGTCAGTTTCGCGCGGTTGGACGGAGAAGAATATACTTCGTCTAATCCATACAACGAAAATCGTTTTGCCAATGCCGCCGCTTGCTTATGCCCTAATTCCGTCAAACTGTCCGGCTCGTAAATAGGATCGCCGTGTCTTACATAGTATAAAATCATATTCTCCCCAAACGCTTTATGCGCCTTTATTTTACCCTAATTTGCTTATCATTTTTAAACGAATATTTCCTCAAACCGTAAATCAACCGTTTTTAAACGCCCGTTTAACCGTCTTTAATCGGTTTATTTATCTTTTTCTAAAAATTCTTTAAGCGTTTGCACTAATTCGTCAGAAATAACGTGCTCGATACGGCAAGCATTTTCTTCCGCTACCGTTTGGTTTGCGCCCAGCTTGGTCAACACCTTGGTAATAACGTTATGTCTTTCGTAAATGGAACGCGCTTTATCGTAACCGGCTTGCGTCAATTCGATTTCCCCCGAAGCTGCCATCGTGATATACCCGTTTTTTTGGAGTAACCCTACAGCACGCGATACGCTGGGACGGGAATATTCTAATTCGTTTGCAATATCAATGGAATGTACACTGCTTTTTTGCTTTTTTAAAAGCAAAATCGTTTCTAAATACATTTCTTCCGACTCACGATATTTCATACCTTTCCCCTTTTGTTTGTACTTTTGCACATTATAACGCATTTTCTTGCGTTTGTAAAGGCTTTGTTAAAAAATTTTTATATTAAAAAAGCAAACATCTTTCGCGTTTGCTTTTTTTGTTATTCCAGGTCTTCTGAAAGCTCCGTTTCCGGCGCAGTTTCGCCGATTTCTTCACCAGCTTCTATGTCTCCTTGCTCGCCGCAATGCGAACAACCGCAACAGCCATGAGTGTTTTTATTCTCTTTCGCCCCGCAGTTACAACCGCCCGGACAGCCGATACACTTTCTGCCGCTTTTTTTCGATTTAATAATATACCACAGCGCGCCGCCAAGAATAAGCGTAATCGCAATTAACGCAATAATTTCTCCAGGTTCCATACGTTTCTCCTTTATGTGTTGGCTTGTTTACGTTTTTTGATAATCAACAGCGCAAACACCGTCGAAATTGCCAGCGTTATGCACCAACCCACGATAGGCATCCAAGCATCTAAAAAGCCTGCACCCGAGAACAGCGTACCAAAGAAGAAGACCAAAAAGGATACTACGTATCCGACGGCAAGCTGTAAACCAATGCCCGCCCAAAACCATTTTTTGTCCTTCATTTCCGCATTCATTGCGCCGATTGCCGCAAAACAAGGCGGTGAGAATAAGTTCAACATCAAAAACGCCAACGCCGCTACCTTCGTAATTGCAAACGCCGCCGCAACGGTAGGAGCCGCCCCTTCTATCATTTCCAAATCTTCCATATTAAAGAAGTTGGTAATACCATAACAAACAGCAAGCGTCCCTACGACATTTTCTTTGGCGATAAAGCCGGTAATCGTCGCCGCCGCCAACTGCCAAGCGCAAATACCGATAATGGGCGCGATAAAGTACGCAAACGGCGTAGCTATATCGTGCAGAATGGATTGTTCCGCGTCAACCGCCTGAAAAGACCAGTTAAACGTCTGCATCACGTGCACCGCAAAATTACAAACAAGAATAATTGTCCCCGCCTTAACGATATACGACCACGCGCGCGAGAACATAGATTTACAAGCCCCCCAAACGCTAGGCCATTTATATTCGGGCAATTCGATAATAAAGAAGGATTTGCGTTTTTTATTTCCCGTCAAAACGTTAATAAGCAACGCACAGCCAAGAATAATGGCAATCCCCGCGAAATACATTGTTACACCAACCCAAGCCGAGTTACCAAAAAATGCTCCGGCAAACAGGGAAATAACGGGTAATTTTGCCCCGCAAGGCATGAAAGGCGCTAACATTGCCGTGGCTTTGCGTTCCCTTTCGTTACGAATGGTTCTGCACGCCATTACTCCGGGAATTGCACAGCCCGTACCGATAACGAAGGGAATAATCGATTTCCCCGACAGCCCCACTTTTTTGAAAATGGGGTCGAGTACAACAGACGCGCGCGCCATGTACCCGCAATCTTCCAAAAGCGCGATGGTGAAATACATCACCATCACAAGCGGTAAAAATCCCACAACGGCTATCACACCGCCAACAACGCCGTCCACTAGTATGGACGCCAAAATTCCCATTTCACCGTTTTCCGCCGTAAGCGCCGTTGCAAGCAGGTCTTGCCCCGCTTCCAACCAACCGCAAAAGATATCCGAAAGCCAAGGCCCTACCCACGCTTGCGAAATACCGAACACAAGGAACATCACCACCGCAAAAATAGGCAAACCAAACCACTTATTCGTTAAAACAGCGTCTATTTTATCCTGTACGTTTCTTTCGCTGGTAAATACTTTCCGCGTTTCCACTTCCGCCACGGCAGCATTGACAAATTCAAAACGTTTTCTATCCGCTTCGCGCACAGCATCTTTGTCTGTCAAATCCACTGCCCCTTGCGAAAAAGGCGCGGTTTGTATTCTGCCCACCGCTTTTACCGCTTCCGCAATCACCGCTTTTAAGCCGTTTGCCGACGTTGAAACCGTTTCGAGTACGGGACAGCCCAGCTTTTTCGAAAGCAAATTTTCGTCAATCTCCGTTTCCTTTTTCTTGTTAATATCCGCTTTATTAAGCGCAATCACAACGGGCACGCCAAGCTCTAACAGCTGCGTGGTAAAAAACAGGCTGCGGCTTAAATTCGTCGCGTCTACAATGTTGATAATCGCGTCCAGCTTTTCTTCGTGAATATACGAGCTTGTAACGCTCTCCTCACTCGTAAACGGCGACATAGAATACGCGCCAGGCAAGTCAACGACTACCAACTCGTCTTCGCCACTATAAAAGCTTTTTTTAATTTTATGCTCTTTCTTTTCAACGGTAACGCCCGCCCAATTGCCCACCTTTTCGTTTTTCCCTGTGAGCGCGTTAAACATGGTCGTTTTCCCGCTGTTTGGATTGCCTGCTAAAGCAATTCTCATAAATATGTACTCTCCTTTCTGTTAGTCAATGCTAACAAAATCTCAAAAAAATAATCCGCTATTTTTTACGCAAAAACGATAATCGATTTTGCCAAGTCCTTATCGATATTATATCTAGCGTCCTTGATGGCAACGACGCAGCTTTTTGACAAACGGGAAACCACGGTAATTTTTTCACCGCTGTAACAACCGAGCGAAAACAAAAAAGCGTTTAATTCGTCATCATCCGTCTGGACGGCTTTAATTATGTATTCTTTGCCGAGTTCGACAACGCTTAAATCCATACTTTCCTCCGCATGCTTCTTGTTAGCCACTGCTAACTACAAAATTATTATATAGTATTCGTATGTCTTTGTCAACTGTTTTATGACGATATTTTGTAAATTTTTGTAAAATTCTTCTTTGTAATTACAGTAAAAAGGTCGGGCGTTTCTGCCCGACCTTTCTTAAGTCTAATCGATTTTATTCGATTGTAAGTTTGCTTTTACGCGTCGTTACCGTGCATTGCGTTTGCAAAGTATGTCGTAATAGATTGGCCGTTTATTTCACAGCAACCTACTTTAAACGTTATTGCGCCTTCGCCATACCATCTCATTTCATAAACGGTATTTTTAGCAAAGCTCGTTACTTGGTTACCTTCCATGTCGTATGCAACAACCTTGAAGTTTGTGGGGCCAGTGCTGGCGGTCGTATATGTGCCATCTGTCTTCAAATAACCAGCAAGAGATCTATTAGTACCCTCTTCATCAAACCACCAAGTCGCAAACGCATTCGCGCCAGTAAATTCTCTCGAAAGGGAGAAATAAATACTTGCGTAGTCTTCGTTAGCCTCTTTCGTAATTCTGATACCTTGCTTTTCCATCGTCAAGCCAAGTTCAGTACCAGCCGACCACAGACCCGTACGGTTGTCTTGTACTACGTATTGAACCTTCGTACCTGCTTCAAAGCCAAGCGTCGTTACGTCTCCCATATAGAAAGGTACTACTTCACCATTTGCATTTGCGCCAGACTTAAAGTAATACGCATATTCAGAGTGGGTAGATTGGATATACGTTACGCCTGCAGGCCATTCGGTAATTGCTTCAGAACCTTTAGAACCACCCTTCAACGCAATCGTACTATATCCAGCTGCTTTAATGGTAACGTTTTCATAGTTCATGGTAGCTGTTCCATAATTCAATTCTAACACGTTAAAGAAGGTTAAGCCAGAAGCATCTACGTGGATATTTTTGAAGTTGTTTGTAGTGCCCGTAAAACCACTGTAGACAAGCAAACCAACTGCCATGTAGTTATTAAGTTCGGAAATTTGTACGGTAATATTTTCAACGTTGATATTATTTGCCCATTGGCCAAGCAAGCCGAAGTATTGACCCCATTGCTTGTTGTCGTTATAGCCTTGACCTGCACCATTGGTGTTATCGTGATATTTAACGTTTGTGAAGTTTACGTTTTTAACCGTTGCATTCTTCATACCGCCGAAGATACCGCCTTCGGATACGATTACGTTAGCAACCGTATAACCTCTGCCGTCAAACGTACCTTGGAACCAAGATTGTTGACCGGAGATACCAGCCGCGAAGTACAAACCACTACCATCAATATTACCATCAAGCACGTAATAACCGTATACGTCATGACCTGCTTCATCCGTATTACCATTTCCGTCGGCAGTTCTACCACCTACGCCGAGTGCTTGCAATTCTGCAGCCGTCTTAATAATCTTCGTAACAACGTCTGCGCTTACTACGTATTCCGCAATGTGCGTCTTGATAATAAGTTCTTTACCTGCGCCGGTAGACATTGCGCCTTTATCGAAGATAATTTCACCGTTCGATACGCTTGCAAAAATTTCTACCCCGTCAATCGTAACGCTGTTAACGGCGCCCGCAACTCCCGAAGGAATTGCGAAGCTGCCATTTTCAACTTCAATCGTTACAGGATCGTCAAGCTCAATCGTTTCAATGCTTCCGCTAGAAGGCTTTGCAAAATACGTCGTAATAGATTGGCCGTTTTGTTCACAGCAAGCTACTTTAAACATCATTGCGCCTTCGCCATACCATCTCAATTCGTAAACGGTATTTGCAGCAAAGCTCGTTACCTTATTACCGTTCATGTCATATGCTACTGCTTTAGCGCCAGGAAGCGTTGTACCAGAAGCATAATACTCACCGTCTGTTCTAATATAACCGCCGCCGTCTTGGTTGTCAGCTGCGGTTAAGCCATCAAACCACCAAGTGAAGAATGCGTACGTGCCGGTGAATTCTCTAGAAACAGCAAACAGAACGCTTGCGTAATCTTCATCTGCACCCTTAGTAATCATAACACCTTGCTTTTCCATACTCAAGCCAAGTTCGGTACCAGGATTCCACATATTCGTACGGTTGTCTTGTACTACGTATTGAACCTTCGTACCTGCTTCAAAGCCAAGATCCGTTACGTCGCCTTCATAGAAAGGAATAATCGCGCCGCTTGCATCCTTTACGTAAGCAACCTTAACAAACGTTACGCCTGCGGGGAATTCGTTCATACGTAAAGCAACGTTTTCACCGCTTGTAGTGTAGGGGTCGCCCGTGTAACCAATCGCCACGTAATCAGCGGCTTTAATTACCACGTTTTCGTATACGTTGTTTGCATTATGGGAAATACCCAAAAGCGACTTTAACTTCATCCCTTCTGCGCTAACCGTGATATTACGGAAGGTAGCTGCGCCGCTCGAACCAGAGTTAACAAGCAAGCCATATCTCTTCCAGCTATATGTGCTAGGCGAGGATGCGATGCTAATATTGATATTTTCAAACGTACCGTTAGGTGCTGCATATGCCAAGATAGCAATATAGCCGCCATTTTGGATGGATACACCTGCGGGAGGATTATCAATCATATGCACGTTGGTCAAGTTAACGTTCTTAACCGTACCGCGCATAATACCGAAGATACCGCCGTCCGAAACTCTCATGTTATCAAGCGTATAGCCTCTACCGTCGAACGTACCGCGGAACGCGTGATCATTATTCTTCGGATAACCTGCAGTTACTAAGTCGGAATAGTCATCAGCGTGGTTAAACGTAATATTATTTCCAAGTACGTAGTAGCCATAAACCTGTTCTACGCCGCTTCTGTTACCGCCTACGCCGAGTGCCTTCAAGTCGTCAGCCGTCTTAATCACTTTCGTGATAACGTCTGCTTGTGCGTTATATTCGCCAGACGTCGTAACGATACTTAACGCCTTACCTACGCCATGGGATGCCACGTTAGCCGCAAGCGCTTCCGCATCCAAAAGAACGCTAGAACCGTTCATACCCTTGAAGATGTTTACACCATCAAGCGTAACGCCCGTAACTTCGCCTACAATACCTGCAGGTAATTCGAAGCTTGCATCAGTAGCAATAATTTCAATCGTTTCATCCAATTCGGTAACGCTACCGCTCTTACCATTTGCAAAGTAAATTACGTTATTTACGTTATCCGAAGAGATTGCAAAATATTTCTTCGAAGCTTCTTCGCCAATGAAGTAATATTTCAACGTATAAATTTCGCCTGCATTCCAAGGACCCTTGGTTGCGTTGTTGCCTTCGGAGTCCAAAATAACAATCGTTCTTTCTAACGCGTTTTCATTGAAAGAAACACCGTTAGCATTAATAGCAATACTACCAGTCGTACCAGGCCAGATTGTGAACGATTTTATCGTAGAGCCTTGTGCAAGCATAAAGTCAATACTGATATAATCAGCATTTACATCATCCGTCGTAACCTTAGCTCTGCTGTTCCAAAGATCCGAAATTGCAACTTCAGATACGTACGTACCAGCAGGGAAACCAAGCGATGCTACATTTCCTTCGTATACGGATACGTTTGCTTGACCGGTAGGCATAGGAAGAATTGCAGGTTTCTTCAGAGCAACAGGATTATTTTCAAGCACTTCGGTAGGAATAACCTTGCCATTTACTTGGTCAATCGTCCAGAAATCGCCAGCCCATGCCTTAACGATAGCGCCGTGCGTTGCGTCTGCAAGGAGATCTGCTGCCGTTGCAAAGCTGCCTACTAAGTCGTAGTCGGTAGCACTGCCAGAGTTAGCATTCAATTCGTAGAATACAGATGCTTTCTTGTCCGTTGCGCTGAAATTGTTAGGCGTACTGCCGTTAGGCGTTCTATTGTAAATAGCATCCCCTGCGCCAAGCACGTATACGTTTTCAGAAATACCTTGTACCAAGTTTACAGCGATTGCATATTCGAGATTTGCAAAGTCAATTGCAGATACGTCTACAACAATGTTTCTAAGCGTCTTATATTGACCTCTCGTTACAACAGAAGTAGGATTATCCTTATCGCTACCGTTAGCCATTTCTACAACGGAAACGTAAACGTTTTCGATTAAACCAGGGCCACGGTTTGCTACAACCGAGGACGTAGAACCAACCGTTGCGTTTGTAAATGCTACGTTCTTAATCGTACCGCCACCAAGCGTGATTACGAAACCAGAGTAGCCTTCGCCAACCCAAAGGCCGTTGATGTAGTGTCCATCACCATCAAATACGCCCTTGAAGCCCGCTTTCTCGCCAGTACCCCAACCTTCTTGAATAATCTTCGACAATGCAACTTCGTCGTTTGCATATTGCGTCTTCAAATTATTTGCCGTAGCCTCGGAAAGTACAGTATAAATACTAGGCGTTACACCTGCAAAAGGAAGAATAGGCGTCCAAGTATCGTTATATTCGATATTTGCGCCGAGTACAAAGTAACCGGAAAGTACCGCTTGCTTTTGTTCTTCTACACAAAGACCTGCTTTTACAGAGTTGTCTGCAGCTACTGCTTGCCAGCTCTTAAGCTCAGCCTTGTTATCGATAATCATGGTATAAACGTTTGCATAGCATGCATAATTCTTACCATCTGCCTCAATTGTTACTAATACGTTTTTACCAAGGCTTTCTTGTGCAACCAAAGCATTTTCGCCAATGGTAACCGTCTTGCCGTTGATATCCGTAAATTCTTCATTGCCAACAACAACCTTCGTAACCGTGCCTTCAACTTCGTTAGGAAGATTGAACGTACCGCTTACCTTTTCAATGGTAATCGTTTCATTCAATACAATCGTCTTGTAATCTTCCAAAGCATCTTCGTAAAGAACTTCAGGAATTACAATACCATACGTTGTATCAACTACCCAGAATCCATTGTCGTTCCATGCTCTTACCTTCGCGCCGTGCGTTGCATCTGCAAGCAAGTCGGCACTCGTTGCGAAGCTGCCTACTAAGTCGTAGTCGGTAGCACTGCCAGAGTTACCATTCAATTCATAGAATACAGATGCTTTCTTATCCGTTGCGTTGAAGTTATTAGGAGTATTACCGTTAGGCGTTCTATTGTAAACAGCATCGCCTGCACCAAGTACGTATACTCCATCCGAAGTACCCGTAGCTAAGCTTACAACGTATGCATATTCAAGATTTGCAAAGTCGATTGCAGATACGTCTACAATGATATTGCTAATCGTTTTACCAGGACCTCTGCTGATGATAGAGGTAGGATTGTTTGCATCACTACCGTTTACCATTTCAACAACTTGTACGTAAACGTTTTCAATGATACCAGGACCTCTATTGGTAACAAAGCCGGAATTCGAGCTAAGAACTTTTGCATTCGTAAACGCAACGTTCTTAATCGTACCGCCGCCAAGCGTTACAACGAAGCCAGCGAAATTACCGCTCATTCCCATGCCGTCAATGTAGTGGCCATCACCGTCGAATACGCCCTTGAAGCCGCCTAATACACCCGTGCCCCAATCTTCGTAGATTGCGCCTTCGATAAACCAACCTGCATTGAATGCTGCAAGTACCGTCGCATGAGTGGTGCTGTATTTAGATTGATGTTCTTCTTTCCAAAGTGCTTTATTGTTAAATGCGCCCCAAGCGATACCATAACCGCCCCACGTTGCATTATATTCAATGTCTGCGCCAAGGATAAAGTAACCGTTATAAAGCGCTTTCTTTTGAATTTCAAGAACGTCGCCCGCAGCTACCGCGTTATCAGATGCCACTGCTTGCCATTGATCGAGTTCAGCCTTGTTATCGATAATCATGGTGTAAATGTTCGCCGTACCCGTGTAAATCGTCGTTAACGTTTCAATGGTATACGTCTTGCCTTTACCTAACGTTTCTTGTTTAACGAAATCTTTTTCGCCAAACTCAATCGTGTTACCGCTGATGTCGCTAAATTCTTTATCGCCAACCGTTACCTTAAGGATTTCGCCTTCTACCGAAGGAATGGTGAACGAACCATTGATTTGTTCGATTTCTACCACTGCGCTTAACGTCTTTTTAGCTTTTCGAACGGTAAACGTAATTTCTTCCGTTTGATAGTTGCTACCCGATACTACAACCGTGAACGTTGCGCCGACTTTCGCGTTGTCAGCTACGGTTACAACACCGTTTTCGTCAACGGATACGCCGTTTACAGCTTTTGCTAAGCTATAAGTATAGCTAAGGTTTGCTTTATCCGTCGTGATGGTAAGCTCTTCGCCAATACCAACCGTTTCTTCCGTGTTCGTAATGCCGAATCTTTCCGTAACTTCAATATACCTTACGCCTGCGGGGAATTCGTTCATACGTACAGCAACGTTTTCACCGGTTGAAGTGTAAGAGTCGCCCGTATAACCAATACCCACATAACCAGCCGATTTAATTAAAACGTTTTGATATACGTTATTTTCGTTATGCGAAATACCCAAAAGCGTCTTTAATTTTACGCCTTCTGCGCTAACCGTAATATTACGGAACGTCGCTGCGGAGTTATCAGAACCGGAAACGACAAACAAACCGTCTCTTTGCCAAGTATATGTATTAGGAGACGAAGCAATGCTAATATTGATATTTTCAAACGTACCACCAGGAGCCTTGTGCGCAAAAATCGCCGTATAAGCGCCTTGTTGATTGGTATATTGCTTAATAACAACTTTGTTTTCTGTTTTATGAGGAATAATGCCACAAATATGTACGTCTTTCAAGGTAACGTTCTTCACAGTACCACTCATGATACCGAAGATACCGCCGTCCGAAACACGCATATTGTTAATAGAGTAGCCATTACCGTCGAACGTACCGTAGAACGCGTAAGTACTGTTAGCCGGATAACCTGCCGCTACTAAGTCGGAATATTCAGCATCATGTTCGAACGTAATATCGTTTCCGAGCGCGTAGTAACCGTAAATATTTTCCGTATTGTTTCTGTTACCGCCAACGCCGAGTGCCTTCAATTCTTCAGCCGTTCTAATATACTTCGCACCGTATACAGCAAACGCGTACGTTTGTGTGCCGTTGCTTACTTCTACAAGATATTTTTCACCCATTACCGCAGGCGCATTAAATTGAACATTCAATTTACCAGCCGCGTGAATGGTCGTTGCAATAGGCAAACCGCCGTTAATACTTACCGTATAACTGCCCTTTGCAAATACGTTATGCGAAAGCCACGTTTCCGTCGTGCCTTCTTCAACTACATAATCTCTAGTTACGAAATAGTAACCATCCCCAGCAGGCACACCCGCCGTTGCAGAAAGCGCACCCGTTACTACAACTACGTTAGGATAAGAAATAACTGCACCCGTAGTCGTGTTAGTAAACGTAAGCGCGTACGTGTTACCTGCCGTAAGATTGCTCATGTTCAGCGTAACGCTACCGTTATTAACCGTTACGTTATTAGCCTCGATTGCACCAGATACGTTATACGTACCGTTTGCCAAAGCAGCAACGGAAACAACACCGCTTGCCTTTTCAACACTAACAATCTCGTTTACGTGTTTTACTTGAATCGTATCATTCTTTCCTACAAGCGCTTCAATTGCAGGGATAAAGCCAGATTGTTCGTCGTTAATCCATTTACCATTTTCCTTATTTTCCGTATAGTCAACATACGAATAAAACAAATGGATGCGTTTGCTATCGCCTTCACCGGAATTTCTAATATTCCAATATCTAGCCCATTGCGCAAATTCCGCACCGTACGTTTGTACTTCGGAAGTATCCGCGCCAGACTCAAATCCATAGACGTCATAAGTAAAGGATTGAGTTGCTTGGTTCTTATCCTTATACGTTACAGTTTTAGTTTCCGTAACAACCGGAGCTGCGTCGTAAATGTACATAATCAAGTACATGGGCGACAGCTTTTCAAGCATAATATTGCTATAATACGTATTATAGTTAGGATCAGCAGGATCTAACGCTTCAAGCGCGTCATTACACAAATTGATCCAAGTTTCAAGCGTAGCTTTCGGGAAATTTTCCGAAGATACTGCGTCGTACGTCAACGAAGCATTTGTTGCCGCCGTCCCACCGGTAGTATTTGTACTGTAGTTATTATCCGCACGGAAGAGATCTTTATGCGCGTCACTCCACACCTTCATAGAGTCGTAATAATCTCTCATTTCTTCCGCAGCGTCGCCATAAGCACCTACAAAGTATTCGTCAATCCAACCATTCCATACGTCGTTGGTGGGACGCGCGTTCCACGCCAATTGCGAAATTAAGAACTGCTTTAAGCGCTTCCACGTATTTTTACCTTCCATCATTTGATTGAAGATATAATCGATACCCGCGTCCGCAAACAAACCATAGTTTACACGGATTGCGTCTACAGTATCATAAGGTTGGAAGAAATTCGTCGTATTTACGTAGTATTCCCAAAGGAGCATATCTGCGCCATATTGGTTAGCGATATTAGCCCACTTCTTAAACTCTTCATAAACCTTTTCGTTCCAGCCGCTCGTTGTGCCAGGTTTATCATAGTTAAACGGGTCAACGTGGTCAACCTTCGTTTCTGCAAACCAAGGCTCAATGTGCTTCATATAGTTCGTCAATTCAGTTGCATAATTTGCCGTACTTTTAGGAGCAGGACTGGTTGCGTGATAGAAAAGCGTTGAAATTTTAAACGTGTCCTTACGCGCGTCCCCTGCATCTTCAAGTTTCCCCTTCAAGTTTGCCGCTACGTCAAGCAAGAAATGCAATAAGTTATCCGAAGGGTTCCCTTCATTCTTACATGCCGAACACTGACACCAATAATTGTGGTCCATTTGCGAGAAACCGAGTCTGTCAAGCGTAGGGAATTTTTGCATCTTTGCATACATCTCGTCCGCAACTCTTTCTACCAACCCTGCGCGAGTGTAGTCGGAAAATATATCACCGTGCGCAGTATAGCAAAGTTCAGCCAAAATAAAGTTGGTTGCGTCTCCCGTATACGGTTTTGCCGGAATCGCCCATAAAACCCACTCGGTATAAGTACCTACTGATAGACTGCCACTTTTTGTTGCATACCAAGCCATCCAGTGATTTGCTTTAGCTTTGATATTCTCCGTATAATAATTATACCCACCATTCAAACCTTGGTCTATTTGACTAAGAGCAATATGTGTCTTATCGTCAACTACCAACGTAGAGTTATGGTTAATACCCTTATAATAATTACCGCTTGCATCTTGTTCGTCCGTCGTACCAACAGGGATAATGTTTTGGGTATAGCTTTGTAAACCATAGTTTACGTGCATGCTATTTGCTTCGCCTTGCGTTACGTTATATTCAATGTCGGGAATGTATACAAGCGTTTTGCTGGGTAATACGAAATCCACCTTTTCGTCTACAACGTAAGAGTCTTCCATATAATATCCATAGCCTGCCATTTCGCGAAGGAAGCGTTGCGCGCCATAAAGCGTACCTTGCCCAGTTACACCGAGAAGGAATACGTTATCGCCAACCGTTTGCACCTTCGAAGCGGTGTCTTTTTCAAACGTCTTGGTTTCGCCGTCTTCAACGTAGGTAAGCGCAGAAACGGTATATTCGCTTGCAAGATTTGCGTCTTTAAACGAGCCCATGGTTAAACCAAGCTCATTTGCCTTTGCCTTTGCAAGCTGCGTTTTACCAACGGAAATAAACTTATCCGCTGCGTTATATTTTGCCGAGCCTTCCGCTACTACTTCCAAACGAACGCCCGTTGCTTCTTCGATAATGCTTTGAAGCAAGTAAGCAGCCGTATGTTCAGAAGCATAAGTAAAATACGCTTCGGACGCAGCTTCCGTTTGAGGAGGAAGGTAAGACGTCTCACCATCTCTATAGCCCATGTTATGCGCAGCAGTCTTCGCACTAATCAAAATTTTGTATTGCGAAGATACGGGCGCGTAACCGTCCGTAGAAACGTTTTGCGTTACAGCTTTCAATTCCTTACCATTAAAAGTACCGCGAACGGTAATTTTCGTTTCGCCTGCACTTTTTGCCGTAAGCGTTTCGCCGTCAACGGAAATAATTGCAGAATTTTCCGATTCATACGAAAGAGTCGCATTGCGCTTTTCTAATTCCGATACGGGAACGGTAACGCCGCCGATTTTAATCGACGCCATCGAGCTCGTTTCTTTAGGCAATGCGTTTGTTACAACTGCAGTACCCGTGTTATCGTTGTTATAATAGGAAATTTGTCCTTCGGGGTTAAACGTAATTTCCACCTTCGTTTCGTCAACGATTTTGGTAATCAATTCGCTAGTATCCCCATCCAAATTTGCCATATAAGCAACGTAACCCAAACTTCTTACCGCCATATTTTCGGTATAATAAGTAATTTTGGTGCCGTTACTATCCGTACCCGTGATGTAACTACGGGCTGCTATAGGACGGTTATAATAGGACGAAGATAAGTTCGCCCCGCCTGCGCCACCGAGTACGCTGGTGTATTCGGTTTTTTCTTCATTTTGCCACTTGGTCGTCGGAATATCAACAACTTTTTCCGTAGCGTGCGTCAATTCTTCCGAGCCAAGAAGATCGGCGGGAAGTACCAACGTACCGAATTCAACGTCATTCAACGCTGCAACCGTTGCGGAGACGCTTTCAATATTCGTCGTGAAACGAATACCGCTGGGCATATTTCTTCTAATCGAAGCCGTTTCTTCGATAGTGAAGCCGTCCAACGTTTCGTAAGCTTCTGCAACCGACTGCTTTGCATTAAAAATGCCGCTTACTGCAACACCAACAATACCACAGCAAAGAGATGCGCAAAGTGCTAAAGAAACAAATAAGTTTTTAAAATTCTTTTTCATAGCCTTTACTCCCAATCTCCTTCTTCCCCGATATTGTCTTCGGTTGACGTGCGGATCATGTCCGTTTCTTCGAACATAATCACAGTCATCTTAAGGGTTTCATAATTTTTCATCATATACCTCCATTGATGCACGATGAGTTTTTTGCCTACACTTGTTAATAATTATTTTTTGGCTTATCGCTAAGCCCAAAGGGGTATCCCCCTTGTTTATTCAAAACTACACCCGACCGCTGTTTTTTTGCTATTGTTTTTTTATATTAAAAAACAATAAGCCAGTTTATAGTTTATCACTTTACTATTATATCATACATTTTTTTAATATGCAACACCGCAGAATTGCAAAAAAGTGCTGTAAAATATCATTTTTTGTGTTTATTGTTTGAAATACGGCTCGTTTTCTATGCTTTTATTGCAAAGCGCAAAAATTCGACTTTCTATTAAACCAACCGCGTTTTTAGCCGAATTTTGTTTAATAAATAAACTTATTTTTTATAGAAAACACATTTTACTCCTTTTCTTTTCCCCTTCTTTTTCCTAAAAATCAATCCGCAAAAAATAAATATTTTTATACAAAAAGCGGCGACGTTTTTTAGCACTCGCACCCTCCCCTATACTAATAAAACAAGCTGTTTTTAGCCTGCAATACAAACATAATTTTATGGTCTAAAAAATAAAATATAAAAAAATAAAAAAACTTAAAAAAAACGCGAAAAAATGCTTGACAAAAAAAAACAAATATATTATTATATACAAGCACTGTTTTGAGTGCGGTTTAGCAAGGCCCAATAGCTCAGTTGGTTAGAGCGCCAGCCTGTCACGCTGGAGGTCGACGGTTCGAGCCCGTTTTGGGTCGCCAAATGCCTTGGTAGCTCAGTTGGTAGAGCAGCAGACTGAAAATCTGCCTGTCGGTGGTTCAATTCCGCCCCAAGGCACCACACGCCGGTGTAGCTCAATGGCAGAGCAGCTGATTTGTAATCAGCAGGTTGTGGGTTCGAGTCCAATCACCGGCTCCACAGCAAAATTCAGCTACACCTTAATATATATGGGCAGATTCCAGAGCGGCCAAATGGATCAGACTGTAAATCTGACGTCTTCGACTTCGGTGGTTCGAATCCACCTCTGCCCACCAAGGATAACCTAAAACGAACCACTCGTTTTAGGTTATCCTTTTTTTGCGTGTGTTTGAGGTGTCTTGAAGAAACGCCGTTTTATCGGTGGTTCGCGCGAGGAGGCGAGAATTACTAAGTTTAATTTATTCTCATAGCTTGTCGCCGACGACACTTTGGCGTTAGCCAATCTCCACCTCTGCCCTTTTTTATACCCACCTTAAAGAACCCCGTATTATCGTGAATCACTCCAACAATCAAAAGATTCACTCTTTACAAATTCAAAATTGTATGATATAATAAACAAAACAAACTTTATAGGAGTATTTATGTCGCACAGTAAAAAGACCAAACGCGGTAATTCGTTGTATGTAGAAAGCTGGAACCCTTCCGCCAAAAATTTTATCAACACCTGCCGAGTCTGCGGAAAACAAGGTTATAGCCCGTCTATTGACGAGGAAGGCTTTATCCACCCTTCTCCAACAGTTACAAACCACATCCACAGCGTCATTCACGCCGAGCTTACCACCATCTACCAACCCTTACCTCTTGATGATTTAGGCAGATGCGAATGTTGCGCAAGGCTAATGGATTCAAAAACAATTCGATAAAAATCAAAACAGCGTCTTATCGACGCTGTTTTTTTGTGTTTTTATTGGCAAAAAGCGTATTCAACGCGTACCTGCCCCTTCTATTTTGCAATTTTATACAATTTTGCAAGACCGCCTTCCGACGTTTCTCTATACGAATTTTTCATATCCTTTCCTGTTTCGTACATAGTTTGTACAACCAAGTCAAAGGAAATTTTACGGCTATGCGACAAAAACTTCGCAAGCGATACTGCATTGATTGCACGCATCGCCGCCACCGCATTTCTCTCGATACAAGGAATTTGCACCAATCCAGCGATAGGATCGCACGTTAAGCCTAAATGGTGTTCCATCGCCACTTCCGCAGCATACTCAATTTGGTCCAACGACATTCTGTATAATTCGCCAAGCGCTGCCGCAGCCATACAGCAAGCACTGCCTATTTCTGCTTGGCAACCGCATTCAGCGCCTGAAATAGAAGCGTTTGTTTTTATTAAATTCCCGATTATCCCCGCCGTCGCAAGCGCACAAACGATCTCTTCGTCGCTATACCCACGCTTATCTTGAATATATTTTAATACCGCAGGCAATACACCACACGCTCCGCAGGTGGGCGCAGTAACAATTCTGCCGCCTGACGCATTTTCTTCTCCGACAGCAAACGCATACGCGCAAACGAGATGGTTTTCTTTTGTTTCCGCATCATTATCATCTTGCGCACCGTCGTATAAAATCTTTGCCTTTCGCTCGACGTCTAATCCGCCAGGCAATATACCCGTCTTTTCAACGCCACGCAACACAGCCGCTTTCATTGCTTGCCATACTTGCATTAAGTAGTCTTTTATTCCCTCGCCTTCGCTGGCAAAAACATAATCGTATAACCTCATATCTTTTTGCGTACAATAATCTCGAATAGACGAAAAGCTTTCTAAGTTATACTTACTTTCAGCGTTATATACACCCCTGCCTGCCACTTCTATAGCACCACCGCCTACACTGTAAATGCGCATAAACGCTATTTTTTCACCGTTTTTATAAGCAAACAAGTCCATTGTATTGGGATGCATTAAATCTTCTTGAATTTCATTAAATTCTACGCAGACGTTGGACAATACCGTTTTAATAATCTCATCCGTTCCGTGCCCTACACCCGTTTTTGCAAGCGAACCGTACAAAATAACCTTAAACGAATCCGCCTCTGGATTTTCTTGCAAGAACAATGCGCATGCGCGTTCCGGCCCAATCGTATGCGACGAAGACGGCCCTTTCCCGATTCTGTATAACTCTGTTAATGACTGCATTTTTATTCCCTCCGCTTTTATTATAACATAAATTTCGGCGTTTGTAAATGCTTGCAGCCATTTTTCATAGATTAAAAAAAGAAAATTCGGATTATTATGCAAATCCGAATTTTTCCAATGTTTTTATTTTTAATTATATCATTCTCAATAATATATCGAAGAACAGCCTGCAACTAGACATGACAATATTATCCACACAAGAATTGAAGATACAACGCTTACAATAACACCAACTAACGCGCCTTGCCCCATTGACTTTGCTTTTAATGGATATTCTGGTTACCATATAAGATACATTACGAACCCAAGCGAACGCCCACAATACACGTAAATAATGACATCCTCTCCTATTTCTTTACCGCAATGACAACAATACTTCATAAAGCTCCTCCTTTTGTAAAATCTTAGTACTTGCATTATACAGACAAAAATTGTTTATGTTAACTATTTGAGACTATTTTCGTCCATAATTTATATATGAAGATACTTTTTGCTGAAAGATTACAACAATTAAGAAAAGAAGACGGCTTAAAACAAGCGCAGCTTGTGGAAATATTACAAACGACGCAAAGACGGATTTCCTATTTGGACTCTGAAAAAACCGAACCTGATTTAACGCTGCTTTGGAAATTATCCGACTATTTTGATATAAGTATAGATTATTTAGCTGAAAAAGAAGAATATTAAGCGAAAAAAACGTCTCTTTTTTCTTGCATACAAAAACCGCTTGTCTTTTGACAAGCGGTTAATTTGTTATTTAATTGATCATTAAACCAATTCAATGATAGCGGTTTCAGCAGCGTCACCACGACGTTCACCAAGAAGGTAAATTCTGGTATAACCGCCACCTTGACCGAGTTCTTCCTTACGAGCCGCATACTTAGGTGCGATTTCGTTGAAGAGTTTGTCCATCAAGGGATGTTGAACGTCAGCCGTTCTTGCTTTGAATTCGCTCTTCTTTTCAGCAAAAGCCTTAACTTCTTGCAAGTCGTAGGTTTTAGCCATGATTGCACGGCGAGCAGCAAGCTTCTTAGCACCGTCTTTAATGTTGGTTACTTTAATTTCCTTGCCTTTCTTATCCGTCTTGGTTACTTCGAATTCAATGTTATCATCATAGGTATTTACCGCTTTGGTGATGAGCTTTTCAACGTAAGGTCTAAGCTCTTTTGCCTTTGCTGCGGTTGTTTCGATTTTTCCATACCAAAGAAGTTGAGACGCCAAGTTTCTCAAAAGAGCGTTTCTTTCTTTGGAAGTTCTTCCCAATTTACCGGGCATAATTTTAATCCTCCTGTTTGTTTAATGCGAGACCGTAAGATTCCAATTTTTGAATAACTTCGTCGAGCGACTTTCTGCCGAGGTTTCTTACCTTCAACATATCGTCTTCCGTCTTCTTGGTGAGGTCTTCGACTGTATGAATATTCGCTCTCTTTAAGCAGTTGTAAGAACGTACGGACAAATCCATTTCTTCAATTGCCATTTTGAGAACCTGTTGTTGCTTATCATCTTCCGTCTTGACAAGGATGTCCATATCCTTAATCGTTTCGCTTAAATTAACGAAAAGACTGATATGATCTTGCATAATCTTCGCCGCCAAAGAAATAATTTCTTTACCGGAGAACGTACCATCCGTCCAAACTTCTAACGTAAGTTTGTCATAGTCAACCGCTTGACCTACGCGCGTGGGTTCAACCGTATAGTTAACCTTTTGTACAGGCGTATAAATAGAGTCAATTGCGATATAATCTACAACGGGTTGCTTGTTTTCTTTTGCAGGCTTATAACCTCTGCCTCTGCCAATCGTAAGTTCTACTTCGAACTTCGCGCCTTCATCGATGGTGCAGATATATTGATCTGCGTTGATAACCTCGATTTCAGCATCAATGTTAAGGTCTTTACCCGTTAAAACGGCAGGACCTTCTTTGCAGATGTGTAAAACCTTTTCATAGTCTTTATCGATAATTTTCGTCTTAATTGCAAGCGTTTTGAGGTTAAGGATAATTTCCGTAACGTCTTCTTTAATGCCTGCAACAGCGGAAAACTCATGCTTAACGCTGCCGTCTAAGAATCTGATTCCTTCTACAGCCGCGCCGGGCAAAGCAGAAAGCAAAATTCTTCTTAAACAGTTACCAATGGTAAGACCGAAACCTTTCTCTAAGGGCTCACATACGACCTTCGCATAAAAATCGTTATTTTCAAGCACCTCGAGTTTGGGCATATCCATTTCGATCATTATGTTACCTCCTGATATTTTTCAATTATTTGGAGTACAATTCGACAATCATGTGCGCAGCAATCTGGCTGTCGATATCTTCTCTGGTGGGAAGAGCTAATACCTTTCCTTCAAGTTTTTCTCTATCAAACTCAACCCATTTTACAAGGGTGTTGTTTGCGCTCGTTTCTTTGAGAGCCGTGAAATATTTATTGCCCTTTCTGTTTTCTTTAACTACGATTACGTCGCCAGCCTTTACAATATAGGAAGGAACGGTAACCGTTCTGCCGTTAACGGACAAATGTGCGTGGTTAACAAGTTGACGAGCAAGCGTTCTGGAAGGAGCAAGGCCCATTCTGTAAACTACGTTGTCAAGTCTTCTTTCCAACAAGGAAAGCATGTTTTCACCAGTAACACCTTTCATACGGTCTGCCATTTCATAGTACTTACGGAATTGTCCTTCTTGAACGCCGTAAATTCTCTTGGTCTTTTGCTTTTCACGAAGCTGTAAACCGTATTCGGATACTTTCTTTCTATCTGCACCGTGTTGACCGGGAGCTACCGGACGCTTATTAAACGGGCATTTTTCCATATAGCACTTGTCGCCCTTAAGGAACAACTTAGCGCCTTCTCTTCTGCAAAGTTTGCATTTAGCTTCTCTATACGTTGCCATAATACTTTATGCCTCCTGATTAAACTCTACGACGCTTCGGGGGTCTGCAACCATTGTGGGGGATGGGAGAAACGTCGGAAATTAAGGTAATTTCCAAATCGCATGCGGAAAGCGCACGGATTGCGGATTCTCTACCAGCACCGGGGCCTTTTACGTAAACTTCTACGCTACGAAGCCCATGTTCTTTTGCAGCCTTTGCAGCCGTTTCTGCAGCCATTTGAGCAGCGAAAGGAGTACCCTTTCTGCTACCCTTATAGCCAAGGGAACCTGCGCTCGACCAAGAAATTGCGTTGCCGCTCATATCCGTGATCGTAACGAGGGTATTGTTGAAGGTCGATTGAATGTGTGCTTGACCTTTGTCTACTTTTTTAAGTTCTTTGCGCTTACGAGAAGCGACTTTCTTTACTTGTGCCATACTATTTTATCGCCTCCTCAATTATTTCTTCTTGCCTGCGATAGCGCGTGCAGGACCCTTACGCGTACGTGCGTTTCTCTTCGTGCTTTGACCACGAACGGGCAAGCCTTTTCTGTGACGGATGCCTCTATAGCAACCGATTTCCATTAAGCGCTTGATGTTAAGGGATACTTCACTACGAAGTTCACCTTCTACTCTAAGGTTATGATCGATATATTCTCTAAGTTTGGAAACGTCGTTTTCGTCGAGGTCTTTTACTCTCGTATCAGGGTTAATGCCCGTTTCCGCGAGAATCTTTTTAGAAGTCGTTAAACCGATACCATAGATATAGGTAAGACCGATTTCAACTCTCTTTTCTCTGGGTAAATCTACACCGGCAATACGTGCCATTGATTTCTTTCCTCCGTTTAATTTTTTAATTACTTTTCTTTGATTATCTATTCCTAACGAATGCCTATAAGTCAAGCAGTGGAAAATGCCTTTCTTATCGCATTGTATTATTTTCAAATTTTCCGCAATCTCTTCACGCGCAACGCGCGCGTTCTCTAAATTATCTTCTTATTTTTTCTAAATTTAGAAAATTTTAACAATTTTTTAGAAGACATAAAAGAACGCACCAAAGCTCAGCGACCTTTTTTTGAAAAAATTTCGCTTTCTGCTCGGCGTCTGTATACGCAACAAAACTGAGTTTCCGTAATATTTACGGAAATTCAGTCTGATAACGCAATTTTTATACGGGAAAATTATTTTTCTTAACAATTATCCACGAATTACGGCATGTTATATTGTAGCACATAATTTCATGGTTGTCAAGCGTTTTTTAGCCCTGTCTTTGCTTATGGCTCTTACTTTTTGAGCAAATTACCATAACTCTGCCATTTCTTTTGATAACTTTGCACTTATCGCACATAGGTTTTACAGAAGGTCTTACTTTCATTGTTATTTTCTCCTTATTTAAAACTCATTTAAGTCGTATGTTTACGACTTGCTGCGCCACGTGATTCTGCCTTTCGTTAAATCATACGGACTCATTTCTAACTTTACGGTATCCCCTTCAATGATCTTAATATAATTCATTCTCAGTTTACCCGAAATATATGCCGTAATGATATGACCGTTGGAAAGTTGCACTTTGAAGTTTGCGTTAGGCAACGCTTCTACAATTTTACCTTCCGCTTCGATTACGTCGTCTTTGGACACAGAAGTTCCCTCCGAATTTTTTTCATTCAGCCTTCACGGCTGTTTTTATTGTTCAAGTATTTTTACTATTGACTTATAACGTCAACAGTTCCACACCATCCTCACGCACTACTAAAGTATTTTCGTAATGCGCTGCAGGCTTGCCGTCTATTGTTACCGCGCCCCAACCGTCAGGCAACGTTCTCACCCTCCAATTGCCCATGGCAATCATTGGTTCGATACAAAGCACCGTGCCGGCTTTTAAGCGTATCCCCGTTCCAGCCCTTCCGTAGTTAGGCACAGACGGGTCTTCGTGCATTTCCCTGCCAATTCCGTGTCCGGTATATGAACGAATTACTCCGTATCCAAACGATTCGGCATGCTTTTGCACTTTATAACCGATATCAAACAGCGGCGTCCCCGCTTTTAATCCCTCGATTCCCTTAAAGAAACATTCTTTCGTTACGTCAACCAATTGTTTTACTTCAGGCGAAACGTTGCCTATGCAAAACGTTCTAGCTGCGTCCCCGTGAAATCCGTTTTTGTAAGCGCACAAATCTACGCTGACAATATCACCGTCTTTCAAAATTGTTTCATGATCGGGAATTCCGTGAACAACCATTTCATTGACTGAAACGCAAGCGGAAGCGGGAAATCCTCCGTATCCCAAGCAAGATGGAATTGCGCCCGAGCTGCGAATGTATCGCTCTACAAGCTCATCAATCTCCTTGGTGCTCATTCCTGCTTTAATTCTCGACTCTACAAATTGCAGAGTTTCTTTGACAACCTTACAGGACTCACGAATCAAGTCTATTTCTTTTTCGTTCTTTACGTAAATCATTGATTACTTACCAAGCCATTAAGCTTGCTAACGATTTCTGCAAATACAGCATCAGGCGTTGCATCCCCTTGAATGTTGATAAGCACACCACGTTCTTGATAGTACGCAATTAACGGCGCGGTTTGCGCGCTGTATACGTCCAATCTGCTCATTACTGTTTCGGGATTATCGTCTTTTCTTTGAATTAACTCGCCACCACAACGCGCACACGTCGTCGCGCCGTTTAAGGTCGAAACGTGATAGCTTTCTGCACAGTTTTTGCAAACTCTGCGTCCGCAAAGGCGTTCCATCAACAAAGATACGTCAATATCGATATTGATAACTGCGTCAATCTTAGCAATTTTGCCAAGCATTTCCGCTTGCGGAATGGTACGAGGGAAACCGTCGAGCATATATCCTTTTTGGCAGTCTTCTTCCGCTAAACGATTTTCTACGATTTTGCACGTAACGTCGTCGGGAACAAGCTGACCGTTATCGATATACGATTTTGCAAGCAATCCAATCGGGGTTTGATTTTTAATGTTTGCTCTAAAGATGTCGCCCGTAGAAATATGAGGAAGTTTATACGCGTCCGAAATTCTCGTTGCTTGCGTGCCTTTTCCTGCACCAGGAGCACCTAATAAAATAATATTCATAACGAACACCCCTTTTCGTAAAATCACTTATTCCGCGCCTATCTCACATAGGCAAGCAGGCGCGGAGCTTTTGCTTATTTCAAGAATCCTTTATAATTCTTCATCATCATCTGCGCTTGAAGTTGCTTTTCAAATTCCATTGCACACGAAACAACGATAAGGATACCTGTCGTAGAGAATACGTTTACAAGTTCCATCGAAGCCCAAGCGAATGCAAGGGAAGGAATGAAGGCAATCAACGAGAGATAGATTGCACCGAACAACGTAATACGGTTAGAAATCTTCGAAAGATAATTTTCCGTTGCCTTACCAGGACGAATACCTTGGATAAAGCCGCCGTTCTGTTGAATATTCTTAGATACGTCTTCAGGATTAAATTGCATTTGCGCATAGAAGAACGAGAATGCAAAAATCAAAAGACAAAGTACCAACGAATAAATAATTCTGCCTGCTGCAATCGGGGACGAACCAGTCATCCATCTCGTCCACCACGTTTCGAATTCCGAACCGGGCCAGAACATGCTTGCAAGCATTTGAGGGAAACTTAAAATCGAGAAGGAGAAGATTAAGGGCATAACGCCGCCACCGCTGATTCTGATAGGAATCGAGGAAGCTTGGCCGCCGTACATCTTTCTGCCTTTAATTTGTTTTGCGTATTGTACCGTTACCTTTCTTTCAGACAAATCAACATAAATGATTGCGAAGAAAAGAACCATACATACAAGCACGAATGCAACAATTTCCCAAATTGCTTTCGTACTCGTAGGAATTTCTTGTACTTTATTTACGATAGCTTGACCAGCCGTCGCAAGAATACCGGTGAAAATAATCATAGATTGACCATTACCAACGCCGTAGTCGGTAATTCTTTCACCAAGCCACATAACGATTAACGCACCAGCCGTATAAACAAGGGTCATAAACAAACCAGCAAGGAAATCGGAATTTGCAAACAACGTCGTGTTGATAGAACCGCTCGTCGAAGCAAAGTTTACGATAATACCAATGGATTGAACAACCGCAAGAAGAATGGTTACGTATCTAGTGTATTGCGCAATCTTTTTACGACCTTCTTCGCCTTGTTTAGACAATCTTTCAAGCGCGGGAATACCTACGCTCAAAAGTTGCATAATAATGGATGCGTTAATGTAAGGACCAATACCCAATGCGAAGAGCGTACCTTGCGAAAGCGCGCCACCGGTGATGCTGCTCATCAAAGTGAGGAAGTCGTTACCGGCAATTGCACTCTCAAACGTACCTCTCGTCAAACCGGGTACCGGAATGAAACAGCCAAGACGGAAAACCAAAAGCAAAAGGAGCATCATAATGACCTTTTTTCTGATTTCCTTGACTTTTAAAGCATTGATTATTGTTTGTAACATTTTTTTCTCCGTTTTTGGTTTGATTGAGATAAACTCAAAAAGCTGCGTAAACCATACGCATACGGGGAGAATATGGGACTACGGAACATTGCAAAACGCAATCTTCCGTGTCCATAAAATCTGATTAAAGGGTCTCCGCCGTGCCCTTAGCAGCTTCGATAGCTTCCTTTGCGGATGCGGAGAATTTCGCCGCTTTCACGGTAAGCGCAACGTTAAGTTGGCCATCACCGAGAACTTTAAGTCCGCAGTTGTTCTTAACGGCTTTTGCAAGACCGTTTTCCATAACGAAACCGTAATCAACAACCGTACCTGCAGGAACGTCTGCAAGATCAGCAAGGTTTACGATAACGTATTCTTTCTTTGCGTTATGATTGAAGCCTCTCTTAGGCACGCGACGCGCGATAGGCATTTGACCGCCTTCGAAACCGGGACGTACGCCACCGCCGGAACGAGCCCATTGACCTTTATGACCCTTACCAGACGTTTTGCCTAAACCCGAACCGATACCACGACCAAGTCTTTTCGACGCTTTCGTTGCTCCCTCTGCGGGAGAAAGAGTATCTATTCTCATAATAACTCTCCTTAGATGTTTTCTACTTTTACGAGGTGCTTAACTTTCGTAAGCATACCCTGAATTGCAGGGGTGTCCTCAAGTTCTTTGGAAGAACGGATTTTCTTAAGACCAAGTGCCTTAATCGTACCCTTAACGGATTCAACTTGACCAATCGTGCTCTTAACAAGCGTAACTTTAATTTTAGCCATTTTTAGTCCCTCCAATGTCTCAGTTCAAAATTTCTTCTACGGATTTACCGCGAAGAGCAGCAACTTCTTCTGCCGTTTTCAGTTCCTTCAAACCTTCAATAGCTGCTTTTACGCAGTTACCAGGGTTTTGGCTACCGTGCGATTTCGTTCTGATGTTCTTAATACCAACTGCTTCCATTACCGCACGAACGGGACCGCCGGCGATAACACCAGTACCTTCAGCTGCGGGCATCATCAATACGCTACCGCGGCCGAATTTACCAATTACTTGGTGAGGAATGGTGTTGTTTACAACAGATACGGGAACCATGTTCTTCTTTGCTCTCAAAGTAGCTTTTTCGATTGCTTCGGGAACTTCCTTAGCTTTACCCGTGCCTACACCGATTTTGCCGTTGCCATCACCTACGATAACAAGTGCAGCAAAACGCATGTTCTTACCACCTTTTACAACTTTGGTTACACGGTTTACTTCAATAAGCTTTTTAACAAGACCATCGTCTTCAGCTTGTCTTCTTTGAGGTCTTCTTTCTCTCTTTTCGTCTGCCATTGTACCCACTCCTTAGAATTTAAGTCCGGCTTCTCTTGCGCCGTCTGCGACTGCCTTTACACGTCCGGTATAAAGATAACCGCCTCTGTCAAATACGACTGCTTCTACGCCCTTAGCCAATGCTCTTTCAGCTGCAACAGCACCAACAACTTTTGCTGCATCCGTCTTGCTAAGACCTGCAATCTTTTCCTTAACAGCTTTATCCATGGTAGATGCAGACGCAAGCGTGATACCGCCCTTTGCGTCGCCTGCTCTATCGTCGATAATCTGTACGTAAATGTGGTTGAGGCTTCTGTAAACGTTCAAGCGGGGAGCTTCAGCCGTACCCGTGATCGTCTTTCTAACACGCGCGTGGCGTCTCTGTCTGACTGAATTTTTATCAATTTTAGAAATCATACTTTAACGCTCCTTATTTCTTGCCTTTACCAGAAGTCTTACCTTCCTTATGTTCTACGACTTCGCCCTTGTAGCGAATACCGTATCCGTGATAAGGTTCGGGTACTCTGATAGCTCTGATATTCGCTGCGATTTGACCAACGAGTTCCTTGCTGATACCGCTAACGTTTACTTCCGTAAGCGTAGGGCATTCAAACTTGATCCCTTCGGGTGCAACGATTTCTACAGGATGGGAGAACCCTACGTTCAAAACAAGCTTGTTGCCTTGTACGTTAGCCTTCCAACCTACACCTTTAACTTCTAACGTTTTTACAAAGCCAGCATGAACACCGGTAACCATACCGTTCAAAAGTGCTCTGTAAAGACCGTGTTTTGCATTCGTAGCCGCGGAATCGTCTAAAGCTTTTACGATAAGGTTCGTACCTTCCGTTTCAAAGCCGATATTACCAACGATTTCTCTTTGTAACGTGCCTTTAGGGCCCTTTACGGTTACGATGCCGTTTGCAAATTCTACTGTTACGCCTGCGGGAAGCGCAATAGGCATTTTACCAATTCTCGACATATTGCTAAGCCCTCCCGAATTACCAAACGTAGCAAAGAACTTCGCCACCAACGTTGGCAGCCTTTGCCTTCTTGCCCGTCATAATACCCTTGTTCGTGGACATGATAACCGTACCAAGACCACCAAGTACCTTGGGCATATTTTCAACGCCTGCATATGCTCTCAAGCCAGGCTTGGAAACTCTTTGCAAACCGTTGATAACCGATTTTTTATCATTATACTTAAGCGTGATAGCGATCTTACCGTTGTAACCGTCTTCAACGATTTTAACG
>JAZRDM010000016.1:0-27275 GCA_045660265.1 Candidatus Scatosoma sp. | reverse complement strand
TCGGTTGCCATAACAAGGTCAGGCTTGTATATTTCCGCATCACGCAAAGCAAGCGTCAACGCCGCTTTTTCTTCGGGGTTGGGATAAGGACAAGTCGTAAAGTTGCCGTCGGGCAATTCTTGCTCTACAACGGTATATATTTCCCCTATCCCCATTTCTTGCAAGATTGCTTGTACGTATTTTCTTCCCGCGCCATGCAAGGGTGAATATACGATACTCGGCGCGTTTTCTTCTGTGATTTTCGTTAAGGAAAAGGCTTTGATTGCATCTAAAAACGCTGTCTTTACACTATCGTCTAAGACTTCAATTAAAGCCCCATTCGGCGTAAAATCATTGAAATAATCATATTCGTTGATTTTTGCCGTGATTGCTTTCGCCGCTTCGTCCGTGATTTGACAGCCCAACGAATTATATACCTTATAACCGTTGTATTCCTTTGGATTATGGCTTGCCGTGATAACGATACCTGCGCTTGCTTTCAAATAGCGCACCGCAAAGGACAAAACGGGGGTAGGCGTAAGCTCGGAAAAGAGATACGCCTTAATCCCTTTATACGACATAATTCCCGCAGAAAGTCGTGCAAATTCCGCAGATTTGTTGCGGCTATCATAGGCGATAACGATACTGTTTCCACCCGTTGCAAGCAAGTATTCAGCCAAGCCGAACGTTGCCTTGCCCACGGTGTAAATATTCATTCGATTCGTACCTGCCCCTATGATTCCGCGCAATCCGCCCGTACCAAAGGACAAAGCTTTGTAAAATCTGTCTTCAATTTCCTTGTCGTTTCCAAGCACGGAAAGAAGTTCGCTTTTTATCTCGTTGTCTTCGGCTCTTTCAAGCCATCTTTCAAATTCTATCATACTTTGCATACCGTCATAAGATAGCTGAGCAGCTCGTTAAAATCTGCCGTTGCAAGCCCGATATACGTGTCCGCCGTGCCATAGTAAACGTACAGCGTTCCGTCTTTAACTACCGTGCCCGTGGGGAATACGCAGCCCTCGTAAATACCGCAGGTTTCGTAGTCATGTTCGGGCTCCATCAAGAAATCTTTCGTTCTTGCGATAATCTTTCTGGGGTTTTCCAAGTCCATCAAAACTGCGCCTACACGGTAAATCCCTTTCTCATCTACGCCGTGATAGAGCATAAACCAGCCGTACTCCGTTTTAATCGGTGGCGTACCGCCGCCCATACGTTGACCTTCCCACCATTGTTCGCCCGTCATTAAGAGTTCGGGCTTGTCGTATTCAATAAGGTCATCACCAAACGAAATCCAAATTGAAGGCATCTTCACGCCTGCATTTTTGAACTTCGGACGAGAAATCATCGCGTACCTGCCCCCTACCTTTTCAGGGAAAAGGTATACGTCACGGTCATCAACAGTCGCTTCCGTGATGCGTCCAAATTTCTTATACACCTTAAAATCTTTCGTTGCCGCAAGATAGGTTACAGTGATGTTATTTTTCGCAAAAGCAGGAATTTCTTCCCCGCATACGTCCGTTTCGTCCATGTACGTAGGTGCTTTGGAAACACCTTCAATATATTCTACAAGCCAATATTGACCAGGCGCATACGCTCTTGCGGCGTACGTCATATAATACATATCGCCGATTTTCATAAGTCTGGGGTCTTCTACGCAACCGCCGTCAGGTTCGTCGTGACTGCCCTCAAACGCAGGCTTTTCGCTTTGACGGACAAAGTTTATGCCATCCTTACTTGTTGCCAAACCAAGCTTAATTTGGTGTCTTACGTCGTTACCTGCCGCACGGTAAAGCATGACGAATTCTTCATTTTTATCGTCATAAATCACCGCAGGGTTAAGAACGCATCTCTCTTCCCACTGATTCGCGGGATTGGGTTTTAAAATAGGATTGTTTTCATATTTTTTAAGTTTCATCTACTATCTCCTTTTAATAAGCAAAATCCTGCACCAAGGTTTTCCATACGGGAATGCCGTATGTTGTCGTATCCCAAAATTCCGAACTAAACGACGAATAATCGTTCCCCGCTTCTTTCATTTCATCATAAGTTGCATAATGTGTGGGGACAACTTTATAATTGGTTTCTTGTACCGTCACGTACAAAGGTGCTGTGGATATGACGTAGCTATTGCTAACGGAAGCTGCATTTTGACGAGCAAATGCGCCGTACGTATCGCCTTGAGGAACGGTAGGAACGTGAATGATGACATTCTTTAATTCCACTCGTTGCATCACATTTCCCATAAACGCAAGGTTGCTTGCACCTGCTTCCATAAATTGTAAATCCACAAAAATATTTTCAAGTGTGTTTACAGAAGCATTTTGGAAGGCTTCGAAGCAAATAATCCCCGAAGGATTTTTCCCTGCCGTCCCGCTCTTTGTGATATTGTTTAATGCAAGATTTTTTATCGTTGCACCTTTCAAAAACTGACCGAATAAACCGAATTTATACTCTCCGTGTCTCATCGTAAATGAGAGCACGTGCCCTTTACCGTCAAACGTACCAGCAAAGTTATTGGGGACTTTTCCGTTTGGCATACTCAAAACCGTTTGCGGTTCAATAATATCTTTTGCAAGCATATATACGCCCGTTACGTCGGTTTCACTATCCCCCGCATAAATCAACTCAAAATCCTTCAATTCATCAATAATCGTCGTATATGCGTGCATCGTCATACGATAACCAACATTTTCATTGTATAAAGTGACCGTACTGCTTTTCCCCATAGGAAGGTCCAGCGTGCCGTCTTTTATTTTGTATTCTTTACCCATCAGCTCGTAAGAAACCAAATTCGCTCCGCCTTCCAGCAAATCGTTTATGTGTTTCAGCGTTTTACTTGCCGTATCAAGATATTTCCCGTCGGTTTTTGAATAATCAATCGTTTGCTCAAGTTCCAAAACAGGACGGCTTACCAAAACGTCGAATAAAAATTCTTTATCCGCATAGGAAACAATCAAGTTTGTTTTCCCTGCCTTCTTCGAATGGATAATCCATTCATTCCCTGATTGTTCAATACTTGCAATCCCTTCGTCTAAGATACTTAACGCATAGTCTTGCACCTCCACCCCGTCCTCAGAAATAAAGACGGATGAAATAGTTTGCGACGTAGCATACGTTTCCCCTGCATGCTCTGCCACCGTATACAAATCCACGGAGGTTAATCGCCCACTATTCAACAATACGGTGCTTTCAGAAATGACGTTCACGGTAACCGTTTTCGCGTGAACGATCTGTCCACGCCAAGTAGCCAATACGCTAACCTGCGTACTTCCAGCTACATTTTTCGTTTCCAGTTTCCCGTCTTGAATCGTTGCAATAGATTCATCGGAAACAAAATATTCAATTTCGCCGTCATAGAAAGTCTTGCCGTTAAATTGTACGCATACGCTAAAATCAAAAGTAGAAGATTTCATCAAGGTGATTTCATCGCGTATATTATTTACAAACGCAAGAACAGGCACGTTGTCCGATAACCCTACCTCTACTGTACACGATGCCGTTTTCGTGCCATATTTAACAGTTATAATGGAAGAGCCTGCCTTCAATGCTTCTATCCATCCGTTTTTATCCACCGAAACAACGTCGGGCGCGGAAGATGACCATGTCGGAGTTTCTCCATCGATTTCGTTATAAGAAGCAAATAATTGCACCCTATCCCCTAACGTCAGAAGACAATTTTCTGTTTCCAGCTCCAAACGTTCTATCGTTTGCACCGAATCACTCGTTGTAGGGTCATCCTTACACCCCGTTGCCATTACCGTTGCAAAACATATCGTGCAAGATAATAATAAAGATAAAATTTTCTTCATGTTTACCTTTCTCCCATATCACATAAGCTTATCGCAAGGATAAACCAGCACTCCAAGTTCCAATCGTAGTTGTCGATTTTTCAGAAAGCCGAAAATCGCGCAAACCAGAAATATCCGTTTTGAAATACGAAACGATTTCATTATACGTTTCATTGGACAAGCTTTGCGCATTATACGAAATCATATAATATGCGGGACAAATCCATTCGATATCAATATGCTCCTTGATAGTCGAATAGAGCTCAGGGTCGCTCGTTTCATACTTCGCAACTAAACTTCTCGCTTCCTCAATTATATCCAACCAGCCTTTCAGCATCTCATATTTGAAATATTCACGCGTGATTGAATAATTGATAATGCCTGTGATTGCAATTTTTTTCGTTTCGTTTGCTATGATGGTTGCCCAGTTATTTTCCTGTACGTATAACTGATACATCACGTCGGCGGCATCCTTGAACGTTGCCTTAAACCATCTTTGCGTCAACTCGTTAATATCCTGCGTGGTATCCCATTGCATTTTAGAATCCAAATAGATGTCTAAAGCTTGGAAAGAGGTCACGTTATCACTGGGCGTTGCGCCTTGCATAAACATCAAATCCGCGCCGCCTGCCGCAAAAAATTGATAGGCATCCGTATCATAGAAATTTGTCCCAGCCGTTCTAAACATAAAATTACCGAAATTTGCATTATACGTCCAAAGATACACAGACGGAGCAATATCAAACCACTTTAAGGAATTTTGAAGTCCTTCTTCGCTCGCTTCGCTATAAATATTTTGTTGATAGCTCAACCCGTCGGAAATCGCATAGAATACGCCAACGTCGTCGCGCATTTGAAGATCGGGGTGATTGATTACGTATTTCCCTTGTTCTTCATCATAATGCGCAGGAGCCGAAACGAAAGCACGGTACGCAAAGAATACGACTTTGAGTTCATCGCGTTTGTATTCTGCGTTTTCCGGCTGATTCATCCATTCCTGCAAATGTTCAGCTACGTCGTTTGCTACGACAATCGCTGCACCGGATTCCGTACCGTATTTTTTCTCCGCCTCCAAACAACTTGCGCAACGGCACATTACCATCTCGTTATCCTCATGCGTAAAGGCAATAATATTACGGAGAGGATATTTTTCTGGCGTATACTTCATTAAAGAACGAGAAATAACGTACGTAATACGATCGATCAACGCGTCATAATCTTCTTGATTGCCGCGCGCCGTATAACAAAGCTGCGTATTTCCTTCGCCTTCACCGCTTTTATTGGAAAACCAGTTGGGTCTAGACGTTTCTGCTCCCCTCGGAATAACGTTGATGGTATTATGGCAAACGTGCGTCGTTGCGCCGCTTTCCGTATCGCCTATGGGCATAAAATACTCGTTCCAAGCACGCGTGCGAAGTCGATATTGCACGTTATTCGGGTTCAACTCCGTAAGTGTTGACGGGCATGCTCTCATTTGAATATCCGGTACGTCAATTACGTTAAAATTGCGCAATTTAAGGTCGGATTTTTTATTCAGCGTATAGCAATCGTAAGAAAACTGTTCATATCCAAACAAAATGTTTAAGAAGGTATATACAGCATTCAGCGTGCCTACACTTGTCGAGCCCGTCATGTATACCGTTTTATCTTTTGTAACAATACGCACACCTTGCGAGCCTAAAGAATTCTCTTTAACGTCAACGTTGGAAGAGGCAAGCATCTGCGTTGCGCCAAGGGAAATATACTTTCCGTTTTCGGTATGCGTTAAGCCGCTTTCAGGCTCTATAACCGTCTCCAACTTTACCCCCGTTGCTTCTTCAAAAAAGTATTTCAACTCCGATTCCGCAACAGTCAAATTAGAGTCTTTCTTTGCGGGCAAAAGAAGCTTATAATCGCTTTTTCCGCTTTTCACGATATATTCATCCATTTCAGGCGCGGATAAATCGTGTACGCCTTGCGTATATTTATATTTATCTCTCGGCTCCACAACAACAGTTTTTTCCTTACACGAGCAAAAACACGCGCACACACAAACCGCACCGAGCAATAAAGAAACTATGCGTTTTATCATCTCTCCCTCCTTTTAAGATACGATGACGTTGTAATAAAGCGAGGAGCTGTTTCCAAGCTCGTCATACGCAAGAATGTAAACAATAAATTCGCCTGCGTTTTTGAAAACGTAAGAGGTTACGTTATAACCGTTCTCTTCTAACATAAATCCTTTGTCAAGAATCATGACGTAAACCTTGATTTTTTCATTATGCGTCACGTTATCCGTCACCGAAAATTCTTTTATCGTATGAGAACTTCCAACTTTAAGCTGCAATGTCGTTTGCTCATTAGAGCCATCGTTAAACTTGATTTGAGGAGCAATTCCTTCGCTTACGTTGATAATGTAATAATCGTCATCCGACAACATTGTTTCTCCGCTTGTCCTCGACGCACCAACGCAAGAAACCTCGTAAACGACGCGATATTGACCTGATTGCGTCAATTCCATAACATAAGCTTTATCTGCGACAACTTTTTCTAATGCTACGCCATCTACGCTACGCGCAATTTCTCCGTTAGGTGCGTGAACGGTCACCGTCACGTCCTTTTGCAAAATCGAACACAATACCGAGCTTGCATAGCAAGGCGAAATCGTATACGTACTTTTTATCTCTTGTACCCCGTTGCTTTCTACATACTTCATCTGCGGTTTACTTTCAAAAATACTCGTAGAGAAACTTTGATTATTTAATTTGGACAACGTAACACTGCAACCTTCCGTTGCTCCTGTTACAAATATTTCTACTAAAGCTCTATCCTTTTCAAAAGATTTTACACCGCTTAAAAGAACGTCGCTCGTAGTTAAGCCTAACGAAGAATAGGACATTTCATACTCACCGATTTTGTCCATATTTTCATCCTCGGCTGTATATATGCCGCACAATTCTTTATACTTAGTAGGAATCGTCTTATCTAAGACAAGTTCCCCATCCATATATTGTTTCGCATTCAACGTGACCGTTGCAGTATTTTTCTTCGCATAGGTGTACACGATATAATTGCTTTCAGGTTGACAAATATCTCGCAGTACAATCACAATATTTTCTGCGGTTTTCGCTTGCAGTGTGAAAGAGAGTTGGAATTTTCCGCTAGAAATCGGGTTAATAAATTGTAATTTTCCATCACCGTCAAAGACGTATTCTGCTCCTGACTTCGTCATCGATGAAGAGGTAAAGTTCCCTTGCATATACCGCAAGTAATCTTTTTCCAAGGCCGTTTTGCCAAAACCAACGTCTACCACCGCATATACGGTTGATTCCACCGCATTATCTCCATAGGTTGCTTTAAACTGCAACGTTTGATTTGCTTCCACCTTATAGGATTGCATTTGCGCACTTGAAAGCTCTTGATATGCGCTTCCGTCCACAGAAACACTAAGCGTCGCTTCATGTTCATTGAATTCCCCATCTCCTGCGGTATAAGCGCTAACAGAAGGAATCGTGTACGATGCTCCCTTTATAAAGCTGATAGGAAATGTAAACGGATTGTTAAACACCGCCGAGCCTTCATCAACACATTCCACTTTATACGAATATGTTTCCTCGTATACGTTGTCTTTAAGAATATACGTTATTGTATACTTCCCTGTATATTCGGGGATAAATTCATATTCACCCAAAGCATTGGCAAGCACTGTAATCTGCTCACCGTTAGGGGTTGTCGCGAAAACGCTTGTCGCTACTTTCTTATTTAATCCACTTACTTCCAAACGAGGAATTTCATTGCTTTTTGCTGCAACAAGCTTTGATAATGAAATCGGCTCGTAGTTCATACTCGTTTCATCTAAAACGACCATTTCTAAAAGATACTTTTGGGCGTTCCCATACGCGTCAACCGCGGTGTAAACCGCCGTGTAATTGCCGAGCATTGTAGGAACAAACATGCCGTCTACAACATTAAATAAGACTTCACCCGTCTTACCGTAATTGCGGTAAATTTCCACACGCGTATCACCGTAATAATTCAAATCAAAGACGCCTTCTAATTTGGGCAGCGTAAATTCTTTCCCTTTTTGCAGGTAAATGGTATTACCAACGGTTGGTTCTACGTCTACAACAATTTCCGGCTTTTCCACGTCTACCAATTTGGTATTTTTCAATTCTTCGCCCTTTCTTCCAAAAATTTCTTCAATGCCGAAATGGAAAGAATTTGCCGTATAATTGTAAGCCTCTATATTCAAATATACTTCGCCCGTGGTAAAGAAGGACTCAAAATCCAACACGTCGGCATCGTATATCTCCGTAGAATCCAAATCCGTAACAAGCGTATACGCCGCCTCATTTTTCGCCTTTACTTTATAATCGGAAAGATCCCAAGCCAACGTAACCCCTTCAAATTGGATAAAGTCCGCATTGCTTAAGCCTCTCAAGCCCGTTCCCCAAGCCGCATTTGACTGATAGCGCGACGGACGGTGAATTTTATACATACCGCCTTCGTATGGATCCGTCATGTTTTCCGGACGTTTGGGATTATTTTCCAAGCCCGTCAACGTTTGGGTGCTTGCGCCAGCCCCCGCATATACGTTTTGTCCGCCAGAACCACACCAAATATAAAATTCTACAAATTTTGTATCATCAAAGCAATCCACAAGTTTTACGGAAACCGTGGATGCATCCGGCGACGCATTCGAGTCCGATCTAAATAAGGGGAATATCTTACAAATTTCCAACGTATCCCCCGCGTAATCGTTCAAATTGATCGTTTGATTGTAGGTAAAGGACGTTCCGTCCTTCAACTGTACGTCAACGCCGTTTTTCCCTTCTACTCCGACCAAATTATTTACATACGAAACAGATGAGCCTTGCCCAACGGTATATGTATTTTTATATACCGTAAACGTTTCTGTCACCGACGCGCCGTTTGCATTATAATAGGTAATTTCATACGTCCCCGTTTTATCTAACGTATAACTGCCTTCGCTCTTCGCCGTGCCGTCCGGAAGACGAAACACTACGTCCACAGCCGCCGTTTCCTTTGTACCGTTTTTTATGCTTACACTTGACGGAGCAGGCACAATAAACGTTTCCCCATAGGTATATTCCTCTTGAATGGTATACTCCTGAGGGAACACAAGCTCCATATCTGCATTTGCCTTTTGCACGCCTGCCACAGCCCCGCCAGCGCAAGCAATCAAGCCACACATCGCAAGTGTGAATATCTTCGTTTTCTTGTTCATCTTTTCTCCTCTTTATAGCCAATTACTCCTTCAATCCACCCATCGTCAAGTTGCCCATCAAAAACTTATTAAAGGCAACAAAAATCACGAAGATAGGGATTGCAAGTATCATACAACCCGCCACCCATACGGGTATGTTTTGATCGTAAATGGACGTCACCGTCGTATTTCTCGTCATACGGAATACCGCATAAGAAAGGGTTGGATGGTTGGGATAATACAAAAGCGGAGTTTGATAATCGTTCCAGGTCTGAATAAACTGTAATAAAAATACCGTAAAGAAAGTTTTTATACACAGCGGGAAAATAATCCTCAAAAATATTCCAAACTGCGACGCCCCGTCAATTTCCGCCGCCTCCACATACGTATCCGACAATCCCGATATATGCGCATGGAATACAAAAAAGTAGATACCTGTAAAGTTGAAATTTAACGCAACCATTGCAAATATCGTATCGTGTATACCCAAATCACGAAGCAAACGAATCATGGACGGCGTCGATCCAACGATGGGAACAGCCATAATAACCAGCATAACCACGTAAATAAATTCACTAAAACGGAATTTGTACTTCGCGCAAAGGTAAGCACAAGTGAAAGCCACAAACGCATGTACGAAGGAACACACCCCTGAATAAAGCAAGGAATTTAATAAGAAATCCCCCAGGTTATAAACCGTGTTAGGCTGATTTTTAATCTCTCCAAAAAGAGCTGAATAATACGTCGCATTTAACGATTTAATATTAAACGCCTTTCCAAAAAGGATACGTCTATAATTACCGAATGCCAAGGCTTCCTTCGCACCCATTTTATCCAAATTGGGAAGCCCAAAATAGTTTTTCCCGCGTTCAAAGTCGGCGTAAGACTTAAAGGATGTAAAAATGCCCCACCCTAACAATAAAAGCAACGATAAGGCAAAAAGCACTAACAGTGAAAACACCGCAATATCAAGAGGTTGAATTTTCTTTTTACTTTTCGTATTCATAATTTTCCCCTCCCTTACTCGACGCTAGGTCCATATTTCTTCAACAGCTTTCTAGTCAGCAAGGTAATCGGCACTAAAATGAAAGTAGCGATTAACCCGAGCGCTGCCAATTCTTCCAAGAGCATATCCTTGCCCCCTGCCGTATTTTCTACGTGCTTTGCCGCAACTCTATAAAAATAGTAGCCGAAGGTATTGACTTCTTGCGGAGCACCATTGTTAAAGAAAACATGCAAGTTCATTTGGTTGTTGAATATCCCTGCCAAACTTGTAATAACAAACGTCGACACCGTAGAAAAAATCATGGGAACATAAATAAAGATAAATTCTTGTAAGGTGTTCACCCCATCCAACTGCGCAGATTCCACAATGGATTGATCTACACCGCTCATTGCACCTGTATAAATAATAACGTTTGCGCCAAAGCTAAACCACAGCGTAAAAATTAAGGTTGTATAAAATTGTGTGCTAGGGTCACTCGACGTTAACAACAACCCTTTCGCATTTTCAATACCAAACACACTTTTGGCTACTTCAACCCATACGTCATTTGCCAAATATTGAAAGATAACCCCCAACACAACCACGGAAAGAACCTGCGGAAGATACAGCATGATTCTAAAAAACATAGAACCTGCTTTTTCTTTGGCTATGTAATAGCTAAACAGCAAAGCCAGCGGCGTGACAATGACAATCTGACAAATAAAGAGCTGTAGTGAATTCCAAAGCATTCTTCCGCTTTCAGTGCCAAAAAAATACTTGAACGCCGTCGAAAGATGTTCCCATGTAAACGAAATATCATACCCGTATCCCGTTTTCTTAGGCGTACTGTTGGTAAATGCCAGTATGATCGAGTTGAAATTTACATAAATATAGAAAAGCAAAAGCTGTAAAATAGGCAATGCAAACATCAGCGTATAAAAAACCAGTCGTTTTTGCTTACGCGTATACACTCTTTTACTCTTCAAAAGTTCACTATTTGCCATAGCTACCTCCCAATATTCTTTTTGACTGCCGCGCCATTCTAATTGCAGAGTTGTTTCCGCATATTAGAACGACGCAGCGCCCGTACAATTATTAATCCCAATTTCCGTATAAGCTACAAGATGCAAACACGTCTGCCGTGTGTTGACCACCCTTAAATAACAGCGACTGCTTCGTACCGCCGTTACCCAAAACACCGCAGTCTAATTGAAGCGCCAATCTTCTCTTCACTTCATTAAACTTGCTCGTCGTGCCCGACCAGTTGACTACGTTCGTACCGGCTACGTTATCTCTCGATTGCCAAATACTCTTTGTATATACGTTCATGCTTGCTTCTTCATCAGGAGTAAACGTATAGCTGAGGGGACGAGCCATACCCGTTCTAAGCGTGAAGTTTTTAAGTTCTTGTTCCGAATAACAGAACGCAACGAAATCTAAGCACGCCTGTTTTAATCCAGGATTGTCTTCTACATTCTTATTTACCAAGGTGTATGCAAATCCGCAATCCACAAAACATGCGTCTCCGCCAACCGCCCCTTCTGTATATACGCTGGTAGGAAGACTCATCCATTTTACGCGCAAATCATTACGATTGCCACCAGTAGCAGCTTCGTAATAATCAAAACCGCCTCTTTCGTTCGATTCGTTATACCAATAGCTGCCTTCTACCAACATTGCCGATTTATTGGTATTTTCTTTACCGTCCATATAAAGGTCCATTTGCGCTGTATAATGGTCAGCACCCGAGGTATGGCTAGGCGAGAAGAACCCTTCATTCGTAGCAATATCCATAATAGACAACGCATAATACTTCGCCGCCATATCGTTGCCCATCCAACCGTCCGAACCGTCTTCTGCCATTGTTACCCATTTCGTCTTGGGCTTCTTGATATAGGAAACGCCTTCAAATAAGTTTTCTTTTTCAAATTGCAAATTCCCTGCCGCGTCGCGTTCAACCACTTCAATCTTGCCCGTACAATTATAGTAATTGCGCATTTGTTCTGCGCCTGCAAGCGTCGACCACAAACCAATAACCATCATATCGGGATAATAGTGATAGAATTTACCATTGACGGTAAGAGGCGAAATTTCCCCCTCGCTTCTGAACTTAATATAATCGCAAAGCTGAATAAGCTGTTCCAAAGAACAAGGCAAACCGTCGTCGTTCGTGCCGCTTTCGCCGTCAGGGCCAACCGATTTATCTGCGGTTAAATCGCCGATAAAATATGCCGTGCCAAACTTGGAAGAATATTCCATCACGTTGTCTTCATCCTCTGCCGCAAAATACGCGCAAAGCTCTTCAAAAATAGCTTCATTGTACGACAAACCGCCGTTATATTCAAAGTGCGGCAACGCATAATAGCTCCCGTCACTTCCCATAACGCTGCTTTTCGCCTTGTCAAAAATCTTATTAGAAAGCGCGCCGCCTTCTCTCGTTTCGTCTTTCACAATCGAATCCAAGTTCAACAACAAGCCTGCCTGCATCAATTGATAAGGGTCTGATGCACGTTCATCAAAGAAAATATTCGTGCTATCGCTTGCCATAAGGCTGGTGTTTTGCTTATCGGTGACTTCAATATCGATATATACGCCCGTCTTGTCGCCGTATTGTTCGTTCTGCTTTAACTGCGCAAAGCGTTCCACCGTTTCTTCCAACCAAAGCGTACCCGTACCCATACCAAAGTTCTTTACTTGAATGGTTATCTTTGAATCCGAAGGCGTATTATAAACAAAATCCACGCCGCCTGTGCCAGGATCTTCTATACCGCCGCAAGCAGTCATACCTACCATACTGGTAAGCATACAAACAGATAACACCGTCGCTAAAATTCTTTTCTTTTTCATAAAGATATCTCCTCAATTTTTTATTGTAAATGTTTGGTTTCAAAGAAAGAAGTCTTTCCAATAAAATCAAACACAAATGCTGCTACACCGCTCCACGCCTGCAAGGTCGAACCGCTCTTCCTGCAAGGCGAAAAATATTCCACGGGTGTAAAAATTCCACGGTCAAGATTATAGGAAAACCAACTTTCCAAAGCGTAACGGTATTCCCTGCCCGCTAAATATTTTGCATACGCGTATAAAGCAGCCCAATAGGGCCAATTTCCGCCGTTGTGATACTCGTAATCTTGTGAAGATTTGAAATAAGCCGCAGATATCCGCTTATAAAACGGATATACACACATAATCCCGTAATCCCCCGCTTGTTGCTCGGTGTTATTTTTTGTTTCTAACATCCTTTCCATCGCGTCAAACATTCTATTTGCACGCATTTCATCCGCAATACCGAATAAATAAACAAGCACCGTATCCACAGAGAGATTATCTTCCGTAAAATCTCCGTCAATGTAATTGACGTAGTAGCCTTTTTCTTCGTCCCATAACAACTGGTTGATAGCCGTCTTTACTTTCGCCGCCGCCTGCGCATAAAAACTACCGTCTTGATTGCAAGCTTTGCAGAGTTTTTCCATACAACTCAACGCACGATAATACAACGCTTCGTCATACGTAACGTAACCGTTGCGATTGACTTCATCCGCCCAGTCGAGCTTATTATAAGGACCTACCTTGTACAACAATCCCGTTTCATCCGTACGCTCCATTTGCTTATTCACGACCAAACGGCAAAGCTCTACTATGCTTTTCCCGTTGATTTTCTCGCTTAAAAAGGCTGTATCGCCCGAATGATTGACGTAATCATATACCATCATTACAAAGAAGGAAGGGCTGTCATAATGGCTGCTCCAAAATCCTGAAAAATCATACTTGACCGCAGAGGGACAAGCCCCATCCTTTGCGATTCCGTTTGCTAACGTAAGAATTTGTTGTTTTACCAACAAAACGTCATACGCATACATCGCTAAAATCGTCCAATAAGAATCTCTGTAATACGTTCGCATGGGGTTTAAATAATTACAGCCCGCAACAAATCCTTTAAAGTTATGACACTCTTTATAGTTTTCCAAGCAACAAAACAACGCTGATAAGTACAACGCTTTTTCTTCTTCCGTTTGCACTGACGAAGGAAAAACAACTTTGTCAATTTCGTTATACGCGCCTTTTAATTTTTCATCAAAAAGCGTAAGCAAGCGATCGATATAATCTTGGCTTTTATCATACGAAAACACAAATCGAATGCATTTTTCTCCACGTACGCCGACGTTCATCTGAAAATATAAGTTTTCTTTTACAAACGTATACGGCACGTTACACGAAAAGGCGGGTATAGGTTCAAAATCCCCCATGCCGTACAACATGGTAAAGTCCGTTTGTTTATCGGCAAAAAACGTCGTTTCAATAAATACAGCGTTGTCCTCTTTGACAACAAATTGTTTCATTTCCACACGATAGCCGTCGCCGAAAAGAGTTATTTCCTGTATTCGCCCTGCCATTTTCGTCTGCTTTGCCGTATATGCGCCCAGACGCTCCCCGTCTTTATATAAAGAGAAAAACGGACTAGGGGAATAATTTTTTTCGTTGCAGGCGGATAAGTATTTCGACACCCCACCTTTTCCGTTAAAGCAAACACTTAAATTGTTTGTCGCCACGTCATAGGGAACGTCTTCATATAAATATCCGTCCGTTACAATTCTTCCATTAAAATAAGAAACTTTCATTTATCTTTTTCCATTAAACCTTTGCAGTGAAGTTACTCTCGATGAACTCTACAAGCGTACTTTCTGCTTTTTCGAGAAGAATAACGTCTTTCGCATACGTACCCGTCGAAGCATCATATCCCAAAACTTCTCTGAATTCCGCTTTCGCCGTTCCCACGTCTACCGTTACGCCGTCCAAGCCGTCAAGGGTAGACGAATAATACAGATACACGTACAAGAATTTGACCGAAATCCATTCTTCGTTGATATGCTCTATCATCTTTGCCTTTTCAGTGTCCGTAAGGTTGGTATCGGCGTTCACCGCGCTCTTTGCGCTGTTAATATAACCAAACCACGTATTGAATACGTCTACCGTCAAAACTTTCTTCGCGTCCATTTTGTAAATTGATACGGACGGAATACCAAGTTCCTCTGTACCGAATACTGAACGAGCTGCCGAGTTTTGCGCCGTATACAAGCTCTTCATATACTCTGCGCCTGCGCCGTACATAGCATTGAACCAATTATTCGTCAACGTAGCAACGCTCTGCGTGCTATCCCACATCATTTGCGAATCAATATAAGCGTTCAGCTTTTCGAAGGCGGAAAGCGTCGCCGTACCGTTCGACGCGCCCTGGTTGAACCAGAAGTCAACGCCCTTTTCCTTAAAGTACTGATATGCGTTTTCATTGAAGAAGGCGTTTTCGCCGTAAACGTCCGCACGAAGCATATACATTTGGAAATTCTTGGAATACGTCCAAACACAGAAATCCGAACCATTGATAGCCGTGAGGGCTGCCCAAGCGTCAAATTGCGCTCTAAAGGCTTCGTTTTCGGTTGCGTTGATATCGTAATAATAATTTACGTAATCAGAAATCGCATACATGACACCGACGTCTTCACGCATTTCAATGGTGCCTGCCGTAGGCGCATCAACGTAATTGTTATACGCGTAGAACAAAAGAGTAATATCACGTTTATACGCAGTGTTTTTGTTCATCCACTCTGCTACGGTTGCTTGTACGTCGTTACAAAGCTTGATGACCGCACCAACGTCCGAACCGTAGGTTGCCTTAGCCGACTGACAAGCAGAACAGGTACAACAGGTTTCGGTATCCTCGCTGGTCAACGTATAATATACCGCTTCGGGATAGTTTTTTATCTGACCGCTGCTAAGCGTTTGCTCCATAATCACTGCAATTTGCGCTACCATCGCATTGTAATCGTCCGCGTTACCGTGCGCCGTATAGCAAAGCTGCGTACCGTCGTTGCTAAACCAGTTGGTCTTCCCTTGACCTTTCCAATAACTAGGGGGAAGAATTTCAAAGGCATTGTGCCAAAACGTCCAGCCTGCGCCACCATTGTTATTATAATCGCCCACACGATACACATAATCTGCTTCAGCCTTCGCCATGCCCATACGATTTGCGTATTCAGTATTATTAATCAACGCACCGTTGGAACGCATACGCATTTCAATATCGGGACTTTCCGTCTTATTCAAGGTCGGAATTTCCACCGTCGAAAGGCTGTTCAACGCATAGGTATCTTCCGAATACTGCTCGTAGCCGAACAATTCGTTCAACAATCCATAAACACCGTACAAGCAGCCAACTGAACTGTTTGCGTTGATATAAATGGTGTTGTTGACCGTTTGGAGATGATAGCCTTGGCTGTTCATTTCACCCATTTCAATCCCAGAATTGGCAAAAGTCTGCGTATTTCCGATAGAAATGTATGCATCATACGAATCATATACATTATCGCTCGCTACAGTAAGGGTTGCGCCCGTTGCTTTCGCAAAGAACGAAACGAGTTCGTCCTTTGCCAACGTCAACGTAGCGTCTGCATTTGTAGGAAGCACGATTGCGTATTGCGTCATACCATTTTCCGCCAAATTCTTCGCCTGCACTTCAACCGTACCCGCCAAGCTAACCGCAGTATCTTCCATACCTATCCAGGTAAGTCTATTGTTCGATTCAACCTTCCAGCAATTTCTATCAAACGAACTCAAATCACCACTGGGAATATTGCTCGAAAGAAGTTCGGTAAAGTTTTTGGAAATATTCCAATTCGCCGCGCCTTTATCCGAACGCGAAAGCTGTACAAACGCATTCGTGGACGCTGCGCTGATATACATATTACTGAGCATGTCGCCGTCTCTCGTCGTATCGTTGCCCCATACCATCGTATTATGTAATTCAAGGTTTTTGTTGGTACAGCCGATAATACCGTAGATACTATATCTCGTATTGTTGTTATTCACTTTCTTGATATAGCAGTTTTCAATTTTCGTATTGCCGCCTGCTCTGTATCCAAATACACCATACATTCCCGTCGTTGAATCGGTAAATTCAACGGAAAGGTTTTTAATGGTAGCATTACCGAGAATCATACCGACCAAACCGCCGCTCTTGAGGGTGAACTTCAAGGTATGACCTGCGCCGTCCAAAACGCCGTTGAAACCGTTAGCAGGTCTATAATCTGTCGTTGCCGACTGCGTCAACGCCAATTCTTGCGCGCCCGTGCCCAAGTTCTTCGTTACGATATAATAGCCGTAAACGTCAGGAGCAGTAGCCGTCGGGTCGTTATCGAAGAATGCAGGGAAGTCGGAAAGCTCGTCAATAACGCCTGCGTACGATTTTACCGTTGTGTAATAAGTAAACGTACCGTCGGTAACTTTAATTTCAGTTTCCGTCACACTGTTCGAATGAATTTCATCTGCCGATAATGCGAAGTTTCTCAGCCATACGCCATTATCATAATAGATTTCCCTACCGTCCACGCTCGTAATCGAAACAACGTTGTTCAAATCCGAACCGATTGCAGTAGGTAGGAAGAATTCGTTATTTACCGTGGAATACAATGCGCTTTGTTCGATTATTCTTTCCAAAGAGCAAGCATAATACGTTCTATCCGCGGTTATTTTAATAATACTATTGAGTGCATCCGTACCTTCTTCATTGGAAGACCAATACATCTTTTCGCCCAATTCGGGAAGAGCGATATATCCGTTCACCGTGACCGGCTCAATCGTCGTCGTGTCGCCGTTTACCCAAGAAACGTTGACAATTTCAAGTCCCTTCCAAATCAACTTACCATTGTCTTTATACCAGTAATCCTTGTCGAAAGCGCTTTCGTCTGCAATTTCGGAAAGAAGAATATCTCTCGAACCGTTTTCGATTGCGTCCGTATATACTTTCGTGAAGTTCGTTGCCATAGTTTGGCTTGCCGCATTCGCTCTGCCGTGGATTACGTATACGTTCGTCGAAGATGCGCTGATGGTATTGTTCGTCCACCACGTACAGTCATTAGGAACGTTAAAGCCGTATACAACCGAGTTCTTCACAATAAGTCTCGTATTCGGGCGAGCCATAATACCGAATACCGACGATCTCGAAGCTACGTTGTTCGTTCTTTCGATATAGCAGTTGTCAATAACGGGCGCACCGCAGGCATAATAACCAAATGCGCCGTAACCGCCGCCTGCCGCTTGCGAAATAAAGCTTGCGTCTTCATAAATAACCGCAAGGTTTTTAATCGTTGCGTTACCAAGAATCAAACCAACCAAGCCGCCGCTCATAAGTTTAAACTTCAAGGTATGTCCTTGACCGTCCAAAACGCCGTTGAAACCGTTCGTCTTTTGATGGTTTGTTGTCGCCGACTGCGTCAACGTCAATTCGTCCGTAGCCGAACCCAAATCCTTGGTTACAATATAATACCCGTAAACGTCAGGAGCCGTAGCCGTCGGATCATTATTGAAGAATGTAGGGAAATCGGAAAGCTCGTCAATAACGCCTGCATAGGACGTTACCGTAAGACCGTAATAATACCCTTTTGACGTTTCAAAGATAAACGTTGTGTTTCTCGTTGCATTCGCGTTGATTTCATCCGCCGTCAACTTCAAAAGCTCCAAGTTCTGCCACACGCCGTTTTCGTAATAATCTACGCCGTTATTATCCACAACGTCTACAATCGTTTCCCCTTCGGGCAACCATGCTTCAGACAAGAAAATTTCGCTGTTGATTGTCGAATACATCGCGTTTTCATTTACGGCTTCTACGTATTTTTCGTCGTAAACGGAAACTTCCATATCCGCCATACCTATCCAGGTAAGTCTGTTGTTCGATTCAACTTTCCAACAATTTCTGTCAAACGAGCTTAAATCACCGCTGGGAATATTACTCGAAAGAAGTTCAGTGAAGTTCTTGGAAATATTCCAGTTTGCCGCACCCTTGTCCGAACGCGAAAGCTGTACAAACGCATTCGTGGACGCTGCGCTGATATACATATTACTAAGCATATCGCCGTCTCTCGTCGTATCGTTGCCCCATACCATCGTATTGCGCAATTCAAGGTTTTTGTTGGTGCAGCCGATAATACCGTAGATACTATATCTCGTATTGTTGTTATTCACTTTCTTGATATAGCAGTTTTCAATCACCGTATGACCGCCTGCTCTATATCCGAATACACCGTACATTCCCGTCGTCGAATCGGTAAACTCTACCGAAAGGTTTTTGATGGTAGCATTACCGAGAATCATACCAACCAAACCACCGCTCTTGAGCGTGAACTTCAAGGTATGGCCTGCGCCGTCCAATACGCCGTTGAAGCCGTTCGTTGCACTATAATTCGTCGTTGCCGACTGTGTCAACGCCAACTCTTCTGCGCCCGTACCTAAATTCTTCGTTACGAGATAGTACCCATAAACGTCGGGAGCCGTAGCTGTCGGGTCGTTATTGAAGAATGCAGGGAAATCGCTAAGCTCGTCAATGACGCCTGCATACGATTTCACCGCTACGTTATAAATGTCGCCTTGCGAGGTTTTCAATTTTAACGCCGTAGTTTTTACAGCATTTGCATTGATTTCTCCTGCCGTCAACGCCAAAGCGGTCCACTTACCCCTATCAAAATAGTCCACGCCGCCGTCCATGCCGATTGCGGAAACAACCGTTTCGCCGTCGTCTAACAAGCCGTCAGGCAGGAAAATTTCGCCGTCTTGCGTGGAATACAAGATATTACCGTTATCAAACGCCTTAGGGCCAACCGTAATCTCTTGTACAAAAGTCTTTGCGCCCATTGAAATGGTAATTGTAACAATACCATCGCCAACCGCTACGATTTTTCCGTTTTCAATTTTTGCTATCTCTTCATTGGAAGACGTAATATTGTACGCAAAATTGTTTATGCCGTCCGTTGCATTTTCTAATGCAAACGTTATCTCTTCGCCTGCATCCACCTGTTCAGCGGAGAAGGAAGGCGTCGCATTCGTCGTTGTTGCAGAAATAATCGTATTCAAATGCGAGGAAGCATCCGTATCCGGCGTCCCCGCGTTTTCCATTGCTTGCAATTCGCAAGAAGCTACGTACGCAATAGAACGATTTACCGTCTCTTGCGAATAAATATAATCGGTGATTATTTCCCCGTTTGCCTCATAGGTATATTTCACGTATGCACGCGCTGCGATTGCCGTGTCATACAAGCCTTCAGGGAACGCTGCTTCCAAGGTTTCACCCATAAGGGTGATATAGTAGCCTAAACCGTTTTCAGGAACTTCATCCGCCGCCGTATCCACCAACGCCTTTGCTACCAACGCGTTGGGTGTTTCTACCGTCAGTTCATTTTTGCCAAGCTGTTCGCTGGGAATGAGAACCGTACCGAATTCTGCCGTATTGGGAATTAACGCTAAATCTTCCTGTTCAATCGTTGCCAAGAAACGGAAGCCGAGCAACGAATTTTTACCCGTAGAAGCGCCGTAAATTTTGAAGGTATCCAAATCAGCGTCGTTAATTTCCTGCATAAGCGTGTCTGTATTGAACCCCGTAGGCTTTACGCGAACGGAATCCGCCGAAGCGGGAATTCCAGCAACTGCTGCGCCTATCGTTGCCAAAGCCATCGTCCCTACACTTAAAATGCTAAGTAACGTATTTTTTATTCTTTTCTTCATTGCACACCTCACGATAACCAACCGTCGGGAATAGGATACTTCGTTTCATCTCCTTCCACTTCGCCCGATGTTCTTATCATATCTTCTTGATTTAAAAGAACAATTTTAATTTCTACTTCTTTAAATATTTTTTTCATAATATCCTTTTGATGCTTTCAAATTTTATAAGCTCACATTCGGCTATTTATGCGAGCATAGATAACCGAATGCATATTTTCTGTTATGCCGTAACTTTTACAATAGACGAAAAGGCAGTATCCGCAGCACCTTTCCAAGAAATTCTATTGTTCGCCGTATTCCAAGTATTTACATCCATCGAGCTCAAATCGCTCTTAAGAACACCGCCGTCTACAATCTCCGTGAAGTTTGCGGAAATCCCCCAAGTATTTGCGCTCTTATCAAGACGTGCGTAAATCAAGAACGCATTCGTCGAAGAAGTACTGATATACATATTGCTGTACCAATCCGCCGTATTAGACATAGTACCGCCATACACTACCGTATTACGCAATTCAAGGTTTTTGTTCGTACAAGCAATAATACCGTAAATCGTTGTTCTCGTATAAGGATTATTCACTCTTTCGATATAACAATTTTCAATGACCGTATGGCCGCCTGCTCTGTATCCAAATACGCCGTAATGTCCGCTCGTATTATCGGTGAATACTACCGCAAGATTTTTGATGGTTGCATTGCCGAGAATCATACCAACCAAACCGCCGCTAGTTAACGTAAATTGCAGCTTATGTCCTTGACCGTCCAAAACGCCGTTGAAACCGTTTGCCACATTATAATCGGTAGCTTCCGTTTGCGTAAACGCCAATTCTTCGCTGCCCGTACCCAAATCCTTGGTTACGATGTAGTACCCGTAAACGTTGGGCGCAACTGCCGTTTTCGTAGCGTCAAATTCGCTGGGAACTGCCGTATTGTTGAAGAATGCAGGGAAGTCGGAAAGCTCGTCAATGACGCCTGCATACGATTTCACCGTTGCAAGATAGCAATCCGTGCCCATTTCGATTGCAACCGATACCAAACCGATTGCATTCGATTTAATTTGTTCAGCCGTCAAATCAAAATTCTGAACCCACGCGCCGTTTTCATAGTAAACGGTTGCGCCGTCCGCACTCTTTACGGTCACTGTTGCGTCAAGGGTCAAATTCAATTCCGTAGGGAAGAATAATTGATCGTCTGCACTCGAATACAAAATCGCTTCATTCACCGTAATGAAAGAGATTTTTGCCGTCTTTTCAAATACCGCATAATAGGTAATGCCATCCGCCGTTACCGCGCCAAGTTCTACAATTTCACCGTCTGCGCTAAGCGACCAGCCTTTGAACTCGTAGGTGTAATAATCGTCTTCCGCTTTTTCGGGCGCATCATGCGCCGCCGTTGCGTTATATTCGTAATCTTCCGTTGTTTCTACGCCGTCGATATTCCAAGTTACCGTGTAGTAACGGGTGGCTTTGTCAATTACCATATAATAGGTAGCGTCTGCATTTACTTGATATACTTTACCAAAAGAAACCTTTTCGCCCCCTTCACCTAACGTCCAGTAATAGCTTACCGTTTCCGTTTCCGTAATCGTATCTTCGGGGAGCGTTTGCGTGTACTTGGTATAGTCGCCTTTTGTCACCGTTTCAACGACCGTTTCTTCGCCTTTCACCCAAGTAATGGTTGCTCTTTCCAAGCCCTTCCAAATGAGCTTGCCGTTTTCTTTATACCAATAATTATCGTCAAATCCGCTTGCGTCTTCAATTTCAGAAAGAAGCACTTCTCTCGAACCGTCTTCATAAGTATCTACAAATACTTTCGTGAAGTTGGTCATCTGTTGTTGCGTATCACGTCCTTCACGAATACCGATTGCGTACGCATTCGTAGAAGCTTCGCAAATCCACGTGTTTTCCCACCACGTTGCGTCGTTGGGTACGTAGAAACCGTATACAACCGTGTTGCGCAAAATAAGTTTAACGTTAGGACGAGCCATAAGCCCAAGCACCGACGATCTCGAAGCTACGTTGTTCGTTCTTTCGATATAGCAATTTCTAATTTCAGGCGAACCATTGGTAATGTAACCAAACACACCGTACCCGCCGCCTTCCGCTTGCGAAATAAAGCTTGCGTCTTCATAAATAACTGCAAGATTTTTAATCACCGCATTACCGAGCACCAAGCCAACCAAGCCGCCGCTCATCAGCTTAAATCTAAGCGTATGTCCTTGACCGTCCAAAACGCCGTTAAAGCCGTTCGTTTTTTGATAGTTGGTTAATGCCGTTTGTGTGAGAGCCAATTCTTCACTGGCCGTACCCAAATCTTTGGTTATGATATAGTAGCCGTACGTATCGGGGGCAACCATAGGGTAGTCCGCCGCATTGTCCGCTTCGTTAGGAACTGCCATATTGTTGAAGAATGCAGGGAAATCAGATAATTCATCGATGATACCTGCATACACTTTCATATCCACGCTGTACTTGCTTCCGTTGGAAAGTTCCACTTCCAAAGGGCGAACACCGATAAGATTGCCCTTCAATTCTTCTTCCGTCAAGGCAATCAAATCATGCGACCAAGTGCCGTTTTCGTATACGGTCACTCTATCTATAAGAGTCTTCTTCCAAACCGCTTTCACAAGCGTAACGCCCTCACCAAGCAATCCTTCAGGGAAGAACACTTCTTCCGAATTTGCAGAATATTGCACTGCGCCGCCCAAGAATTTAGGCGATTCGAAGATTTGATCCACTTCAAATACCGCGTAATAAGTAGCCTCGCCTGCAACCATAGGAAGAGTTTCTTCCACTTCACCATCTTCCGTCAAAGCCCAACCAACAAACTTGAACGAGCAAATTTCGGAATCCGCTTTTACGGGCGTTCCCTCATACGTGGGTACGCTGCCGTATGCGACTTGGGAAGTATTTTCTACGCCTTCTACCATCCAAGTAATCGTGTATTTGCGCACCACTTCGTCAAATACTGCATAATAGGTTACGTCTGCCGTTACTTCGGGCAAAGTTTCTAATTTTGCGCCGTCTACGCTCGTTGCCCAGCCTGCAAATACGTATTCAACTTCCGTTGTCATTTCTTTCGTGGGAGTTTCCCCAACGTACGCGGGAATCGTTTCGTAGTCTACGTCCAAATCTGTTTTCAAAACAGTTTCGCCGTTTTTCCACGTAACGGTGAATTTCGATTGCGCCGTTACTTCTTCAAATACTGCATAATAGGTCACGTCACCCGTTATTACGGGTAACGTTTCTAACACTTCGCCGCTAATCGTTTCTGCCCAACCCTTGAAGGTATAGCTGGTAAAACCAACCGTAGGCTTTGTAGGCGTCGTGCCTTTATATTCGGGAACAATTCCGTAATCAAAAGCTTCGCTCGCCGTTGCACCGTCGATATTCCACGTTACGTTATAACTACGTACCGTTTGCGTAAATACAGCATAGAACGTCTTGTTTTCATCAATGGTAATTGTAGAAATGTCAACCTCTTCGCCGTCTGCGCTCAAAGCCCAACCGCTAAACTCATAGGAATATTGTTCGGTAGACGCTTTGGAAGGAATAACGCCGTTATAAGAAACGGTTGTCCCTTCTTTTGCCTTCATCGATTTTAATTCGGAGTCGCCGTTTTTGAATACAATGGTATATTCTTTCGTTTCTACAACTGGTGCTGCTTTTACCGTAATTTCACAAGTTGCCGTAACCGTGTCATTTTTCGCCGTTACAGTTGCCGTACCTACGCTGATAGCAAGCACGGTCCCGTTATCCACGGTCACAATCGCTTCATTGGAAGACGACCAAACGATTGCCGCATCAGCAGGCGTTGTCGTTGCAGTCAGAGTAAAGCTTTCTCCCACGACAAGCTCTTTCGCTGTTTCGTTGAGGGAAATCTTTTTTTCTTCCTCAGTTGGATTACACCCTGCAAATCCAAATACGGATAAAACAATAAGTAGTAAAACACTTAAAATACTTGTAAACAATCTTTTTTTCATCCTTTTTTCCTCCTTGAAAAACTTGTTTACATCATTCTATTATCGGTCGTAGCATGAAGCTTTGTTTTCATGTCACAACTATAATCCAATTTTTAATAAAAATCAATGTCAAAATCAACGTTTATTGCAAAAAAATGATTACCTCTTTTTGGTAATATTTTTATATTTTAACAATTTCTCCGCTGTATTTTGATTGCATTGCCCTGAAAACAGCCCTATGGCTGATCACCGAATCCTCCAAAGTTGCGCAAGAAACAGAAGGTGTATGTCCATTCAAATAATCTAAGAAATCGTACACAAGCTTTTGGTCTCCGCCGCCGTGTCCACCTACCGCACCGATCATATCCCCTTTCACGTTCAAATCGTATACCGTTTCCGTATAACCGATAGAAGAGGTAGACGGCGACATTTTTCTAACAACGTAGCGAGAATCGTCAAACGTACCTTTAATTTCGCCAAGCGTACCAACGATATGAATATTACGTTCGGGCTTTGCGCAACCGCCAACCATACTGAACGTACCCGTTGCACCATTCTTGAAATTGAACATCACCGCCTGATGGTCTACGTTACCGTCTCTTTCAAAATCCCATACGCATCTACCATAGCGGTTATCCGTTTTCAAAGACTCCGCTTGTTCCTCGGGCGTTAAATTTTTATGGGATTCCAAACATTTCCAAACATACTGTCCCCATCTGGGATAAGCAAGATAGTTAGACTTCGCTGAGAAAATACACTCTTCCACATACGGACAATCTTGCATACATCTATTGCCTGCTCCCTCGGGTTTTCTTTCTTTGCCAAATTGAAAATCTGAGCCAAAACTTACCACCTGCAACGGCTCGGTTTCTTTCATCATCCAAAGCAAAATATCTACGTCGTGGCAAGACTTTGCCAACAGCATCGGTGCAAAGCAAATTTTTTCCGAGCTCCACTTCCCGCGAACGTACGATGCAGCCATGTGGTGATAGCTTACGTGCTCGCACGTTTCAATCGAAATAATTTTACCGATGTCCCCTTTCAATACGTGATTTTTAATCGCTTGATAAAAATCGGTATAGCGCAATACGTGCCCGATTACCACCTTATTGCCATACTTTCTTGCTACTTCCACAAGCTTGTTCATTTCTTGCTCGTTTACCGCAAAAGGTTTTTCCAACAGCAAATCGTAACCTTTTTCCAAAATAGGAATAGACGTGGGTACGTGCAAATGATCCATTGTACCGTTGATAACGGCATCCGCAAATTTTTCTCTTTTAACAAATTCGGATACGTCGTCAAAACAATTTTCCAGTGAAACGCTGTAATGTTCACGCATCAATTCTCTGCGTATGGGGTCTGGGTCTACAATTCCTACAACCTTCATTTTTTCAGGATATTCCAAAGAAACAGAAGCATATACGTTAGCTCGATTTCCTGCTCCAACCAACACAACTGTAATCATTTTGTCCATTTTTTTAAATACCTCTTGACATTCTGATAATTTTATTATATCATAGGGATAATCCAAATGGTAGCACAAAACTGCTATCTTTTTGCAAATTTAGTAAGGAGGGTTTATGGATACATATTACGAATACGAACCGTTGTTTTTAAAAAATAACCCCGTTTACATCAGGAAGTTTATACATCATAATTCTTTTGGGCGTATACATTGGCACGAAGCGATTGAATTGCTTTACTTTACGCAAGGTAAAGCTGTAACTGGATGCAATTTAAAAGAATATGAAGTTACCAAAGGTACCATTTTCCTCATCAACGGAAACGAATTGCATACAGGTATCATTTCGCAATTTGATTCTGTCTTTTATTGCATTCAATTTGACCCTAATTTTTTCCATAATTTGATTGGAAACGATTATGTGCTTTTCCAAAATATTATTCAAGACGAGGACTGCACAAAACTGCTTGACAAGCTAATTTCAACCAGCACAAAAGCAAGGACAGCACAGCATATTGTTGAGAGTAAAAAACTTGCTTACGAGTTTATTATTTTGCTCACTGAAAGATACACGAAAAGTATTTTAGACGAAGAAAACTATAAAAAACAATTTAAAAAATTAGATACTTTTCATCAAATTATCGATTACTTAGACAAGCATTATATGGAAGATTTAAGCGTTGCAGAGCTTGCCGCACATTTTAACATGAGTGCTTCCTATTTCGCGCACTTTTTTAAGGAATACGCACAAAAAAGCGTCATTGAATACGTCAATGAAACGCGTATATTACACGCAAAAAACTTCCTGGAAAAAGAAGACGTCCCCATTAGTGAAATCGCACTTCGCGTTGGTTTTTCCGATATCAACTATTTCAGTAGAAAATTTAAAGCCGTTACAGGTATATCCGCAACGGAATATAAAAAATCCCTCAAAAAAGTCTAATATCAATTAAACAAAATAAAAATCTCATTTCGTTAATTTTTTATTATGCCATTCGTCTCATTGCGCTTGCATTCCTAAAATATTAGCGCCGTTGAATTTTTTATATCTTCAAAATTCTCAAACATAAAAAGCTTAACAGCTTTTAATTTACTTGAGAGTATTGCACGACACCTTGACTATACGAGCGCGCGCCTGCGGCGCTTAGGTTTTGGTGTCGTCGCTTTTATCGACCAGATTTACCGACTTAAAGACCGAAAAAAACGGTGGTTTTCGCGCTAATCCGCTTGCGAAATACCACCGTTTTATTGAAAAATTTATAGAAAAACACAAAAGCACATATTACAAAACAGCACCTCTCGCGAGGTGCTGTTTTGTGGTGGGCAAAGGTGGATTCGAACCTAATTGC
>JAZRDM010000015.1:0-3392 GCA_045660265.1 Candidatus Scatosoma sp. | reverse complement strand
GCAAAGGATCTTGCTGATGGTCATATGACATTAAACGCGTAAATTATGACTATCCCAAAAATTGCATCAACGTAGTATAAAAATAATTTTTATTTTAGGGAAAGAAGTTAAATTGGGAAATGATTTTAATTTGGCGAACGAATGGCGAATAAGGTCTGAAACTCTTATAAATAAAGGGGTTGCAAAACCGTCATCCAGATTCGAATCCATCTCTTCGGGGATAAGGGAGAATGCCTATTTTCGACAATAAAAAAAGGTCAAGCCACATTGTGTTGGTTTGACCTTTTCAGAAATCTATATAGGTTGATTTTTTTTGGACAGTATTTGGACAGAATACGCTGAAAGCCTTTAATTTAAAGGCTTTCAGCGTTTTAGTAAGAGGCTTCGAGTCCCGTACGGGTCACCAGAAAAAAGCACAGGAATTGTCCTGTGCTTTTTTGCTGTATGCGACACCGTACGGATTGACTTGAACTCATAGGGTTCGCGCGAGTGAGCGCAAGCGAACGCTGCCCTGCCGAGGCTCACACTATAGGTGGGAAACGGCAGATACCCGTAGGGGAGTGATGAAGAACCCATCGGGTTCGCGCGAGGAAAAGGCAAAGCCTTTGACGACGCTCTCCGAGAGGTCTCCGCTTGCGGAGTATCGGAGCTTCCCGTATGCGTTATAACATTTACCGCATAATACAACTGCGCGCAGTAGTGCCATTGACTATTTTTTGTTAATTTTCTCAAATAGACATTTTGCTCATATTTTGTTGTAGCAATTATTTTATGCTTATGAAAAAATGTCCGTTGTGTGATTTAAATTGGATTAACGATAATGAGGCAGCTTTCGCACCTATTGAGTCAGTATATAAAAAAGATAGCAGTTCAAAACTGCTATCTTTTTTTTACCTTTTTGTTTAATGTGAATTTTGGCGAATAATTATCTATTTTTCTGAAAGCGACTCTATCGTGGCAGGGCAGTCTAATTTCTCAAGGGAATTTTGCTTGTTCTTGCGTGATTTATGGCATTTTGCGCTATCCGCAACCATCTTACCAAGCGCCACTAGAGCCAGGGCGTTAGGCAAAACCATAAGCTGGTTAAACAAATCGGTCAAGCCCCAAACTAAATCGTTGCCAAGGAAAGAGCCGAGCACAACGAACACGACTGAGATGATTGAATACACCACCGCCATACGCTTTCCGAAAAGATATTCGAAATTAATTTTTCCAAACAAGTTCCAGCTCAGTATGGTGGAAAATGCAAAGAAGAACAGACATATGGCAACAAACCCGTTGCCTATACCCGAGCCCCACTGAGAGCTAAAGGCAATTTGCGCCATATTTGCTTTATTAACACCCTCAGCCACGCCCGTTGCCGCCAAAGGGCCGTCGCCTGTATATAGTGTTGAAATAACGATTAAAGCCGTCATTGTAAGCACGATGAACGTATCTATAAACACGCCTATCATCGCCATAATGCCCTGTTCGTGCGGATCTTTTACGTCGGCAAGGGCGTGCGCGTGAGGAGTTGAACCCATGCCCGCTTCATTGGAAAATAGCCCGCGCTTTGCACCCTGCGTTATCGCCTTAATAAGCGCCCCCACTCCGCCGCCCAATAATGCCTGCGGAACGAATGCGTATTTAAATATATATGCAAACGCTTGCGGAAGATAGGTTATGCGGAAGCACAACAAAACGACACAGCCAACAATATACAAAATCGCCATAAACGGCACGATTTTTTCAGCGACTGAGCCAATCCGTTTCACCCCGCCGACAAGTATAATCAGCAGCAACGCACCAACAACCAAGCCCATCACCCAAGGTGGAACGCCTAAAGCCGTTTGCACTGTTTCGCTAATAGAATTTGACTGAACCATTGCGCCCATAAATCCCAAAGCAAGGATAGAGGCTACAGCAAAAAAACCTGCCAAAAATCTTCCGAAGCCACCCTTGAACGCCGTGCGAATATAATAAACAGGACCGCCGCGAACTGTGCCGTCAGGATCGATCTGTCGCGTTTTTTGCGCAAGAACGGCCTCCGCGTAGATTGTAGCCATACCGAAAAAGGCAATTATCCACATCCAAAAAATTGCGCCTGGACCGCCTATTAGAATAGCGCCGCAAGCTCCCACGATGTTGCCCGTGCCAACCTGCGCGGCAATAGCTGTTGTCAACGCCTGAAAAGAAGAAAGACCGCCCTTCGTTTGCGATTTATCGCGACGGAACATCCGTCGCCAGCCCTCGCCAAAGCACCGAACCTGCACGAATTTCGTGCGTATTGAAAAATATAGGCCGATACCGATAAGCAAAAACAATAAAAGATAGTCTGAAATGTAACTGTTGACGGTTTCAACAATTTTGGTTAATTCTTCCATTCGGGTTCCCCTAGTATAAAAGCGATTTTTATTGCTTAATTATAACACAAGTTTTCCTCTCTGTCAATAATCAACTCCTGTTTTTCTAATTTTATAAAAATTATTCGCGCGCAAGCAAAAAGCCGATTTGTATGTTTATTCATATTATCGTCTCGTTTTATCCTCAAATTGGCTCATTCGCAAAAAGGATAGCTATTTGCCTATCCTTTTTTGCTATGTGCCTCCGCTAATTATATAGGAAGAGGAACGAGCGTTGCGAATGTGACAGCGCCGGTACGAGAGGTCCAAGGCGCATTTTGGCGTACAGAAATGTCCGAAAATCCTTAAAGAGAATTCCGAAAAAAAAAAAACGGTGGTATTTCGCAAGCGGATTAGCGCGAAAACCACCGTTTTTTTCAGTCTTTAAGTCGGTAAATCTGGTAAGTAAAGGCGACGACGCCAAAACCTAAGCGCCGCAGGCGCGCGGTCAAGGGGTCGTGTTGTACTCGTATAGTAAAAATGTATAATAAAGTTTGAGAAAATGAAAAATTTATTTATTAAAAACAGAGTCTTTTTCCGTAATTTCACGAATTATACGGCAGGGATTCCCCGCGGCTAAACTGTTTTCTGGAATATCTCTTGTTGCAACGGATCCAGCACCAATAATTGAACCAGCATTTGATTGCTCGTTTCGACGTCTGTGTAAAAAGTGTGGTTGTAAAGTTTACAAAGTCTATCTAAATGAATGGATATACTGCTTTTTTATAATCGCGTTTTTTCTATGTGCGGCTGAAAAATTAGGCGTTATGCGTATGCGCAAGTTGCATATGCGCAAAAAAATTAAGTGTTTTTTTCTTTAAGTTTTGCGTTTTTCTTGCCTTTTTTCTTTGGTGTATTGCTCATTTCTTGTTGCCTTAAACTTTCTCGATATTCGCGCGTGGTAAAACCGTGCTTTTCCTTAAAACGAGTGATGAAATATGGATAGCAAGTATAGCCAGACATGGTTGCGATTTTCATAGCGCTGAGTGTGGTTGTTTTTAAAAGATGTTC
>JAZRDM010000014.1:0-49264 GCA_045660265.1 Candidatus Scatosoma sp. | reverse complement strand
AAAAATTGTATAAAGGCTTCGCCTAAAAGCGGACCATTCCACTATTTTCACTCTAATTGATAAATGTAAAGAAAATCACGGCAAAAGTGAACGCGTTTATGCTTCCCGACGGGGAAGTTGACCTAAATTTTCGAAAAGGAGGACAATGACAAATAAAGAATTAAAATTATCTGCTACTTACATCAAGAAACTTGCGTCCTTTCCCGACGCGGAAGATAGAATTTCTCTCTATCTGGACAGCCTTTTTGCAAATCAGCAACCGCAAAAAGACACTTTTAACGAGCCCGAAAACGGCAAATCAAAATCTATTTCATCTATCATTAAATTTACACAACAGGAGATTAAAAATATGTCTACTACGTTTAAAAAAGTTTTCATTGCAAACGGACTTGCCGCACACGTTATTAAAAAACCAAGCGGAAAAAGCAGCTTTAAGTACGAAATTCGTTATCGCGCAAATGGTTATTCTATTATTGCTTGCTCTACTGATTTACGAAAAGCAAAAGAAAAATTTTTAGCAAAAACCATGCCTAATGAAATTGAAAAATATCGTGTAGTAAATATAAAACAAAAAGACTCGCTTGAAGAGATTTTCGACGAATGGTATATGGTTAAAGAAGGAACGATTACAGATAAAGCCTTGCAAACTTACAATAGCAAATTTCAAAAACTTCCCGAAAAATTAAGAAAAACAGGCATTTCTAAAATCCGAACCAACGATCTTATGCAAATTATGAAGGAAGCTTCCCCACGCCAATATGAAGAATTGCGTACCATATTTAATAGTTTATTCAAGTATGCTATCGCCAGCGGTGTTGTATCACACAATCCTGTAGCCTTAATTCCCTTTAAACGAGCCGAAAGACAAGTTCGCGAATCTTTATCCACCCAAGAAATACTTACTTTTTTACAGCGAATTACACTACCTAAATACGAAAGAATCAAACAAGGGTTATACATACTGTATTTCTTCGGGCTTCGCCCTTGTGAGCTCGACGAAGAAACTCATCGTGAAGGAAATTTCTTAATCACTCGCAACCGCAAGAGAAAAAACGGCAAAATTGAATATAAGAAGATTCCTATTCCCAAAGAAGCGGAACCGCTAATTGACTGGAATAAACCATTAACATTTCAACTATCTCCTAAGCCTCGCGAAGCATGGGTCAAAGAAATTTTAGACGGTAAAACCGCCTATAATCTTCGACATACCTTTTCTTCCATTTGTCAGCAATACGTTCGTCAAGAAATTGTTGATATTTGGATTGGGGATTCCTCAACTCGTTTAATCGGAAAACACTATACACACTTTCCAGATGAATTTATGGAAAGTCAAATGAATTTGGTAAAATTCCCTACTCTTTAAGAATTTCTTCAATTTAATCTAAAAAAATATAAGCCCTATTGAATTAGTGTTTTTTAGCACCTGGTTCAATAGGGTTTTCTTTTTACTTTATGCCATTTTACGAGAATTGATATATAAGTCAATATCGTTGACGATATATTTTAAGCCCGTGGTATGCAAGACCTCGTAAAATTCTTGTATATATTCGCATACGGCATATTTATTGAACAAAGACATCACTTCTTTGCCATTCATTCCTTTTTGATTTTTATACTCCTCTACGCAAAGTATCATAAAAGGCAATTCTTTACTCATATCTCATTCCTCCGGAAATATAACTTCATCCGTTTCTTTTTCGTGTTTCCACATTAAATAAACGGTCAGAGGACTAAAATGCCACATTTTCGTTTCTTCATTGGAAAGTATTTCATAGGTCTTGGATTGATAAAATGCATTCATCGCGGAAATATCATCCAACCCTTCCTTTTTTACAATTAAATCAACCGTCTGCGGTATAAGCGCAATACTCAGTATAGAATGAAACTTTGCATCCATTTTTACACCTCCACAGCCTTTATAAATTTCAAAAGCGCAAGCGCTTCTTCGGTTGCAAATACGTATTGGTCGAACAACTTTTTGATTTTCAACGCTTCTAATGCTTGTTCTTTGGTAAGTAAACCCGTCGAATATACTTGGAGCGTCCTATAAACGTCATCATTTGCCACCGCCCCGATGATAAGGTCAAATTGTTCTCCCTCATACGTTCCATTTCGATGGGCGGATACAAAATCAAGCCATTCTTCGTCTGGAGCATTAAAGCGTTTAATTTTCAAGATTTTACACGCTAAATCGTCATCTATCTCATAAACGTTAACCGTTGGCACACCACCTCTTCTTACCACAACCTTTTTAGCAAAGCTTTCCGCTTGCATTTTATTAGTTGTCGTATAAAATCCATAACCAAAATCCAAAAATCTATTTTGCTCAATCAGTTTTGGCTGATCCACTATCATATTACTGCCGTGATATATTATCATAACATTGCCTCCAGCTTTTTGATTTTTGCTCTTTCTTCCTTCAATTTCTTAATCATTTCTTCAACTTGACAACGCCGAGCCAACTGCTCCCGAAGAAGAATTAAATCACCCTCATCTTTGCCTATATATTTGCTGATAATTTTTCCGCCATTACGAAAATACAGATAATAGTATGTCTTTCCATTTACAATTTTCGGCGTTATTTTCCCCTTGGGAAGATTTTCAAGCTCTTTGACGTATTGCTCTATCATCTTTTCATTTCGCATTTCTTCACGAGAAATTGCAAGCTTAAGCATACTCATTTTTATCACCCTTTTATATTATACCCAACTTTTTAAATTTTGTCAATGGATTTGTTGGATAAATTTCTTTTTATCCGACAAAGAACTTTATCTTATGATAAGAAATTAAATCGTAGCCAAATTGGAGCTCGAACGCTAAAAGCCTTTATTTATAAGGCTTTCAGAAACCCCAGTTTAGGTTCAAGTCCGGCCAGTAGCTCCAAAAAAACACGGTTGGTTTTTGCCAGCCGTGTTTTTTTTGTTTATCCGTCCCCTGGGCGGACTTGAGGGTGGGAGCCGCGAACGTGAGTGAGCGCTTTGCCTTGCAAGCGATAAATACCGTAAGAAAATAAGGCAAAGGCGGCAATTGATAATTGCCGAGCGGGGCGCGCCGCTAAAGGCGCAAGTCCGGCCAGTAGCTCCAAAAAAACACGGTTGGTTTTTGCCAGCCGTGTTTTTTTATTCCCCCGTTCCCTTTCCCTTGGGCGGACGTATATTATAATGAAAATTGATTGCAAAGTTGTAAATATCCATTTAGCATCTCACACGTAATATAACGCAAATCGCTGGAATATATTACTCCTCTTTCAATGCCCTGCAATTCTTCGGCTATATTGCGACACAACCCCGCAAAAGACGTATACTCTTCAAGATATTGTTTAGACAGCTCTTTAAGTTGATGGCAACTCGTCGATAAAATATTTTTAATGCGATTCTGCGGTTTTCCTGTGTCTAAATTTGAAACACAATGCATCATAACGTCCAAATATCCTCGGAACGTATTTAGCGCGGAAATATAAATATCTTTTTTGAGTTTATCCCTTCCTTTAAAATATAGATTTTGTATACCTACCGATTGAACGCAATATGCCTCTCCCGTCTTTTTTAAGGATAGACAAACATTATCCGCCTCTTGCGCTTTTTTATATATAGAAGCAACAACGTACTCTTTCCCCTTTTCTTCCCACAAATAACCTGCGCCTCCTTCTAATCTTACAAATTGCATACCCACTTCTACATTCATCTCACTACACGTTAATAGATAAAAGGTTGCATTATGAGGAACTGTTATACACTTCGATAAATAGCCCCCATAAAATACGCATAAAAAAACAAAAAAAGCCGTAAATATTACAGCAAGATTTTTTAAACAATTTTTAGGCAAAAAAAACGTCGACATACCATATTGTATGCGACGTTTTTTATGAATACTCAATTTAAATATAAAACGCAGGATCCGTTTTTTAACGTTCGTTTTACGTCAATAACTCTTTGATTAGATGAACCACGGAATTTTAAACGTACGTCCTTTAATTCTTCTATAAACGGACCGTCAACAAGCACGTCGAAAAGCGCAATTAAATCTTTTGTATAAAAGGTATTTTTTTGCTTTTCCTTTAAATCCCCACTTTCTTCATCAAGAATAAAACCAGTGTAACACCAAATTGTCTTTTGCGGATATTTTTCGCGCACCTTTTTAATAAAAGGATACAACGCTTCTTGGTTTTTAGGTTCTAAAGGCTCACCGCCTAACAAGGAAATTCCTGCAATATAATCAGAAGAAAGTTCGTTTAAGATTTTTGCTTGTACTTCCGCGCTAAACGGTTGACCGTAATTAAAATCCCACGCCACTTCATTGAAACAATTTTTACAACGGTGCGTACAGCCTGAAACGAAAAGTGAGATACGAACCCCCTCTCCGTTGGCAATATCCGTCCATTTTATCGTTGCGTAGTTCATACGTTATAAGTGCAAAACCCTGTCTTTAATTTCTTGCGTTCTGCCTTGATTCCAGTATTGCGTACCGATATAACCGCAAGTACGTCTTGCAACGTTCATTTTTGCTTGGTCGCGATTATGGCAATGAGGACATTCCCAAATTAATTTACCCGATTCATCGGAAACGACCTGAATTTCCCCATCAAATCCACAAACTTGGCAATAGTCGCTCTTCGTGTTCAGCTCTGCATACATAATATTTTCATAAATAAATTTCATTACGGACAGAACTGCTGGAATATTGTCTTGCATATTGGGAACTTCCACGTAGGAAATTGCGCCGCCAGGGGAAAGCTGCTGGAATTCACTTTCAAACTTCAACTTCGTAAAAGCGTCGATTTCTTCGGATACGTGTACGTGATAGCTATTGGTAATGTAACTCTTATCCGTAACGCCAGGGATGATGCCAAAGCGTTTTTGTAAGCATTTCGAGAACTTATACGTCGTGCTTTCCAACGGCGTACCATATAACGAGAAGTCGATATTTTCTTTCGCTTTCCATTCTTTACACTTATCGTTCATATATTTCATAACGGCAAGCGCAAAAGGTTTTGCTTCTTCATCAGTGTGCGATTTCCCAGTCATATGCTTCACACATTCATACAAACCAGCATAACCCAAGGAAATGGTAGAATAGCCACCAAAAAGCAGTTTATCAATCGTTTCCCCTTTTTCAAGGCGCGCAAGCGCACCATATTGCCACAAGATAGGCGCGGCGTCGGAATACGTTCCCAAAAGACGATTATGTCTTTGCATCAACGCACGGTAGCAAAGATCCAAACGTTCTTCAAAAATTTCCCAGAACTTCGTTTCATCACGTCCAGAAGAAAGCGCAACGTCAACAAGGTTGATGGTAACAACGCCTTGGTTGAATCTGCCATAGTATTTAGGCTTACCGTTTTCATCCACGTAAGGCGTGAGGAAACTTCTACAACCCATACAAGTATAACAATGTCCTTCCCCGTTTTTATCGACCTTAAATTCCAACATCTTCTTTTCGGAAATATAGTCGGGAACCATACGCTTCGCCGTACATTTTGCCGCAAGTTCGGTTAAATACCAGTACTTTTGGTTTTCGGAAATGTTATCGGGTTCAAGTACGTAAATGAGTTTCGGGAACGCAGGCGTAATCCAAACCCCCGCTTCATTTTTAACCCCTTTAATTCTTTGTTTTAACGTTTCTTCAATGATAAGCGCCAAATCCTCTTTTTCACGTTCGTTGCGCGCTTCATTCAAGTACATAAATACGGTAACGAAAGGCGCTTGACCATTCGTCGTTAAAAGGGTTACAACTTGATATTGTATGGTTTGAATACCACGCTTAATTTCGTCCAAAAGACGTTTTTCGGCAATACGATTGATTTGTTCTTCATCAGTAATGCCCATAACGGCAAGTTCTTCCGCTACTTCTACACGAATTTTCTTTCTGCTGATATCTACGAAAGGCGCAAGGTGGGTAAGGGAAATGCTTTGACCGCCGTATTGATTAGACGCAACCTGCGCAATAATTTGCGTAGCAATGTTACAAGCCGTAGAGAAACTGTGCGGTTTTTCGATAAGCGTACCAGAAATAACCGTACCGTTTTGCAACATATCTTCCAAATTAACAAGGTCACAGTTGTGCATATGTTGCGCAAAATAGTCTGCATCGTGGAAATGAATTAACCCTTGGTCGTGCGCGGAAACGATATCTTCGGGCAACAAAATTCTACGGGTAAGGTCCTTGGAAACCTCCCCTGCCATATAGTCGCGTTGAACGCTGTTTACCGTAGGATTTTTATTAGAATTTTCTTGCTTAACCTCTTCGTTATTGCATTCGATAAGAGTCAAAATTTGCGCGTCCGTCGTGTTGGATTTACGCACCAAAGCACGCGTATAACGATAGGTAATATATTTACGTGCAAGCGGGAAACAAAGGCTTGCCATTAAGCGGTTTTCCACCATATCTTGAATTTCTTCAACGTGGGGAGCTCTGCCCAAATTCGCACACTCTTCCGCAACAACGTCAACGATAGCATTTAACGCACCTTCGGAAATTCTATCCCTTTCCTGCATTTCACGGTTTGCTTTACGCAATGCGGACGCAATTTTTTCCTTGTCGAACACAACCTCTTGTCCGCTTCTTTTAATAATCTTCATTTCCTTCATTCTTCCGTATACCTCAACCATTCTTTTACGTTTATATATACAATATCTTGTGCCAAAGAAGCAAAAATAAGCACAACATATTGTGTGTTAATTAAATCGTGCCATATTATTATACCATATCTTGTGTTAAAGTCAAGTTTATGAGCACAATATGTGGTATAGGAAAAACTTATAGATAAGAAAGATTTAAGCTCTATTTATGCCTTAAAAATCAAGCATTTTACTTTTTTGCAAAAGTTTAAGTATAGAAAAATAATATACCTTAATATTTTAACGTAAAAAAAGACGGTAAAAACCGCCTTTTTTGCTAAAAAATTACATTTTTCGTAAAACTTCCAAAAATTCTTCTTGCGTAACTGTTTTTTCTAATTTTGACAACATTTCCACGCCATTAAAATGCGTAGCGTCCACTCGACGCAGCAACGCAAGTGTTTCCGGTTCGCCATAGCCCTCTGCCTCGTTGAATTTGACGTAAACAGAATTTTTATCGACAGCAGGGAATATACGCTTAATTGCGAGCTCCTCGTTCAAACGGATTTCTAGATTGGATGCGGAGGAAACTTCCGAAGCGATTACCTCGTCCGCAGGATTCCCCGTTGCATTAGATACAGAACCCAAAATTGTAAGCGAACCGCCTTCCTCCAAGCATCTTGCGGAACCAAAATATTTTTTGATATAATTGATTGTTTTGCTTTCCAGCCCGCAAGGCAACATTTTTCCACCCGACGACTGCTCGGTATCGTTATAAGCGTGCGCCAAAGCGTTAAAGGAATCAACAATAAGCAATACGTCGCGGCCACATTCCGCTAAACGTTTTGCACGTTTTAAAATGCTGTCGGCAACAAACACTTGCCGTTCAGGTTCATCCTCGTACGTGGAATAAATCAATGCGTCTTTTGCAATAATCTTACGAAATTGCGCAATTGTTTCGGGGGATTGATCGACAAGCAGCACCAACGTTATAACGTCGTCATTTAAGCTTGCCGCACCCGCCGCAACTTTTTCCAAGAAATACGTTTTCCCTGTTTTTGGCGGTGCAATGACCAACCCACGATTTCCGCGGCCAAAAGGCACGACCCAATCCATATATTTAGCGGTCAACCAAGGCGAACGTTCCTCATCATAGACCTTAATGCGGCCTATGGGGTAACGCACGTTTGCGTCTTCAAAGTTCGTTCCGCGGTGGAAAAATTCGGGCGACGCACCGTTAATTTCCACAATGCGCGTAACCACGGCAATATCCCCTTCACGTCTTGCATTACAAGAAATTACGTCCCCTTCTTTGAGTCCGTATTTCCGAATAAACTCTACGGCAAGCAACATTTTTTCCTTGTCATTAACGTAATCAAGCGGCAATAAGAAAGAAACGCCCTTGTGCGTAGCTAACTGCCCTTTAAAAACTCGAGGAGTGCCGTCGTCGTTAAATTCAAATTTTTCCGGAGAACGAAGAACAAAAGCAATATTTTCCTTTCTCATCTCTTCCAATCGCTCTTTTAAATGATAGTCGATTTTTTCAAGATCGCGAGGCGTAAGCACGTGGTCATTATATTTCGCTTTCAATCTTTCTATTTCTTCCAAGATTCTAGAATCAGGGCTGTCATTAAGAACGGGAGCACCTCTACCGCTACGTGCTTGGGTAGGAATATCCCCTACTATAACACCAATAATCTCATCGATGAGCTCCTCTTTTTTAGGAATAGTAGGACTTGCAAGCCCAACCGAACGACCAATAGGGCGCAAACTTGCCAATGACTGCGCTGATAATAAATTTTTCAATTCAAGACTCAAATTCTTTTTATATTGCTCATTCATTCTTTTGTCTCTCCAAACACATAATTGATAAGGATTTTGGAAGATTATCTTTCGTCAACTCCACTTCATCTTTTTCGCTTTGTAAAATCAGCGAAGCAGGAAAATGTTTTTTAAAGGCAGAAAGCGGGGCAATATCCAACGTCCCATCACTTGGCTTAAAGTGCATTGGAATCACCATTTTAGGGGCAATTTCAAAAATAAATTCCTTTGCCTGCACCGCATCAATGGTATACGTACCGCCTACGGGAATCAGCAATACGTCTACGTCGCCAATTCTCTTAATCAAATCATCGGAAATAGGCTCACCCAAATCGCCAAGATGGCACACTTGCATTCCGTCCACTTCAAATTTAAAGATTATGTTATTTCCCCGTAACGCTCCGTTTTTTTCATCGTGCCAACTATGTATACCCATAATTTTTACGTCTTGCACGGAATGCTCTCCCACGCTTGCAATCACGTTTTCACAGCCAATTGCTGAAAGATAATTATGGTCAAAATGGGCGTGGCTTGTGGTTACCGCCGTTGTCGTCAAACCTGCGGGCAATTTATATCCCACCTTTGTATATGGGTCGGTAATGATAGATACGCCGCTTTTTGCGGTAATTTTAAAACAAGAATGTCCAAGATATTTTATTTTCATATTCTCACTCCTGTATATCGGCTTGAATAAGTAACTCCATTTCCTGCGCATTATCACCCAACAAAAGGTCATAGCGTAACCGCGCGGTTAATTGACGGTTTTGTAAAGAATAGCTAAGGGAATGGGTGAAAATATCCAAATCACCCGTATTGCCGTTAATCCCCAACCTTCCTTGGGTAATCAAGCCTTCGATAAGCGGAAGTTGCAAGGAATAATCGCCCTCACGGTCAACCCAAGCCTTTCCGTCTTGAAAAGTGACTTGCGTTGCCGATTCTTGCTCGCGATAATAGAGTTTTATGGACTCTTCACTTTTTTCAATTCTACCGTCCAACGAAAAAACGTTTTCCTTTCCGTCGACAATTGATTTAATCAACAAAGCGCATCCTTTTTCCATAAAAACTTCCTTTTTCGACTTTTTTCGACAATATTATAGCAAATATTGTTCAAAATGTAAACCCCCGCGCCATATTTTTTTTCAAAATGTGAAAAAATCTTTAAATTAAGCACTATTTACATCTATATTTTATTTGCTCACGTATTAAACGCCCTTCCTTCAACGCTTCGGACAAAGCGTTTTCATCTTCGTTTTGTAAGGCTGTTTTATACCTTTCTAAATGGTCGATTATTCCTTCTAATTCGGCAAGCACGAAATCTTTATTGTGCATATAAAGTTGCGTCCATATTCGTTCGTCTACACCAGCGATGCGAGTCATATCTTGAAAACTGCCGCCGGTAAAACCATTGCAATCACGCACCTGCGGACTTTTTACGTATGCGTTAGAAACAATGTGCGCGAGTTGCGAGGTAATTGCAATCTTTTTATCGTGTTCTTCCGCATCACATTCTACAATTTTCCCAAAGCGCATAGCTTTTGCGTATGCCTTCACCTCGTTTATCGCCCCTTCTTCCGTTTGCGGCGCACGGATTAAAATCAAGTTCGCCATCAAAAACAACTCGGAAGAAGCCGAGGAAATCCCCGAAGTTTCTTTACCTGCCATAGGATGCAAACCCAAGTAACGATAATTACGAGGCTTTGCGTATACAACGCGTTCAATTTCCCTTTTTACCCCACAAATATCGCATACAAGCGCATTTGTTTTGAAGTTGTAAGTATCTAAAATAGACATAGTAGCACACGGCGGCACAGCAAGAAAAACGACGTCATATTCCCCAACGTTATCCGCCTTCCCTGCAATATAGCCTTTTTTTAAAGCGGCATCAACTGTTTCTTCCGATAAGTCTATGCCGTCAATAGAATAACCTGCCTTAGTTAATGCGGCGCAAATAGAACCGCCGATTATCCCCAAACCGATTACTGCAATCTTTTTCATAGTCAGCCTCCGTGACGCATTTTTTTTATTTTAACACATTTAAATAAAAAACTCAACTGTCTTAACCATCAATTTACGCATAATAAAAAGGGCTTATTCCCAGCCCCTTTCCTTGTTTTTTTGTTCAACGTATTTTATCCTTGTCGCTATCCCACCTCGAATATGCCTTTCGCTGAGATTTAAATTTAATACGTCGCGTACACGCTCAAACAAATCTGTGTTGATATATTTTAAACGTTCGGAAACGTCTTTATGTACCGTAGATTTACTAATTGAAAAGTGCGCAGAACACGCTCGGACGGTACAGCCCGTCTCCACGATATATTCCGCGCACTTTATCACTCTTTCTTCAATATAATTCCACAAATCCCCGACCCTCCGTAATAGGTTACGAAATATAATATGTCGGTTTTTTGCGGATTATAACTGGTTTTATCTGTTTACTCCCCTTTTTTGTAAGGCATAGGAATAACTGCCTTAATCGCGCCTTCGGCATAGCGAGCTACCTTCTTTGCCTTAGAGCTTTGCATCAAAATAAAGATATCTTCACTGGAAAGCTCGGAAACGATATTCCCCTTTTCTATCACCGCCAACATATACGGGTTGGTGACGTAGCTTGCGGAAATTACGTTTGCGCCGTCGGGTAAACCAACGATAATCGCACCCTTTCTATAACGTTTGGAAGGTTCGATAAGCGAAGAAATTACTCTCTTAAATTTGCTTTCATCGGTTGCAATAATGATTTCCCCTTCGCCGTTAATTTGTTGCATAAATATAACTTCGTCGTCGTCACGAAGCATAATACCCCGTACACCCGCCGCTACGCGACCTTGCGTAGGAATATCATCTTTCTGTGCGTTAAGACAAATACCGCCTTTCGTTACGATCATAATCGTATCTTCATCGCTTGTTTCCGCTTCAACGGAAAGCAATTCATCGTCTTCGTTGAGTTTAACAGCCTGGAATACGTCTTTGCGTTGTTCGTATTCCGTCCACTCCGTTTTCTTAATCATACCTTTCTTGGTGAAGAACATCAAGTTGCCGTAAGGCATATGTTCGCCAACTTCAAAAATCGCTACGACGCGTTCGCCCTCTTCCGCTTCTTTCGACAAGTCTTTTAAGGATACGCCCTCATCGGAAAGTTTGCACGCAAGTTCGGGGTCGTAAATATCAAGCTTATGGCAATTACCGTAGTTTGTGAAAGCAAAAATACGCTTATCCGTTACCGTTTCTAACAAGTGCAACGCAACAAGTTGAGGCTTATATCTACCTTCAATAGGCTTAAACAATGCGTCCGCATTCTTCCCCGTCAACACCTTAAATTTATCGTCCGCGGTATACGCAAGCGTACAAGGTACGCCGGGCTGTTTTTCCGTGCTGGTAGCCACAACTCCGTCCGCTTCTTCGCGGGTATAAACCAAGCGCGATTTTCTAGGCGAAGGATATCTTTGCTTAATTTCCGTGATTTCTTCTTTAACCACCTGCAACTGCAAATCGCCACTCTTGGAAATCGCCGTCAATTTCTTGATAAGTTTTTTGAGTTCTTTAAGTTCCTCTTCAAGTTTGAAGATTTCCAGCTTCGTCAAACGGGCAAGGCGCAAATCCAAAATCGCCTGTGCTTGTGCTTCGGAAATTTCAAAACGAGCCATCAACTTGCTTCGTGCGTCCGACGTACTTTCGGATTTTTTGATAATTGCAATAACCTCGTCAATATTCTGAACGGCGATAATTAAACCTTCTAAAATATGGCAACGCTGTTGTGCTTGTTTTAAATCGAACAACGTTCTACGCTTAACGACTTGTTGTTGATATTTTACATAATGACGGATAATTTCCATTAAGCCAAGCTGTTGAGGCTTGCCGTCTGCAATTACGACCATATTGATACCGAACGTTACTTCCAAATCGGTATATTTATACAAACATTTCAAAATTGCGTCTACGTCCGCATCCTTCTTGATACGGATAACCGCGCGCATACCCGTGCGGTCGGATTCGTCTGCAACAAAATCTAAACCTGCAAGCTCTTCCTTCTTTTCTTCACGCAAATCCACTACTTTACGCAATAATTGCGCCTTATTCACTTGATAAGGAAGCTCCGTGATAATTAGGTTGGTTTTACCGTTATCCGTCTTTTCCGCGGTGATTTTTGCTCGAATCGTAATTTTACCGCGACCCGTTTTATACGCTTGAATCAGCTCGTTTGCGATAATGATACCGCCCGTAGGAAAATCGGGCGAAGGAATATGTTGCATCATTTCTTCCAACGAAATTGCAGGATTATCAATGTACGCAACTACGCCGTTTATCACTTCTTCCAAGTTATGCGTAGGAATATTCGTTGCAAGACCAACGGCAATACCCGAAGCGCCGTTTACAAGCAAGTTAGGGAAACGGCCGGGAAGAACGTCGGGTTCTTTTAAACTATCGTCGAAATTCAAGGAAAAGCTTACCGTTTCCTTGTCAATATCACGCAAAAGTTCCAAAGCCAAGGGTTCCATTCGCGCTTCGGTATAACGCATTGCAGCCGCAGGGTCGCCGTCGACAGAACCGAAGTTACCGTGACCGTTGACAAGCGTTTTGCCCATATTGAACTGTTGCGCCATACGCACCATCGCGTCGTATACGGAACTGTCGCCGTGGGGGTGGTATTTACCCATACAATCACCGACGATACGCGCGCTCTTTTTATGCGGCTTGTCGGGCGTAAGCCCCATTTCATTCATTGTATATAAAATACGGCGTTGAACGGGTTTTAATCCGTCTTCTACTCTCGGCAACGCGCGGTCAAGGATAACGAACTCCGCATAAGGCAACATAGACGAGTGCAAAACTTTTTCTAATGGTTCAACGTATAATTGACCGGTAGGCTCGATGATTTCCGGTTCTTTCTTAGTTCTCGCCATTGTCGCCCTCCTTCTTGTCTATTTTGTCCATAAACGTATCACGCTTATTAAAGTTTGCATATTTTGCAAGGAATTCTTTTCTGCCTTCTACCTTATCGCCCATAAGCGTCGTAATCATACGTTCCGCTTTTGCCGCGTCTTCTACGGTTACTTGGATAAGGTTTCGCGTTGCAGGGTTCATTGTCGTTTCCCAAAGCTGTTCAGCGCTCATTTCACCAAGCCCTTTATAGCGTTGCAATTGATATCCTTTGCCGATTTTTTCAATCTTCTCATTCAATTCTTTATCGTCGTAAGCGTACTCCACCTTATCCCCTTTGTAGACTTTATACAAAGGCGGCATACCGATATAAACGTGCCCGCCGTTGACAAGAGGACGCATATAACGGAAGAAGAAAGTGAGCAAAATACAACGGATATGCATACCGTCTTGGTCGGCATCCGAAAGGATAATGACTTTATGATAATTGATCTTATCCATCTTGAAATCGGGGTCGATACCTGCGCCGATTGCGCTGATCATCGTACGGATTTCTTCATTTTCCAAGATTTGCCCAAGTTTTTTCTTTTCGACGTTAAGAGGTTTACCACGCAAAGGCAAGATGGATTGATATTGTCTTACGCGCGCTTGCTTTGCCGTGCCGCCTGCCGAGTCGCCCTCTACGATAAACATTTCGTTGAGTTCAGGTTTTCTTCCCGAACAAGCCGCGAGTTTGCCGATAAGCGTCAAGCCGTCGATGCTATTTTTTGCACGCGCGTTTTCTTTTGCCGTTTTTGCGGCAAGACGTGATTTTGCCGCCCCCTGCGCCTTTTTGATAATTTCTTCCATCGTCTTTTTATAGCCGCGGACGGATTGCAAGGAGTTTAATCCTTCAATTACCGTACCTTCGACCGCAGGACGGGCTTCGGTGTTGCCAAGCTTGGTTTTCGTTTGTCCTTCAAACTGCACTTCTGCCATTTTGATAGACAAAACTGCCGTCAAACCTTCGCAAAAATCGTCGCCTTGGAAATTTGCGTCTTTTTCTTTAAGGAAGCCGTTACTTCTTGCGTATTCGTTTAACACTCTCGTCAAGCCCGACTTAAAGCCGATTTCGTGGTAACCGCCCTCGGGGGTGGGAATATTGTTTACGAACGAGAAAATTCTTTGCGAATAATCCGCGGTATGTTGCAAGGAAAATTCTACTTGAATATTGTTCTTTTCCGCTTTATAATAAATGGGCTGCGCATATAAGTTTCTCTTGCCCTCGTTGATATTCTTAACGAAATCGGAAATACCGCCGTCAAATTTGAAGATAACGCGGTAAGGCTCACTTTCCAAAGCCAGCTCGTCCAACTCCCCGAAAAGAGATTGTTGACCTGCGGAAAAAATATCTTCTTGTACAGTTTCTTCCACGGCTTCGTTTGCCAATTCTTCCGTGCTTTCATCCCCTTCGCTCGTTCCGTCGTCCGCACCGAAAAGCATTTTTGCACGACGAGCTTCCGCCATCGTCGTACGTTCGTCAATCAACGTAATTTCAATGCCGCGATTTAAGAAAGCAAGTTCGCGAAGACGTTCCTCTACCGTTTCCAAATCAAAATTCACTTCCGAAAATACGGTTGCGTCGGGCTTGAAACGAACGGTAGACCCCTTGCGGTTGGTGGAAATGCCCGTATCTTCCAAAGGCCCGTCGGGAAGCCCCGACTCCACCTTCTTCTTACGCGCATTATATTTAGAATGAAAGCTCATTTTATAAATGCGTTTATTGCGGCATACCTCAACCGTCAGCCACTCGGAAAGCGCGTTGGTGACCGAAGCGCCTACGCCGTGCAAACCGCCTGAATATTCATAGTTTCCCTGTCCGAATTTACCGCCTGCGTGCAATTTCGTGAATACAAGCTGAACACCCGAAACTTTTTCTTTCGGGTGAATGTCGGTGGGGATACCTCTACCGTTATCTTCAACGGACGCACTCCCGTCTGCGTGCAAGGTAACTTTTACCTTGTTTGCATACCCGTTTGCGGCTTCGTCGATTGCGTTGTCCACGATTTCCCAAAGAATGTGGTGTAAGCCCTTAATACCGGTTGAGCCGATATACATACCAGGACGCATACGAACGGCATCCAAACCCTCTAAAACTTCTAGGTTCTTGGCGCTATATTCCGTATTTAACTGATCTTTTTCCTTTTTTGTTGCCATTTTTTCCTCTATTGTTATACAATTTGTAAATTATGCCATAATACGCCACATTGTGCTATTATAACACCTTTTTTCAATTTTTTCAAATGTTTGAAATAAAATTTCCCTATTTTTATTGCGTATTTTTTAGATTATCCCCTACTAAAAGCAGGCTTATTCGTCTAAAACAGCAAGCTCGTTAAGCGCGCGAGTATAAGCAATATATTTTTCCGCGTCACTCATATTACGTTCTATAACCACAACGGAAGTGAACTCCAACCCCTTACTTTCATACACCGTCATTACGTTAATTTTACTGCGTGAAAGTTTTCCCTTCGCCGACAGGTCGTTGTAGGATTTTTTTGTAAATTCCGCTTTTGCTTTTTCACTGCAAATAATTGCTTTCAACCCGTTTTTATCTTTAAAAAACGCACTGATGTTTTTCGGTTTTATCTTTGTAACATTAGGACCGTCATAACCGATGGATTGCATATTTAATCCAAGCGACGAAGAAACAAAATCAACGATTTGGTTGGTATTGCGATAATTTTGATTTAACTGGTAAATTTCAAAGCCCTCAAAATCTTCCCATCGCTTAATTCCACGCCAAGGGGTTACGTTTTGATCAACGTCCCCAAACACGTTGAAAGAGGCGTTCGGGTTTATTTTTCGCAATAAATCATATTCGCATAAGGAAATATCCTGACCTTCGTCCACGAAAATATACGGATAAACAGGCGAAAGCCTATCCCGAATCCCCGCGCAAATCACGCACAATGCATAGGCGTCGGAAGCATACATCGCTTTTGCCGTCATACCGTATTTCAGCTTATATTTCTTGACCGTTTCGCGATAGAAATAGCGAACAATATCTACGAAATTCTCGCTGCCGCCGATATCGGCAAAGTTCTTTTCTCCGCGTAAGAATGCGTAGAATTCCGCAAATGCGGTGTTGACTTCCCCAATTTCGCCAACCTTTGTTTTGACTTTGTCAACTTCTTCAAGCAATTCCTTGCGGCGAGCAATTCTATCCGCGTATAAATACACGTCTATCCCGCCGATTTTTTGCTTAAAGCGCATTAAGTCCGTCAATTCTTTTTCAAGAACTTCGCGCAACGCGTCTAAATCCTCGGCAGCCGTTGCAACCACGCGTTCTGTGTTCCGTGCCACAAACCCTGCACTCTTATAAAAGGACAGCATTTGCCGATAAAAATACTCGGGGCGCGTTGCATTTTCGCTCTTTAACGTACCGCCCAAAAAGTCGTCTACGTCCAAAATACAATTCATAAGTTCACGGAAAGGCTTGGTGTAATACAAGCCGCCCTCTTTCCGTTCCTTAATTTCCCCTAAAACACAACGACGCACCCGCATAGACGCATTTTTAATGCTTTCGTACGCGGTAATTTGCCGTTTGCAGTTGGTTAATATATCGGCAATAAAATCTTGGCACTCGCTCCCCGTGAAAAGCCCGTATAAATTATCGAAGACCTTGTTTTGTTTCTTGCGAACATCCTGCACAAACTGCGGTGAATACACGTATTGAAGATAACGCTCGTCCTCTTTTTGGGCAAGGTCAATTTTACTTTCGATATCTATCTTTTCATTCTTTAAAACTTGCAGGAAATATTGATAAATGGTAACCGTTTTCACTCGTTCCAAATCCAAAATTTGCGCCAACTCGTCGATAAATGCATTAAAGGAATTGCTGGGCGTAATCACAAGCACGTCGCGCGGCAAAATATCCTCGTTATTGTACATCAAATAGCTTAAACGATGCAGCATAACCATCGTTTTACCACTACCCGCGCAACCTTGCAGGACAAAGTTCCCTTTTTCGGGGCGAGTGATGATTTCGTATTGCTGTTCTTGTATCGTTTCGATAATGTCTTTTATCGAGCTTTCCTGCTTACGGTTTTTGATGATTTCACGCAAGAAGGGGTCTAAAATATTTTCCTCGTCCCTATCCGCAATTTCTTCGGGGGAAAGATAATCTTTCAAAGACAGATATTCATTTTTAAAGTCGAGGACTTTTCCGCTTTTAGTGCGAATAGCACGGCGTAAAATCGTCTTGTATTCATAGTCACCAAAAGTAAAGGTCGAACAGCTTTTTTGGTAATATCTACGAGCAACGGGCGTGCGCCAATCAAGAATTTCCAACTTGACGTCACCGCGCTTGCCGATATAGTAACTGTTATACCCCTCTTTGTCGTCAATTAAATCCATACGCGCAAAATAAGGCTCTTCAAAAAACGGACGCACCGCTTCTATCTTTTCTTGATGGGCTTGAATTTCAGCGAGTAAGCCTTGGATTTTACGGTAATTTTCAGCGTTTACACCTTCGCTTTCCAGTTGAGCGATTTCCTCTTTTATTTCTTTAATGGCATTTTTTTGCGTACGAATACGGGCGATGCGCAACATTTGCAACACCGCCGCAAGATGCTCGTCCTCGTAAGCGCGCTGTTTATCATCGTCCAATAAAGATAAAAACCAGTCGTGATCGCCACTCTTTTTCGTATCGAGCAATTTTAAAAGTTGTTCGTAGGAAATTTTATCAGCCATAGACCTTTCTCCAAGATACTATATTTAATAATAGCATATAAAAAAGAAAAATGAAAGGGTTTTGAAGAAAATTTTTCCAAGAATTTTTCGAGCAATTTCGACAAAAAAAGAACCGAGCAAGAAACTCGGTTCCAATTTTATTACATTTTGTCGGGGATGCCGATGCCCAAAAGTCCAAAAGCGTTTTGTAAAGCTTGCAAGGTTGCTTGCGTTAATGCCAAGCGGAAATTTTTCACTTCTTCGGTTTCCGCCGCTAAAATCTTGCAGTTGAAGTAGAATTTGTTGAATTTTTGCGATACGTCCACTGCAAAGCGGGCAATAAACGAAGGCTCGTATTTTTCCGCCGCGTTTTGCACCGTTTCGGGGAAGGTTGCCAACGCTTTGACAAGCTCGATTTCTTCTGCCGTGAGTTCGGGAATGGTATATTCCGTAGGCACGCCGCCTTTTTGAATAACGGAATTTGCGCGGGCGCAGGTATACTGCACGTAAACGCTGGTTTCGCCGTCAAAATTCAAGACTTTATCGTACGAGAATACAATGTCCTTGATTTTACTGTTATATAACGCACCAAAAATTACCGCGCCAACGCCAACCTTTTGCGCCACGTCCTCTTTGTTTTCCAAATCAGGATTCTTTTCCGCAAGAATTGTATACGCTTTTTCGATGCATTTATTGATTACGTCTTCCAAGAATACGACGTTGCCCTTTCGGGTGGACATCGTACCTTCTTCCAAAGACACCATACCGTAAGCTACGTGTACCAAATCTTTCGCCCAATCCTTGCCCATCAATTCAAGTGCCTTGAAGAATTGCTTGAAGTGCAGATTTTGCTGATAAGCAACGACGTATAAGCATTTATAGAAATCATAGGTCGCCTTGCGATAGGTTGCAGCCGCCATATCGCGGGTTGCATACAAAGAGGTACCGTCCGATTTCAAAATCATACACGGTGCCATACCGTATTCTTCCAAATCCACCACTTGCGCACCGCGGCTTTCTACAAGCAAACCCTTTTCGCGGAGCTCGTCCACAATAGGTTGCATCTTATCCGCAAAGAAGCTTTCCCCTGCATACGAATCAAAATGAATATCGAGCATATCATAGATTTTTTGCACGTCTTTCAAGGTCAATTCCTTAAACCAATGGAAAAGCGCCAAACATTCTTCGTCGCCTTGCTCAATTTTTTTGAAGTAAGCGCGTGCCTCGTCGTCATATTCGGGATGAATTTCCGCTTCTTGGTGGAATTTTACGTACAATTCGTTTAATGCGCGGATACCACCCTTTTCAATTTCCTCTCTAACGCCCCAGCGCTTATATGCGGAAATCAACTTACCAAATTGCGTACCGTAGTCGCCTAAATGGTTGATGCCCACCGCCTTATAGCCTAAATAATTATAAATACGGTAAAGCGCACCGCCTAAAACGGTGGTAGACAAATGCCCTATATGAAAGGGCTTTGCAATATTGATAGAAGAATAGTCAATGCAAACGGTTTTGCCGTTCCCTTCGTTGGAAGCGCCGAATTTTTCCTTTTCTTTAAGTATTCTATCAAGCGTAGAACGCACCAAATCCCCTTTATTTACCTTAAAGTTAAGGTAACCGTTGATTGCAGTAACTTCGCTGATTACTTTGTCAGACGCAGGTATTTTGTCTGACATAATACTATTTTTTAACTCCTCCGCAATCATAACGGGGCTTTTGCGCATAATCTTTGCAAATTTAAAGCAAGGCAATGCATAATCCCCCATTTCCGTGTTAGGAGGAAGGGCAATCAAGTCGTAAAGTTCTTCTTTGGTAACGCCGTCGATATCAATTAAATCGGCAATATATTTCTTATAATCCATACAAACACCTATATGTTTTCTTTTATCCTATATAATATAGCATATTTTTTTAATTTGAGCAAGTATTTTTCTAAATAGGGCGCGTTTAATTTGCTAAAATTTCAATTTTGTATTATAATATAGCAGAAAATTGATTTAAAAGGATGAAAATCTATGAAACTTGGTGTTGTTGGTCTTCCCAACGTAGGCAAATCCACTCTTTTCAATGCAATCACGCACGCAGGCGCTGAATGTGCAAACTACCCTTTCTGCACGATTGAGCCCAACGTAGGCGTTGTTGCTGTTCCCGACGAAAGATTAGATAAGCTTGCCGCATTGTATAACAGTAAAAAAATTACCCCTGCCGTCATTGAATTCGTAGACATTGCAGGGCTTGTAAAAGGCGCGTCCCGCGGCGAAGGCTTGGGCAATAAGTTCCTTTCGCATATCCGCGAAGTAGACGCTATCGTGCACGTAGTTCGTTGCTTTGAAGACACAAATATTACGCACGTAGACGATAAAATTGACCCCGTAACCGACATAGAAACCATCAACCTCGAACTTATTATGTCGGATATGGAAGCCGTACAAAACCGTATGAACAAGGTTAAGGTGCAGGCGCGCGGCGGTTCGGATAAAAAAGCCGTAGAAGAATACGCTTTCCTTGAAAGATTGTATGCATTTTTAGAAAGCGAAAAGCCCGCACGCAACTTCCCCCTCACCGATGCGGAAGAAGAATTTATGAAAAACTGCTTCCTTTTAACGAAAAAGCCCGTAATTTACGCGGCTAATATTAAGGAAGACGATATGGGCAAGGACGAAGATACGCTTCCCTTCGTTGTGAAAGTAAAAGAATTCGCCGCAAATGAAGGCGCGGAAGTTTTAGTGATTTGCGCAAAGACGGAAGAAGAGCTTTCGCAAATGGACGACGAAGACAAAGCCTTGTTTATGGAAGAATTCGGTTTGGGCGAAAGCGGTCTTGACCGTCTTATCAAAAAATCCTACGCTTTGCTTGGTTTGATTTCTTATTTGACCGCAGGCGACAAGGAAACCCGCGCTTGGACGATTACCAAAGGCACGAAAGCGCCGCAAGCGGCTGGTAAAATCCATACCGACTTTGAAAAAGGGTTTATCCGTGCCGACGTTGTAAACTGGGAAATTCTTGTTACGCTTGGCTCTATCCCCGCCGCAAAAGCGGAAGGCAAGGTGCGTAGCGAAGGTAAGGAATACGTAATGCAGGACGGCGACGTGGTTGAATATTACTTCAATGTTTCCAAGAGCAATAAATAAAAATTGTGATAAAACGAAACGCAGGGTATACCCCTGCGTTTTTCTTATGCGAGAATCCCTTTTTCGTGTATATATTCTTCTAAAATTCGCGCGGCGGAATAGACAATATCCGCACACGGACGTTTTTTATAATACGCGTCGGTACGCGCTTCCGCTTCCCCTCCGACCGTTACTTGTAAATTTGCACCCGCAAGCAAATCCGCGCAAATCAAACTGCCGTTTTCCGCCTTAAACCTTTCGGCAAGTTCTTGCGTAATTGCATAGATTTTTCTTTTATTTTCAGGGGAATTTTCCGCATCCGCAAACAACAAGCCGACAACGACTGCCACGCCACTTACGGCTCCGCAGGTTAAACGCAACCGCCCAAGCCCACCGCCAAACGGTAAGGTCAATTTAGCAATTTCCTTTTCACTTACGTTGAAAAGGTCGCAAAACGCCATCGCCACCGCTTGCGAACAGGCATATCCCTGCCCAAATAATTCTTTTGCTCTTTCTGCCCTTGACATTTTATTCCCTCCGTGTTATAATATCACTGTTAAACGGATAAGCTATTTGTTGCGTCTTATTATAGCATAAATTTCAACGAATAGCAAGAAAAACACGAGAAACAGGAGAATTGAAAAATGATTGGTGCAGTAATCGCTATGCAAAGCGAAGCGGATATTCTTTTAGATGAAATGCAAATTTCCCGTTCGCTTACGGTAAGCGGCAAAAAAATCCACGTTGGTATGGCATACGGAAAAGAAGTTGCCGTATGTGTTTGCGGCGTGGGCAAGGTAAACGCGGCTTTGGGCGCGCAAATTTTAATCAGCAAGTTCGACGCAAAGTCTTTGCTTAACTTCGGCGTTGCCGGCAGTTTGAATCCGCAAACAGCACTCTGTTCGGTGAATCAAATTTCCGCCGCTACACAATTCGATTTTGATTTAGCACAATTAAACGGAACCCCCATCGGCACGTTAAACGAATACGAAGAGCCTTATTTAAGCCTTAACACGCTCCCCCTCGACTTTCCTAAAAAGAAGTTGGCAACCGCCGATCGTTTTAATGATTCCGCCGACGATTACAAGCTTTTAACCCAAGAACTGCACGCGGATATCCGCGATATGGAAGGCGGTGCCATTGTGCAAACCGCGTACGCGGCGCAGCTTCCCGTATATTCAATAAAAGCCATCTCCGACGTAGCAGGCAGCGGCAGCACGACGGAACAATATTTGGTAAATAAAGATAAGGCTTTGGCAAACTTAAAAGCACTTTTACCCACGATTTTTGAACATTTATAATGTACCGAGGTTAAAATGATTGATTTAGGCGACTGGAACGAACGGCTTGCCCCACTCTTTGCCGACGAACGATATAAAAAAATCCGTTCCTTTTTAATTGAAGAATACCGCAACCATACCATCTATCCTGATATGTACGACTTATATAATTGCTTTAAATATACGCAATTTGACAATTTACGCGTCGTTATTTTAGGACAAGACCCCTACCACAACGTAGGTCAAGCGCACGGACTTTGCTTTTCCGTGCAAGACGGCATTCAAAAACCGCCATCCCTGGAAAATATCTTTAAGGAACTGAAAGCGGACGTCGGTTGTGACGCGCCGAAAAGCGGAAATTTGACCAAGTGGGCAAAGGAAGGCGTATTGCTTATGAATACTTCCCTTTCCGTGCGTGAACATCAAGCAAATTCCCACTCTAAATGCGGTTGGGCTTGGTTTACGGACAGCGTAATTAACCTGATATCCGAGCAAAAAGAGCACGTTGTGTTTATTCTTTGGGGCGGTAACGCACGCAGTAAAAAGCCTTTAATCGACACCTCAAAGCACTTAATTTTGGAATGCGCGCACCCTTCCCCTTTATCCGCTTACAACGGATTTTTCGGTTGCAAGCACTTCTCGAAAACGAACGACTATTTACAAAGCCACAACTTACCGCCCATTGACTGGGATTTGACGAAATAAACGATAAAAAATGAACGGCTCTCGGAAACGAGAGCCGTTTTCACTTAATCAGCCTGATTATTTTCATCCTTTTCGTCGTCTTTCGTTGTCAAACTCATACGACGCGCACACCAGCTTCTTTGTCCGCACTTCGGACATTTGAGATGACGCGTGGTTGCCGTATGTGCGCCCAACAAATACGCGCCCAAAGTAGGCACAAAACGGTGTTTGCATTTCCGACACTCAAACGCACCGCAGGTAATCTCTAACGCGATAGCTACACCTATGCCCGTAAACATTACAAGACAGCCACCCACAATGAGTAAAACACGATAAATCGTTTGCATTTCCATATAACTCGCTAAACACATCAAGGTAAGCCCTGCAAGCAAGGTAATCACCGCAACAATCACCGCGATAATCGTTTGAAATTTGGTTTTTGCTCTTTCTTCCTGAATTAAACTCAAAATATGTTCCTCCGCATTTTGTTTATATTCGGCGGCGCTCAATATTTTTCCCGATAACAACTCGTTTACGGAAATATCCAACTCTTTACAAAGCGGTAACATCAAGGAAACTTCGGGCAGCCCGCCCCCTCGTTCCCATTTAGAAACCGTTTTGTCGCTGATATTTAATTTGTCCGCCAACTCACGCTGCGTAAGTCCAAGCGCTTTGCGGCGTTCAGCAATAAATTTCCCCGTTGTTATTTGGTCCATCTTGCGCCTCCTATAAACATAATAGCAAGATTTTTTAGAAAAAAACACACACGGAGCGTAGAAATTTGCCTTTTGCTTCTCTATGCTCCGTAGAGTTGATTATATAAGCTTTGCCAATATCTTTTTTAAAGCATATTTACAATGCTCGTACGTTAAACCGCCCTGAAAATACGCCGTGTACGGCTCTTTTACGGGTGCGTCGGCGGAAAGCTCGATGGAAGCCCCTTCCACGAAGCAACCAGCCGCCATAATTACCTTGCTGTCATAGCCGGGCATATCCCAAGGCTCAAGGGTAACAAAGCTGTCGACGGGCGAAGCTTCCTGCACCGATTGAATAAAATCACAAAGCTCTTTTGCGGTATTGAAACGGATTGCACGCGTAATATCCGAAGGCGTTTTATCCAGTTTAGGGAAGTTTTCATAACCGAGCGTTTCCATACATTTACCGATTAAGAAACTGCCTTTCATCGCTTGATTTACCGTATGCGGCGCCATAAACAAGCCTTGATAGAACAAACGCCAACCGTATGCATAAGACCCGACTTCGTTGCCGATAGACGGCGCGGTTAATCTTCTGCCGATCAAGTCGATATACTTTTCCTTGCCAACGATATAGCCGCCCGTAGGCGCAATACCGCCGCCGGGATTTTTGATCAGCGAACCAACCGCCACGTCCGCGCCGACGTCGCAGGGTTCTTGTTTTTCTACAAATTCGCCGTAGCAATTATCCACGAAAATGCAACCGTTGAAACCGAGCTCACGGACAAAATTGCACATATCGCCGATTTCCGCCACCGTAAACGCATCGCGAAGTTCATACCCGCGCGAGCGTTGAATATAAATCATTTTCAAGCTTGCACCCAGCTTTTCAACGGCATTTTTAACGGCGGTTTCATCAAATTTCCCTTCGTCCGTCAATTCCGTATAGTCAAAAGAAATACCAAAATCTTTCAACGAGCCGTTCCCATCGCCATAAATTACGCCGCGCAACGTATCGTACGGCATACCCGACACGCATAAAACGCTGTCGCCCGTGCGTAACACGCCGAAAAGCGCCACTGTCAACGCGTGCGTACCGCTTAAAATAGCAGGCGAAACAATACCCGCTTCCGCGCCAAGCGATTCCGCAAACACGTCGCCAAGCACAAAACGTCCTTCATCCCCATAGCCATAGCCCGTAGACGGGTTAAAATGGCGCAACGCAAGGGAATGATTATTAAATGCTTTAAGCACTTTTTCTTGGTTAAATTCACTAATTTCGTCTGCGATTGCAAACTGCGAGGCCAATGCGACTTCGCTTTGTTTAATAAGTTCTTCTGCCTTCATAATATCTCTCTTTAAATTACAAGTCTTTATTCTTTCAACAACCTTTCTATCGCTGATAAATTATCGCCGTCAGGCGTTAAGTAAGTATGATTTGCCATACGCTTAAAGAAGGTTTGTTGCCGTTTTGCGTAGTTGCGCGTATTCTTTTTAATAAGTTCCTTTATTTCACTTTCACTTGCGCCAATGCGCAAGCCTTCCGCCACTTCTTTATAGCCAATACCCTGCATACTTTGCATATTTTCCGTTACGCCGTCCGCAAGCAAGCCTTTTACTTCGTCGATTAAGCCTTGCTTAAACATTTCTTCCACGCGAAGATTGATGCGCGCATACAAAGCTTCCCTCGGATATTCAATAGACACGGAAACAAATTCAAAACGCGGCGTTAACGTATCGTCTTGCAAAGATTTCGCCTTGCCGGTTATTTCGTATATTTCCAAAGCTCGAATTACCCGCTTCACGTCGTTGAAATGCAATTTTTTTGCGCTTTCAGGGTCTTTTTCTTGCAAAATTGCGTGTACGTATTCCTTCCCTTTTTCTTCGGCAAGCTGTTCGTATTTATCACGAATTTCTTGGTTAGCGCCTACGTTACCAAACTGTTTTTTATATAAAATGGAGTTTACGTAAAAACCAGTACCGCCACATATAATCGGCGTTTTACCCTCCGCAAGAATACGTTCAACAATAGGCAACGCCATCTTTTCATAATCACTTACGGAAAAGGCGTCCTTGGGTGAAACAACGTCGATTAAGTGGTGCGGAACGCCTTGCCGTTCTTCCAGCGTAGGTTTAGCCGTGCCGATATCCATTCCGCGGTATACCAGCATAGAATCGGCGGAAATAATTTCGCCGTTAAATTGTTGTGCGGATTGTACGGACAGTGAAGTTTTCCCCGACGCCGTTGCGCCGCAAATTACCAAAACCTTAGCCATCAGCGAATCCTTCTAAACATCTTTTCGATATTCTTTTTCGTCAACGTAACCACAACCGGTCTGCCGTGCGGACATTTCAGTCCCATATTGCCGTCTAAAACCTTAAACAAGTCGTCGATTTCTTGTTGGCTAATATTCATACCGCCTTTAATCGCCGCTTTACAAGCACTTGCTGCAAGACGATCACGAATAAGCTCTTCCGCACGGATAGCACGATAGTTATTGATATTCGCCAAAATATCGTGCATAAAGCTGTACACGTCCATGCGCCACGCTTCTGCTGGAATTGTCGTTACGCGATACACGTTTTTATCGTGGTGAACCACCGTAATCCCCATATCCAACAAGTCTTGCTCGCGCTCCTTAATGAAATCCGCTTCAAAATGATTGAGTTCGATTTCTAACGCGGAAAGCATAGGTTGCACCACTACGGTACGCGTACGCATCTTTTCACGTAACTTATCAAAGATAATTCGTTCGTGCGCGGCGTGTTGGTCGATAATATAAATCTCATCACCACGCTCATATAACAAATACGTATTAAAAAGTTTCCCCGCGAAAGTAAAAGTCGCAACGTCTAACTTTTCTTGCTTGCGCAACGCTTCTTCTTCCGCGCCGCGTTCGAGCATTTTCTTGTTTTGTTCAAAAGCGTCCTTTTCGCGTTCTTCTAAAATGTCAAACAAGGAACGTGATTTGGGCGTAGGTTGAGGCTTACGGTTAGAAAGCTCGTCCGCAAATAATTCTTGGATTTCCTCAATGCGCGCACGTTGTTGTTCGTTTTTAGGCTCTATCTCCCCTGATAATATATCGTATAATTTTTCTTCGTTCAACTTCATTTCTTCTGGATTGAAATAAAGGTCGGGGAATAATTTACTCAACTTCTTGGGGTCACGGTCGGGGTTCGGATATGTCGCAAAGCGGAAACGCTCGTTCACTTTCACATAATCGGGCCCTCTTTGCGACGCTGGCGTTAAACCTTTAATTGGAACGTCGGGCGCATATTGCGGTTCAAGATTTGAATTATGCAGAGAAAAGTTAGATTTGTACATATCCATTTCCCGCTTGGCGTCTTCATAAGACATAGTTGTAAAGCCCACCAAATCGTTTTCCTGCTTGGGCGCGTCGGGAACGTCGAACACCTTTTCCGTCTTTGGCGTATTGGGAGCTTCAAATATGGGCGCAGGTTTTGCCGTTTCCTCCTCTTTTTCCTCAGGCGTTTGCACAACATATTCCAACGCTTTACTATTCCCATCCAAAACCGCGGAAATAATTGAATAAATACAACCGTAAACCACCTTATTATCCGCAAACCGCACGTCGGCTTTGTTAGGATGAACGTTTACGTCTACAATTTCCTGCGGAACAGTGATATGCAATACGTAGAAAGGATATTGACGTTTCATCAAATAAGAAGCATAGGCATTAGAAATTGCGGAAGAAATCGTTGCGTTTACAATATATCTGCCGTTAAGAAAAACGCTTTGATACGTCTTATTTGCCTTATAATAGTTTTGATTGCCGATATAACCGCGAACGCGTACACCGTACTTTTCCGCATTGATAGCAATACACTCACGTAAAGTAGACGCGCCATAAACGCTTACAAGCGCTTCTTCATCCCCGCCCGAGAAAGATTGCAACACCTTCTTTCCGTCTGCGTAATAAGTAAACGCGATATCCGATCTATTTAAAATGAAGCGGGAAATGCAAGCGGTAATTTCCGTTTCTTCCCCTTTATCCGTCTTTAAGAAATTCAAACGCACAGGCGCGTTGAAAAAGAGCATTTCTACGCTAACGTCCGTGCCCTTTTCACCCGCAACTTCCACAATATGCCCCAATTCGCCGCCGTTGGAGTCCAAGCGGTAACATTTACCCTCTTCCGTTTTAGACGTGATGCTCATTTTAGAAACGGACACGATGGACGCTATTGCTTCGCCACGGAAACCAAGCGTAACCACCTTTTCCAAGTCTTCCGCCTCCGCAATCTTACTTGTTGCGTGCGGTAAAAAGGCGGAATGCAAATCATCGCGTTCTATCCCGCAACCATTGTCGATAACACGAACAAGTTGTTTACCGCCTTTTTCAATGTAAATTTCAATTTCCGTTGCACCGGCGTCAATAGAGTTTTCAATAAGTTCCTTTACCACTGAACAAGGTCTTTCCACCACTTCGCCTGCGGCGATGCGGTTATATACTTTAGATGGCAATATGTTGATTTTCGCCATAGATTATTCCCCCTGTAACTTATCCTTTAAGTCGCTGAGCAATAAGAATGCTTGCATCGGTGAAATCGTATTTACGTCTATTTCGGATATAATACGTTCAACTTCCGTAAATTGCTTTTCTTCTTCCTCTTCTTCTATCATTTCAACTTGTAACTTACCACGTGCAATGTCATTCTTTTCCAACGATTTCAAAATCCCTTTTGCGCGTGTAGTTACTTCTTTCGGCACACCAGCCAAAGCCGCAACTTCAATACCAAAACTTCGATTTGCCCCGCCGCGCGCAATTTTACGTAAGAATACGACGCTGCCGTTAAATTCTTTTACGGTTACTTTATAATTTTTTACGCCTGCAAGCGAGTTTTCCAACTCCGTCAATTCGTGATAATGGGTGGAAAATAAAGTTTTTGCCTTCACGTTTTTCACAAGATATTCAATTACAGCCCAAGCAATAGAAAGGCCGTCGTAAGTGCTTGTACCGCGGCCTACTTCATCTAAAATAAGTAGGCTATCCTTGGTTGCGTGCAACAAAATACTGGCAACTTCTGTCATTTCTACCATAAAGGTACTTTGGTCGAATATAAGATTATCGCTTGCGCCCACGCGCGTGAATACGCGGTCGATAAGCGGGATTTCCGCCGTTTTTGCAGGCACAAACGCACCGATATGCGCCATAATCGTAATCAAGGCAACTTGACGCATATACGTACTCTTACCCGCCATATTCGGGCCCGTGATAATTGCGCAACTGTTTTCCTCGTTATCCAACACAGCGTCGTTCGGCACGAAACGTTCTTTCGAAATTGCTTCCACAACAGGGTGACGACCGTCTACAATACGCAAAGCTGCACCACTTTCCTTCATTTGCGGACGAACGTAACGGCGTTCTTTTGCTACCGTAGCCAACCCCACCAAACAATCCAAAAGCGACAACGACGCGGCGATTTGCTTCAACTGTTCAATTCGATTAGAAAGCAGTTCTAATATTTGTGCGTAAATTCTTGATTCTAATTGTAATGCGCGTGCTTCGCTGTTTACAATTTTTTCTTCCAACTGCTTCAATTCTTCCGTGATATAACGTTCACCCGTGGTCAACGTTTGACGGCGAATATAATCTTCCGGCACTTTATCCTTAAAGGAATTGCTAACTTCGATATAATAACCGAACACGCGGTTGTTGCCTATCTTCAACGTTTTAATGCCTGTGCGTTCACGTTCACGTTCGGCAATTCCTTTCAAAATAGAAACGCCGTTGCGCTGCAAGGCACGAAGTTCGTCTAATTCGGCGCAAAATCCCTCACGGATATAACCCCCGTCTTTCATTAATGCAGGCGGTTCTGGTGCAATTGCGACTGTTAAATACTCCGTCAAATCACTCACGTCAGGCAACCCGTCCACGATATCCGTAACCACCTGCGACGATAAACCCGTAAGTTGGAATTTCAGCGTAGGCAAAACTGCCAACGATTTGGCAAGTGCTACGCAATCTTTGGGCATAAAGTTGCCGTTTGCAATTTTACCCGAAAGACGTTCAACGTCTTTAACCTCTTTTAACGTTTCCGCAATTCCTACGCGAACAACGGACGCATTTACAAACTCTTGCACACCGTCTTGACGGTATTCGATCGCCTGTATATTTTTCAACGGAGAAAGTACCATTTTCGTAAGCAAACGCGCACCCATACTCGTTTTGGTTTTGTCTAATACCCAAAGTAACGAGCCGTATTTCTTGTTCTCCGCGTTATTTTGTACAAGTTCAAGGTTACGCACGGCATTGCTGTCCAAGACCACGAATTGCTCTTGGTTAATATATTTAAGCGTTTTAATATTGCTCAATGCGTGTTTTTGCGTTTCTCGTAAATACTCCACGAGCGCGCCTGCCGACGCTATTGCCTTTTCTTTGCCCGATACACCATATGCCGCAAGCGAAGAAGTTTCAAGCTGTTCCAGCAAAGTCTTTTCCGCACGTTTTACGTTAAACGCCCAAGGCACGTAACAAGAAAAGGCAGGCAAAATCCCGTGCTTCACTTCTTTAATATTCTTGCTTTCAAGCAGCATTTCTTCATTGCAAATCACTTCTGCTACGGACAATTTTACTAAGTGTCCTATGCTTTCTTCCACGGCATATTGAGAATTAAATTCTTCCACTAAAAATTCACCCGTGGTAATATCCGCCCAAGCAATCGCAACACTTTCCCCTTCTTTAAACGCGCAGGCAATATAGTTGTTCTTCGTTTCGTCCAACATATCGTCTTCGATAAGCGTACCAGCCGAAACAATGCGCACAACGTCGCGTTCCACCAAGCCACGCCCTGCTTTGGGATCGGAAAGTTGGTCGCAAATAGCAACCTTTTCCCCTAAAGCAACCAACTTGGCGATATAAGTATCCGCGGCGTGAAAAGGAATACCGCACATCGGCGCGCGTTCTTCCAAGCCACAATCCCTGCCCGTAAGCGTAAGGTCAAGTAAGCCGGAAACTTTTACCGCATCTTCAAAAAACATCTCGTAAAAATCACCGAGACGATAGAAAAGCACGCAATCTTTATATTTTTCTTTCATCGAAAGATAATGTTGCATCATTTGTGAAAGCGCCATATTTTCACCTTCCTTTACTAAACCTTACTCATTTGTAATTTCGCCGTAAAGCGAAATACCATTTGCTTTTGTTATTTTCAATAAGATAAATTCACCTACAACGTCTTTCTCGCTTTGGAAATATCCCATTCTACCAAATTCATCCCTGCCAAGATAGAGCTTCTTTTTCTTGTCATAATCTTCGCAAAGTATTTCCACCGTTTTCCCAACGTACGTTTCCGATTTTTGACGGGTCAACGAATTCACCAACGCTACAAGTCGCATAATTCTATCTTTTTGAACTTCTTCCGACACGTGATTGGGCATTTCCGTTGCTTTCGTCCCCTCGCGTTTAGAATAAACAAATGTGAACGCCGAAGCAAAATTCACTTCTTTCACCAAGCTTTCCGTTGCCAAATAATCCTCTTCCGTTTCCCCAGGGAAGCCCACGATGATGTCCGTCGTCAACTCCGCTTCAGGGAAATATCTTTTAAGCATCGCAACTTCTTCAAGATATTTTTCACGAGTGTAACGGCGATTCATAGCCGACAAAATCGCATTGGAGCCAGATTGTACGGGCAAATGCACAAGTCTGCAAATCTTGGGGTGCTTTTGCATCACTTTCACCACGTCTTCGTTAAAATCTTTGGGGTGGCTGGTCATAAAGCGCACACGGAATTTGCCTTCAATGGAAGCGACTCTATCCAAAAGTTCCGCAAACGTAACCCCAGTGGAATTATCCGACCCATAGGAATTTACGTTTTGACCAAGCAACGTGATTTCTTTATACCCCTCCGCCACAAGTTTTTTCACTTCATTTACGATATTTTCAGGGTTACGGGAACGCTCTCTGCCGCGCACGTACGGCACAATGCAATAGGAACAAAAATTATTGCAACCGTACATAATATTCACCCACGCATTGGGATAGCTTGTGCGGTAAGCGTCGTCCATTTCCACAATCTCCCCTTCCTGATCACGAATGGAAATTACGCGTTTCTTTTGCGTCTTCTTTTTACGGATAAGCTCTTCCAGCTCTTCCAAATTCAAAGTTCCAAACATAATGTCAATAAACGGAAATTTCTTTTTCAATACTTCCGTTTTGCCTTTTTCTTGCGTCATACAACCGCCCACGGCAATAAGAAGATTCGGGTTCTGTTTCTTCATTTTTTTCAACGCACCGATATTGCCAAAAGCGTGATTTTCCGCATTTTCACGGATACAGCAAGTATTAAAAACGATAATATCCGCGTCTTCCTTTTTTTTAGCTTCTTCGGCGTAACCTACACGACGGAGTATCCCTGCGATTTTTTCCGATTCGTGTACGTTCATTTGGCAACCATAAGTAACGATAAAATATTTTTCCGACATAATTATCCCATTTTAACTTTAATTTTTTCTATTATACACTTTTTTTTGCTTTTTTTCAAGTCTTTGCGCGCGTATACGCAAGGTTTTCGTGATAAAAATACAAAAAAAGACGATACTATGAACAATGAAGACCTTTAAACGAATTACAATTTGTGCATTTATATTATGCCTTTTAGGCATAACAAGCGTTTTTGCTTATTACAAAATCATTACCCATAACGTCACCCTTCAACACGATCGTTTGTTGACGAGCGAAAAAAATCTTTTACTCTTTGACCGCGACAAAGCTTTAATCCCTCTGCAATTTAGCACAGAAAAACAGACGGTGCCGGAAAAAGAAATTCCGTGGCATACCAAACAAGCATTTATCGACGTAGAAGATCGAAGATTTTATAAACACAAAGGTTTTGACTATAAGGGGTTCGCGCGCGCAGTTGTGCATAACGTACGCTCACACTCACTCAAAGAAGGCGCATCTACAATATCTCAACAACTCATTAAAAATACCCATCTATCGCAAGAAAAAACCTTAAAGCGTAAATTGCAAGAATGGAAATTAACACGCCAGCTTGAAAAAGAATATTCGAAAGAAGAAATTATCACAAAATACTTGAACACGATTTACTTCGGACACAGCTGTTTTGGTATTGAGTCCGCCTCGGAGTTTTATTTCAATAAACGCGTTCAAGACCTTTCCATAGCGGAAAGCGCTACGTTGGCGGGAATGATAAAATCCCCAAACCATTATTCCCCTTTTCGAGAACCCCATAACTGCCAAAAGCGGCGCAGTTGCGTTTTAAAAATAATGCAAGATAACGGAAGCATAACGCAAACGCAACGCCAAGAAGCTGAAAACACCCCTTTGCCTGTGCATATACCACAAACGTGTCAAGATAAAAACTACCCCGCATTCGTTATGGAAGAACTGACGGAATTAGCGGAAAAGCACAACTTCCGCATTACGGGACGAATCGAAATCCAAACCTATATGGATAAATCCTTACAAGACTATATCGAAAAATTAGGAAATGCACATACGGAAAGCGGAAAAAGCTTTATTGTTCTTGACGCAAAATGCGGCGGATTTACAGCTGCATTGTCCAGCATCGGCAACGCCAAACGGCTTCCGGGGTCCATCATTAAACCTCTACTTGTATACGCCCCTGCTATTGAAGAAAATTATTTATCGCCCGCAACGCAAATTCTTGATAATCCTATTGAATATAGCGGTTATGCCCCACAAAACTACGACGGAGAATTTCACGGTTACGTTAGCACCCGCGAATCTATAGAAAAAAGTTTGAACGTACCTGCGGTGAAAGTTCTTTCTTCCGTAGGAGTTTCTAAATGCGTGGGTTATTTAGAAAAGCTGGATTTAAACGTCCAAGAAGAAGATAAAACGTTAGCTTTGGCACTTGGCGGTATGAAGCACGGTTTTCCCTTAACCGACCTTCTCGCCGCATATTCCGTTTTTCCCAATAATGGCGTAAAAACCGCGTGTGGTTTTATTGAAAAAATTAAAATTAACGGTGCCGTTGTTTATAAAAAGCCTATGTCAACCCGGCGTGTATTTACACCCGAAAGCGCATACCTTCTAACCGATATGTTAAAAACAACGGCTCAACGCGGCACAGCGAAGAAGTTGCGCGATTTGCCTTTTGACGTCGCCGCAAAAACAGGTACGGTTGGCACGAAAAACGGCAACACCGACGCTTACGCCCTTTCCTATACCCCGCAAAATTGTCTTGGCGTTTGGCTTGGAAATGCGGACGGAAGAAAAATTGAATATACCGGCGGCGGGCTGCCCTGCAATTATTTAAAGGATATCAACGAATATATTTATGCAAAAAATAAAAAAGCAGGCATCTCTCCCGAACCGTTTTCACCACCAGAAAACGTCGTCAAAATTGAACTCGATAAATCCACGTATTATGATACGCATACTATCCTTCGTGCAGACGAAAATTCTCCTGCCGAATACCGTTTTTCGGAGTTGTTTAAAAAGAGCGCAATCCCTTTAAACAAAAGCACTTCCTTCACTTTTCCGTGCATCCTATGCCCAACCATTTCACTCACGAAAAACGGAGTAGAAATTAAATTCAACCCACAATCGCCAAGCTATTACACTTACCGCATTGAACGTTCTGATTATGCGTCGCATACTACTGTTTACGAAGGTAAGTTCCAACCTGTTTTTATGGATAAAAACATAAAAGCGGACACTATATACACTTATACGGTTACTCCTTTATATAAGGAAAAAATCGGCAAAGCAATTACCCTGCCGACAATTTCAACAATCAAAGTAGATACAAACTTGATTGAGGATAAAAAAATATTGGAAACGGATTGGTGGAACCATTAATAAGCGCCCACTTCAAAGTGGGCGCTCCGCTTTTGTTATAATTCAATTTTTTCAAGACTTGCAAAGGCTTCTTCAATTAAACCCTCTACGTCTAACTTTGCTTCTTCACGTAAGATATCCGCAAGCTTTGGACGAATTGCAGGGAAGTCGGGCAAGAATACCGTACAGCAATCCTCAAAAGGCAAAATAGAGGTTTCATATGCGCCCATCTTTACGGAAATATCAATAATTTCATTTTTATCAAAGCCGATTAAAGGACGTAAAACGGGCAACTCTTCCACCACGGAGTTGGAAGAAGTAATCCCTTCAATCGTTTGACTGGCAACCTGACCAAGACTTTCCCCCGTAACCAAACATTGACCACCAATGTGTTTTGCGTGTCGTTCAGCGATTCGATACATAAAACGTCTTAAAAGGGTGATCATCAGTTCAGGTTTGCATTTTTCGTGAATCGCCTCTTGAATATGCGTTACGCTAACCGTACAAAGTTTTGTACCGCAAGTATATTCGGATAAGATTCTAGCCAAATCCACCACTTTTTCCTTGGCTTGTAAGTTGGTGTAAGGATAGCTGTGGAAATGCAAACAATCAATTTTCATACCGCGTTTTGCCATCATATAGCCAGCCACGGGGCTGTCGATACCGCCCGAAAGCAATAAAACACCCTTGCCTGCCGTACCGACGGGCATACCGTTGGCACCTTGAATAAATTCGCCAAACACAAGCGCCTTTCCGTTTTCACGAATATCTACGCGAACGCTAAAAGACGGATTATGCACGTCTACGGACAACCCGCCCTTGAAATAATCTAAAAGCATACCACCGAGCTTCTTGCTAATTTCAACGGAAGTTAAGGGATATTTTTTATCACCACGGTGCGATTCCACCTTAAAAGTGCCGCTTGCGCGCGAAACCAACTTCGCCGCCTCAAAAATGGAGTTCATATCCGATTCCGTTTCATAGGCTACGCTTAAAGTGTGCAAACCAAAAACCTTTTTGAGTTGCGTGATAATTTCCTCAATTTCATCTTCCGCAAAATTACGGACGGTATAGCGCCCGCTTTGTCTTACAAGCTCGTGTTCAAACGAACGCAAAGCACGAGTTAAATTTTGTTCAAACGCACGTTCGAAGAAGCCCCTATTTTTACCTTTTAAATAAATTTCCGAATAACGTATAATTATAACTTTCTTCATCGTATCCTCTTATTTCATTCTATTTTTCAAATCTCTGCCAATTTCATTAAGCACCGAAACGGCGAATTCTATTTCTTCCATAGTTGTTTCTGAAGAAAAACTAATACGTAAAACGCCGTCGGCTGTCTTTTCGTCATAACCGCAACCTAAAACGACCTTACTAAAACGAAGTTTACTATTCGATGAACACGCAGAACCCGTACCGATTAAAAGCCCTTTATCGTTTGCCATTTGTTGCAAAACAGCACCACGCAAGCCTACTGCGGAAACCGTTAATATATACGGCGTTCCCGTTTCGGAAGATAAACGTGTATAAACCTCTTTATCAAGACCATCCCAAAGCGTCTCGCGATATTCGCGCATACGCTCAAAATCCGCTTTTAAAGAATTAAATTTCTCTTCAACGGCGTAAGAAAATTGCATAATTCCAAAGGTATTTTCCGTGCCGCTACGCTTGCCGCCTTCCTGCCCACCGCCGATAATGTATGCAGGCAAAACCAAGGATTTACGCTTAAACAAAGCACCAACGCCTTTTAACCCACCGATTTTGTGGGCGCTGACGGAATATAAATCAATTTCCTTTGCCAAACGAAAAGGAATTTTTCCATATGCCTGTATACCGTCCACGTGAAAAATTACGCGGGGATTTTTTTGCTTCACCGCTTTGGCAATGGCGTTTACATCGTTGATTGCCCCGATTTCATTGTTTACGTGCATTACGGAAACAAAACTTGTTTTATCGTCTACAAGCGCCAACAATCTCTCTACGTCCACTCTGCCGTCTTTTAACAACGGAGCATAGCGGGGTTCCGCCACCCCGCGCGTCTTTAACTCGTGAAAAGCCGCCAAAACCGCCGAATGTTCGCCCTCGGTCGTAACGGCATTTCCGCGCCTTGCAAACGAAAAAATTGCTTGGTTGTCCGATTCTGTACCACACGAGGTAAATACTACCTCAAATGCGCTTTCGTCCGCTACCTTACTAAGCAAAACGGAGCGCGCCTTTTTCAGCTCGCTCTGTAATGCAAATCCTTCCTTGTATAAAGCGGAAGGATTATAAAATTTTTCCGTTATATATACCTGCGCACGTTCTACTGCCTTTAAAGAAGGTTTCGTCGTGGCGGCATTATCCAAATATATCATCATTAACCTTGCGCCTTCTTTGCTTGCGAAACGTAATCTCTATCCAACGCCGTACGCTTGGTGCAACGCATAATATTCATCAACAATTCTTCCCTACATTCCAAAACAAACAACTTTCTTCCGTTGTAATCCGCAAGAATATACATAAAGAACTTTCCCTTCGCCGCTTCTTCGTTGGACGTACAAACCACGGTTTTTACGTTAGGATCCGCCCTAAAACGTTCGTAAGAGGTAGAATCCACGTCGCCGATTTGCACGATTGCTTCCGTTTGGAAACGAGCAACGAGTTTTCTTCGGTTTACGTTAATAACTTTTGAAATACGTATTTCGTCGGATACAAGCACGTAATCATAGCTGACGTTGATAATGCTTTTCCATTTAAAAAAGATGAACCAAAATCCCCAAAACGTCAAAGCACCCGAACCGAAGAAAAACATAAATGCAATATTTGGAATAAATAAAATGAAAAAGAACGCAGTCAAAATGCCTAGGATTAGAAAAATACTAGAAAAAATATTTAAAACGACATATTTTTTCTGTTTTTTTTCAGCATTTCTCGCTGTTGAACTTTCTTCGTATAAAAGATCCATAAAATCACTCCGATTAGAATTTTAAAGGTTAAATTTCAAGCATACCTTCATAAACAGTTTTAACATTGCCCATCAATTCTACGTCGCCGGCAGAATGATAGTTTACCGTTAAATCCCCGCCGCGAAGTTTTACCGTTACGTTGGTATCCATTTCGCAGTAACCGTTAAGTACCGCCGCAACCACAGCCGCACACGCGCCCGTACCGCACGCCCAAGTTTCACCGTTTCCACGCTCGTAAGCGCGCATCTTTAACGTAACCTTGTTTACGACGCGTACAACTTCCGTACTTACGCCATCGGGGAAATATTCGCAATTTTCAAACGCAGACCCAACCGCCGACATATTGATTGCGTCTACTTGTCCGCTGAAAATAACACAATGAGGATTGCCAACGTTGACAAGCGTAATATTATAATCCCTGCCTGCAACCTTTACAGCTTTATCGACGATTTGTTCTTCGTTAAATACGCAAGGAATCTTTTTACCCGCAAGTTCCACTTTACCAAGATTTACGCTTGCCGTATTTACCTTGCCGCTAAACGAATACACTCTAACGTCGCATACGTTTCTGGCAATTTCAATCTTCATATCGTTTTTACGAACAATGCCTTTTTCGTATAAATACTTACCCACACAACGCACTGCGTTTGCGCCTGCAAACATTTCCGTGCCGTCACCGTTGAAAAGGCGCATTTTTGCGTCTGCAACAGCCGAATTTTCAATCAAAACAATACCGTCGCCGCCGATACCGTAGTGAGGCAAGGAATAGTTTACCGCAATCGATTCGGGGCAAGTAATTTTTCCATCTCGATTATCAAACACGATAAAATCGTTGCCGCAGGACTGCATCTTGGTGAATTGCAATTTAAGCTTTTCCGCGCGCAATGCATTGATGTCTACAAGCTCGGTGTTATTTTCCGTGAACTTACTTGCAATAATATCCGCAAGCGCATTTGCCGTATCTAATGCCGTAAGCACCGTGATGCCAAGCAAAATTGCGTGGTGATGTAAGCGAATAAAGTCGTTGATAGACTCAATGTCCGTCTTACCCGTATAAACAATATAGTCGATTTTCCCTTCGTCCATCAACTTGATTACAGTGTCCGTTGCGGAGAGTCTATCCACCACTTGACAATCAAAGCCAAGGTCGGTAATTACCTTTGCCGTACCTTTCGTTGCGTACATAGTACAGCCTAAATCCCCAAACTTCTTTGCAATCGTTAACAAATCAAGCTTGTCCTGATCATTAACCGTCATATATACGCCAACCGACCTACGTTCGGAAGGGTGACACATTTTAAAGCCTGCGGATACAAGCCCTTTAAACATTGCTTCTTCAATCGTCTTACCAATACCAAGCACTTCGCCCGTTGATTTCATTTGGGGGCCAAGCTGAGAGTTTACGTCATTGAGTTTTTCAAAGCTGAATACGGGCACTTTAACCGCAACGTAAGGCGAGGAAGGATACAAACCCGTACCATAGCCCAACTTTTTAAGCTTCGCACCAACGATAATCTTCGTTGCCAACTCAACCATCGGCACGCCCGTTACTTTGGATATATACGGAACAGTACGCGATGCACGGGGATTTACTTCAATTACGTAAAGCTGACCGCGATAGATAAGGTATTGAATATTGATAAGCCCTTTCGTCTTTAATTCTAATGCAAGCTGTGTGGAAACCTCAATAATACGCTCCAACATAGCGTCTTCAAGGTTATAGGGAGGATATACGGCAATGGAGTCGCCAGAGTGAATACCCGTACGCTCGATATGTTGCATAATACCAGGAATAAGCACGTCTTTACCATCGGAAATCGCATCGACTTCTAATTCCGTACCCATCAAATATTGATCGCAAAGTACGGGGTTTTCAATGCCTTGCGCCAAGATTACGTCCATATAACGACAAACGTCTTCGGGGGTAAACGCGATGGTCATATTTTGACCGCCGATTACGTAGGAAGGACGAAGAAGCACGGGATATTCTAACACATCCGCCGCCGCCAAGGCTTCTTCCTTCGTCATAACCGTCATTGCTTTCGGACGGGGAATTGCATATTTTTCAAGCAACGCTTCAAAACGCTCTCTATCTTCAGCTCTATCCACGCTATCCGCAGGCGTACCCAAAATACGAATACCGTGCGTATTGAAATATGCGCAAAGGTTGATTGCCGTTTGTCCGCCAAACGTAATGATTACGCCGTAAGGCTTTTCAATGTCCAAAACGTGTTGCACGTCTTCGGGCGTTAAAGGCTCGAAGTATAATCTATCCGCCGTATCAAAGTCCGTGGAAACCGTTTCGGGGTTGTTGTTGATAATTACCACTTCATAACCAAGCTCTTTCAACGTCCAAACACAATGCACCGAAGAGTAGTCAAATTCGATACCTTGCCCGATACGGATAGGACCTGAACCGATAACGACAATGCGCTTTTTATTGCTGTTTGCCACAAAAGGCTTTGCCTCATCGTGTTCGTGCGGGTCAAAAGTCGAATAGAAATACGGCGTCTTGGCAGGGAATTCCGCCGCGCAAGTATCAACCATTTTATAGGCTACTTTCTTACGATAAGGTACTTTTTGACCGCTTAACAAAACGATATCCTTATCCAAATATCCTAATCGTTTGCCCTGTTCATAAAGCGCTCTTGTCAACTTCTCGCCCGAAGCCAAACGATTTTCATACGTGATAAGGTTCATAAATTTATTTAAGAACCAACGGTCGATTTTGGTGATATTGAACACCTCGTCTACCGTCACACCCTTTTTGAGCGCTGCATAAACTACGAAAATTCTTTCGTCCGTCATTTCCGGCAATTTTGCCATCAATTCCTCTTTCGTCGAATTGATAAATTTCTTATAATTAAAGGTACTGCACGAAATTTCCGCACCGCGTACTGCCTTCATCATCGCCATTTCAAACGAAGTGCCGATAGACATAACTTCCCCCGTCGCCTTCATTCTCGTACCCAACTCACGCTTCGCATACAAGAATTTATCAAACGGCCACTTGGGCATTTTTACAACCAAATAGTCGATTGTCGGCTCGAAACAAGCATAAGTTTTACCCGTAACGTCGTTTACAATTTCATCCAGCGTATAACCGAGCGCGATTTTCGACGTAACTTTTGCAATCGGGAAACCCGTTGCTTTCGATGCCAACGCCGACGAACGGCTAACACGAGGATTTACCTCAATTACAGAATACTCAAACGAATCGGGGTTTAACGCAAACTGTACGTTACAGCCGCCTTCAATACCCAGTTCGGTAATAATAGACAAGGCAGCAGAACGAAGCATATTATATTCTTTCGTAGTAAGCGTTACCGCGGGGGCAACAACGATAGAGTCGCCCGTGTGAATGCCTACGGGGTCTACGTTTTCCATTGAACAAACGGTAAGACAATTCCCTTTTCTATCGCGAATAACTTCAAATTCAACTTCTTTCCAACCAGCAATATATTTTTCTATCAATACTTGCGTAATAGGCGAAAGCATCAAACCGTTATGGGAAATTAAGCGTAACTGGCTTTCATCATAAGCCACACCGCCACCTGCCCCGCCAAGGGTGTATGCAGGACGGATAATTACGGGATAACCAAGCTTGTTGGCAATCGCCACACACTCTTCTACCGTATAAGCGATATCGGAAGGAACGCAAGGTTGATTGATTTTTTCCATCGTTTCCTTGAAAAGTTCTCTATCTTCCGAACGGTCGATTGCGTCCAACTTCGTACCGATAAGTTTTACGCCGTGTTCATCCAAGAAACCCGATTTTGCAAGTTTACAACCCATTGTAAGACCCGTTTGCCCACCAAGTGAAGCCAACAAACTATCGGGTTTTTCTTTTAAAATAATACGTTTTAAAGATTCTTCCGTTAAAGGTTCAAGATAAATCTCGTCCGCAAGCGCTTTATCCGTCATAATCGTTGCGGGGTTGGAGTTACACAATACAACGTTTACGCCTTCGCTTTTCATAACGCGGCAAGCTTGTGCGCCTGCATAGTCGAATTCTGCCGCTTGGCCAATAACGATAGGACCAGAACCGATCACCAAAACCTTTTTAATATCACTTCTTTTAGGCATTTTCTTTCTCCTTCTTCATAAGCGCAAAAAACTTATCGTAAACATAACTATCCGTATGACCAATCCCACAGGAATCGGGCAGGAATTGTACGCCAATCGCGTTCAGGGTCGGATATTCAATCCCTTCACACGAGCCGTCGTTCACGTTGATAAAACTTATAACACCTTGACTTACGCTTTCCTTTACCACGCTGTAACCGTGGTTTTGCGTGGAAACGTATACCTTTTCATTTTCCACACACTTAATAGGTTGATTGCTACCGCGGTGCCCATATTTTTCTTTTTTAATTTTAGCACCGAGTGCCAAAGCCAACATTTGGTGTCCAAGCCCAAGCGCCAAAATAGGTTTCTTGCCGGCAAATGCACGGATTTGCGCAATACATTCCATATTTTCCGCAGGATTACCAGGTCCGTCGCTTAACACTACGCCGTCTACGTTCAGCGCTGTAATCTCATCCGCTGTTGCGGTTGCGGGTACGGATACCACTTGGCAGTCTTGTGCAAGCAAAGAATGTATCGTGCTATTTTTTGCGCCAAAATTCCAAAGCGCAACACGATATTTTGCAGTATTTTCCCCATAAACCTTTTGTGTTTTCGGGGAAACGGTTGCCACCGCATTTTTAATTTCATAACCTTGCAGCTTCGCAAGCTCATCTTGCGACAAAGGGCGACGGCTAATGCGTGCATTCATCGTGCCTTCTTCGCGAAGAATTTTCGTAAGTTCACGCGTATCCACCCCATAGATGCCAATGACGCCTTGCTCCTTGATGTATTCCTCCAACTTCCCTTCCATACGGAAATTGGACGGCTCATCGCAAATTTCACGCACTACGTAAGCCGAAACCCAAGATTTTTCGCTTTCTACGTCCGAATTGACCATACCATAGTTGCCAATAAGCGGGAAAGTTTGCACAAGGATTTGCCCAAAATTACTGGGATCGCTTAAACTCTCGATATACCCTACCATGCCCGTATTAAAGACAAGTTCTCCAATAGCTTCCCCTTCTGCGCCAAATGCGTAGCCTTGGAATACCCTACCGTTTTGCAACGTCAAATACACCTTTTTTTCTTTCATAAACGTACCTATATTAAAAATTTTTTTCGCCAAACATAAAAAATAAGACCGATTACGAAAATCAGTCTTGTTTTACAGAAATAAAAATGGGTGCTTCAAAAAGGAAAAACGAAACCAAACCGTTTACGCGAACATCGTTCAATCCGCAACGGTCAGCTTTCGTAGACATTTTTTCAAATGAAAATACACAATACATATCGCACCTACTTATTTCTATGTATTATAGCATTTACGTTTCCTTTTGTCAACAATTCAAACTGCCTTTTTTCTTAAAAAGAAAATATTTTTTCTATACGCACGTATACGCCGTTGATTTATAATTGCCCTGTGCAAGATATACGGATAATTCCACGTAAGAACCATTAAAAATACTCGTTAAAAACTCCCGCATATCCGGCACACGAATGCCGTCCTCATAAATCACCGCCTCCGCCACGTCCGAACAAACGGAGATACGTATTTTATCAAAATCCTCAACCCCGCCTATTTCCGCGATTTGGTAAAGGATATTTTCCGCATTTACCACCGCTTGTTTTGCATCCTCTTTAATTGCAACCGAACGCACGAGTTTCTTGGCAAGCGTACGAGAAACCTGCGGTGACTTCGCCCCATAAACCTTGCAAAATAAAATCCGTTCCCGTTTTAATGCATTATTTAAAATCCGCAAGGTAATTTGCTTAAAAAATTCTTTTAACGCATAGGCAAACTTTCTATAATCTGTATCCACACAGTCAATTCGCCAATTCTCAGCACTTCCGTTTGCCATTATGCAGACCATATCGTTGGGGGAAGGCACCCCGTCCACGTCCATTAAGTTTAACGTTTCGTTTACGGCATACAATAACGCCCTACGCAACATTTTAGAGGTTATATTTACGTCCGTCGTAACAAAGACAAGGGTCGTTGCCATATTGGGTGAAACGTGTCGTTCCCCTTTAAAAACCGCGCCGATTTTACACGGAATAGCCCCTAACTCAAACGTGTAAGATAACTGCAAGGGTTCCGCCCCATCGTTTGCCATAGCCTGCGCAACGGAATAGCTAGCATCAGACGTGTTTGCCAAGCGTGAAGCAGCTTCCTTTACGCCTGCCGCAAAACCCGCTAAATGCAAAGGTTTGCCCAAAAAGCCCGTAGACGCAATTACAACGTCTTCCGCAATTACAGCACAGTCGTGTCCCACAATCTCACAAACGTCTTTGGCCAAACGTTCACCATTAAATTGAAAGGTGTTTGCAATGCCGCCGTTGACCACGATTGCGTGCGCATATTCATTTTCTAAATGTTTTTCCGTTATCATTACGGGCGCGCCGCGTTTTGCGGATGTTGTATAAACACAAGCCGTAGGACAACGTTTTTTTGACACGATTATTCCCAAATCCAACTCCCCGTTCCCTTTAAAACCGCAAACCGCACTTCCGGCACGGAAATCTTCAGGCGCGCACACCCCGCCCGGAATGGGGATTAACTCTCTATTTACCGCATTTTTTCTCGTTTTCATATATTTTTAAACTTTTTCAAAATCTATTCGTGATTGTACGACCAATTCGCCGTAATTGTTATAGCCATACGCATAATATTCGCCTTCATTTCCATTCTTGAGAAAAAAGCGTAACGTATCCCCTTCTTTACATTCTTTTACGTAATTAATCGCAAATGCTTTTAATTTCCTGGATTGTAATTCCGACATCGTAAAACAGTTAAAACAATAATCCGCATAGCGCGTATTGTTTACGTGCATATTATGGTCACACTCGGAGTTTGCGACTGTAACGATAAATTGCAATTCCATCTCATCACTGGCAAAGATGGGCATTTTCCATTGCGTATTTTCAAATAGCTGCGTTGGATTATAAGTAGAATAATCCTGCTCCACCAAGACTTTCGAGGGTAAAATTTTGCGTGTGCTTATATCCAACAAACACCAGCGCGAAGTTGCCTTTAAAAGCGCTTCGCCGCTGTCGGATTCCATTAAGTATTCACGCCCAAATATAACGCGAGAAGGCGGCGTAGGCCAAGTGCAAACTTTCACCTTCGCCCCAAGAACAATCGGTTTTAAAAATTCAACGCGATAGCTCGCAACCATAAACGCATAATCACGCGCCTTTACATAAGCATAGCCAAATCCTAACTCATCAGCACTGGAACAAGATACTTCTTCCAAATACGCAAGCGCGGCCGACGTCTTTAATTCGTCCTTAAAATCCAAGTCGCAATATTTAATTTCAAAAGACTTTTTGTGTACATATTTTTCCATATAATAAGTATATCCTACTTTATAAAAAATGTCAATGGAGAAGCCGCAACTTCCATAAAAAATATGCTTAATTTTAGTATTTTTTCACACATACTTATTGACAACTACACCTAAATATGATATAATACTTTACGTAAGGTAATAAAACGAGGAAATCCTTTTATTTCAAGCGTTTTTATTGCATTATAAATAAACGATTATGTAAGACAAAGTACCACTCTATCAGGCAAACTACAGGAGGTTTTATTATGAGTGAACGCGACACCGTTTTAGACGCGGAAAGCGCCCTCACTGGCGGCGAAGAGCAAAATTTAGGCATTAGTTCCGACCTTATTCGAGGACATATTAATACCATTATTTTACGCAGCCTTTACGACGGGGATAAATACGGCTATGAAATCATATATGAAATTGAGAAAAAAAGCGGCGGTATGTACACCTTAAAGCAACCTACCCTCTACAGCGCTTTAAAGCGGTTGGAAAGTTTAAATTACGTTACTTCCTATTTCGGCGATTATTCTAACGGCGGTAGAAGAAAATACTTCTCCCTCACCGATCAAGGCAAACGCGTCACCGAGCAAAATTTGTCTGAATGGGAATATTCTCGAACGATAATCGATAGCTTAATTTCCGACGGCGACGCGCACTACGACTTCTCGTTTATTACCGATAAACAAAATGAGCTTGCCGAATTAAAGCGTGCGCTTGACGCACGCGAACAAGCTTTTGAGGAAGAAAAGAAAGCGTTCTCCAATCTTAAAAATGAGTTACAGCGCGAACGTTCCCTTCTCGCAGCGCAGAGTTCCTCTCTTTCCAACCAAAAATCGGACTTCAATGAATTACGCGATAAAGTGGAAGCGCAAACGTTAGAACTTGAAAACAAACAACGTGCTATCAACGAAAAACAAGGCGAACTGGACGCAAAAGAAATTGAACTCCACCAAAAAGAACAGGAAATCGGGAATGCGAAGCTCGAACTTCAACGTTTAAACGACGAACTTACCATTGCTCGCCAAGAAATCCTTTCTTTAAAAGAAGAAAACGCGCAACTCTCTTCACAATCGACAAACAGCGAAGAATTAAATGCTGCGCACGCGGAAATCAACGATCTGAAAGAAGAACTGGAAAATAAGCAATCCGTTATCACTTCGTTGAACGCCGCATTGACCACACAAGAAAATGCCCTCACCCTTTTAAAGAGTGATTATGAGAATAAGAGCACGGAATTTTACAACAAGACGTTAGAACTTCGCGCGCAACAAGCGCAAATCGATTCGCAAAAAGAGAAAATTGAAACGGAAAAGCGTTTAGTCGAAGCAAAAGCTAACGAAACGGAAGAACTTAAACGCAAATTAGAAGAGCGCGAAAACGACCTTCGTACTCGTGAATTCGCATTAAGCGAAGCTGCTGAAAGTATAAAACAAAAAGAAGATGCGCTCAGCGATGCAAACTACGCCGAATTTGAACAAGAACGCGCGGAATTGCAAAACCGTTTAGAAACTCTTGAAGTCGAACGTAATATCCTTCGCAACGAAAACGAAACGTTGGAAAAAATGAAGGCGGAGCTCGAAAACGAAAAGGCGGCGCTCAAAAATACACGCGATAGCCTTCAAATTGAACGCGACGAGTTAGATAGAAAGAATTACGAACTTACCCAGCTGCAATATCGCATTGAAGAAAAGCAACGCTTGTTAGATAGTCAGGAAAATGAAGCAAATGCGTCCAATGAAGTTGTTCAAAAGCAATTAAGCGATTTGGAAAACCGTGAAAACGATTTACTGAAAGGCAACAGTAAATTGCAAGATGAACTCCTCTCTTTACAACAGCAACAAAAAGAACTCGCCGTTCGCCAAGGCATTTACAATCAGCAACAGCTTGAATTTATTTCTCGTAAAAATGCTCTTGCCGCACAGCAGTTTGATTTTGCGGACAAGTTAAGCACCTACAACGCGCAGGTGAAACTTTTCAATGAAAACCTTGAAAAACTGGAAAATGAACGCGCTTCTTTCCAAAAAGAAAAGGCGGTTTACGAAGACCAGCTCCGTGAACTTGAAAGACAAAAAACGGAATTAGAAAATGACAGAACGCGCCTTGAACGTGCCAAGGAAGATCTCGCGCGCAACCAAGTAGAAGCGCAAAAACGCGCTCACGATGACGCGTCGGGGCTGCAAGCACGTATGAAACAGTTGCAAGAATGGGAAAATGCTTTACAGCAACGTGAAGTTTCTTACAACGAACGCACGCGCGACGCGCAAAATGGCCCTATCCCCGATGCACAGCCTTATTCTTACAGCGCATTTTCACAACCCCAATCCAATCCCGTTCATCCTGTCGCTTCTCAAAACGAATTGTTGGAAAGAGCGCAAAAAGACGGTATTCGTTTGAACACGGTTGGAACGTTACGCAACCAACAAAATAATCGCACACCTGCGAACATAGAAAAAGTTACCCCTTCCACCACCGAAGCGGTTGCCACGAAGCGCGGTCACTTCAATATGGGCAAAGCCTTGTTTACCTCGGCCTTTATCGTACTTTGCATTGTAGCATTTGAAAGTCTTGTGGTTTTCTTCGCAAAAGATTATTTAGGCGTTTCCGTTCTCTATCCCGCGCTTGGCTTTACGGCAGGTTTTATCCCCTTTATTATTTGCGCAATTCTTTATGCCATCGGATATAAGCCCAATGTAAAACGTAAGAAACACGCTTCCTATATTGTTACGTCGATAATCGCATTCATCATTTGTGTAATTCTTGTCACAATGATTGCCGTTTATATGAAAGCGCAAGTTTCTCTCCCGCCCCAGCTTTTGTCATTTGTGATTATCCCGATTGCATATCTTGCAAACATCTTGTTCTTTGTTGCATTCTTCTATGCTTTTTCGGTAAAAGCGAGCAAAAGATAAATAATATAAATCGAGCGTCCTCACCAAACGGCGAGGACGCTTTTGTATAATTTACCCACTTTAAACACGAGGTGTTCATTATATAAAAATAAGGACTTCTAACATTAGAAGTCCTTAAATTCTTATTTTAGCTGTTAAAACTTACGCTTTCATTGCTTCTTCGATAGCAACCGCGCAAGCAACCGTCATACCAACCATAGGGTTGTTACCAGCACCGATCAAGCCCATCATTTCTACGTGAGCAGGAACAGAAGACGAACCAGCAAATTGCGCGTCGGAGTGCATTCTACCCATCGTATCCGTCATACCATAGGAAGCAGGACCTGCAGCCATGTTGTCGGGGTGAAGCGTTCTACCCGTACCGCCACCGGAAGCAACGGAGAAGTATTCTACGCCGTTTTCAACACACCACTTCTTGTAGGTACCAGCAACGGGGTGTTGGAATCTCGTGGGGTTCGTGGAGTTACCAGTAATGGAAACGCCAACGTTTTCAAGTTTCATAATTGCAACGCCTTCGGGTACGGAGTCAGCGCCGTAGCACTTAACTTTCGCACGAGGACCGTCGGAGAATGCTTTTTCATAAACCACTTCCACCGTTTCGGTTGCGTGGTCAAACTTCGTTTCAACAAAGGTGAAGCCGTTAATTCTCGAAATGATATAAGCAGCGTCCTTACCAAGACCGTTAAGGATAACGCGCAAAGGTTGCTTTCTTACTTTGTTAGCGTTGAGCGCGATGGAAATAGCGCCTTCCGCAGCAGCGAAAGATTCGTGACCTGCAAGGAAGCAGAAGCATTCCGTTTCATCGGAAAGCAATTTTGCGCCGAGGTTGCCGTGGCCAAGACCAACAAGACGGTTTTGCGCAACGGAGCCAGGGATACAGAATGCTTGCAAACCGATACCGATAGCAGCAGCTGCGTCGGAAGCTTTCGTGCAGCCTTTCTTAATTGCGATAGCGGAACCTACGGTGTAAGCCCAAACTGCGTTTTCGAAGCAGATAGGTTGACCTGCACGAACGATTTTGTCGCAGTCAACGCCCTTTTCAAGGCAGATATCTCTACATTCTTCAACGGAGGAAATGCCGTATTCTTTCAAAACGCCATTGATTTTATCAATTCTTCTTTCATAACCTTCAAATAATGCCATTTGCTTGTCCTCCTTGATTATTCCTTACGAGGGTCGATGAACTTCACCGCGCCCTGTTCTGCCGTGAATCTACCATAGTGAACCATAGCCTTTGCGTATGCTTCGTTCGGTTCCATACCCTTCTTAATGAAGTCGGTCATTTTACCAAGGGAAACGAATTCATAGCCGATAACTTCGTTGTTTGCGTCAAGCGCAAGACGGGTTACGTAGCCTTCTGCCATTTCAAGGTATCTAACGCCTTTTTGAAGGGTGGAGTACATCGTACCAACTTGCGAACGGTGACCCTTACCAAGGTCTTCCAAACCAGCGCCGATTACAAGACCGTCGTCAGAG
>JAZRDM010000013.1:0-71506 GCA_045660265.1 Candidatus Scatosoma sp. | reverse complement strand
AACGCGCTATCACGCAACGCGCGGCGGCGGGCTTCTCGTCTTACGGTAACCAAATCGGTCTTGCAACGGGTATCGTTGACGAAGTATATCACGAAGGGTATAAGGCAAAGCGCCTTGAAACGGGCTTTGTTGTTGGCGGCGCAAGAAAGGACATGGTACGCCGTGAAAAGCCTACGGCAGGCGACGTAATCATTCTCCTTGGTGGTGAAACGGGTAGAGACGGTTGCGGTGGCGCAACGGGTTCGTCCAAGGCGCACGACTCGCATTCGGTTGAAAACTGTGGTGCGGGAGTGCAAAAGGGTAACGCATTAACCGAAAGAAAACTGCAAAGACTTTTCACAAATAAAGAAGTAACGCAAAAAATTAAGAAATGTAACGATTTCGGCGCAGGCGGCGTTTCCGTTGCGATTGGCGAACTTGCCGACGCTTTGGATATCGATTTAGACAAAGTGCCTAAAAAATACGACGGCTTAAACGGTACGGAGCTTGCTATTTCCGAATCGCAAGAACGTATGGCGGTTGTAATCGCAGAAAAGGACGTGCAAGAATTTATCCGTCTTGCAGCGACGGAAAACTTGTCGGCAACGCCCGTAGCAGTCGTAACGGATACCGGCAGAATGAGAATGTTCTTAAAAGGAAGAGCTATCGTAGATATTTCCCGTGATTTCTTAAATACCAACGGCGTAAAACAAGAAACGAATGCGGAAATTTGCGACAAGGTAACCAATTGGTTCGATAAAAAACAAGGCGTGTCCTTTGCGAAAGAAACACAAAAAGTGCTTTCCGACTTAAACGTTTGCGCAAAGAAGGGCTTGTCGGAGACTTTCGACTCGACCATTGGCGCAAGAACGGTATATATGCCTTGGGGCGGTAAGATGCAACGCACGCCCGCTGTGGCAATGGCTGCTAAAATTTTTGGCGGTGAAACGGACGTTTGTACCGTTTCGGCATACGGATATTCTCCTTACTTGATGGAAACCAGTCCTTTTATCGGTGCAATTTATTCGATTGTCGGCTCGGTTTCTAAGGTAGCTTCGACGGGTGCGAAATACAGCGATATTCGCTTAACGTTGCAAGAATTTTTCCAAAGAATGACGTCGGATGCAAAGGTTTGGGGTATTCCCGCGTCGGCGTTACTTGGCGCAGTATACGCGCAAATCGGCTTGGGCTTGGGTGCAATCGGCGGTAAAGACAGTATGAGCGGTACCTTTGAAAGCATTCACGTACCTCCTACGCTTATTTCCTTTGCATTAGCACCGGCAAAAGCAAGTAAACTTATTTGCAACGTTTTAAAGGGCGGAGAAAAGTTATACCACATCCCCGTACCCAAAGACGAACAATTCGTGCCTAAATTTGACCAATTAAAGAAGGTTTACACCGAGCTTTATGAAAATATCCAAAGCGGTAACGTAGAATTTGCAACTGTTGTTGAAAACGGCGGCGTTGGTAGCGCTGTTATTAAGAGTGCGCTTGGTAATGAAGTTGGATTTAATTTTGCAATGTCCGCAGAGGACCTTTACAGCGAAGGTTATGGAGATTTAATTGTATCCGTAAAAGATACTTCTAAATTCAGTGTGGCTATGCAATATATAGGTGAAGCAATAGGCGACGATTATGTGTGCGGCGACGAAAAAGTATCGCTTAAAAATGCAGTGGACGCGTACATGCTTCCCTTGGATAATGTATTTGCTATGACGGCGGCTGCGCAAGGAAAGGCCGAAAATTATTCGTATGAAGGCAAGAACTCGCCTTTGTATCGTTCGTGTGCGGGTATCGGCGCGAAGATTGCAAAGCCAAGAGTATTTATTCCCGTATTCCCTGGAACGAACTGCGAATTGGATACGGCTCGTCAGTTCCAATTGGCTGGTGCAGAAACTGAAATCGTGGTTGTGAAAAATCTTTCTTCTCAAGATATTGAAGAAAGCGTTATGGCGATTGCAAATGCAATTAAACGCTCGAATATTATTGCCTTCCCTGGCGGGTTCTCGGGCGGCGACGAACCGGACGGTAGCGGTAAGTTTATCGCAACCACTTTCCGCAATCCTTATATTGCTGAACAAATTGAAGAACTTTTGCAAAATAGAGATGGGCTTGCAATCGGTATTTGTAACGGGTTCCAAGCATTGATTAAGCTTGGTCTTGTACCTTATGGTTGCGTTAAGGAAATGACGGAAACGTCGCCTACGCTTACCTATAACAATATTTCCCGCCACGTTTCTACGATTGTAGACGTGCGCGTAGCGTCTACGCTTTCGCCTTGGCTTTCTGCGTGCAAGGTAGGGGAAGTGTATAAAGTTCCCGTATCGCACGGCGAAGGGAAAATCGTTGCGCCGATTGCCGAACTTGAAAAAATGAAGGCAAACGGACAAATTGCAACGCAGTATGCAGATTTAAGCGGAAATGCGACGATGGTATCTCCTTATAACCCGAACGCTTCTATGTGGGCGATTGAAGGGATTACTTCGCCTGACGGTAGAGTTTTGGGTAAAATGGGTCATAGCGAACGTATTGGTAAAAATCTTTATAAAAACGTTGAAGGCAATTTCGATATGAAATTGTTTGAAAGCGGCGTTAAGTATTTTAAATAATCTAGTGAATTTATTGGCTTTCAAGGTGAAAAATGATTGATTTTCATACGCATATTTTGCCGGGAATAGATGACGGCGCGCGAGATATCGACGCGTCCGTTCAGCTATTGCAAAAGGAAATAGAGCAAGACGTAGCGTGCGTCGTGTTTACTCCGCATTATTACGGAAAAAGGCGTAGTCCCGAGCAGTTTTTAAAACGTCGAGCTGAGGCTTTTGCGAGTATAAAAGATAAGCTGCCAACAAATTTGGAAGTGCGGTTAGGCGCGGAAATTTTGTTTACAGGCTTAAATATGGCGGCAAATGAAGAGCTTTGCACTTTGGCAATCGAAGGAACGAAGTACGTTTTGTTTGAATTCCCTATCATAGATACTTGGCAGGAAAATTTTTGGGAGAGCTTGTCTGATTTTATTCAAGAAACGGAGTACACACCCATTATTGCGCACGTAGAGCGGTATATACAAGCGCAAAAAAATCCCGCGCTATTTACGCGGTTAGTGGAAATGGGGTGCTTATTGCAGGTGAATACGACGGCGTTTTTAGATAAAAGCAGCCGTTCGCTTGCTTTTGCTCTTTTAAAACACGGTTTGGTGCATTGTTTAGGCTCGGATACGCATGATATGCAAATGCGCGCGTGCGATTATCAACAAGCGAAAGCGGCTATTATAGAAAAAGGCTATGGCAAAGCGTTTGAAAATATTCAAAACAATATGCGCCAAATTTTAAACGGTGAATACGTTTCCCCCCAGGCATGTACGCGTTTGAAAAAGTTTTTTGGCTTTTATAGTTAAGCTGATTGCTAGGTTTTGTTTAAAAAATTATAATCTTTTAAGCGTTTCTTTAAAGAAACGCTTTCCGTTTGTATGATACCTTGTATAATTATCTGTCTTATTTCTTGCACGGGGCTTATCGGACTTGTTTTGATGAAGCCGTCCGTAAAAATTAAACGATTTACCGTCAGTATTTATTGGCTTCCCGCATTTTTGGGTGCGGTGGCTTTGCTTGCATCAGGGCTTTTACCGGTAGGCGAAGCTTGGTCGGGCTTGACGGCTTCGGGCGATATGAATCCTATAAAGATTCTTTCGCTGTTTTTAGCGTTGACTTTTTTATCCGTCTATTTAGACGAATTAGGATTTTTTAGAAAGCTTGCATTTGCTATGCTTAAAAAAGCGCAAGGCAGCCAAAAAAAGTTGTTCGTTTTCCTTTATGCGCTCGTATCCATTTTGACGGTATTTACCTCGAATGACGTGGTTGTTTTGACGTTTACGCCGTTTATTTGTTGTTTTTGTAAAGAGGAAGTTATAAGCCCCATTCCATATCTTGTTGCAGAGTTTGTGGCGGCAAATACTTGGAGTATGGCGCTTGTGATTGGAAATCCTACAAATATTTACTTGGCTTCGACTATGGGGATTTCGTTTGGAGAATACCTTGCAAATATGTGGTTGCCTACGTTGTTTGCAGGATTGATTGCTTTAGGGGTCTTGTATTTAGTGTTCCGCAAACAGTTATCTAAAGACATTCAACCCCTTTCAAAAAGTGCGGAGATAGAAGATAAGGGGCTTTTATATATTGGGATTGGTCATCTTAGCGTGTGTGTTATCTTTTTGGCGGTATCTTCTTATGCGCAAATTCCTATGTGGTTGATTGCCGTAGCGTTTGCGTTTAGCCTTTGCGTATGGACAATGGTGTATTCGTTTGCTAAGCATAAAATACGTTCGTCGGAAAAGCTGTTGGGACGCTCGTTTAAACGTGCGCCATGGGAGCTTATTCCGTTTGTATTGTCTATGTTTATCATTGTGCTTTCCTTGCAAAAATACGGTGTTACGGACGAAATAGCGAAACTTTTCAGCGGAGATTGCGGCTCGCAAATATTTACCTACGGAATTGCTTCCTTTTTAAGCGCGAACGTTGTAAATAATATCCCTATGAGCGTATTGTTCGGCGGAGTTTTTCATGCGGCAAGCGCTATGGGAGCGTTGAGTGAGGGTGCGGTATATGCAACCGTTATAGGCAGTAATTTAGGAGCGTACTTAACGCCGGTTGGCGCGTTGGCAGGGATTATGTGGACGGGTCTTTTAAAAAATCACCGTGTTGAATTTTCTTTTTTAAGTTTCGTAAAATACGGTGCGATTCTTGCAATTCCTTCGTTGGCAGCGGCGCTGCTTGGACTTTTGATAATTTTATAAAAATTCCGTAAAAAGTGATAACGAAACCTTGTCAAAAACAAAAAAATATGGTACAATAAATATAGAAAGAAAAGCAATGTCGCTTATGGTATTAATCGTTTGTTTCGATATTGCCAAAAGAATAAAGAAAGGAGCAGAAGAAGATGGCAAAAATTACGGCGGATACGCTTATTATCGATTGCTTGCAAATCAATCCTAACGCTGCGGAAATTTTAATGGAAGCAGGAATGCATTGCTTCGGTTGCGCAATGGCGCACGGCGAAAGCATTGCGCAAGCGGTTGCAGTTCACGGCGAAGACCTTGAAGTGTTGCTTGCAAAGCTTAACGAAGGATTAGAAGACTAAAGAAAACACGGCGTTGATATCAACGCCGTGTTGTTTTTATTAAAGCACCAACCTATGTACGAGTTTATTAAAAACAAGCCTTGTATTACACAAGGCTTGTTTTTTGTCGATTAAGATTGTTTCTTTTTAGAAAGGCAAAGCGCGATCCCTGCAAGAAGGATGCTGCCTACTCCCGAAATGCTAACAGAGGACGAGCAAGAAACAAGAGCGTTTTCTCCGTCGCCATTAACCTCGGAAGACGTATTATTTGAGCTGTTGTTCGAGCTCTCATCTGTGCCGTTAACCTCGGAAGACGTATTATTTGAGCTGTTGTTCGAGCTCTCATCTGTGCCATTAACCTCGGAAGACGTATTATTTGAGCTGTTGTTCGAGCCCTCATCTGTGCCGTTAGATAAGGTGTATATATACACATCAACAATACTGTTGCCAGACGTACCTACATAATAAGACAAATCAACGTAGAAGCTGTCTATCGTATAATGATATACGGTAACTTGGTTGTTATTCACGCTTTCACCTGCACTGATATACCCATTGTTTTCAGTAAAGTATGCTTTATATTGTTCGAATTCGCTTTGTGTGTTATAGTACGTAAAGAAACGTACGCCACTTGCGGTGAAATCGTCTTTTACTGCGCTATATTCGGAAACGCGGCAGAAATCGTTGGGTATGTAAGGAATGGTAAACCCGATTTTTTCATTAAACAACGCGCGTTGATCTTTATTGAAATTTTTGTTTGTATGTTCCTTCGTTTCGGTTTCACCGCTATTATCAGAGCTGTCGTTCGAGCCGCTGTTTCCGCCCGACGAGCTGTCGTCGTTCGAGCCGCTGTTTCCGACCGACGAGCTGTCGTCATCAGAACTATCATTCGAGCCGCTGTTTCCACTCGACGTGCTATCGTCATCAGAACTATCATTCGAGCCGCTGTTTCCGCCCGACGAGCCATCGTCGTTAGAGCTGTCGTTCGAACCGCTATTTCCGCCCGACGAACTATCGTCGCTATCAGGCATATTTTTCGCGATACCGGAAGGAGTGGTCATATCGTTGGGAACGTCTTCTCCAAAGAGAATCCATGCATATTCGGGATAATCTACGAATACGTTACGTGCCCCCGTAATCGATTGAACAGCGTCGTTTCTACCCATTTCCCAAGTATCAACGGGGTCTTCTTCCATCCATTCTAAAAGAACGTCGAGGCTTTGGATAACGCCATCTGTTCCAAAGATATCGTTCTTGTTATATTTTCCATCTTTGTCGACTGTATTGATGCCGCCCCAACGAACATATTGATAGAGAATAATTCTCGCGCAATCGCCACGGACTTTTTGGTTTAAGCTGTTGGGATCGTAATAGCTGCTTCCCGTACCATAAGCTTTATTTCCGCGAGAGCTGTTTTCGGAAACGGATGCGGGACGAAGCATCATAATATCGTTTTCGCCGCTTCCGGTAGGGTCGCCTTTACTGTTCGGCCACGTATGTTCTCTGTTCCAAGTAGAACCACCGTCCCACGTACCGCTAATCATTTGACCTGAATAGAAGGAGGAAATTTTGCTGTAATTACTTTGCAAACAGTCGGTATAACAGAATTTATCTCGCGTGTCGTTGTATGAGATTACGTAATTTTGCTTTGATTTCAGCATGCTTTGTAAGGATGTATACAAATCAGTTTTATGTGTGTTTGTAAATCCATTCCCGACTTTATTTTGGGACATTTTAGAAAACTCATAATTGCCTGTATAGAAATTTTGTGCGTAAGTGGATAAGAATACGCATTTTTCGTCTCTTGCGCCCCAGTTAGCAACGTAGGTTTTTCCGCTTTTTTTAACAGTTACGTAATCTACGTCGTCTGCGCTGTCGTAGCCAGTTTTGTTGGTTGCTCTCGTTACGGACTCTGCGTTTGCCGAAATGTTGTTATTATTTGCGATAGGCGTTGCAAGCATAGGCAAGCTAAACGCCGCAGCTAAAAGGATATAAGCTAATTTTTTCATAAGCACCTTCAAAAATACTATTTTTTATATTGTAACACGAAAGAATAGATAAGTCAAACGTTTTTTGCTTATCGCGTTTCGTGCAGCTTTTTCCATTGTTCGAAATAGCGAATGCCGAGTAAGCGTAGCGCCTCACGGCTGAAATGAATATCATCTCCGTTTTGAATGGTTTGATCGTTTGAAAGCAACCCAACCGTTTCAACGAATGCTGAATTTACGTTTTGAATAGCCGCTTGACGTAAAACGTTTACAATAGGCTCGCAAATTTCTAAATTTTTACTCTTCCAATCATGTACGAAATCGGCGGTGATAAAGGGGATAGTTTCGCCGAAACGTTCGCGGACGGATAACAGCATAGCGTTTATTTGTCGTTGATAATTTTCGGGGGTATTTTTTTCAAACGCGTCGTGTTCGCCTTGTTGGAAGAAGAAGCCTACAACCTTATTTTCTTTATTTAACGAAAGGGCGTACGCTGTCATTTCCATCATTTTTAAATAGACGGGATCTTGCATGCCCCAATGACCTTTTTGGAAACCCGAACCGCCGATTCCCGCGCGGATAATTAAAAGCTTTCTGCCTTTTTCTAAATATCCGTTTTCTACGTACTTTTCCGCAAAGGAAAGGCATAAATCTCCGCAAAGATTGCCTTCATTGAGGTGGTAATTGGCGGGTTCAATGACAAAAGGCTTATCAAAATATTCAATTTTAAGCGCCGTATCGCCGTCTACTTCGACAACGGATACTTGTTTAGGGGCTTCTAAATACAAAACGTTGGGGGATACCGTGTACTCTTTTTCAACGGGACCGATTCCGCAACCTTCCGCGTTAGATTGTCCGCCTTCAATAATAATATCAAACTTTTCGTTAAAAATATCCATAATTTCTCCTATTTTCCTTGTGATACGCCGCGCAAAACGGCTTCTTTTTCATAGAGCGATAATTCGCTGAGAGGGATGTGATTACAAGCGATTTCGTTTGCTCTTTCTTGCATAAGGGGGTATTGTGTTTTAACCGCTTGGCAAATATCTTCCATGGCGCAGCCGCCGTGGCAAACGGCATAATGCGCGCACGTTTTTTTGCATTCTTCGCGCTTTTCGATTTCTTTGCTTAAGATTTGCACAAACAGTTCGTTATCAAAATAATCGCCTTCGTAATCCGTAGTGCAAAGCTTGCTTTCAGTAGGATGAAAGGGGCAAAAGCATACGTCGTTTTCTTTTGTGATATATAAAACGTTAGAAAGACAAGACGTGCATTTGCATTGATATTGATACTGGTTGTAGACGGCGATATGGAACAAATCCGCCTGCAACGCGCAGTTCTTTTCGCTAGAACAAACAAGCAAGTTGGTTTGTTCGTTTAAAAAGTTTGCCGTTTCAACGTCTTGGTTTTTATCATAAACAACGGTTGCCCGTTCTATCGTTTGTAAAAGCGCTTTTTGTGTTTTTGTCGGCGCGCTTTCGATGACAAGAATTAAATCTATTTGCAAGCGATTGCAAGATTTGATAAGTTTTTTATTTAACAGCCGCAAGGGAATTTGATAGCAAATTTGCCCCATTTTTTTACGCGAAAACTCGTAGGGCTTTAAAGAAACTTTTTTATCACAATGTAAGCAAACGCCCGAAAGCTTTGTACCGTATTTTTTAGAAAGAGTAATAAAAATTTCTTTATATTTTTTTAAGTTTTCATATTCAATATGGACAATCATGACAGTTTTCCTCTGCAAATTCTAAAAAAGGCTTCGGGGATTCCAAAACAAACCACTCTGGTGGCTGTTAAAACGTTCATGCTTCTCGTCGTGGGCGGAATAAGCTCATCCCGTTGCGCTTTTATGTGCGCGCGGAGTGCGTCGTAGTTGCACTCGATTAAGTTTTTCTTGCTTTGGTAAGCTTTTAAAGGATTATAGGCGTTGTTTTTTACGTCTTTATCCAAATCGTCCACAGCGTCCATAAAATACAAGTTTTTCGCAACGAATTTTAATTGGCTTAAAATGCCTTCGTCCGTTACGTCAAAACAGCTTTTAGCAACCTTTTCAATGATATCCGCAAAACAGTTTTCCATTTCGTCAAGCGAGCCGTCTCGCTTTTCAATGGCTTCCATCTCGTCGTAGCCTTCGTTTACCGTTGTCCATAAAAGAGGAAAATCCGCTTGTATTTTTTTAAATTGTTTTTTCAAAGCGCCGTAGGCTATTTTAGAGTAAAAATTATCTTTGTCGCGGATGTTATCATCTAACTCTGCCGCAACGAGCGTGAGATTAAACGCTGCAATTTTTTTTGCAAGCTCTTCGTTTAATGCAGTGTTTAACGGCTCTGATTTTTTAAAGCATTTAATAGCTTCGACTTGCTTTAAATAAGCGTCTTCAGCAAAGAGCATTAAGCAAAAGGTTACGTCGAAAGATACAAGGAAACGGGATAATTGCCCGTAGTATTTGCCGAGCGAATGACACAAAAAACAATAATGTTTTCTGAAATTATTTTTTAAAAGCAGGGGTGCTTTTTTGTCTAGTTTTACGTAACCGAACATATTATTCTCCGTGTTTCAAGCAATGAATGGCTTTATTTAAGTCGCTGTTCTTTCCAAGTAAATTAAAAAGAAAAACCGCAATAGAAATAAAGAGGGGCGGGAGTAGATACGCTGCTTTAAAAATGGCGTACAGCCCGCCGCTGATAAGGGCAAGCAATAGGCTTGCAAGGATACCACATATATATACGATAAAATCGTTTTTTCCCGAATAAAAGGAAACTTTAAAGGGGAGTAGGCGTTGGGAAATATTCGCTTTCCCATTTTCTACTGACCAAAATAATAAATGGATTTTGGCGATTTTTGCCTTGGTGAACTTACAACCAAGGATATGGCCTAATTCGTGTAAACAAGGAAGAAGGTAGGCGAAAAACAAACTGCTAAGCGTTATACAAACCGCGCTGTTTTCTCCGCATAAGCAAGCAATAAAACAGCCGAACCCTAACCAAAGCAGTAGATTGCAAACAAGAAAAATCATAACAAAAAGAGTAGGAAGGATAAGCAAAAAACTACGCCTGAAGAGATAAAGTTGACGGCGTCGTTATTCATACCTTCCTTTCCTCCAATTAGAATTGTATTTTTACCGCAATGCGTACGTTTTTCGGTGTATTTTTCGCAAACCTCACATTGATATTTCGCTTGTATAAGAGAGCCTAAAACGCTGTCTGTCAGCGTTCCGATAAACGCTAACGGCGTTAATAAGACAAGATAAAGTAAGGGCAGTTTTGCTATCAATGCAACCAAAATTGAAAACACGCATGCGCCAATCAGCGAGGCAATTGTTCCAAGGGGGGTAACACCGCCCGAAATTCCTTTTTCAACTTGCGCTCTTGTTAAAATATCTTTTGGCGGTGTTTTGGAAAGTGCGCCGATATCCGAAGAAAGCGAATCGACAAAGTTTGCGCTTAAAATGATAAGAGAATTCGCTAACAGCCGTGTGTCTTTTATAAACGCGAATAAAATAAGCGCAAGAATGGAAAAAAAACCATTAACGAAAATTTCGATAAAATCTTTGCCTTTGGTTTTTGCGACAACGGAAGATAAATCACAGTGTTTACTTTTTTGTATGCGTGAACATATCAGCAGTACAGCATAACAAAGCAAGATAAATAAAAATGCATATATTCCGCCGAAATAAAAGAATAATCCTCCAATACAGCCAGCGGCTATTGCGCCTGAAAGCGTGATGAATTTAAGCAGAAAAGCAATATAAAATACTGCGCAAAAAATGATAATGGCGATTGCGAACGTGTTGCCTAATAAATATCCGCCAAGATAGGTAAAATATACGGAAAAGGGTACAAGAAAATTATCGAACTTTCCGCCAATTAATTCGCCCATGCCTGCCACAAACGCAATAGAAAGCAATATCCATACGTTGCAAGAAATCAACCCAAACAGCCACAGTACGCCTACGCCGAAAGCAGTAAAAAACGAGCAGAAAAGCGTTCCTGAAAGCGTCTTGTTTTGATGCAGGATAGGGGATTTGATTTTGCCGCCTACAAGGCTTGCTGTTCCGTCGCCCAGAGCTAACGCCGCGAATGCGACGCTCATGGCGGAGAAAGTGAGATTGCAATTTCCGCGAAGAATTGTTTCCACTACGCATACAAGGGAAAAAATGAGTAAGGAAAGGGAATAATACAACATACCGAATTGCTTTGTCCCTTCCCGATGAATGTTTTTTAAAAGGGGGAGTTTGCTTGAAAATGCGGTCAAGATAGCAAACAGTAAGCATAAGATAACCAAATGCTCCTTATTTGCGAAACAAAAATGGGCGATGGGCAATAAGAAGAAAGTGCCGATATGCACAGCCTTTCTGCCTATTTCTATCTCTCCCGTTGTTTTTCGCAATACCCGCGCCGTTAAAAGCAATAGGATAATATATAAAAATGCAAGCAAATATCCAAAAAATGCCATAGTTTCTCAATAGTAACGAAACCCTCACCTTGCAGGTAAGGGTTTCAACGTTTTATTTATTAATTATAGTTGCAATCGAAACATTCGTCGCTTCTGCAAGTGTCGCACGCGGCAATCGAGCCGTCGCAACCAGCGGATGTGCAAGTGCAAAGGGTACCCATATCAAAACAGTCGTCATCATCAAAGCAATGGGCTTCTTGTAACGAGCCGTTTTTTTCGTCGATTAAATCTTGCTTTTTGTCTTGCGTTTTGTATTGTTCAATAAGGGAAGAGTATTTTTTCATAAACAAAAGCCTCCTTTAAAATTCGAATATCAATAGCATTCGTCGCAACCACAATCTTCGCAGAATCCGCAAATTGCCATTTCAAACGAACAACAGCTGCAATCGGAAGTACTATCGCAACAGCTGCAATTGTTGCAATCCCAACAATCCGCGCAATCATAATAATTGTCGCAAAGGCTACAGTTATCGCAACAGCTACAATTATGGCAATCGAAACAATCCGAGCAAGAGTAGTATCCATCAAAGCAAGGACAATCGCAGTCAATTGAGCAGTTTGCATCTTGTAACGAGCCGTTTTTTTCGTCTAAACAGGTATGCTTTAAATCTTGATTTTTATATTGTTGAATAAGTAAAGAATATTTTTTCATATGCTTTTCCTATGTAAATTTTGTTATTATATACAAGTATATAACATAATTCGACAAATGTCAATTAGATTAAACAAAAAAATAAAAATCTTTTAAAAACTTGATTTATTTTATTACTTTTGTTATAATAGAAAAAACACTTTGAAAAGAGTAGAATTATGCAAGCGGTAAGTAAAAAGAAATTAGTCGGAATTATCATAAGCAGCGTATTAGCTTTGGTTATTTTGGGGCTGAGTATATTCATTTTTGCTTTTCATCTTCCTGAACAAGAAAAACAGGCGGAAAGAGAGCGTTTAGTGCAGGAATATTATGCAAATAAATTAGCTTTATATCAAGATGAAAACGAAAGGTATGCAGACTTTGAGGTAGACGTTGCGTTTTTAGGCGACAGTCTTACGGACGGCTATGATTTGCAAAAATATTATCCACAGTATTTGACGGCAAACCGTGGGATTGGCGGGGAGACGACGCACGGGCTAGAAAGTCGATTAGAGGTATCCGTGTACGCGTTGAAGCCTAAAATTGCGGTAATACTTATCGGCGGAAATAATTTAAACACCATGTTTGAAAACTACGAAAATATCCTTATCGGAATGCGGGATAATTTGCCGCAAACCAAGGTAGTTTTGGTTTCTCTTACGGCCATGGGGGGCGATTGGGGACATAAAAATCAAATTGCGGCTTATAATAACGTGATTATTAAAAAATTGGCGGAGAAATATAGCTTTGTGTTTGTGGACGTATATACTCCGTTGTTTGACGAATCGATAGGCGAAGTATACGAGGGGTATACGACGGACGGCGCACATTTTACGGAGAAAGGGTATCAGGTGGTTACGCAAACGTTAACGCCCGCAATTGACGCTTTGATGAACGTACGGTAAAAATGACGGCGCAATCGGTTGCTTATAAAAGCGCAAAAGATAAGTAAAAAAACACAAGTGATAGGCAAACAAGATTATCCCTTAATGCTTGACATTAAAAAGAAAGTATGTTATAGTTATATTACTTATTTTAAAAGGAGTACTCTGACATGGAGAAGAAACAACTGCAAAATTGGCAATTAGAATATGATGGAAAGATAATTCCCGCGCAAGTGCCTGGGGATATCACCATTGATTTGTATAAAGCAGGGATTGTTAAAAATCCTTATTTTGGCGACAATCAAAAGGAGAACGATTGGATTCCCCGCCGCGATTTTACATACGTAACGACGATTGAAGCGGATGAAGCATTGTTGAAGAATGAGAGTATCGAGCTTGTTTTTAATGGGATTGACGTATATTCGGATATTTATTTAAACGGTAAATTGCTTGGTAGTACGGACAATATGTTCTTGCAATTCCGTTACGACGTAAAAGAACATTTACAGCTTGGTAAAAACGATTTGCGTGTTGAAATGCACTCGACGCTTAATAAAATGGATACCTTCGATACGACGGGCTACTTTTCCATTTTCAACGAAGCAAGAATTTTTGTAAGAAAGGCACAATGTCATTTCGGCTGGGACTGGGCTCCTAAAATTTGCGCATACGGTATTTGGCAAGACGTAGTGCTTGAATACGGCAGTAAATGCAAAATTGAAGACGTTTACACGATTGCCGACGCGGAAGGTAATATTACTTTCTTAACCGAATTGAATTACGATACGCATCCTATTATCGACGCAAACGGTAAAAATATCAGCACGGCATACGCGGAAGAGGAAGGGGATACGTTACATTATTACGTTTCCGAAAAACCTTTTGGCGATACGTATATTAAAAAGTCTTTTAGTGTAGTAGGTAAGAAAAACCTTGCTTGCTTCATTATTGAAAAGCCTGAACTTTGGTGGCCTGTTGGTTACGGCGAACACCCTTTGTATAACTATAAGATTGAGTTGGAAAGAGGCGGTAAAATTATCGGCGAAAAGAAGGGTAAATTAGGTTTTAGATCCGTTCGCTTGCTCGAAAAGCCCAAAGCAGATGCCTTCCTTGGCTATGAGTTGGAAATCAACGGTAAAATCATTTTTGCAAAGGGTGCAAACTGGATTCCCGTAGAATGCTTCACCGGTGTTGTAGAAGATGAAAAGTACGAAAATCTCGTTGATTTGGCGGTAAACGGCAACTATAATATGCTTCGCGTATGGGGCGGCGGTATTTACGAAAAAGATATCTTCTATGACCTTTGCGACGAGAAGGGTATTCTCGTGTGGCAGGATATCATGCTTGCTTGCGCGGATATTCCCGAAGATAAACCCGAATGGGTTGACAATATGTTAAAGGAAGTAGTTTACCAAGTAAAGAGATTGCGCAACCACGTATCCCTTGTATATTGGTGCGGCGGTAATGAAAAGACGGGCGCTTACGGTAGATGTATTACGAAGGGCGACTTCTTTGTAAACGTATTGTTGCAAGGTACTATTTTAGATTTGGATAAAACGCGTCCTTTCGCAAGACAATCGCCTTGCAGTTGGACGGACGTTGGGCAAGATGCAAACTCTGGTGAAAGCCACCACAACTCTTTTGAAAAGAGCTTGGTGGAAGGTATTCACATCTATAGAGATTTGGTAGCACAAAAACGCGTACCGTTTGTTTCGGAAGCAGCGTTGATGGGGCCGAATACAATTGAAACGAATAAAAAGATTTATCCTGCGGATAAGCTTTGGCCTATGAATGAGCTTTGGGATGACAGATTGATGGAAAATCCCTATGGTACGGTACCTCTTACGTTTGCAAAGAGACAGATGAAGTACGCTTCGGATATGTATGGCGAAGTAACGACTCTTGAAGATTTTACGGCAAAAGCAATGATGATTCATGCGGAAGCAATGCGCGCGGAAACGGAATTTACGAGATCGGGCGAAGGCATCACAGGCGGCTTTATGGCATGGATGTACACGGATATTTGGCCTTCGGGAAGCTGGTCGTGTATCGATTATTGGTGCGAACCCAAGCAAGTATATTATCAAATGAAAAAATCGTTTGAACCTCGCTTGGTTACCTTTGTGCAAAACAACCAAGGTATTACCGAATTAGTTGTTGTAAACGACACCTTGCAACCTTTCACGACTACGGTAAAATACGGCGCGAAGACGTATGACGGTAAAATTGTTTACGAAGCTACTGCAGACGTTGTGGCATTAGAAAACAAAGTGTTCACCAAGGCAGTTGATTTCGATTGTAAGAGATTGGATGTTTATCTGTTTGCAGAATACGTTGATAACGGCGAAAAGAAAACGAACGTGTATTCGCACGGTATGTGGCGCGATCATACGTTTACCAGCGATTACGAGGTGAAAAAAGAAGTTGTTAACGCAAATAAGATTAAGGTAACGATTACAGCAAACGCATTTGCAAAATCGGTATTTATTTCCATGAAAGATAACTACAAGTGTATCTATTCGGATAACTATTTAGACGTTGAAGCGGGAACTTCGCAAACGGTGGAAATTACGTCGAAGCAACCCATCAATGCGGAAGATGTTATTGTAACGGACTTTGCAAAAATGACGAAATAATAATTTGTAAAAAAGTGGCGCTTTGTTGTAGACAAGGCACCGCTTTTTGCAAATTTAATAGGCCGAATATTGACAATAAAATAAATAGGTATTATAATAAAATTAGAGGAAGTGTGGATAAAATGAAGTGATTTATGCGATAAGCAAATGCTTCAATCTGTGTGAGGGGTAATATGAAAAATACAGAACAGAGAAATCCTAAAACAATGCATTTGGATAAAATGACCACGCTAGAGGCTGTTAGCGTAATGAATGAAGAAGATAAAACAGTGGCGTATGCAGTAGAAAAAGCTTTGCCACAAATTGCTAGCGCGGTGGATTTTGCGGTGCAATCCTTTCAAAACAGCGGTAGGCTTATTTACGTTGGCGCGGGAACTTCGGGTCGGCTTGGCGTTTTGGACGCAAGCGAATGTCCTCCCACGTTTGGCGTACCATATGATATGGTAATCGGTGTGATTGCTGGCGGTCCAAAAGCCATTTGTAAAGCGGCTGAAGGCGCGGAAGATAGCGGGGATAGCGGTGTGCAAGACCTGAAAAATATTTCGTTGTCTAAAAATGATACAGTGGTGGGTATTTCTGTTTCTGGGGATGCTGCATATATTTATGATGCATTAGAATACGCAAATAAAGTCGGTGCGCATACGGTTGCATTGACGGGGAATCCAATCAATCGTATTTCCTCGGTTGCAGAAGTAACGATATTGACGGATACGGGCGCGGAAGTGGTTACGGGGTCGACTCGGTTAAAGGCGGGTACTGCGCATAAAATGGTATTGAATATGATTTCTACCGTCGCAATGGTTCGTACAGGGAAAGTAATAGAAAACTTGATGGTTAACGTTGCACCGACGAACGTGAAATTATTTGACCGCGCGGCGAGAATTTGCGATACCTTAACGGGTATGGGTGTGGAAAAAGCAAAAGAAGAACTTGCCAAAGGTAGAAGTATTGTTGAGATCGTAGGGGACTATGAAAAATGAGATATTACGTAGGAGTAGACGGCGGCGGAACAAAAACGGAGTTCGTTTGGATAAACGAAAAAGACGAGGTTGTTTGCCGAGAAATTTTGGGAACTTCTAATCCCAACGATATCGGAAAAGAGAAAATGATTGCGGACATGGTGGCTTCTGTTTGCAAAAATATGCCCGCGGATGCGCGTTCGGTAAATATCTGTATGGGGTTATCGGGAATGGGTTTTTCTGTGGCAAAAGAAGACTTGCGTTCCGCGCTTCAAAGCATTGAAAAAGTAGATAAAGTCGACGTATGCAGCGACGTGCAAATTGCGTTGGATTCTGCCTATGAAGGAGATGGTTGTATCGTAATTATCGGTACGGGCAGTGTGGGGTATTTGCGTAAAAACGGCAAGCATATTCTTATCGGCGGTTGTGGGTATATGATTGATTCTTCGCTTAGCGGTTACGATTTAGGCCGCGAAGTATTAAACGCCGTTTGCTCGGCGAAGGACGGAAGAATTGAAAAAACTTTTTTGACGGAGCTGGTTTTTTCTAAAACGGGGAAAACAGAAAGCGATTTAGTTCGCGAAACGTATTTGAAAGGCAAAGCGTATGTAGCGTCTTTTGCGCCTTGCGTGTTTGAAGCTTACGAACGCGGTGATAGCGTGGCGAAAGAAATTCTCATTCGCCGAATAAAAGAATGGGAAAGCTTGCTTTGGGGCGTATATAAAGCGTATGGAGAGGAGTGTTGTGAAATCACGCTCATTGGCGGTTTAACAAAACGGTGGGATATATTATCTTCATTTGTTTCGCAAGAAATAAAGGAGAAAATATCTTTCAAAATTCCGTTGCAAGCGGTTGTATACGGTGCGTTGAATAGAGCGAAAAGCTTGTAAATGAAAAGGAGACTAACATGACTGAACACGAAAAGATGTTGAAGGGTTGGATGATATACGATCCATTCACGGAAGGAATGGCAGAAGAGCGTGCGAAAGCGCATAAGCTTTGTAAACTTTATAACGATACGTTTGATACGCAAACGGAAGAACGGGAAAAAATTTTAAACGAGCTTTTGCCTAACAAAAGCGAAGGTGTTTATTTGCAAGGCCCTATTTATTTTGACTTCGGAGTCAATACCTATATAGGAAAGGGTAGCTATGCTAATTTTAATTTTACGGTATTAGACGAAGGGAAGATTACGATAGGCGAAAACGTCTTTATGGGGCCCAACGTTTCTTTGTTGACGGCAATTCATCCTCTTCGTTATCAAGAACGTAATGCTTTTTACAATGAAAAAACTGGTAGCGTAACCAACTTAGAATATACCAAGCCGATTACAATCGGCGATAATTGTTGGCTTTGCGGTAACGTAACGGTGGTTGGCGGCGTTACGATAGGGGCTGGGTCGGTAATCGGCGCGGGGGCTGTTGTAACGAGAGATATTCCGCCGAATAGCTTTGCGGCGGGAAATCCTTGCAGAGTTATTCGAGAAATTACGGAAGAAGATAAAATTTTAAATGAAACGGGTATAGTGCCGCGTAAATAATAAAAAAGCCATCCGTATTTACGGGTGGCTTTTCATTTACAAAAGGGTTGTTTAAATTTTTTTCTTTAATTCTTTTACTGCATTGTTTAAGAAAAATTCCGCTGTGGTATTTTTACGGATAAGCGCTTGTGCTTCTTCCGGTGAGCACCATCTTGCTTCCGCGATTTCGTCGTTGAGGCGAATGGTTTTGTCTTCGACTATAACGATAAAGTTTAACATTAAAACGTCCTTTTTCGCGTGGTAGCGAGAGGACATATATTTGGCTTTTACGACGTCAAGGCCAAGCTCTTCTTTAATTTCTCTAGGAATGGTTTTTTCGGCATTTTCGCCTTTTTTAATGTAACCGGCAAATAAAATAAAATCGTCGTCTTCGGCGTGTTTTGCAAGTAAAATTTTATCTTGCGCGCGGTTGGTAACAACCATAGATACCGCAATGCTAAATTGAGGGAACATGAAATTTTCACACGTTCCGCAATAGGGGATTAGGCCTTCGTTTTCACAAAAGCGCAACGTTAATTTTTGACCGCATTCTCTACAATACATATTCTTTCTCCTTATCAAACGGAAACTCTCTCTTTTTCCGTATTTATTTTTTACTGTACCTATATAATCATACCCTTTTTTTTGCTATTTGTCAATAGACATTTTTTATTTTTTTAAAAACCTGAAAAATATTTTTCAACGAAAGAAAAAAGTAGGGGCGCAAGACTTGACAAGTGAAAAAAAATACAGTATAATAAGGCGTACAATATAATGAGGAATAGGGCATTTTTCGTAAAAAGAAAGGGGAGTGCTCAATTTTTGTGCGTTTTTGTACTTTTGAGTTTGATTGAATCCAAAAGGAGAAGGATAAATGCTTACATCTATTTGCGGTATCAACTGGGGCGACGAAGGCAAAGGCAGAATGGTTGACTTGCTTTCAGAAAAATTTGACATTGTTTGTCGCTATCAAGGCGGTAACAACGCTGGTCATACGGTTATCAACGAACGCGGGAAATTTATTTTAAATTTATTGCCTTCGGGGATTTTGCGTGAAGAAGTGGTTAATATTATGGGTAACGGTATGGTTATCGATATTAAGCATCTTTGCGGTGAAATGGAAAGATTGCAACAAGCAGGTATTAAAATTACCCCCGAAAATTTAAAAATTTCGGATAAAGCGGTAATCACTATGCCGTATAACGTATTACAAGATTGTTTAGAAGAAGACAGACTTGCAGGGAAAAAATTTGGCTCTACCCGTCGTGGTATTGCGCCCGTATATGCGGATAAATATTATAAAAAGGCTTTCCGTATGGGCGAGCTTTTAAATACCGAACGTTTATACAAGCGTTTGGCAGATATCGTTGAATGGAAAAACTTAACGGTTGTCGGCGGTTATCATGCGGACGAAGTAAAAGTGGAAGATATGATTGCATATTTTGAAGAATATGGCAAAAAACTTGCACCGTTTATTTGCGACGTAGGCTTATATTTAGATAAAGCAAACAAAGAAGGCAAAAATATTATGTTCGAAGCGCAGCTTGGTGCGCTCCGTGATATCGATTTCGGTATCTATCCTTATACTTCGTCTTCTTCGACGATTGCTGCATACGCGCCTATCGGTGCGGGAATTCCCCACTTAAAGTTGGATAATTCGATTGGTATCATGAAGGCGTATTCGACGTGTGTTGGCGAAGGTCCTTTCACGGCAGAATACGACGGCGAAAAAGCGAAGAAATTACGTGATTTGGGCGGTGAATACGGTGCTGCAACAGGCAGACCTAGAAGAGTTGGTCCCTTCGATGTGGTGGCTTCTCGTTACGGTATCCGTTGTCAAGGCGCTGATGCAATTGCACTCACCAAAATGGACGTTTTATCCGATTATGAAGAATTGGAAGTTTGCGTTGCGTACGAATTGAACGGCGAATTGATTCACGATTTCCCTTTCACTGATGTATTAGACGAATGTAAGCCTGTATTCAAAACGGTAAAGGGTTGGAATTGTGATATTTCCAAATGCCGCAAAAAAGAAGATTTGCCCCAAGAAGCATTAGATTACGTGCGTTATTTGGAAGAAGCTTGCGAATGTAAAATTAAGTACGTTTCCGTGGGTGCTGAACGCGACGCGTATATCGAAATGTATTGATACGCCGTTATATAACGCGTAAATAATTAAATAAAACAAGAGAAGATAGGGCGGTTTAACCGTTATATTTTCTCTTTTTCTTATAGAGCAGACGTAATTTGCGTTAAAAAAGCAACGAGCGGAACTGTTTTCAAAGTAGTGATAATTGTTCGTTTGCGAAGTATACTACTGGTATATATTTTTGTAAAAAGAGGTGGAAATATGAGTATTCGTATTGGTATTTACGGCTATGGCAATCTCGGAAAAGGAGTTGAACTTGCTTGCCAACAATATAATGATATAGAGATTGTAGGGGTGTTTACCCGTCGTGATCCTGCAACGGTAAAAACGGTAACGGGGGTACCCGTGTATGCGTCGAATGATATTTTTGATATGCAAAACTTGATAGATGTCGTTGTACTTTGCGGTGGTAGTTCAACGGATTTACCCAAGCAAACGCCGCAGCTTGCCCGCTTCTTTAACGTAGTGGATAGCTTTGATACGCATGCTAAAATTCCTCAACACGTTACTGCTGTACACGAGGCTGCTGTAACCGCCGAAAAAACTGCGGTTGTATCTGTGGGCTGGGATCCGGGTATGTTCTCGCTTATGCGGGCGTACGCAGGTGCGATTTTACCAAATGGGAAAGAGTATACTTTCTGGGGAAAAGGTGTAAGCCAAGGACATTCAGATGCAATTAGACGCATTGACGGCGTGCAAGATGCAAAGCAATACACCATTCCCGTTACAAGTGCTTTGGAAGCAGTACGAAACGGGGAAAATCCTATTTTAACCACTAGACAAAAACACCAAAGAGAATGTTTTGTCGTAGCAAAATCGGGCGCGGATTTGGCGAAAATTGAACAAGAAATCGTTACAATGCCTAATTATTTTGCCGATTATGACACAACGGTGCATTTTATTTCGCAAGAAGAATTAAACGAAAAGCATGCAGGCTTGCCTCATGGCGGTACGGTTATCCGTTCGGGCACAACGGGAACAGACGGGGAAAATAAGCATTTAATCGAGTATCGTTTAACATTGGATTCGAATGCGGAATTTACGGCGTCCGTGTTAGTAGCGTATGCGCGTGCAATCTATCGTTTGAATAGCGAAGGGGTATACGGCTGTAAAACGGTGTTAGATATACCGCCTGCTTATTTATCCGAAAAAAGCCGAGATGTTTTAATTGCAGAATTGTTATAACGTTATAATAGTGTAGTAAGGTAATAGTATGAAATTAAAATTAAAACCGTTAAATTTTGTAGGTTTGACGATTGCAGGGGTTATTAACGCTATTGGCGTTTGTTTGTTTTTGACCCCCTTGTACATCTACGACGGGGGCTTTTCGGGTACAAGCGTATTGCTTTCTCGTTACTTATTGTTGCCCCAAGCGTTGTTTTTGTTACTGATCAATATCCCCTTTTATTTTATAGGCAGAAAGAAAATCGGTTGGGAATTTTTAATTTATTCGTTGTATGCGATTGCAATTTATTCGTTGGGCTCTTTAATTATCAACAGTTTTATTTTTCCCGATGGCTTTTCAGATGGTTCGCCTATCGTTCAAAACGAGGTTGTATTAGCGGCTATTTTCGGCGGGCTTTTGTCGGGCGTTGGCAGCGGGCTTGTTATTAAGTTTGGCGGCGCATTAGACGGCGTTGAAGTTATGGCGGTTATTTTCCATAAAAAGTTAGGGCTTAGCGTAGGGACGTTCGTTATGATTTACAACGTCGTTTTGTACGTTGTAGCGGCTGTGATCGCTTCGCTTGCGTCTGGGGAAAACGAATGGGCAATTGCGTTGTATTCAGTTATTGCATATTACGTAGGGTTGAAGACGATTGACTTTATCGTAGAAGGTTTCGAGAAAGGAAACGCTGCGCTGATTATTACGCAAAAAGCGAGATTGGTTTCGTCGAAGCTTTCGTCTTCTCTGCACCGCGGTATTACCGTATTAGATGCAACAGGGTACTATTCGGGCGAAAATAAAAAGATGCTTTACGTGGTGGTAAATCGTTTTGAAATCAATCGTTTAAAAGACATTGTTTTAGAGGTGGATGAATCTGCGTTTGTTTCTATCATTGAAGTAAGTGAAATTATGGGCAAGACGAAGATGTACGGAAAAAAGAATTCAAACAACGTGCCCAAAAATACGGCAATGCAAATGGCGATTGTAGACGCGATACAGACGGATGTCCTTGAGAAAAACAGTCAAAATAAATTCTAATAGAAATTTTGAAAAAATAAAACAGCTTGCGTAAAGGCAAGCTGTTTTTTATGTATTCTTATTTATGTTTGGTGGGATTGTCTAAAAACTTTCCGTATACCTCGTTAACCTTGCAAGAATAGGAGAATGTCGCGTTATAGCTCTTTAATATTTTTAAAAATTCACCCATTTGGCGTTTGCGTATAATACATACAAGCAAAGTGTGTTCATGGTGGGTATACATGCCTTCTGCGTGTAGGCTGGTAACGCCTCTACCGAGTTTTTCCATAATTTCAGAGGATAATTCGTCGGCTTTATCTGTAATAATTTCAAATTTATAGCCGTTGCGTAAACCTTGTAACATATAATCGACAACGAGGTCGGAAATGAAAATATTGCAAAGAGTAGAAATAACGGAGTTGGCGCTCGTTGGATTGTAAATAAATATTGCAAGCAAAACAACGGAAGAATCAAGCGCAAAAGCAAGCCAAGCAATATTTTTTTCGGGTTTAAAGCGTTTGATTAACGCGGAGATGGCGTATGTGCCGCCGGATGCGCCGAAACGGCGTAACATCAACGAAAATCCGAAGCCGGAAATAACGCCGACGCCGATTGCAGCAAAAACGACGTTGTTGCCTTCTTCGTAACAGCTGCCTGAAGGATATGCGCCGTAATAAGCAATTCCGTATTCCATATGTAAATGTCGGAACAACATAAGCAGGCTTGTTTGGAAAACCATATAAATAAGTAAAATAATCCCCGTCTTTTTGCTAACAAAAATTGCTACGCAAATAAAAATAGGCGTGTTGAGTATTACCATAAAAATACTCATATATTCCGTAACGTCGCCGTTTGTGGATTGAGAGAGTAAAGAGCCTAGCATGGAAGCAAAGCCTGTTACGCCGCCAGGTGCAAAAGAATTATAGTTGGAAAAATAAAACAGTGATGCTGAAACAAGTAGCGCAGCTACTAAACAAATAAGTAAATCAACGGCGAGGGTTTTTAAAGAAAAATCTTCGCTAGGTTGACTTTCGGTGGTTTTACCTTCGGGGAGGGCGTTCGCTTTTTCTTGCGTTTGCATAATTCTTCGCTCCTTACAATTTCCTATATGTGATACGATTATTATAATATATTTTAGAGTAGAATACAAGTATTTTACATAAAAAAATTGACGTATGAAAAAAGAGTATTTCATCAAAAAATCGAGGGGAAAATCAAAAAAAAATCGAAAATTGTTGATTTTTTTAACAAAATCACATAATTTCACGCGATTTTCATTGTAATAAGGGGGAAAATTTGTTATAATTATACTAGTTTAGTATGATATTTTGTAAAAAAATTGTTTTTACGTAAAAGGACGGAGTATGCAAGCAATCACGTTTGAAAAAGTAACGTTTTCATATACGGATGCGGAGGAGCAAAGAGAAGAGCTCGTTTCGCCTTTTTCGAGCGTTGATTTAGGCGGGTTTGCTTTGCGTGGCGTCAATTTTAGCGTGGAAGAAGGCGAATTTGTCGCGGTCTTGGGGCATAATGGCAGCGGGAAATCTACGTTGGCTCGTTTAACAAACGGTTTATTGTCGGCTCAAAGCGGGAAAATTACTGTTTTTGGATTAGATGCGACGGATGAAAAAAATTTATACGAAATTCGAAAACAAGTGGGGATAGTATTCCAAAATCCAGATAATCAAATGGTTGCGTCTATTGTTGAAGACGACGTGGCGTTTGGTCCAGAAAATATCGGTTTATCCCGTGAAGAAATTGGAAACAGAATTGATTTTGCTTTAAATTCTGTAGGCATGGCGGAATATCGCCATGGTACGCCGTCTAGATTGTCGGGTGGGCAAAAACAGCGTATTGCGATAGCGGGTGCGTTGGCGTTAAAACCTAAAATTTTAATTTTAGACGAATCTACGGCTATGTTAGATCCACGTAGCAGAAAGGAAGTATTAGATGTCGTTTTAAAGCTTAACAAGCAAGAAAAAATGACGGTGCTTCTAATTACGCATTTTCCCGAAGAAGCAATGCTTGCGGATAGGGCGATTGTAATGAACCGCGGCGAAATTGTTATGCAAGGCAAGCCGCAAGATATTTTATGTCAAGAAAAAGAACTTGAAAAATACCATTTGGCGTTGCCTATGCCCGTTCGTATTTGTCGGGCTTTACAACAAGGTGGTTTAAGTGTTTTAGATACCTTAGACGCTATACAATTAGCGGATGCGCTTTCAATGCAACTCCCGCAAGGTAAATGGGTAAAAAATGCAGAAAGCATGGGGGCAGGTACGCGTTCATGTGATAGTGGTGCGGGAATTGGCTGTATAGAATGCCGCCAATTAAGCCATACGTATAATGCAAATTCTCCCTTTGAAACGCACGCGCTAGATGGCGTGGATTTAACAATTGAGTGTGGAGATTTCTTTGGTATTATTGGACATACTGGCAGTGGGAAATCTACGTTTGTGCAGTATTTAAATGCGTTGTTAAAACTTCCCACAGCTGAGAAAAAATATAAGGCAAAGAAAAAAGCAGAAAAGTCCAATACTGTTTTACAGGTTAATGGGTTTGATTTAACGGATAACAAGACAGATTTTAAAGCCCTTCGCAAAAAGGTAGGGATGGTTTTTCAATATCCCGAGTATCAACTGTTTGCAGAAACGGTGTTCGCCGACGTAGCATTCGGGTTAAAAAACTTTGCGGAAAAAGAATTGTCTATTGAGGAGGTTCGCCAAGCTGTTCAAGAAGCGCTTGAAACGGTTGGGTTAAATTATGAAGAGATAAAAAGACGTTCTCCGTTTGAGCTTTCGGGCGGGCAAAAACGTCGGGTAGCGATTGCGGGCGTTATAGTAACCAAACCTGAAATTTTGGTTTTGGACGAACCTGCCGCTGGGTTAGACCCGCTTGGAAAAAAAGAAATTATGCAGCTTTTGCACAATATTCATAAAGATTGGTGTAAAACGGTGATTATCGTTTCTCACGATATGGATGAAATTTCGGAAAATTGTAATCAAGCGGCTGTTTTTGCGGACGGGAAAATTGTAGCAACTGGCAAGCCAAAAACTTTGTTTGAAAGCGGAGAAACGCAAAAAGCGGGCTTAGATATTCCGTTTACGCAAAAAGTATTACAGCGTTTGTGCGCGGCTGGGATAGAAATCGAATGCGATTTGTCAAGCCACGATTTTGTTAATCAAATCTTACAATATGCAAAAAGCATAGGGGCAGGTATGAGTTTAACGCAAGGAGGGAACGCAAATGAATGACGTTTCGTTTGGGCAGTATTATCCTGCTGACTCCTTTACGCACCGCTTAGACCCGCGCTTAAAGCTTGTTTGGTTGATAGGGTATATCGTTACGGTGTTTCTTGCGCAAGATTTTTATGCGCTTGGCGCATGTGCGGTAATGTTTTTACTTGTCGTGGCGGTATCCGGCATACCTTTAGGAAAACTGTTAAATAGTATCAAAGCGGTGGCATTTTTATTGCTCTTTACCTCGCTGTTGAATTTATTTTTTGGGCAAGGGGAAACGGTGCTTGCAGAATGGTGGATTATCATTATCACCAAAGAAGCGGTATTCTCCACATTGTTTTTTGCTATTCGATTATTTTTATTAGTGCTGGGCTCGTCTATTCTCACGTTAACGACGTCGCCCGTGTCGCTGACGGACGGTATTGAAAGCTTGCTTACGCCTTTAAAATGGTTGCACTTCCCCGTGCACGCGTTTGCGTTGATTATGTCTATCGCGCTGCGCTTTATCCCTATTTTAACGGAGGAGACGGCGAGAATTATGAACGCGCAAAAATCGCGCGGTGCCGATTTTGAAACGGGTAGCTTATTGCAAAGGATTAAAGCGGTATTACCTGTTATCGCGCCTCTTTTAATCAGTTCGTTGCGCCGAGCGGAAGAGCTGGGCGACGCAATGGACGCAAGGTGTTATTCGGGGGATGGCAAACGCACAAAATATAAAAAACTAACGTTTACTTGGCGAGATTTTGTCGCGATTGTGGTATTGGTGCTGTTGATTACAGCAGTAGCGCTTTGCGGGGCATATCTTCCTCCAATGGTGTAGCTATGCGATATGTATTAAAAATTTGTTATGATGGAACGGAGTATGCGGGATGGCAACGGCAAAAAAACGCAATGTCCGTACAACAACGTTTGGAGAATGCCGTGATGGATGCGCTTGGACAAGACGTTCGGATAACGGCAAGCGGAAGAACGGACGCCGGTGTGCATGCGCTGGGACAAGTATGTCATTTTAACAGCGAATCAATTACGGTTCCGCCTGAAAAAATGCCCGATTGCTTAAATAGATTTTTGCCAAGCGACGTAAGAGTGCTGGATGGTTGGGAAGGAAAGGACGGCTTTGATTCCAACCGCAGTGCGAAGCGAAAAACGTATTGTTATTCGTTGTATGAAAGTAAACGCGAAATTCCGTTAAAAGAACGGTATGCCGTTCGTGTGGATGCTTTAGGCGAACTTTCCATTTTACAAAGAATGGCAAAACTCTTTGAAGGTGAACATGATTTTAAAGCTTTTTGTGCGTCGGGCTCATCTGTAAAAACAACGGTTCGGACAGTGTATGAGGTAAAAGTGGAAGAAAGCTTTTCCTTTGGTTGCAGAGATTTAAAAATTTACGTAACAGGAAACGGTTTTTTATACAATATGGTGCGGACAATGGTGGGCGAGCTGTTGGCGCTTTCCTTAGGAATTAAAGACACGGAAAGCTTGCGCGAGAGTTTTGAAACAGGCGATAGAAGTTTGCTGGGCAAGACGATGCCGGCAAAAGGCCTGACGTTGATAAATGTTGAATACGATAATTAAGAAAAGATAGGAGATTGTAAATATTTCGTATGGAAATATATACTTTATATTTTTGGACAATGTTATTTAGCAGCGAAATAACGACCGAGTCGCTGATAACAGGCTTGATAATTGCAGGCGGGATATGGCTTGCGCTGTTTGTTTTGCAGGGGATTGGGTTGTACAAGATGGCGCAAAACAAGGAATGTAAACATAAATGGTTGGCGTTTGTGCCGTTTGCAAATTTGATTTATATCGGTAAAATCGCGGGTGAATGCGACGTGTTTGGACATAAAATGAGGCACGCAGGGCTCTATACCATGATAGCGCAAATCGTAACTACGCTTTGTTGCGCTTTCGTTATTTTTTCCGAAATTTATTTATATATGGTTCACGGTTTGCCTAGCTACGTACCGATGGAAACGGGCGAGGTGTTACCCGTTTGGGTGAACTTGAACGAACCAGGTACGACTATTTATATGCTTTATAGAATCAGCGATTATATTTTATCTATCGTTGAATTGATTTATCAAATACTCTTGCTGATTTTGTTGATGGGGTTATATCGTAGATATAATCCGAAGAATTATAGAATTTTTAGTATTTTAAACTTTTTTATTCCTTTAGCCCGTTACGTTGTTATCTTTGCGCATAGAAACAATAAAGAGATTGACTATGAAGCGTATATGCGTGCAAGACGTGAAGCGTTTATTCGTAGTCGGCAGTATAATCCATATGGACCGTATAATCCGTATGGAAACCCTTACGGAAACACGACGGCACAAGAAGAAAAAAAGGAACCAGAAGCGCCTTTTGCGGAGTTTGGCGGAGAGAAAAAATCGGATGAGCAATCACAAGAAAGCAAGGAAGAAACTTTTAAAGGCAACGGGTTTGATTCCTTCTTTGAATAAGTAAAAAACAACAAAATACAAACGGGACGGAAAATAAGTAAAAGTTATATTTTCCGTCTTTTTTTGTAAAAAATTATCCTTAAATAGTTTACAGAACTATAATACTATGTTATAATAAAAAGAGATATAAATTCAAGTTATAAAAGGAGAGCGAAAAAATGCCCGAAGAAAACATTTCCGCGATTGCGACTCCTGCAGGAAAAGGCGGTGTTGCTATTATACGAATTAGTGGGAAAGATCCGCTTGCGTTGGCGGCAAAAATGTTTACGCCGACGGGGAAGGTTGCCGTGGCGGATTTCGAACCGTACAGAATGTATCCTGGAAAAATTGACGGCGGTACGTTTGTCGATTATGGGCTGTGCGTGTACTTTAAAGGTCCGCAAAGCTATACGGGAGAGGATATCGTTGAATTTCAATGCCATGGCGGCGAGAGTATTGCTCGCGGTATTTTAAAACAAACTTTCCGTTTAGGCGCAAGAAGTGCGACAAAAGGGGAATTTACCAAGCGCGCGTTTTTAAACGGGAAACTTTCGCTTGCTGCAACCGAAGGGGTTGCGGATATGATTAACGGCGAATCGGAAGCCGAGGTAAAAGCTGGTTATTTGCTCTATAACGAAAAATTAACCAAAAAAGTGATTGAGTTGCAATCCTCATTAAAATATTTGTTGGCAGGTATTGACGTATCCGTGGATTATCCCGAAGAGGATATAGAAGAGCAACATGTCGAAGAATTGCGTGTACAGCTTATAAAGTTGCAAGGCGAATTAAACGCTTTGTTGGCGGGATATGCAGTAGGAAAGAAAATTAAGTCGGGCGTAACCGTAGCGATTTGTGGAAAGCCGAATACGGGAAAAAGCTCGTTGTTAAATAGGTTGCTTGGCTATGAAAAAGCTATTGTTTCTTCGATTGCAGGTACGACGCGCGACGCGGTGGAAGGCGTTATCGAAATCCACGGCGCGAAATTTAATTTGTACGATACCGCTGGCGTAAGAGAGAGTGGGGATAAAATCGAGAATATTGGGATTGAGCGTGCAGAGCATATCATTCGTTCGTGTGACGTGGCTGTATTTGTGGCGGATTCTACTCGTAAATTAGACGACGAAGATGCAAAAGTTTTGCAAATGGTGCAAGGCAAGCCGCTTATCAAAGTGTTAAATAAAATGGACGCTTCTAAAGATGATACGGACACGGATGCAGATGTATTAACGTCCGCTGTAACGGGCGAAGGGATAGAAAAGCTGAAAGCACTTTTATACGAACGCGGATTAGGCGAACGCAGCGAAGACGCGGCATTTTTGATAGAAGAACGGCACTACCGCGCGTTAAAGGACGCGAAAGAAAAGTTACAAAAAGCAATTTTGGCTTGCGGTATGCAGCCTCTTGATTTAATCGGGATTGACGTAAAAGAGGCGTGGGATAAGTTAGGGGAAATTACGGGCGAAACGGCTACGGAAGAAATTATTAAAGAAATTTTCGAGAAGTTTTGCGTAGGAAAATAAGAGGTAAAAATGGTTAATCTGGAATTATACAGAGTGTTTTATACGGTTGCAAAATGCGGCAGTTTAACAAAGGCGGCGGAAGAATTATATATTTCCCAGCCCGCCGTTTCACAATCGATTAAACAACTAGAAAATCAATTAGGGGTTACGTTATTCAATCGAACGCATCGGGGAATGGAACTTTCCGAGCGGGGCGGGAAATTGATTTTTTCTAAAATAGAACAAGCGTTAGGATTATTATGGGAAGCGGAAACTATGATTTCGCTTGCAAATTCGACGGCGACGGGGACCATTCGAATCGGTGCTTCGGATACGATATTCGAATATTTTTTAGCGGATAAAATCGTAGCCTACCGTGAAAAATTTCCGTTGGTTAAAATAGAGCTGTATTCGGATATTACACCACGCACAATTGAACGTGTAAAAGCTAATCAATGCGACGTGGCGTTTGTTAATATGCCTATTGAGGTTGATCCTGAATTGGTGTTGCATGGCAATTGTATACGCTTAAACGACGTGTTTGTTGCAGGGGATAAATACCCCGAATTAAAGCAAGTCACGGTTACTATGAAACAGTTGAAAAAGTATCCCTTGATCATGATGGAAAAGAAGACGGTTGCTCGTACGGTATGGGATGAATTTTTCCGAAATATCGGCGTAGAGCTGAAGCCTTCTCTTGAAATTTGCAGTTGGGATTTAATGAAGCGTTTTGTGTCTAGCGGTATGGGCGTTGGGATTATCCCTAAAGAATATGCCGCTCGTGCTTTGTCGGACGAAGGTATATTCGAAATACAAACAGAGCCCGCATTGCCCGCTCGTTCAATAGGAATGTTGTTGCATAAAAATGCGCAAATTCCTTATGTACTGAAAGCGTTTTTAGATATGCTTGATTGTTGAGAGAATAGAAAAGGATAAAAAATTATGGCGAAACCCAAGTCAACTTTAAGAAATTTTTGTATTATTGCGCATATTGACCACGGTAAAAGTACCCTTGCGGACAGATTGATCGAACGCACGGGACAAGTTTCCAAGCGCGACATGGAAGAACAATTGCTGGATAGCATGGATATTGAAAGAGAACGTGGCATTACAATTAAGCTGACACCTGTAAGAATGTATTATACGGCAAAAGACGGGCAGGAATATGAGTTCAACTTAATTGATACTCCAGGCCACGTTGACTTCACGTACGAAGTTAGCCGTTCGCTTGCAGCGTGCGAGGGGGCTATTTTGGTTGTAGACGCAACGCAAGGCGTAGAAGCGCAAACGCTCGCAAACGTATATTTGGCGCTCGAAAACAATTTAGAGATTTTACCTGTTATCAATAAAATCGACTTGCCTAGTGCGCGAATTGACGAAGTAAAGCAAGAAATAGAAGACGTTATCGGTTTAGATGCAAGCGGTGTGCCTTGCGTTTCTGCAAAGGAAGGTACGAATATTGAGGATTTGTTAGAAGCAATTACGCAATATTTCCCTGCGCCAGAAGGTGAAACGGAAGCACCGCTTAAAGCATTGATTTTCGATAGCTATTACGATAACTATAAAGGGGTTATTTTGTTTGTTCGTTTGATGGACGGCTGTGTGAAAGTAGGGGATAAGATTACGACTTTCTTATCTAATACCATTTACGACGTAACTGAAGTCGGCGCTTTTGCGCCTTCTCCCTTGCCGAAAGAAGTGTTAAAGGCAGGCGAGGTTGGTTATATCGCAGCTTCTATTAAATCCATACAAGACGTCGCAGTAGGCGATACGGTTACGTTGGCGACAAACCCCGCAAAAGAAGCTTTGCCTGGTTATAAAAAGGTGCAACCCGTAGTGTTCTGCGGTATTTATCCCTTAGACGGAAGTAAGTTTAACGATTTGAAAGAAGCAATTTTAAAATTGCAGTTAAACGACGCTTCGCTTATCTTTGAACCGGATAATTCGGTTGCGCTCGGCTTTGGGTTCCGTTGTGGTTTCTTAGGATTGTTGCATATGGAAATTATCCAAGAACGTATCGAACGTGAGTTTAATTTGGATATTATCACGACGGCGCCGTCAGTTAGTTATCTTGTGCATAAGACGAATGGAGAAGAATTCTTCGTAGATAATCCTTCGCATTTACCCGATCCGTCTGATATCGAGTATATGGAAGAACCTATTGTAAAAGCGGATATTTTCACGCCACCCGATTATATGGGGCCGATTATGGATTTGTGTAAAGAAAAACGCGGCGTGTTTAAAAATATGACCTATTTAGATGAACGCAGAGTGAAACTTGAATATACGTTGCCCTTAAATGAAATTGTGTACGATTTCTTTGACAGCTTAAAATCTCGCACAAAGGGATACGCAAGTTTCGACTATGAGTTGGCTGGCTATCAGCGTTCTAAACTTGTTCGTTTGGATATTTTACTCAACGGGGATATTTGTGACGCGTTGTCGATTATTGTTTTCGAAGATAGAGCGTATGAAAGAGGTAGAACGCTTTGCGAAAACTTGAAAGAAGCAATTCCTCGTCAATTGTTTGAAATTCCAGTGCAGGCAGCGGTAGGCGGTAAAATTATCGCTCGTGAAACGGTAAAAGCAGTACGTAAAGACGTACTTGCTAAGTGTTACGGCGGCGATATTACGCGTAAGAGAAAGCTGCTTGAAAAGCAAAAGGAAGGTAAAAAGCGTATGCGCCAAGTGGGTAGCGTAGAAGTACCTTCCGAAGTGTTTATGGAAATTTTGAAAACTAATAAAGATAAGTAAAGAATGTGGCGTTTGTCTGGAGATAACCTTGAAAGATAAAAAGCCTATCAGTAAGGAATAAAAAGGAGAAAGATATGCCGGGAATTTATATTCACGTACCATTTTGCAGACATAAATGCTCGTATTGCGATTTTGTGTCTTTTCCCGATAAAATCGATTACGCCGAAGCGTATATGGCGTGTTTGTATAAAGAACTTAAAATGCGCGGGGAAGAGTTAAAAGATTACGTATTCGATACCGTGTATTTTGGTGGCGGTACGCCCTCGTACATTCCGCCTAAACTCATTTTGGGCGCAATGAACCAAATTAAAAAGTGTTTTAAATTGACGGATGACGCGGAAATCACCCTTGAATTAAATCCCGGTACTATCGGGGAAAGCAAGGTGCAAACGTATTTAGAAGCGGGAATTAACCGCTTTTCTATCGGCTTGCAAACGGCGATTGACGAACAGCTTGAAGATTTGGGACGTATCCATAACGCGCGAGATTACGTGTATGCCACGAAGCTGTTAAAAGGCCAAAATTTTAGCACAGACGTAATGCTTGGTTTGAAAAATCAAACCAAAGAAGATATTCGTAAAACGATTGAGTTGGCGCATGCATGCGGATCTAAACACATTTCCATGTACGCCTTAACGGTAGAAGACGGTACGCCCATTTATACCGATTATTTAAACGGCGAATTGCCTGATGCAGACGAAGTTGCGGAAATGTACGACTATGGCTTTTCGCTCTTAAAAGAAAAAGGCTACGAAAGATATGAAATTTCTAATTTCGCGCAGCCTGGTTTTGAAAGTAAGCATAATCTCAATTACTGGAAACGTGGCGAATATATCGGCGTAGGCGTTTCGGCAAGCTCTTTTATGCAAGGGAAACGCTTCACAAATACGTTTTCTTTGGACGAATATATGAAATGTATCATTTCGGGCTTCTATCCTGCAGTGAGCTGCGAGGAAGTAGAAGAAAAGGATGCAAAATTCGAGTTTTTAATGTTGGCTTTGCGCACAAAACAAGGCGTTTCTCTTTCCGAATACAAAAAGACGTTTGGGACGGAAATTGGTCAAGATTTCCCGCAAGCGTTTAAAAAGAGCTTGCAATATCTGCAACTTGATGGCGATTACGTTCGTATTAAAGACGAATATTTATACGTACAAAATTCTATCTTAATGCCGTTTATAGAAGAGGGGCAAGAATAAAAGCTAGGGGGCAGGTATGCGAATACTTATTATTAGACACGGCGATCCCGACTATGAGCACGATACTTTGACGGAAAAAGGGCATAGGGAAGCGCAGTTATTAGCGCAAAAACTGTCTAAGGAAAAAATCGATTATATATTTTCGTCGCCTTTAGGCCGTGCGAAAGATACTTGCGCGTATACGGCAATGGCGCTTGGGATGCAAGAGAAGGTCGAGATAAAAGAATGGCTGCAAGAATTTGGTACGCCTATCACGTTGCCTTCGGGACGTTTTCGTTATATCCCGTGGGATATGCTCCCTGAAGAGTGGGTAGATAATGAAGAGATGTACGACGTTAAGCGTTGGCATCAGCAAGATTTTTATCGCGCTGGCGGCATGGAGCAAGTATTCAAAAAAGTAACGGATAGCTTAGACGAGCTTTTAAAAGAACACGGTTACGTGCGCGACGGAGAAATTTACAAAGTGGAAAAAGGGAATCGAGATACGATTGCATTCTTTTGCCATTTTGGGCTGGAAATGGTGTTGCTTTCTCACCTTTGCGGCATATCTCCCATTCCGCTTTGGCACCATTTTGTTGCCGCACCTACCTCGGTTACGACTTTGTATACAGAAGAGCGCAGAGAGGGGGTCGCCTTATTCCGTTGTGCTGGATTGGGTGATACGGGGCATTTGTATGCTGGCGGTGAACAGCCGTCCTTTGCGGCAAGATTTTGCGAAACATTTGACAGTGATGAAAGACACGACTAATTAGGAGAATAGTATGATTAATGCAAAAGATTATCAAGAATATATCCTTTCGGTTTTAAAAGAAATTATGGCGGTGGACAGCCCCACGGGGTTCTCCGCAAAGATTAACGAAAAGTTGGTTCAAATGCTTAAAGATATGGGGCATGTCTGCGTTGAAACCAATAAACGTTTGGTGAAAGTAAGCGTAAAGGGGAAAGACGGCGGAAAGAAAGTAGCGGTTTCCGCGCACGTAGATACGCTTGGCGCAATGGTAAGAAGTATTACGGGCGACGGCAGAATTCGCTTTACTCGTTTAGGCGGACCTACGCTTGCGACGTTTGACGGAGAATATTGCAAAATCTATGCAGACGGCGGTAAAGTATATACGGGTACGTTTTTATCCGATTCTCCTTCTTGCCACGTGTATAAAGATGCGGGCACGTTAGAGCGTAACGAAAATACAATGCACGTGCGCTTAGACGAAGAAGTTTCTTGTGCGAAAGACGTAGAAAATTTGGGCATTCGTACGGGTAGCGTTATTGCAATTGAAACCAAAACGACGGTAACGGAAAGCGGTTTTGTGAAATCGAGATTTTTAGATGATAAAGCGGGTAGCGCATGTTTGTTAGCAATCCTGTATGCGATTAAAAAGCAGGGCGTTTTACCGCAATATGATACTGATTTTTACTTCACAAACTACGAAGAGGTGGGACACGGCGCAGCTTCGGTGGCGCAAGACGCAGATGAATTATTAGCGGTAGATATGGGTTGTATCGGTGCAGACCTTGCTTGTAAGGAAACGCAAGTATCTATTTGCGTGAAAGACGGCCATGGTCCTTACGACTATGAAATGGTAGAAAAATTGATTGCTTTGGCAAAAGAAAATGCAATCGATTACGCGGCAGACGTATATCTTTATTACGGATCGGACGTAGGCGCGGCATGGTCGGCTGGCGCGGACGTGAAAGGCGGACTGATAGGTCCTGGCGTACACGCGTCGCATGGTATGGAACGCACGCACGTGAAAGGTTTGTTAGCTACAGTTTCTTTGCTTGCGGCATACCTGGGTCTTTAATATAAGGAGAGTGTATGAAAAAACACGTAAAAGTAGCCGCTGCGTTAATATTCAATAACGGTAAAATTTTTGCCACGAAGCGAGGGGAAAGTCCGTTTGCATACGTTGCACATAAATTTGAATTCCCGGGCGGAAAAATTGAAGAAGGGGAAAGAGGTGAAGATGCCGTAAAACGTGAATTGAAAGAGGAGTTAGAATTAGATGTTGAAGTGGGTGGCTTATACGCAAAAACCACATTTGAATATCCCGATTTCATCATCACTCTTTCTGTTTATGAATGTGTAATGACCTCTGAGTTTTTATTAAAAGAACACGAAGGCTACGCATGGATTGCGCCCGCGGCGTTAAAAGAAGAAGAATGGGCGCCTGCGGATGCAGACATTTTACAAAGCTTAAAGCGGGTATTTGGAGTGTAAGTATGAAAAACATTATTTTGATAGGTATGCCGGCATCTGGTAAAACGACAATCGGCACACAGCTTTCCGAGGCGATTGGCTATGGTTACGTAGACAGCGATAGTGTAATTGTTGCGCGCGAAGGGAAACGATTAAACCAAATTATCGCAGAACAAGGCAGAGAGGCGTTTTTGGATATCGAAGCAAAGGTAAATAGCGAGCTTTGCGCAGATCGTTGCGTTATTGCGACAGGCGGTAGCGTCATTTATCGTGAAAACGCTATGCAAAAATTGCAAGCAATGGGTACGGTAGTGTATTTACAACTCTCATATAAGGAAATAGAAAAGCGTTTAGGCGACCTAGAAAAGCGAGGTGTGGCCATCAAAGAGGGGTATACTTTAAAAGATTTGTATGACGAACGCTCGCCTCTTTACGAAAAGTATGCGCATCTTACGGTTGCGTTAGATGGAAAAAATATCGACGCTTCGGTGCAAACGGTTATCGACGCGTTAAAAAAGGCTGAAAAAATTTAAAACGTCTCATTACTTGATTGACAAGGCATGCGGCGCGTGTTACAATATTGAACGAATAAATAAGGAAAGGAAATTATTATGGATTTGATAAAATTAGCGGAAACGCTTATCCCCGACGAAAACGTAAAAGAACTTGCGTATTATGAAGAACGTTATCCTCTTCGCGATTTACCTAAAGGCGCACAAGTAACTCGTTTAGCGCCCAGTCCCACGGGTTTTATGCATTTGGGGAATTTATATGTAGCGCTCGCAAACGAGCGTATTGCGCACCAAAGCGGCGGCGTATTCTATCTTCGCATTGAAGATACGGACGAAAAGCGTAAGGTAGAAGGCGCGGTAGAAGTAATTCACTCGTCGTTGAAATATTTTGGCGTTGAATTTGATGAAGGTGCAGATCTTTGCGGTGAATATGGGCCTTACTACCAAAGACAACGCGCGGAAATTTACCATGCATACGCAAAGGAATTGATTAAAAAGGGCTTGGCATATCCTTGCTTCTGCACAGAAGAAGATAATGAAAAGACGAGAGAATATCAAACGGAAAACAAGCTTTTGCCTGGCTATTACGGCGAGTTTGCAAAGTGCCGCAATCTTAGCGAGGAAGAAATTTATGCGAATCTTGCGGCTGGAAAACCGTACGTTATCCGTTTAAAATCGCAAGGGGACGTAGAACAAAAGCATACCTTTAATGATGCGGTAAAAGGAGATATTACAGTAACCGAAAACAACCAAGACGTTGTAATTTTGAAATCGGACGGTATTCCTACCTATCATTTTGCACACGCAATCGACGACCATTTTATGCGCACGACGCTTGTAATCCGCGGTGAAGAATGGCTTTCTTCCTTGCCTATCCATATCGAATTGTTTAACGTATTAGGGTTTAAATTACCTAAATACGGTCATAACTGCTCCATTCAAAAAATCGACGGCGAAACTAGACGTAAACTCTCAAAGAGAAAAGACCCTGAAGCGTCGTTAACTTTCTATCGCGAACAAGGTTATCATCAAACGGCAGTAAAAACGTATATGATGACGCTGTTAAATTCTAACTTTGAAGAATGGATGTTAAAAAATCCTGATGCGGATTTAGCAGAGTTTAAATATTCTATTGGCAAAATGGGTAAGAGCGGTGCGTTGTTTGATATCGTTAAATTAAACGATATTTCCAAAACGGTGATGGCGAAAATGAGCGAAACGGAAATGTTTGATTTCTTGCAAGCTTGGGTTAACGATTTTGGCAGCGACGTTCAAAAGGCATATTTTGCGGATAAACAATATATGTTGAAAGTTTTAACGCTTTGCATGGGTATCGGCGGTAAAAAACGTCGTAAAGATTTTATTTGCGCAAAACAAGCAGTGGAATTTATTTCCTATTTCTTTGACAGCACGTTTGCGCCTGTTTACGAATATCGTTTCGAAAATGCACTTGTTAAAAACGTCTTAAAGAGCTTTAAAGAAATTTATAGTTATGCGGACGATTGCTCCGCTTGGTTTGAAAAGGTAAAACAAGTGGCTGGCGATAATGGTTTTGCGACGGATATGAAAGCATATAAAGCAAACCCCGAAGCGTTCCCTGGTAATGTTTCGGATGTAGCGGAAATGTTGAGAATTGCATTGACGGGGCTTTCCAATACGCCGGACCTTTGGACGATTATGCAAATTTTGGGCGAAGAAAGAGCGCTTGCTCGTTTAAGCTCGGCAATGGAACAATTATAATGGTCGATAAAGCACAAGGAAAAAATATATCAAATAATGGACAGGGGAGCGCATATTGCGCTCTCTTGTTTGTCGTTTTTATTTGGGGTCTTGCGCCGCTTTTATATAAAGAGCTGTATGCATATTGTTCTCCTTTAATAGCAACCGCCGTCATTTCGCTTATATCGGCGCTTGCGTTGCTTGCGTTATCCTTTAAGCAGTTGAAAAAGTTAGAGAAGAAATATTTTCTCGTTGGAATCCCGACGGGGCTATTCAATTCGTTGGCGGTATTGACACAAAAAATAGGGTTGCAATACACTACGCCCATGCAATATGCATTTTTGCAAAATTTATCCTGTGTAATCGTTCCGTTTTTGATGTTTGTATTTATTCGCCAAAAACCGTCCGTTTTAAAAATTATCGCAAGTATAGTGTGCCTTGTCGGTGCTTTTCTTTTAAGCGGAATTTCTTTAGGGGGCGAAATGTCTTTTGGTAAAGGCGAAATTTTATGCGCGTTAGCGGGCGTCTTTTACGGAGTAAATATCGCGGCTACGGGCGCGTTTGCAAAAGAATTGTTTGCGCCCTTGTACGTAATGATACAAATGTGGGTGCAAACGCTTCTTTCCTTTTTGATAGCACTGTCTTTTAACGTCATTTCCGTTGGCGGAGAGCTTTTGGAAAAGGCGGTGTTTTCTTTTGAAGTTAAGCCTATATTACTGATGATAGTTTTAGCACTGATTGTCAATACGCTGGGTTGGGTGTTGCGAACAAACTCTATAAAAAAAATAAACGCGTCAACGGTTGCAATGGTGATGCCTTGCGTCGCCATTGTTACTAGCGTTGCATCCGTGGCTTTGGGATTAGACGTATTAACTTTGAATTTGTGCATCGGAGGGTTGCTAGTGCTTATTGCTTCCGTACTCTCGGGTTTTAGCGACGTTTTAGAAAACAAAAAAAAGAAAAACAAAAGATAAAAGAAAAGCTCTCGAGTTTCGAGAGCTTTATTTATTCATTTTAGGATTGTCTGTGCGGCATAAAAGATAATCGATTGAAACGTTAAAATAATCGGCGAATTTGATAAGCGTAGCATAGTCCGCTTCTCGTTCTCCGTTTTCGTAACGGCTGATGCTGTTTTGATTCATCATTAAATCCATGGCAAGTTTAAGCTGAGAAATTCCTTTTTGTTGCCGTAAAAATTTTAAACGCATAATTTTATAAAAAAAACCTTATAATTTACTTGACAATATTATACCAAAACGGTATAATAAAAATATCCCGAAATGGTATATTTTAAACTTGGAGGTAGGATATGCAGGCAAATTATGTAGCGAGAAAAACGGCTTGGAGTGCAGTTACTTTTTGGCGTATTGTGCTTTGTTTTTTGATAGTTCCGTTGATTGTGATGATAGTGGATATTTTTGTAAAAAGATCGTCAACGATTGAATTTTACGATGGATATGCCATTCAAAAAAGCGGTGTTTTGTCAAGAAAAGAAGACCGTTCGGTGTTTACCAAGGTTGCGTCGGTATCTGTCAATCAATCGTTGTTTGGTAGAATATTTAATTACGGCGACGTAAAGGTAGACGTTGTCGGAAAGTGGGACATTGATTTAAAAGGAGTGTCAAAGCCGCACGAGTTAAAAAAATATTTAGAAGATAAAATGGTGGAAGCAAACGAAATTAAGCCTACCGTTTTTGCATAAAAAAAGCTCTCACGTTTTTGTGAGAGTTTTTTTTATTTTCGTTTATTTTTAAACTAAAAGGTCTTTCATCTCGTACATGCCTGCGGGTTTTTTATTTAAATACTTCGCCGCGCGGATAGCGCCTGCTGCGAAAACTCGTTTGCTTGTCGCCGAGTGGGAAATGGTAATTACTTCGTCTTCGCCTGCAAAAACAACTTCGTGTTCGCCTACGATAGTGCCGCCGCGGACTGCGTGAATGCCAATTTCTTTTTTGGTTCTCGCACCGACGATACCGCTTCGTCCGTTGACGTACGTTTTCTCGTTGTCAAAAGCTTGGTTGACGCTGTCTGCAAGCATCAATGCCGTACCGGAAGGGGCGTCCTTTTTTAAGTTGTGATGCTTTTCGATAATCTCGATGTCGAACGCATCACCAAGAACTTCCGCAGCCGCCTTGCAAAGTGCCTGCATTAAGTTGACGCCAAGCGACAGGTTTGCCGTTTTAAAAATAGCCGTTGTCTTTGCGTATTCGTCAATCATGGCTAAATCTTCTTTGGTGAAACCTGTGGATGCTAAAACGATACCCATACGGTTGTTTTTTGCGTATTCTAAACGTTCTTGTAAGTTTTGAGGGGAAGAGAAGTCGATAATCACGTCGGCTTCTTCTTTCACGTCTGCAAAATTCGTATAAACAGGAATTCCGATTTCTTTCGGGAATAAATCCACGCCGCAAACCGCCGTTGCTTGCTCATCCGCAGATAAAAGAGAAAGGACGTTTGCGCCCATTTTCCCGCATGCACCGCAAATAATAATTTTTACTTTGCTCATGCTTTTATCTCCATACCGTAATCTTGCATAGCCTTGATAAGCTTTTCCTTGTTTTGCGGTTCAATTTCCGTTAAAGGCGCTCTAGGGGTGCCTGCGTTAAAGCCGAGTAAATTCATACCCGCTTTTACGGGGATGGGGTTGACTTCGACAAAGCAAGCGGAGGCAAGGGGGAGTAATTTATCATTTAATTCTGCCGCCTGTTGATAATTGCCTGCTTCGATAAGAGAGCAAAGATCCTTTACCGCTTTAGGTGCAAGGTTGGATAAAACGGAAATAACGCCCGAACCGCCTACCGCAAGAATGGGGAAGTTTAACGCGTCTTCGCCGGAATAAATGTCGCACTTATCGCGGACAAGGCGAATGGTTTCCATGGTTTTGCTCATATTGCCGCCAGCGTCTTTGATACCTGCAATATTGGGAATTTCGGCAATTTTTGCCATAGTAGCGGGTTGAATTTCCACGCCCGTACGCGAAGGTACGTTGTAGGCGATTACGGGAAGGTCAACCGCTTCGCAGATGGCTTTATAATATGCAACCAAGCCGTTTTGCGTACATTTGTTGTAATAGGGGGTAACGATTAAAAGTCCGTCTGCACCGCAATCCTTTGCGCGCTTAGCCGCTTCGATAGCGTAAGCGGTATCGTTGCTGCCGCAGCCGAAAATAAGTTTAACTCTGCCGTTTGCTTTTTGGTAAGCATATTTCATCAATTCGACTTCTTCTTCAATGGTCATTGTCGAAGGTTCGCCCGTTGTGCCGAGAATAATCAGCGCATCCGTGCCGTTTTCAATTTGATATTCCATCATTTGTCCAAATACTTCTAAATTTACCCCGTTTTCGTTGAAGGGGGTAATCATAGCCGTACCGCTACCTTTAAAAAAACCTTTCATAATATAAACGTATGCTCCTTGTTTATAGATTGGTGATTGTTTATCGATTAGTCAAAATAACCTTCGCTAGCCAAAAGCTCGGCAAGCAATACTGCGCCGCCGGCTGCGCCGCGTAAAGTATTGTGCGAAAGTCCGATAAATTTATAATCAAATACATTGTCGTCGCGTAATCTGCCTGCCGTAACGCTCATGCCGTTGCCTGCCATTCTATCCAACTTTGCTTGCGGGCGATTGTCTTCTTCGAAATATTCGATAAATTGCGTGGGTGCAGAAGGGAGTTTCTTTTCTTGCGGGCAGCCTTTAAAGTTTTTCCAAGCGGAAATAATTTCTTCTTTGCTAGGCTTGTTTTCAAAGGATACGTAAACTGCTGCGGTGTGTCCGTCGCTAACGGGTACGCGCAAGCATTGCGCGGTAATTTTAGGCCCGTTTGCAAGCTCGATGCCCGTTTTGCCGACGTTGCCCCAAATCTTAAGGGGTTCTTTTTCGCTCTTTTCTTCTTCGCCGCCAATGTAAGGGATTACGTTATCGATAATTTCAGGCATAGTTGTAAAGGTCTTGCCTGCGCCGGAAATTGCTTGATAAGTACAAACCGCTACTTGCTTAATCCCAAACGCTTTCAAGGGGTGAAGTAAGGGTACGTAAGATTGTAACGAGCAGTTCGATTTTACTGCGATAAAGCCTTTTTTTGTGCCCAAACGCTTCTTTTGCGCTGAAATTACTTGAATATGTTCAGGGTTGATTTCAGGAATCACCATAGGCACGTCTTGGGTAAAACGGTGCGCGGAGTTGTTAGAAACAACGGGGATTTCCGCCTTTGCATATTTTTCTTCGATAGCTTTAATTTGGTCTTTGGGCATATTTACTGCGCAGAATACGAAATCTACGTTCGCTGCAATTTCATTCATATTCGCTTCTGCGTCTAATACTTTCATGGAAAGATATTTTTCGGGGATAGGGGTTTCGAATGCCCATTTTCCCTCTACTGCTTCTTGGTACGTTTTTCCTGCAGAACGCGCGGAAGCTGCCAAAACGGTTACGTTAAACCAAGGGTGGTTGGCAAGCAACAGCATAAAACGCTGTCCAACCATACCGGTTGCGCCAATAACGCCTACATTGTATTGTTTCATAATAGTGCTCCTTTATAGGTGATTAACAAAAAAATAAGACGGTGCACCGTCTTAAAGCAAACATTACCTTAACTGTAAGGGAATTGTAAATAGTGCTTCACGGACGGTGACAGTCATACGGGTATTCTCCCGTATGCCCAGCGAGTAGGGCTTCGCTTCGGCGGAGATACCCTTTCGCGAGTGGCCGGCTATAGTTGAAAGTTCCCTAAAACTTTCCGCCGACGGCTACTGATGTTCGTCCGCTCCTCTATTTTACGTTGCTATTGTAGCATATCCAAATGAAAATGTCAAAGATTTTTACTATATTCGAAATTTTATTTAAAATTTTTCCGTATTTTCCTTGAAATAATCACAAATTTGTAGTAGAATAGTAAAGTAATAGCTTTCAAGGGGATTTTATGCCCTTTTTCAGACGGAAGCGATTTCCATACATGGAAAAATACAGTTGGAGTAGTATTATGGCGCAACAGAAAAAAGGTTTAATCGCTCGTATGCTCGAGGGAAAAGAAAGAAGTGAAGAATATGCAAGAAGTACGCTGCCTACAAATCGTTGGCAACTCTTTTTTGATATTTTTAAAGGAAATTTCGGAAAAATTGTCAAGGTAAATTTATTGACGCTTTTATTTTTCTTGCCGTTAATCGTGGTTATTATTATTGACCTTGTTATGAAACAAAGCTACGGGTACATGTATCCTTTCGGTGCAAATTTGACCATAGGTTATCCCGCGGCGCCCAATCAGCAAGGGTTGGCGGAAATGCTTACGTTGCAATCGGAGTTTGGGATTTATCTTGCGATTATTGTATCAAGCGTTATTGCCGCTGTTGGTTTGGCGGGCGGTATGTACGTTGTGCGTAACATGGTTTGGACGGAAGGTATTTTCGTTGCAAACGATTTTTGGAAAGGGGTAAAGCTGAATTTTTGGAATGCTTTACAAGCCGCGCTTACGTTTACGGTAATGCTGTTTTTGTGTAAGATGATTATCAATCTTTCCAATTTCTCGCTTGCGGCGGGGGAATTGACGGAATTCCAAACGGTAATGTTCCAAATTTCAATAGGTTTTAGCTACGTGTTGCTGGTATTTACGGCAATGGTTACGTTTTGGATGATAGCGTTGGGTGTAAATTACAAGTTTACTGTCGGCACGTTATTTAAAAATTCTTTCTTGCTTACCGTGGGTACCTTCCCGCAAACGATTTTCTTCGGCGCATTAGCGTTGTTGCCGTTGCTTTGCTTTATTATCGGCGGCGAATTTATGATTGTAGCCGGCATTGTTTGTATGATTTTGTTTGGGCTTGCGTACGCGTTGCTCGTGTGGTTGGATTTCGCGCAATGGGTATTTGATAAGTTTATTAACCCGAAAATTGAAGGCGCGAAAGTTGGCAGAGGTATCTACAATAAAGACGGTACGTCGTCCATGGGAGATAGCGGTGCTGCTATGGAATATCAACGCGCAATTTTAGCTGCGGGCAGATCGCGACTTGTTTCTCGCCCGATTAAGCCGATTGACGACTCCTTGCAAGTATACGAATTGCCTACGGCGTTTACCCGTGAAGATTTAAAACGCTTAAAAGAAAGCAAACAAACGTTAGCGGAAGACGCGCAAGCGTATGAAGAAGAACACAAAAACGACGAGTTTTACGTGGAATATAACCGCCAGTTTGACGAAAGAGAAAAAGCGTTACAAGACGCGGCGGACGAAAACGGCAAAAAGAAAAAACGTAAGCCGCCTAAACTTCTCGGCGACGAGTAATAGAAGGAGAACGGTATGGAAAGAAGAGAAGCTTATGCTCATCTTGCCCATTGGTTCGAATATCTCAATGATGACTGCGACTATGAAAAGTGGTCGCAGTATTTAATTTCGAAGCTTGGCGCGTACTCGCTGGACGTTGGATTAGACGTTGGTTGTGGAGGCGGATGGTTTACGCGCGCGTTTGAACGAAATGGATATTCTATGACGGGTATGGATTTGTCTGCGCAGATGCTTGATTTTGCGCGTGAACAAGGCTTAAAAGAAGGCTTGCGTAGCGAATATATTTTAGGGGATATCACTAAAGTAAAATTGCCGAAACGTTTTGATTTTGTAACGGCAATCAACGATTGTATCAATTATATTCCTAAAGAAAAATTGCGCGCGGCGTTTAAAAATGTGGCTTCTGCGCTTAAAAAGAAAGGCATTTTTCTTTTTGATATAAGTTCAGAGCGTAAATTTAGAGAGAAGATTGCAAATACTGTATGCGCAGACGATAGGGAAGACGTAACCTACTTGGCGTTTAATAAAACGGAGCAGGATAAAACGACAATGGACGTTACTTTATTCGTTAAAAGAAAAGACGGAGCGTTTGATAGGCTGGATGAAACGCACGTACAGTATATTTACAGTGTACAAGAAATTCAATCGGCGTTGGAAGAATGCGGGTTTACACTGATGAGTATGGAAGGTCATTTAGGAGAGAACGCATCTATAAGCGATCGCATTTGTTTTACGGCAATAAGAAAATAAAAATCGGAGAAAATAACGTGGAAAACGTATTACGGACATTGATTTACAACAACCAGGTTTCGCTGACGATAGCGGATACAACGGCGCTTACGCAAGAAGGAATACGCTTGCATCAGCTTGCGCCTGCTTCAGCGCGCTTGTTTGGAAAAGCTTTGTCTATTATGACGTTTATGAGCGCGTGTTTAAAAGAGAAAAAAGGCGAAATTTCCTTTAGCGTAAAGGGGAATGGCTTAGGTGGAGAAATTTGTGTTTCGGGCAATTTTGATATGCGGATAAGAGGATATATTCAAAACCCGTCTTTGCAAGACGTATGCGAAGAAGATTGTTTGGGATATGATGGGGATATTACTGTCGTTAGACAAGACGGGTATTCTCGTCCGTTCGTCGGCGCTTGCGCGTTGGTGCAAAGCGGAAAAATAGACGAAGCCTTTGAAGAATATTACACAATAAGCGAGCAGTTGCCTACTTATATTGCAACAATTGTAGAGATGGATGAGGGGGGCAGGTGCGAGTTCTCGGGCGTTTGCGTATTGCAACCCCTGCCTTTTGCCGAGCAAACAACGTTGGAGAATATGCCCAAGGGCGAAGCGTTATACGAAATTGTAAAACAGGTAAAACAATTAGGCGTACAAGAAACGGCAAAACGTGTTTTTTCGGCAGAAGAAGACAAAACACAGCTTTGCCAGGCTGAATATAAATGTAACTGTTCCCGTTCGTATTTAACTGGCGTAATTGTTACGCTGGGCGAAGCTCAGCTTAGAGAAATGATAAGAGAAGACGGGCAAATTTCCTTGCATTGTCATTATTGCAATAGCGATTATGTATTTAATGAGCAAGACATAGATAAAATTTTTCCAAAAGGGTAAAGTGCTTAAATGAAACAAACAAACGTAAAAACAATCGCTTTTGACGGCGATTTATATGCTCGGGTAGCGGATAAATATTACCGTGATGGAAATTACGTTGCTGCGTTGAAGTATTCACATAAACAGCTAGCTCTTGCGGAAGATAATTGGTTGAAAGCGGAAGCTTATACCCGCATTTGTGATTTATATGAGGATATGGGCTTACACGCGCAAGCGGTGGCGTATTTATTTGAGTATTTAGACGTTTGCGACGAAGAAGATTTGCCCGACTTGTACGAAAGCTTAGCGGTTAATTTTTTAAACTTGGGGAATGAATCGCAGTCGGCGTATTATTACAATAAGCTGATTGACGTGGATGACACGTTGCCGGAAGAAACAAGACAAGATATTATCGACGCTTTTTCGAAAAAGAAAAATACGGGCTATCGATTTGTGTATCCGCCTAAAAAAGCGGACTATGCAAAAGAGATGGAAATAGGCGGCAGAGCTTTAAAAAGCGGTGCTTTTCACAAGGCAATCGCTGCTTTTTCGACGGTGGAAAAGGGCGCGAAGGATTACCCCGAGGCAATGGAATTACAAGCTGTAGCACATTTGCTTGCGGATGATGCACGGGAAGCGGAAAGGGTCTGCGAAAGTTTATTAAAAGATTATCCTAATCGTGTACAAGCCATGGCGACGCTGGCGGCGGTATATTTAGAACAGGGCAGGGCCGAAGAAAGTAAACAACTCGCCTTGCAATTATGCGAAATGCCTCTTGAGAAAACGGACGAAATTTTCAAAGTGGCAACGGTGTGTTGTGAAAACGGCTTACACCGCCAAGCGTACGAAAATTTTGTAAAAGCGGAAAAGCAGATGCGCTATGATGGTAGACTGTTGTATTTTAAAGGCGTTTCGGCGTATAAAAGCGGTCTTTACAAACAAGCGAAAAAGACTTTTGAGGATTTGCTTGACGTGTATCCTGATGCAGAGGTTGTTCGCTATTATTTATATAAAATGAAAGAGGAAGAAAACGGCGGAGAAAAAATAGATATTAGCTATTTTTATCGTTTGCCGGAAGCGGAAAAAGAGATGCGTTACCGCACTCTGCTTGACGTGAGAAAATATCCGAAGGCGGAAGCAGAAATCGTAGGGGTGTTTTTAGAGCAAAAAGGGTATTTATCCTGGTGCTTTGATGAAATGGACGGTGCGGAAAAGGAATTGCAGTATTTAGCGCTCCTTGTGGCAGCGCATGCACGGGCGGATGAATTTTTACGCCGCGCCTTACTCAATCCCGATACGGTAGACGCGTTGAAAGTGGAAACGCTGCGATTGTTATACGAGCGCAACGAAGATAGAGAATTTGGTGTAGTTATATACAATATATATAAAAAAGTGAAATTAGAGCGTATAAGTATCGGACGAAAAAAGAGAAAGCTTTTTATCGACGCATACGCAAGGCTGGTTTCAAAATTCGTCATCATTAACGACGGGTACGGTAAACGTATAAAAAACGTTGCAGAGCGGTTGTATAGGGCGATTGAGAAACACGAACAATTCGATTTAATCGACGATGCAGATGCGTGCGCGTGCGCAATGTATTTATTGTCCGGCTTAAAGGAATTAGGGACGGATATTGCTACCGTTTGTAAAGTATTTGAAGTAAATCAAGCGAAGGTACAAGTATTGCTTTCGAGTTATCTTTGCGCAGAGCAGGAGGAATTTTAACAATGAAACTGATTGACTTTGACGGGCTGTTTGACGAAAAGCTTGCGCAATATATGGAAGAAAATAAAACGAAATATACCGAAAAGCAATGGGAGGACGTCATTCCTAGATTGTATAAAAAATTCGGGGATACGTATGTAGCAAAAATTAAATGCACCCCCAAGGAATATTATGCAAAAATGACGGATGAAGAGTTGGCGCAAACGCTTTCTGCTCACTTGCAAGAGGATATTCCCGTTCCTGAATTTTTATGTACGGAAATTGAAAATAGGGGATCGGTAGAGCCATTGCTTCCTCTTTTAAGTAGCGACGAGACGCAAGCTGTTTCTTATGCGATCAATTTGATAGGCGTAAACGAAAAAGCTTTTGACGCGTATTTCGATATTTTACTTAACAATAGATTAGACGAGGAAATTCGCAGTGATATAGCGGATATTTTTAAAACGGTAGCGGATAGCGTGAAAGATCGTGCGTTACAAGCTTATAAGGCTGGCTTGGGGAAAGAATATATGCTGGAAATATTATCTAAAGTTTCGGCGCGTGATGAAGAAGTGTACCAGTTGCTTTTAATGGCGTTTTTGACGGATGCAGAGCGTGTGCCTATGCATGCAAGTTATCTTGCGGCTTACGGCGATTCCCGCGCTTTAGAGCCTCTTCTAAAAGCAATTTCTGATGAAAATATTGGGTTTATTGAGTTTCAAGAATTAAAGTATGCTATTGAAGCGCTTGGCGGGGAGTATAACGAGCCGAGGGATTTTTCTGCAGATAGCGATTATTTGGCTATCGAGGCGGCGGTGAGTAAAACAGACGCTGGGGATTTGTTAAAGAATTAAAAAAATCACATAAAAAAATTGTTCTCCGCATATAGTAAAGCGTAAGGCTTAAATGCGGAGATTTTTTATGCGGATTTTTATGTATAACGCCTATCTTCGCAAAAAACGAGGGAGGTTGTAAATGGAAAATTACAGCATATACGAAGATATTGCACACCGCACGGGCGGGGATATTTACATAGGTGTCGTGGGACCGGTGCGAACGGGAAAATCTACTTTTATTAAACGCTTTATGCAGACGCTTGTATTACCGTTTGCAGAGGAAAATATTCGCGCGGTAATGACGGACGAATTGCCGCAATCGGCATCGGGGAAAACAATCATGACAACAGAACCTAAATTTATTCCGGCAAAAGCGGTGAAAATTGATGTAAAGGCAGGGGCAGGTGCGAGTGTAAGGCTTGTAGACTGTGTGGGATATTCTGTTGCAGGCGCGGTAGGTTTTGAAGAAGATGGGGGGCCTCGTCTTGTAAAAACGCCTTGGAGAGAGAGTGAAATGCCCTTCGAAGAAGCTGCTGCGTTAGGGACAGAAAAAGTGATTTCAGAGCACTCCACCATAGGTGTTTTAATTACGACGGATGGCAGTATTACGGATATTCCAAGGGAAAATTACGTAGAAGCGGAAGAAAAAACGGTACGCAGATTGAAAGAAATCGGCAAGCCTTTTGTCGTGCTTTTAAACTGCCGTCAGCCACACGCACAAAACGAGCTTTGCATGACGTTGCAAGAAAAATATGGGGTTCCTGTTTTGTGTGTTAACGTGGAGGAGATGGGAGAACAAGAAATGCTTTCAGTGCTCGAAAAAGCGTTGTTTGAATTTCCTGTTGCGCGTATTGACGTTGAGCTTCCGGAGTGGATTCAAGCACTCCCCGAAGAAAATAAAACGGTGGAGAAACTGCTTTCCGCTATTCGAAAAAAATCCAGAGATGTTATCAAAATGAAAGATTGCGAGTGTTTCGAGAATATGTTTAACGAGCTTGACGATTTTTACAACCCGCAAGGGATGGAAATGGATTTGGGGCGGGGCATGGTCCGTTTTAAAGTGGAAGCAAGAGAGCATTTATTCTATCGCGTGTTAGGGGAAGAGTGTGGTGAGATAATCCAAAACGAGCGTAAATTACTTACTTACGTGAAAGAAATTTCGGAGGCGAAGCGTAATTATGATAAGGTAAAAGAGGCGTTTTATAACGCGGCGGAAAATGGTTATGGCGTCGTGCAGCCATTAGGGGAAGAATTGAGGCTCGCCAAGCCAGAGCTGATTAAAAAATCTTCTGGATACGGCGTAAAATTTAAAGCAAGCGCGGCTAGTTATCATATTTTGAAAGTGGATATGGACGGCGAAGTGCAGTCGATTATTGGTACAAAACAGCAGAGTGAAAATTATGTAGGAGAGCTTTCCGATAAGTATGCATTAAATGAAGTGGATGTATGGGATACGAATATTTTTGGAAAGAGTTTAAAAGAATTGATGGGGGATGAAATATCGACTAAAACAAAGGGTATACCATCGGAGTTGCAAAGAAAAATGCGAAAAACAATTACTAAAGTGGTGAATGACGGAAAAGGTAATTTTTTATGTATTGTTTTTTAAAAATAGCATAAAAAACTTCAAAAAGGATATACTTAAAGTAAACTTTTTGAGGTGGAGTATGAACAAAATATCCAAAAATAACAACAAAAAGAAGGTTCGAAAACTTACGGAAGCAGAATATGCGGCTTATATAAGCTCTTTAAAGGAAAAAAATTGATTTTTTATTAAAAAACATTGTTATATTTGTCGAAAAACGTATGGGTGCAATAATGGGTAGTTATTAGAAAAGAGTGCTACCGTGTCCGCGTTGAATGTGAAAAAATGTAAAAAAAATTGCCGAAAACGGCGATTTTTTTTTGTAAAACTCTTGACCGCACGATAAAGATGTGTTATAATGTATAAGAAATAGAGCATTATTTGCTTCCTTGAGAGATTTTTTTCTCTAAAAACAACGCAAAAATAATTTAGTTTGTAAAAATTTTATCGTAAACAAACGAGAAAATCGAGGTGTTATTATGGACAACAACAGAAATCAGTGGCAGTATCAAGGCGCGCCTGTAAACAGACAGCCCGTAACTACCGCGCCTGCTCCTCAACAAGCGGCGCCCAACACAGCTACAAAAATTGATGCTTTGTATAGCTGGTTGTCTTACGACTTGCAAAGGGTAAAAAGAGAAATTGTCAATGAAATGAAGTATTCTTCTATGCAAGCAAGTTCTTTGTATCAGTCTATGCAAAAAGACGCGGCTGAGACGCTTGCTGCAAGCGAGAAATCGGCGAAATCAGTAGCGCAAGAAGTAAAATACAGCTATTTGCAAAATCAAACCATTTACGAAAAGCTGTCCACGTTGCTTTCGGATGAAGTAATTCAAAAGCTGGATACTATCGACGGGAAAATGGCCCTTCTCGAATCGATTGAAAAAGCGATTGAAGAATTAAACGAAAAGCTTACGCCTGCTGATCCTATCGATACGGAAGCTTTAGCAGAATCCGTAAAAGATAAGGTAATTGCTTCTTTGCCTCAACAAGAAGAAGTTGATTACGATAAAATTGCGGAAACGGTAGCGGAAAAAGCAGAATCGAGCGTAGCAGCACATTCGCAACAAGTTTTAGATGCGATTGCTTCGATTCCTACGCCTGAAAATATCGATTATGCGCGTATCGTTGACGAAGTCGTTGAAAAAGTTGTAGATGTTATGCCGAAGACGGAAGTTGTAGCAGCACCTCCTGCTCCCGTTGAAATCGACTACGATAAAATTATTTACGGTGCAGCAGAAAAGGTTGTCGAATCTTTACCTTATCCTGAAAAATTCGATTATCGTCGTGTAGAAGAAGCGTTTGTATCGGCTGCAAGCTGTGTAAAGAGCGAATCGGTTATTAACGAAGAAAGTATTGCCGTTACGATAGAAGCAGCTGTTGCAAAAGCGCTTTCGGCTTTGGATATTGATGCATTAGCAAACGCAGTTGCAGAAAAAATTGCACTGCCTCAACCTGAAGCAATCGATTATGAACGCTTGTCCGACCTTATCGTTTCTAAAATGCCTGCTCCCGTTGAACCCGAGCCTGTTGATTATGAAACGCTTGCTGAAATGGTTACGGCAAAGATGTTGGCGGTGGAAGATGAATCTACATACGACGTGGTTATCGATCAAGACGGCGTGAAAGAAATTGCAGACGGCGTATCGCAAGCACTTGGGTTGGAAGACTTGGCTGATAGGGTTGCTGAAAAAGTACCAGCACCCGTTATTCCTCAACCTGAAGAAGTTGATTATAACCGCATTGCAGATACCGTTCTTGAAAAAATGCCTCCTATTGAACAACCTGAAAGTATCGATTACGACAAGATCGTGGCTATGGTTTGTGAAAAGATGGCTGAACAAACGGAAAACATTGATTACGATAAGATTGTAACTATGGTTTCTGAAAAGATGGCTGAACAAACAGAAAATATCGACTATGATAAAGTATGTCAAGCGGCTGCAGCTGCTCAAATTATTCCTGATCCTATCAACTATGACCGTATTGCTGAAATCGTAGAAGATAAGCTTGGTAAGGATGATGTACCCGTATCCTATACTGTACAAATCGACGAAGAGGGATATCAAGCGATTGCGGAAGGCGTTTCTGAAGCTTTAAATCTTAGCGCGCTTGCTGAAAAAGTATGCGAATGTAACGAACAAGAAGCAATTGCCGAAGAGGTTGTTGAAGAACTTGTTCAAGACGTCGTAGAAGAACCTGTTCAAGAAGAAGTAGTTGAAGAAACTGCTGAAGAACCTGTTCAAGACACCGTAGAAGAACCTGTTCAAGAAGAAATTGCTGTAGCAGAAGCTCATGCACCTGTCTATAAAGAAGTTGACGGACAGTTGGTGGATGCAGAAACGGGCTTAGTTATTCGTTTAAAGAGAAGCTTTGAAGCGAAGATGTCGCAAAGTGCGGATGAAGTAAAATACTATTACAGCAAGGTTAAAAACGAATTAGTATCTTATAAGAGAATTAACTCGAATATCAGCTGGCACGGTGATAGATTTAATTTTGGTAGAGAAACGATTGCAAAAGCGAATATTTGCGGTAAGACACTCTTCTTCTATTTGGCTCTTGATCCCAATGATCCTGAGTTTAAGACGACGGTATATCACCAAAAAGACGTTGGCGATCAAAAGGCATACGAAAGCACGCCGTTCAAGGTTAAGGTTATGAGCGAAACGGCGGCTAAGAAAGTACTTCGCTTGATTGCTGCTTTAGCGGAAAAACTTGGAACAGAAAAAGAAAATAATTTCGTAGAAGTCGATTATGCGGAAAAATTTGGTTATAAGACCACGCAAGAACTTTTAAACGAAGGCTTGATTAAAGAAACGAAAGAAAAGAAAGTTGATCTCGATTTCAAAAAGGACGAAGAATAATCTTGTCTGTCAAACATTAAAATAACACGAATGAGGGCTGATGATTGAATAAATTTTCGGCCCTCATATTTTTAAAAAGAAAAAATGAAGGGGAAGCAAAACAGCAAAAAGATTACCTAAAAAAGAGAATAAGCATACCATGTATGCGTTGAAACTCTTTTATGGGAAGGAGAATACAAAGAAGTGGCAAATAAAGGACAACAAAATAAGCAAGAAAAGACGAACAAAGGAAAAGAAAATTTAAAATTGCCTGCCAAAGAAAAACAGCCGAAGCGTAAGTTAAAAATGGGGACAGGTATGGGTACGGCTATGAACTTTTCCATTGAAAAAGAAGTTTCGCATAATGAAACGACGGCGTTGAAAAAACGTGCAAAACACACCCCTAAAAAAACGTCCGAACATAAAGAAGAGAAGTGGATAGAAAAATCGGCAAAAGGAAAATCTACGCCGAAAAGAAAAGGGAATATAGCGGCAGAAAAGCAAGCTGTTTCGCAAAAAGTTAAAACAAAGCAAGGCGGAAACACAAAGAAAATGCTTAAAATTCCTAAAGAAGTGGGGATGGAAAAAAATATTCTCTTGGAAAGTGAATTGGTTAAGAAAATCGAATCGCCCTCTAAAAAAGTAAAATCGGACAAGAAAAAGAAAACGGTTAAAATTCTTTTCCTTGGCGGTGTGGGCGAAATCGGTAAAAATATGACGGCGATTGAGTATGGTAACGATATTATCGTTATTGACGCTGGGCTTACTTTCCCCAATGTAGAAGACATGCCTGGTATCGATTGTGTTGTGCCGGATATCAGTTATTTGGTTCAAAATAAGGATAAAATTAGGGGTGTTTTGTTGACGCATGGGCACGAAGACCATATCGGCGGCTTGCCGTATTTACTCAAAGAAATCAATTTAAATACGGCTGTTTATGGTACAAAACTTACTCTTATGCTCGCGGATAATAAGCTGCAAGAGCATAAATTGCAAAATACCACGCAACGAGTTGTTTCGCCTGGGGATAGAATTAAACTAGGTGTATTTGAGGTGGAGTTTGTCAATGTAAATCATTCGATTTCGGGTGCTTGTGCGTTGGCAATTCGCACGCCAAACGGCTTAATTTATCATAGCGGCGATTTTAAAATTGACTTAACACCCGTAGCAGGAGAAGCGATTGATTTAAAAAGAATTGCCGAATTGGGCAAAGAAGGCGTATTGCTGTATATGGCTGAGTCGACGAATATCGAGCGTATTGGCTATACTATGAGTGAAACGGTTGTCGGTACGACGTTAGATCATCTTTTTTCGGAAAATATGACAAGAAGAATGATTATTGCAACGTTTGCCTCAAACGTACACCGTTTGCAACAAATCATTGATTTAGCTGTTAAATACCGCCGTAAAGTAGCGTTGTCGGGTAGAAGTATGTTCAAAGTTGTAGACGCTGCGGTGAAGATTGGCGAATTAAAAATCCCCGAAGGCATTTTGGTGGATATTGAAAAAACAAAAAACATGTTCGACGGCGAGCTTTTAATTGTTTCAACGGGTTCGCAAGGCGAGCCAATGAGTGCGTTGACACGTATGGCTGCTGGAGAATTTAATAGAGTAACCGTAGGGGAAAACGATACGATTATCATTTCAGCGAATCCTATCCCAGGAAACGAAAAAATGATTTACCGCGTTATCAATAACTTATACAAGAGAGGCGCGCGTGTAATCTATGAAAGCTTAGAAAAAATTCACGTTTCCGGACATGCTTGTCAAGAGGAACATAAAATTTTACATTCCTTGTTGAAACCTAAATTTTTCATTCCCGTGCACGGCGAATATCGTCATTTAAAACGGCATGCGCAACTCGCAGAAGGCTTAGGGATGCCTACGCATAATATTTTAATTACAGAGGTAGGAAACTGCGTAGAACTTACCGAAGCTTCCATGAAATTTGGTGAAAGCATCCAGGCAGGTACGAGACTAATCGACGGCGAAGGCTTTGAAGATTACGGCACAAGCGAGGTTATGAAAGACCGTTTGCGCATGTCGTCGGAGGGGATGTTTACCATTGCATTAGCAGTAACGGGCAATTATGTTATCAACGCTCCTGTAATTGTACCCAAAGGTTTTGTATTTGGCGAAAACACGGTAACGGAAGAAGACGTAAAAGATGTTGTCGTTCGCGCAGTGGAAGGCTACAATTATCAATGGGGTAGCAAAAACGAACTGATAGCTGTTATTAAAAAAGCTGTTAGAAATTATTTACTTAAGAAAACCAAACAATCGCCTTTAATTGTAGTGGCGATTATGGACGTGTAAAAACAAAAGGAAAGTTATGAAATATACCGCGTCGCTTGTAAAACTTAATATTGACGAACGGATTTCTGCGCTTAGGGCTGATGCATTAAAGCGCGGTATTCCGGTTGCGGATGATGAAACGTTGCAGTATCTTTTGGTTATGTTAAAAGCGTGCCAACCCAAGCATATTTTAGAAATTGGTACGGCAGTAGGATTAAGTGCTTCAGCAATGCTTTTTGCTTGCCCAGAGGCTAAAATTACTACGATTGAATTAGAGGAAGAACGCTACAACGAGGCGAAACAAAACTTTAAAAATTTAGGCATTGAAAAGTCCGTCAACGCATACCTGGGTGATGCGGGTGAGATTTTATCTATGATGGATGGCGAGTACGATTTTGTTTTTTTAGATGGACCGAAAGCGCAGTATGAGAAATATTTATTCGATTTAAAACGCTTAATGAAACAAGGTGCAATCTTATTTTCAGATGATGTATTATTGTTTGGCTGGGTTAGCGGTGAGGAAGAAACTCCGCAAAAGCGTAAATCTATTGTAGTCAAAATTCAGTCTTATTTAGAAACTTTAACTGCAGATAAAGATTTTATCACATCTGTTTTAAATGTTGGCGACGGTGTGGCAATTTCCGTTTATACGGCAGGAGGAAAAGTAAATGAGTGAAAAAATAACAGCGGAGCTGTTAGCGCCCGCGGGCAGTTATGCAAAATTTTTAACCGCTTTGAACTTTGGAGCGGATGCCGTATACGTTGGCGGGAAAAATTTTTCCTTACGTACATTTGCGGATAATTTCACGGATGAAGAATTAAAAAATGCCGTTTCTCTTGCGCATGAAAAAGGCAAGAAACTATACGTTACGGTAAATATTTTTGCTCGAAATTTCGATTTTGAAAAGTTGGAAGAATATTTGGTTTTTCTTGAACAAATCGGGGTGGATGGTGCAATTATTAGTGATCCGGGAATTATTTATTTGGCAAAAAAAGTCGCGCCCAAGCTTTGTTTGCATTTATCCACGCAAGCAAATACGACGAATAAATATTCGGTTAAATTTTGGAAAGAGTTGGGGGTTTCTCGTATTGTTTTGGCTCGTGAATTATCTATTGCTGAAATTAAGGAGATTCACGAATTTGTGCCCGAAATGGAGCTGGAAGCATTTGTTCACGGCGCAATGTGTATTTCGTACAGCGGACGCTGTTTGCTTTCGGATTATTTAGACGGTCGCTCGTCTAATCGCGGGGCATGTGTGCAATCATGCAGATGGCGTTATGAAGTACGCGCCTTAAACGCAACAAATGGCAAAAGCGAATGGATGCCGATGGAAGAAGATGAGCGTGGCGCATTTATTTTAAACAGTAAAGATTTAAATATGTCCAATCATTTAAAGGATCTTGCGGATGCAGGTGTTTGTTCCTTTAAAATCGAAGGGAGAATGAAGAGCGGATATTATTTAGCAACGGTTATCAATGCTTATAGACGTTATATGGATGGCGGACAGATTTCTGTAACGCAAGAAGAACTTTGTAACGTTGCACATCGTGCTTATACGCAAGCGTATGCACTTGGAAAAAACGCGCAAACGGTCAATTATGACGATAGTCAATCGAAGGGCGAATACGTCTATATTGCAGACGTATTAGGTTATGAAGGCGGTTGCGTAGTGGTAGAAATGCGAAATCGCTTCAAAAAGGGAGACGTATTAGAGGTTTTATCGTGGGATGAAAATTTTAAAAAGGAACTTCCAATAGATAAAATTTATGATGAAAACGGCGAAGAAGTAGAGGATGCAAAGTTGGTGCAAGCGCATTATAAAATTCCTTGTTCCTACTCGTTGCTTACGGGCGGATATTTACGTCGAAAAGTATAAAAGAAAGAGGGCTAACGATAGTACGTTAGCCTTTTTTGTTTAAAAAATGGAAAGAAAAACAATTTTTTTTCTTTTTTTATTAAAAAAAGAAAAAAGTTCCTTTTGGATATTGACTATCGTGAAAAAAAGGGGTATAATAAACGTATATACGTTATAATCGGAGAAAATGGGCATGAAGAAAATATTGTTGATAGCAACAGGCGGAACAATTGCTTCAAAAAGTGGACAAGCGGGGCTTATCCCCGAGCTTTCGGCAAACGGACTTTTAGATTGCGTACCCGAAATAAAAACCTTTTGTCAAGCAGATTCCGTGCAAATTTATAATATCGACAGCACGAACGTTACGCCTGCGCATTGGGTAAAATTAGCTGCTACCATTCGTGAAAAATACGACGAATACGACGGGTTTGTAATTTGTCATGGTACGGACACGATGGCATACACCGCGGCAATGCTGTCCTATATGATTCAACATTCGCCTAAGCCTATTGTATTGACGGGTTCGCAAAAGCCTATCGACAAAGAGGATACGGACGGCAGAATTAACTTAAGGGATAGTTTTTTATATGCAGCTTCAGACGTAGCGTCGGACGTAGTTATCGTTTTCCAAGGCAAAGTAATTGCAGGGACGCGTGCAAAAAAAATTCGTACAAAAAGTTTTAACGCTTTTGAGAGTATGGATTTCCCCGTACTTGCAAATATTCGCGACGGTAGAATTATATCTTATATATCTCCGCCTAAACAAGCCGAGCCCGAGTTCTATTTAGACATCAAGGATAGGGTGGGGCTGTTAACTTTAACACCTGGTATGAAAGGGGAAATCCTTAACGCATATTTCGAATATAACGACGCTGTTATTGTATCTGGGTATGGTACGGGCGGTATACCGGAAGGCGAATATTACGGCTTTTATGATGTTATCGAAAGTTGGAAAGGAAAGGGGAAAACTTTAATTATCACCACCCAGGTACAGCATGAAGGCAGTGATATGAATGTTTATCAAGTGGGAAGAGGTTTGAAAAACAGGTTCGACCTTTTAGAAAGTTACGCCTTGACCTATGAAAGTATCGTAACAAAATTGATGTGGATATTAGGGCAAACAAGCGAAGACGAAAAAATTAGAGAGCTGTTTTATAAAACGGTAAACTTTGATTTAATTGGATAAAATAAATATAAGTAATTCTTATAGAAGGAGATAATATGAATAAAAATCAATTGCAAAACTACGCGAAGTTAATTGCGAGAGTTGGCTTAAACGTACAAGAAGGACAATCTGTATTTATTGCAGCGGGGTTGGATCAACCTAAATTTGTTGCAATGGTTGTAGAAGAATGTTATAAAGCAGGCGCAAGCGAAGTGTATATGGAATGGTCTTATCAGCCCATTGAAAAATTAAGCTCGTGTTACCGCACGTACGAATCGCTGGCTGAAATGAAGCCTTGGGCAAAAGCAAAATGGGAATATAAAGCGGAAAAATACGCATGCAGATTATTTATCGAATCGGAAGATCCTGACGGGATGAACGGTGTAGATCAAGAAAAGATGAGTAAAGTACGCCGCGCGCTGTATCCCATTATCAAGCCTTTCCGCCAAGCGATTGAAAACAGACATCAATGGTGTATCGCAGCCGCGCCCGGCGCAGCGTGGGCAAAAAAAGTGTTCCCTAATTTATCGGAAACCGAAGCTATTGAAAAGATGTGGGACGCAATTTTATATACTTCGCGCGCGGACGGCGACGACCCTATAAAAGCTTGGGAAGAACATAACGCCGACTTGGATGCTCGTTGCGCGTATTTGAACGGCTTGGGTTTGCAATATCTTGAATACAAGAGCGCAAACGGCACGGATTTTAAAGTCGAGCTTAACGAAGATGGTATTTTTTGTGGTGGCAACGAAAAAACGTTGTTTGGCAAAGTGTTTAACCCGAATATCCCGACGGAAGAAGTATTTACTTCTCCTAAAGCAGGGGCGATTGAAGGGATAGTATATTCTTCCAAACCGCTTTCGTATATGGGAGAGTTAATTGACAATTTCTCTATGAAATTTGAAAACGGCAAAGTGGTTGAAGTAAAAGCGGAACAAGGCGAAGAATTGTTAAAGCAAATGGTGTCTATGGACGAAGGTGCTGGCATGCTTGGCGAAGTGGCGCTTATCCCCTATGATTCTCCCATTAGTAATTCGGGGATTTTATTCTACAATACGTTGTTTGATGAAAACGCAAGTTGTCATTTAGCGGTGGGGCATGGCTTTAACGAATGTTTAAAAGGCTTTGAAAATTATACGGATGAAGAGTGTAAACAACGCGGAATTAACGATAGTATGATTCACGTTGATTTTATGATTGGTACCAAAGATTTATCCATTGTAGGTATCACGAAAGATGGTAAAAAAGTGCAAATTTTCAAAGACGGAAATTGGGCATTTTAAGATGCAAAATATAAATTTTTAGGAGTATATAATGACGAAAATTGATATTTTTTCTGGCTTCTTGGGCGCGGGTAAAACGACGTTAATTAAAAAACTTATCAAGGAAGCATATGCGGGCGAGAAAGTCGTTTTAATCGAAAATGAATTTGGTGAAATTGGTATCGACGGCGGATTTTTACAAGAAGCTGGAATCAACGTTACCGAAATGAATTCAGGGTGTATTTGCTGTTCGCTTGTAGGCGATTTTTCGGAGGCGTTGAAAAAGGTTTCCGCGCAATACGCACCCGATAGAATCATTATCGAACCAAGCGGTGTAGGCAAACTTTCCGACGTTATTAAAGCAGTGGAAAATGCCCACTTATCTGATGGTGCATTAAATGCATTCTGTTGTGTTGTTGATGCGGGAAAATGTAAAATGTATATGAAAAATTTCGGTGAATTTTTCAACGATCAAGTGTCTAATGCTGGGTGCATTGTGCTCTCGCATACAGGCAATGTCTCGCAGGAAAAATTAGAGGTTGCAGTGGCTCTTTTAAAGGAAAAAAATGCGACGGCAACGCTTGTTGCAGCGGATTGGGATAGTTTGGACGGCAAAGCCATTTTAAATGCAATGGAACAAAAAGACAGTTTGCAGGCTGAACTTGAGTGTTTGCATCATCATCACGAACACCAACACGGCCACGAATGCGACGATCCTAACTGTTGCTGTCATGGGCATCATCACGAGCATGAACACGGGCATGGGTGCTGTGAACACGAGCATGAGCACCATCACGAACACCAACACGGCCACGAATGTGATGACCCCGATTGTTGCTGCCATGGTCATCATTACGAGCATGAACACGGACATGGGTGCTGTGAACACGAGCATGAACACCACCACGAACATCACCACGAGTACGAATGTGATGACCCTGATTGTTGCTGTCATGGCCATCATCATGGGTATCATCATGCGGATGAGGTATTTACAAGCTGGGGTGTAGAAACGGTTTGTAAATTTAATAAAGAAGACTTAAAAACTGCACTTTGTGCATTAGCAAACGACGAGAAATACGGTACGATATTACGCGCAAAAGGTATTGTGGAAAGCGAAGGTTGTTGGTTGCATTTCGACTACGTACCAGGCGAAGCGGACGTGCGCGAAGGCTGTGCGGGTGTCATTGGCAGATTGTGTGTAATCGGCTGTAAGCTTAACGAAACTGAAATCAAAAAATTATTTAACGTCTAAGTAAAAGGAAAGAAAATTATGGCAAAAAAACAACTTCCCGCAGAAACGCCCGTATATTTGTTTTTGGGTTTTTTAGAATCGGGAAAAACTAAATTTATTCAAGAAACGTTAGAAGACCCGCGCTTCGATTCTGGGGAAAAAACGTTGCTTTTGGTAACGGAAGAAGGGGAAGAGGAGTATGAAACGTACAAATTTTCCAGCGCAGAAAACGTAGAGCTTGTCGTGTTGGACGGCAAGGAGCAACTCAACGAAGAATACTTAACCCGTCTGCAAACGGAGCACGGCTTCGACCGCGTCGTTGTAGAATACAACGGTATGTGGCAATTAGAAGAATTTTTTGAAGCAATGCCTGAAGGGTGGATGATCAATCAAATTATGACGTTTTTTGACGCGAACACTTTTTTGACGTATAACGCAAATATGCGCCAGTTGGTATTTGACAAAATTCAAAACACCCAGCTTGTTGTGTTTAATCGTTTTGACGATACAATGGATAAAATGGCGTTGCATAAAATTGTGCGCGGTATCAGCCGTCGTAGCGATATCGTGTACGAGCGTGTTAACGGTCAAGCAGACTTTGACGATATTGAAGACCCGTTGCCGTTCGATATCAATGCATCCGTAATTGAAATCGAAGATAGAGATTACGCCTTTTTCTATCGTGATTTAACGGAAAATTTAGAAAATTATATCGGCAAAATGGTGAAATTTAAAGGGATTGTCGCAACGGACAAACGCTTGCCCGAAAAGAATATCGTTATCGGCAGACACGTGATGACCTGCTGTGAAGCGGATATTGAATACAGCGGTGTGGCGTGCGAATTGCCCGAGGATTTGGGTTTACAAACGCGCGACTGGTTAGAAGTAACGGCAAAAATCGAGTTTAAAAAACATTACGTCTATAAAGGAAAGGGGCCTGTTTTGGTGGCGTTGGAAGTGAATAAATGCGAACCGCTTGAAGACGCTTTGGCAACTTTTTATTGATAAAATAAAAACAGGCAGGAAATTCTGCCTGTTTTTGTTTGTCTAAATGAGGGAGATTATAACGCTTCGACGGAAACGGTAATTTTAGCCGTTACGTTTTCCATCAAACGAATTTCCGCTTGCAAACAACCGAGCGTTTTTACGGGATCCATCTTAATTCTTTTCTTGTCAATATCAAAGCCCATTTCGCTTAAAGCGATAGCAACGTGTTGGGAAGTAACGCTTCCAAACATTTTGCCGTTTTCGCCCGTTTTAATTTTAACGGATACCGTTTTGCCGTTTAACGCTTGCGCCAAATCTTTCATGGCTTTTACTTCTTCGGCTTTGTGGAAAGCTTCCGCTGCTTTCTTTTGGGTAATTTCGTTGATACCGCTTGCGGTTGCTAAATCCGCCAAGCCTTTCTTAATTAAAAAGTTTTTGCCGTAGCCGTCCGAAACTTCAATAATGTCGCCTTTTTTACCGCTGCCTTTTACGTCTGCTTTTAAAATAACTTTCATCTTCTTCTCCTATATAAGCGGGAAACCGCATATTTTTCTTTTTCCTAAATATATTTTACAAGAAATTTTTAAAAATGTCAATAATCTTTTGAAAAATTGTCCATACTCATTGTGTAAAACGACGAATTTCTTCGTTTTATATGCTAAAAGGAGGATTTTTCTATGATGAACAACGAAATGAAGGGCGTAAACACCTGTATTGGCTGTGGGGTAACTGAATGTAAGTACAACCGTTCGGGCGACTATTGCACGCTTTCGAAAATTCACGTAGGCAACACGTGCGATTGTGACGCAGAAAAGTGCACGTGCTGCGACAGCTTTGAAAGAAAATAATTCTCTTTCGGCTTCTCGTCCGTCCGATTTTTTTCGGATGGACGATTTTTCTTCTAAATACTTGCATTCTAAAAAACAAAGTGCTATAATTTGAGTATAATTTCTACGTTAATAGGTGAGATTATGGGAAAAATTATAGAGAAAAATCAAGGGAACCCTTTTGAAATGCAGGTGGAGCCTGAAAAGGTAATTCCTCCTAAAAAAGATTGGAAAGAACGGATAAAAAAGGTATTATATTACATTTTTATCGACGGACTTTCAGGAATGGCAATCGGGTTGTTTGCTACGCTGATTATCGGTACGATTATCGAAAATATCGGCAAGCTGTTCGGCGATACTGAGTTTGCTTTCTATATAAAAACGGTAGGGCAGTTTGCAAAATTTATGATGGGCGCAGGGATTGCGCTCGGAATGGGTTACAAACTGAAAAAATCTCCGCTTGTTTCCATTTCCGCGGGTGTTGTGGGGATGTTAGCGTCTTTCGTTGCTAAAATTACGTCGGGTGATGTAATTTCCTTTTCAACGGTTGGCGAACCGCTCGGCTCGTTTATAGCTTCTTTTGTGGCGTTAGAGGTTGGTTCACTTGTATCGGGGAAAACGAAAGTAGACATCATTGTTACCCCGCTCACTTCTATCGCGGCGGGGGCGTCGGTTGCATTTTTAATCGGTACGCCTATTGCGTCTTTTATGTCGCTTTTAAGTGGTCTTATTCAAACGGCAGGCGAACAACAGCCCTTTTTGATGGGGATACTTGTAGCGGTGCTGATGGGCGTATTTTTAACTTTACCTATCTCGTCGGCGGCAATCGGGGTTACGCTTGGTTTAAACGGCGTTGTGGCGGGCGCGGCAGTGGTTGGTTGTTGTACGCAAATGATAGGCTATGCGGTAATGAGTTTTCGTGAAAACAAGTGGGGCGGTTTGTTGGCGCAAGGCTTGGGGACGAGTATGTTACAAATGCCTAACTTAATGAAAAAGCCTATTTTATGGTTACCGCCTATCATTGTTAGCGCAATTTTAGGACCTGTTTCGACGTGTGTGTTGCAAATGTCTTCTTCGGCGGTGGGCTCGGGTATGGGCACGGCAGGCTTGGTTGGGGTTATTGAAACGTTTACGACGATGGCGGCAACGGAAAGCTGGTGGATTGTGCTTTTAAAAATTGCGGCAATCGACTTAATTTTACCCGCGCTTTTATGCTTTATTATTTCCGAATTTATGCGCAAGAAAAATTGGATAAAAGAGGGGGATTTAAAACTCGATTTATAGTTACATAATTATAAAGGAGTTTTTATGAAAAAATCGTTGTCGTTTGTGCTAAAAGGAATGCTTTTTATCAGCGCTTTATCGGGCGTGTTGTTGATAATTCTCACGGAAGGACAAACGGCGGCGGACGGGTTTGGTTCGTTGTTATATTTTACGTTGCAGTCTAATTTATGGATAGGGATAACCGCTTTGGTTTTGTTGTTGCTGGGCATAGTAGAACAGAAATGCGGGTATGTTTTAATTGGTAAGTGGATGTACGTAGTAAAGCTAGTATTTACCGTATCGATTACGTTAACAGGCGCGGTGTTTTGTTTTTTGTTGGCACCGGCTTCTCGCGGTGCGTTTTCGCCTTGGAATTTGGCGAATTGTTTGACGCACGTCGTTACGCCCGTGTTGGCGGTTATCGATTTTTTTATGGAGCAATCACCTGTTTTTTATGAAAAAAAACAAGTGTTGTTTGTGCTTATTCCGCCTATCTATTATTTAGGGTTTGCCTTGCTTTGTTCTTATTTAAGAGTGGACTTTGGCGGTGGCAGCCATTATCCGTACTTTTTCTTAAATTTTAATTCGCCTATGGGTTGGTTTGGCGTAGGCGGGGAAATTCCATATCCTTTTGGAACGTTTTACTGGATTTTAATTTTATTTCTTTTTGTGCTGACTTTGGGATATTTATATAGTTGGTTAAATAATAAAAAAATAAAAAGAGCAAACGGATAGCATTCCGTTTGCTCTTTATTTTTATTATTGTAAAGGCTTACCGCGTAAGTTCAGCGCGTTAATCATTTGGTTGACGTACTGCACGGGGATAAGCTGAATTTTATCTTTATATTTCTCGCACGTTTTCATATTTTTCATGGGCAAAACAACTTGTTTAAAGCCCGTTTTAATGCATTCGTTTACTCGTTTATCTGCGTAGGTTACGGGGCGAACTTCGCCTGTTAAACCCACTTCGCCAAACACTGCGGTATATTTATCGATTGCCACGTCGTTGGCGGCGGAGGCAAGCGCAGCGCAAACAGCAAGGTCAATGCTTGGTTCGCTTAATTTAATACCGCCCATAGCGTTAATATATACGTCCGAACTGAAAAAGGGGATACCGCAACGCTTTTCAAGTACGGCAATCAGCACCACTAACTTATTATAATCAATACCAAGCGGCATTCGGCGCGGCATGCCGTATGCGGTTTTTGCAATCAACGTTTGAATTTCTACGTTCATACAACGGTTGCCGCTTTCGGAAGGGGTAACGGCAGACCCAGCCGCAATCCCGCGCGTTTCCGATAAGAAGAGCATAGAATAATCTTTCACGCTTTGTACACCCGTTTCCGTCATTTCAAATACACCCATTTCTTGTACCGAGCCGAAACGGTTTTTTACGGCGCGTAACAGCTTGAAATTATCTTCCTGCTGCCCTTCAAAATACAAAACGGTATCCATAATATGTTCCAGTACTTTCGGGCCGGCAAGCGCTCCTTCTTTGGTTACGTGTCCGATGATAAAAAAGGTAACGTTTTGCGACTTTGCAATGCGCATCAGTTTGGCTGCGCATTCGCGCACTTGTCCAACGCTACCTGCGGCGGAGCTCATACTCTCTGTATAAATGGCTTGGATAGAGTCGATTACGACGAATTTATTATCGCCTACGCTGGTTTCAATATCTTCTAAGCACGTTTCGTTTAACAACAATAAATTGTCTGAAGTAAGTCCTAATCTATCGCAACGCATTTTTACTTGTGCGCAGCTTTCTTCGGCGGAAACGTACAATACTTTGTGGGTTTTAGCAAGATGTGCTGAAACTTGCGTTAATAGGGTGCTTTTCCCAATGCCTGGGTCGCCGCCAAGCAAGACAAGCGAACCTTGTACAATACCACCGCCGAGTACGGTATCAAATTCGTCAATACCGCTTTTAACTCGTTCGAATTTTTCATAACCGATTTTGGATAAAGGCAGGGCTTTGGTGGAGATTGCCGACAATGCGGGGCGAGCCACGGATTTGGGCGTTTCTACGCGAACAAGCTCTTCTTGCATAGTATTAAAGCTGTTGCATCCTGGACATTTGCCAAGCCATTTTGGGTTGATAAATCCGCATTCCGAACAAACGAATTGCGAAGCGGGGAGTTTTGTTTTCGTTGCCATAAATTATATTCCTTTTAATAACACGTGCGCGTAAACGGTGATGCCTTTTCCTTCGCCGACGTAGCCCAAGCCCTCGTTTGTGCCTGCGCCAACGCCTATATGCGAAAGGGGACAAGTAAGCGCGTTTGCTAAATTTAAGCGCATATCGTCGATATATTTCGCCAAGCGGGGTTTTTCCGCATGAATAGAAACGGATAAATTTTTTACTGCAAAGCCTTGTGAAGAAAGTAATTCATTCACTTGCAACAACATTTGCATAGAGTTTGCATTTTTCCACTTTTCGTCGGTGTCGGGGAAGTAATGCCCAATATCTTTTAAGCCGGCGGCCGAAAGCATAGCGTCCATTACAGCGTGGACAAGCACGTCGCCGTCGCTGTGCGCAATCAATCCGCTGTGCGAAGGGATTTTTACGCCTGCAAGAATGATATAATCTTGTGCTTTACCAAATGCGTGGGTGTCAATCCCAAAGCCAACTCTAGAAGAATAGCGTTCAAAATCTTCTCTTTGCGTAAGTTTAACGTTTGTATAATCCCCTGCGCAAATATGGGGGGCTTTGCAGTATTTTGCGTAAACGGACGAGTCATCTGTAAACGTTTGATTGGTTTCTGCAAACGCTAGCGCATATGCGCGCGTGATATCTTTTAAATAAAAGCCTTGCGGGGTTTGTACGTTGTATAAACGGTTACGATTTGGCGTATCGATAATTTCTTCCGCTTGGTTTACGATAGATATGGTATCTATGCAAGGTACTGCGCAAACGCCGCTGCCGTATTGCTCGACAGAACGGATACAACCTTCGATTATTTCGCGGGAAACGAAGGGTCTAGCGCCGTCATGGATAAGTACAATATCGCTGGTAACTGATTGTAATGCATTGTACACGGTTTGCGTGCGCGTCTCTCCGCCTTGAATAAATTTAATTTTGTCAAATCCATTTGTAAGGGTTTGCATTTCTTTTAAATCGGTGGGGGAGTAAGTTAAAATAATTTCGTCGATTTTATCAAAAGTAAATGCGCGCAAAGTCTTGGTGAGTACGGGTTCGCCGTCCACGTAAGCGAATAATTTATTTTTATCAAAGCCTGCGCGCAAACCTTTTCCTGCGGCGCAGATAATTACGGAAACGCTCATGTAATCACCTCGTATAAAGAAGCGGCTTCATCTTTTTTTACCGTCTCTTTAATATTTAAAATGCGGAATTTTAAACTGCCTGCCGAATACAAAACCTCAACAACGTCTCCGATTTTTACTTTTGTGGAGGGCTTGGCGATTTTGCCGTTAATAAGCACTTTATCTTCGCCGCAAGCTTCTTGTGCGACGGTGCGCCGTTTTAAAATTCTCGAAACCTTTAAAAATTTATCAATACGCATAAAAATATCCTTTTTTATTTTTTTGGAAAATTTTTTAAATCGTTGAAAAAACGCTTGACTTATTGCAAGAGTATCATTATAATAAAATAATGTATCATTATGCTTTATGATGCCGTAATGTCGCAAAACCACAAAAAAATGGGTCAAAAAAAGACGAAAAATCAACGTTTATACGAATAGTATAACGCAAAAACGGACAAAAGTAAAGCAGAACGAACAAAAAAAACAAAACAAGACAAAATTTTCGATTTTTATCGATGAAAAGATATACTCGGTAGATCGCTTTAAAAATTTTTCAAAGGAGTATTTTTAACAAGATGGATTTACCTATTTCGAAGTATGGCAAAACCGAAAGAAGAAAATTCGGTAAAATCAACGAAGTAATCGACATCCCCGATCTCGTAGAAATCCAAAAAGACAGTTACAAAACCTTTATCGACGAAGGTATTAGCGAAGTTTTTGAAGATTTCTCTCCGATCACCGATTATTCCGACCACTTTGAGCTGTATTTCTTAGAGCACAGATTTGGCGATAAACCCAAATATGACGAAAAAGAATGCCGTACCCGTGATGCTACGTATGCATTGCCTTTACGTGTAAAAGTTCGCCTTGTAAACAAGGTTAAAAACGAAGTGCTCGATCAAGAAGTTTTCATGGGCGATTTGCCTTTGATGACGGAAAACGGCGCGTTTATCATCAACGGTGCAGAACGTGTTATCGTTTCCCAGCTCGTTCGTTCTCCTGGCGTTTATAACGCTTCCAGCAAGGACAAAACGGGTAAAGAAATGTTCGCAACCACCGTTATGCCTAACCGCGGGGCTTGGCTCGAACTTGAACAAGACGCGCAAGACGCGTTGTTTGTTCGCGTAGACAGAAAGAAAAAGCTTTGCATCACGGTATTGTTGCGTGCGCTTGGCTATGGCTCTAACAGAGCTATCGAGGATTTGTTCCCCGGCGATAAAATTATCGAAGCAACGCTTGCAAAGGATACGGCAAAGAGCGAATCGGACGGCTTGTATGAATTGTACAGAAGATTGCGTCCCGGTGAAGCGCCTACGGAAGATTCTGTAAGAGCGCACCTTTTCAACTTGTTCTTCGATTCTCGCCGTTACGACATTGCGAAAGTCGGCAGATACAAGTACAACAAAAAGCTCAACCTTTCCTACCGTTTGGCAGGTTGTGTTGCAGCGGATAATATCATCAATCCCGAAACGGGCGAATTGATGGTAGAAGCTGGCGTTAAAATTTCCGAACAACAAGCAAAGGAAATTCAAAACGCAGGTGTAAACGAAGTATTCGTACTCGTAAGAGAACCGGGTGAAAGCGGTGAAATCCGTCATAAGATTATCGCAAACAACACGGTAGACTTTACGGGTATTTCCGACGTTCCCGTTCAAGCGAGAGCAAAGGACTTCGGCCTTCTTCCCAGTGTGCATTATCCCAACTATCGTTTCTCCCAACAAATTGCTGCAGAATGTGCAGAATTGACGGTAGAAGAAGTTGCTGAAAAATACACGGACGAAATCGACGCATTGTACTATACGCACGATAAGCGTGAAGAACCGGATGAAAAGCCCGAAGAAAAGAAAAATAGAGAAAAGAGAAGAGACAACCGTCGTAAATTCGTTGCGGCTTGTAAGCTTTTCCACGAAATTTTGGGCAGCGAATACCCCGTTCCTACGACGGAACAAAAGAAAGCGCTTCGCCCGCTTATCGACAAGCTTTGCCATAAGCACATCACGGTAGACGATATCGTTGCTTCCATTTCGACCAACCTCGACTTGAAGTATGGTATCGGTACGATTGATAATATCGACCACTTGGGTAACCGTCGTGTTCGTTCGGTAGGGGAATTGTTGCAAAACCAACTCCGCGTAGGTATTGCTCGTTTGGAAAGACTTATCAAAGAAAGAATGGCAACGCAAGATCCCATGGAAATCACGCCTTCCGCGTTGATTAACATTCGTCCCGTTTCCGCAGTAATTCGCGAATTCTTTGGTTCGTCGCAATTGTCGCAATTCATGGATCAAACCAACCCTATCGCTGAACTTACGCACAAGCGTAAACTTTCCGCGCTCGGTCCTGGCGGTTTGAACAGAGATAGAGCAACCTTCGAAGTTCGTGACATTCACCACACGCATTACGGAAGAATGTGTCCTATCGAAACGCCAGAAGGTCAAAATATCGGTCTTATCTCCTCGCTTGCTACGTTTGCAAAAGTAAACGAATACGGTTTCATTATGAGCCCGTACAGAAGAATTGATAAAGATACGGGTGTAGTTACTAACCACGTAGATTATCTTACCGCAGACGAAGAAGATAAATATATCGTTGCGCAAGCAAACGAACCCCTTGACGAAGAAGGTCATTTCATCAACGAACGTGTAGGTTGCCGTTTCAGAGAAGATATTACCGAAATGCCTCGTGAAAAAATGGACTATATGGACGTTTCGCCCAAGCAGCTCGTTTCCGTGGCAACGGCGCTTATTCCCTTCCTTGAAAACGACGATACCAACCGTGCACTCATGGGTTCGAACATGCAACGTCAAGCAGTTCCTCTTCTTAAAACGGAATCGGCAATCGTTGCAACGGGTATTGAAGGCGCAATCGCTAAATATTCGGGCGTAACCGTTAGCGCAAAAGAAGCGGGTGTTGTTATCAGCTGTTCGTCTAATATGATTAAAATCAAAGAAGACGACGGCACGGTAAGAGAATATCCCTTAAAGAAATTTGAACGTTCCAACGCAGGTACGTGCTTAAATCAAAGACCTATCGTTTCGACGGGGGACAGAGTATTCAAGGACGAAGTTATTGCCGACGGTCCTTCGACCAACAACGGCGAACTTGCGCTTGGTAAAAACATTCTCATCGGTTATATGGAATGGGAAGGTTACAACTACGAAGACGCTATCTTGCTTTCTGAAAAGTTGGTACAAAACGACGTATTCACGTCTATCCACATTGAAGAACACGAAACGGAAGCAAGAGATACCAAGCTTGGTCCCGAAGAAATTACGCGCGACATTCCTTACGTAGGCGACGACGCGTTGAAAGATTTGGATGAATTCGGTATTATCCGTATCGGTGCAGAAGTACAAAGCGGCGACATTCTCGTTGGTAAAGTATCTCCTAAGGGCGAAGCTGAGCTTACGCCTGAAGAAAGATTGCTTCGCGCAATTTTCGGCGAAAAGTCGAGAGAAGTGCGTGATACTTCCCTTAAAGTACCTCACGGCGAAGGCGGCGTAGTCGTGGACGTAAAAGTATTCACGAGAGAAAACAAAGACGAACTCGAACCGGGCGTAAACAAGCTCGTTCGCGTATATATCGCGCAGAAGCGTAAAATCCAAGTCGGCGATAAGATGGCAGGTCGTCACGGTAACAAGGGCGTTATTTCCCGCGTGCTTTCGCAGGCGGATATGCCTTTCCTTGCAGACGGTACGCCTTTGCAAATCTTGCTCAACCCCTTGGGCGTTCCTTCGCGTATGAACATCGGTCAGGTGCTTGAAGTACACTTGGGTTACGTATGTAAACAGCTCGGCTGGAAGATTGCAACTCCCGTATTCGACGGTGCAACTGAGAAAGATCTCGAAACGATGTTCCGTGAAAACAACCTTTTGAACCCCGACGGCAAGGTTGACGGTAAGTTCCAGGTATTCGACGGTAGAACGGGCGAAGCCTTTGAAAACCGTGTAACCATCGGTGTTCAGTATATGATTAAGCTTATCCACCTTGTTGACGATAAGATTCACGCGCGTGCAATCGGTCCTTACAGCCTCGTAACGCAGCAGCCCTTGGGCGGCAAGGCGCAGTTCGGCGGCCAGCGTTTCGGTGAAATGGAAGTTTGGGCTTTGGAAGCATACGGCGCAGCGCACATCTTGCAAGAAATTCTTACCGTTAAGTCGGACGACATCGTAGGCCGTGTTAAGACGTACGAATCCATCGTTCGCGGTGAAAACATTTCCGAACCCGGTATCCCCGAAGCGTTCAAAGTCCTCTTGAAGGAATTGCAAGCTTTGGCGCTCGACGTTAAGGTACTCACTGAATCGGGTGACGAACTCGTTATCCGCGAAGTTGAGGAAGAAGACGACGCAGCCGATACTGCAGCGGCAAATAGAGACGCAGCGAAGGCAGACGAAATGGAAGAAATTGACTTCAGCATGGACGACGAAGACGAAGAAGAAGGCGAATTCGGCGTTGCCTTCGCT
>JAZRDM010000012.1:0-1646 GCA_045660265.1 Candidatus Scatosoma sp. | reverse complement strand
TGGGGTAAAATATGATGATATGCTGTTGCTTGATTGCTTAGACGACCCGTTCAAGAGAAATCGTGAGGTAAAGAGAAATACTTCGTTTTGTGCTTTGTATTCGGATATATTGCTTGGGAATTTTCATTTGCTGTTCCCCGACGGGGTTGGCGAGGCGTATGCAAGGCTTGCAAAAGAATATGCAAGCGTAAACGGTGGCGCGTATCAATACGTTTTCGATAAGTACAGCTTGCTTGCGAAAATTTTCTCTGTCAAATCGGAACTGCCTGCAAAGCTGAGAAAGGCATATGAAACAGGGGATAGACAAAAAGTCAAATCCCTTTGCACGGAAATGGTCACGCTGATAGGCGATATGAAAACGTTTATTAAACTGTTCAACGGATATTTCTTGCGTGAGAATATGGCTATCGGTGCAGAATGCAATCAATTCCATTTGGGCGGTCAGCTTATTCGTTACGAATATGTGTTAGAATGTATGAAAAACTACGCGGAAAGCGGAACGGCGATAGAGGAATTAGAGGACGAACTGTTGTTGCCTAGCTGGGAGCCGTTACCCCAATACGATTCCGGCACGTGGTACGATTATAGAAATATTAGCACCTATAATTACTAAATCTTAGTTGTTACTAAAAAGGAGAAAGGTATGGCGTTAAGTGAAATAATACATACACGAAAATTTAGGAAAAAGATATTCGTTGCCAGCTTTTTGGTTTTGCCGATTATCAATTTTTTGGTGTTCTGGGTCTATGTGCATTTGGATTCTTTCTCGCTTGCGTTTAAAACGCTGAAAGACGGAGAAGAGGTGTTCAGCTTTGAGCAATTTGAAAACATTTGGAAAAGTTTAACGCAAGGCACAAACTTGGTGGACGGATTTAAAATCGGTACGGCGTTCAAAAATACAATGCTGTTTTACTTCACAGGCATTTTGGTAAATTTTCCGCTGTCGATTTTGGCTTCCTACTTTATCCATAAGAAAATCGTAGGTTACCGTTTTTTTCGTGTAATTACGTACCTGCCTTGCATTGTTACCAGTGCGGCACTGGTTATGATGTATAGATATCTCATAGACCACGGCGGCTTGATACACAAGATTTTTCAATTAACAAACCCCGCGGATGCAGTATATCAAGCTCCGCTTACCGATTCGAGCACTGCGATTTGGACGATACTTATCTATTATGTTTTGAGCGGTTTGGGTACTACTATCGTTGTGGTGTGCGGGGCAATGAACTCACTGAGCCCCGAAATGTTAGAAGCAGGGGAAATCGACGGCTGTAACTGGTTTCAGGAACTCATTTATCTAGTTATTCCTGGGATATGGCCTACGCTTTCTACCATCATCGTTCTAAACACGGCGGGGATTCTTGGCGCAACGGGGCCTGTCCTTGCCTTTACAAAAGGCACTCAAGAAACGGAAACCCTTTCTTACTTAATGTATCATTTGACGTTAAAGGGGCGTGCTTTCCTTTATCTGCCTTCCGCAATCGGTCTTGTAATGACGGTGCTTACCGTTCCTATCGTGTTCACAGTACGAAAGCTTGTGACATCGAATGACGAGTAAAGGGGGTGCAAAGATGAGTACAGAAAGAAAAAATCAAAAAAGTCTCTCTAAAACAATCGTCTTTACGGTTGCGTTTGTGTTGTTT
>JAZRDM010000011.1:0-59312 GCA_045660265.1 Candidatus Scatosoma sp. | reverse complement strand
CGCAGTTTTTAATTTTATGTTTGCAACGGTAGGTACGCAGGCGACGGTACAGGGCGGCGTTACTACGGCAAATTATTTTACAACCTATCGAGCGGAACGCACGACGACTCGAAATGAGGAACTTGTCCAGCTGGATAGCGTAATTGCGCTTTATGAAGAAGGAGACGAACGCTATGAAGAAGCAGTTGCCATGAAGATGGATATAGTATCAGCAATGGAAAAGGAGTTGATTTTGGAAAATATGGTCAAATCGCTTGGTTTTTCTGATGCTGTGGTTGCAGTTTCGGGTGATTCGGATAACGTCAACGTCTTTATAAATTCAGCGGAATTGACCTATGATACAGCGCTTTCCATTTACAATATGATGAAGAATGAAACGGGGATTGTGGCTGGGAACATAATTATTATGCCGGTTTATGCGGAAAGCTAAAAAAAGAAGAAAAAATATTCTTAAAACAGTAGAAAAATTCAAAAAAATATGTTATAATGTTTTCGAGGCAATATAAGGAGATTTTTTTGAATGTCTAATATTCGTTTAACATCTAATTTGAAACAAACGGGCAAAGTTGTTTACAACGCTGATATCGTACAAAATATCGTAGAGTTAGCGGTTGCAGAAGTGGAAGGCGTGGTAAGTCTTGAAGGTAAAAAAAGCGACGTATCTTTGCGTATCGAACGCGAAGGGGTATACGCTATGGTTTCTGCGGTTGTAAAATATGGATTTAACGTGCCTGAGCTTGCGTATCGTATTCAACAATCGGTAAAACAAAGCGTTGAAAATATGACGCATTATAAGGTTATGGAAGTTGACGTGCACGTAGCAGACGTTGTATTTTGCGAGCCTGCTCCTGCTGAAAAAGAAGAGCGTACAGCAGAAGCGTCCAACGCAGAAGAAAACGCGCAACCCGAAAATAAAGAAAACGAATAATAATCGACGGACACCCTTCGCCTGGCGGCGTAAGGGTTTTCGTCTTGTATAGAAACAAAGGAAAGACGGAGAGTATTATGAGAAACGCAGCAAGAGAAGCGGCGCATAATATTATTTTTGCGCAACAATTTAACAGTGATTGTATGGATTCTTTGCAAAAAAAGATATTCAAACAATTTGGGTTGCTTGACAACGAAGAAGATTTAATGTTTGCTTTGGATTTGATTGCAGTGGTCAATGAGCACCGTGCCGAATTGATTGAAGGGATTGAAGACGCTTGCCATCACTATCGTGAAAATAGAATTAATCCCACCGATAAGAGCATTTTATTGATTGCGATGGCGGAAATTAAATATTTTGACGACATTCCACCCGTCGTTTCCGTTTCGGAAGCGGCTGGTTTGGCGCGTAAATATTCTACCGACACAAGCGCGGATTTTGTAAACGGCGTGCTTGCAGGTGTTATCAACAAATAAGGCGAACGGATAATGAAACTTATTGACGGAAAGGCTTGCGCGACGGAATTGCGCGCGAATTTGAAAGCAAAAATTGATATAATGGAGCGAAAGCCGGGGCTTGCCGTCGTGATTGTCGGTGAGGACGCGGCTTCAAAAATTTATGTGCGCAATAAAATCAAGGCGTGCGGTGAATTGGGGATTCGTTCATATTCTTATGAATTGCCCGTTGATTGTACGCAAGCAGAGCTGGAAAATCTTTTAGACGAGCTTGCAACGGATAAGAACGTGGATGGTATTTTGTTGCAGTTGCCCTTGCCTAAAGGGTTGGATGCGGATGCCGCCATCAAACATATTCCCGTAGCGAAAGACGTAGACGGTTTTTCTACCAACAATTTGGGTTTGTTGCTTCAACATAAGGAAAAAATTGTGGCTTGCACCCCGCTTGGCATTATGAAAATGCTGGAAAGAGAGAAGATTGACGTTGCGGGGAAGCACGCCGTAGTGCTTGGCAGAAGTGAAACGGTGGGGAAACCGATGGCATTACTTTTGTTGAATGCAAACGCAACGGTAACCATTTGTCACAGTAAGACCGCAAATCTAAAAGAAGTTTGTAAAACAGCGGATATTTTGGTTGCGGCGGTTGGTAAAGCAAAGTTTGTAACGGCGGATATGGTAAAGCCTGGTGCCGTTGTGATTGACGTGGGTATGAACCGAGATGAAAACGGAAAACTTTGCGGCGACGTGGACTTTGATGGGGTCAAGGATTTAACTTCTTATATTACCCCCGTACCTGGTGGCGTAGGCCCTATGACGATTACGATGTTAATGTATAATACTTATATTGCAGCGTGCAAGGAGTGAAGGATTGTGAACGATTTTAATCTTTCTTACGAAAAATACCAAGCGGCGTTTGAAGCGTATGCGATTGAATATACAAGCAAAATGAAGACGCGCCCTGAAATCTTGGGGGATAGTATGCGTTACAGCTTTTTAAACGGCGGCAAACGTGTGCGGCCTGTACTTGCCTTGGCGTGTGCGGAGATGCTTGGAGTTCCTCGTGAGGAAATTTTACCTTATGCGCTCGCGTTGGAAATGATTCATACCTATTCTTTAATTCACGATGATTTGCCTGCGATGGATAATGATGATTTTCGTCGCGGAAAACCCTCAAACCATATACGTTTTGGGGAAGCAAATGCGATTTTAGCAGGCGATGGATTGTTAAACGAGGCGTATGCGATTTGTTTTGAGCAATGCACCAAAGGCGAGAAATACGTGCTTGCGTCTAAATATTTAAACGAGTGCGCTGGCGTTTACGGTATGATTGCGGGACAATCGGCGGATTTATATTATACGTCACAAACGGATGTAAGCGAAGATGCGCTTTGGTATGTGCAAGAACATAAAACGGGTAAACTTTTGCTTGCACCGCTTGCAATTGCGAGCATTTTAGCGAATAATAAAGATTTTTTTGCGTTAGAAAAATTTGGGTGTGCGTTAGGCCGTTTGTTTCAAATGACGGATGATATTTTAGACGTTACTGGGGATGCGGCATTGCTTGGAAAAACCACGGGCAAAGATGAGAAAGAGGATAAATTAACCTGTGTAAAAATCTTTGGGTTAGACGGCGCTAAAATACGGGCGGATATGTGTGCGCACGACTGTTTTTCCATTTTGGAAGGCGTGAGTTGCGACACTGGTTTTTTACGTGGGCTTGTGGAGTACGTTTTAAAAAGAAGTAATTAAATTGAAATTGGGAAGGGGAGCTATGCTGGAAAAGTTATTGCCCGAAAATATAAAAACTTGTACAAAAAGCCAGTTAAACGTGTTGTGTGATGAATTGCGTTCGACGATTTATGACACGGTAATGCGTTGTGGTGGGCATTTGGCGTCTAACTTGGGGTCGGTTGAGTCTACGGTTGCGCTTTTTCACGTTTTTGATTTTCCGAACGATAAAATTGTTTTTGACGTGGGGCATCAATGTTATCCCTATAAATTGCTTTCGGGCAGATATTCTCGCTTTGGCACTTTAAGACAGGAAGGTGGGATTTCCGGTTTTCCTAAACGCACGGAAAGCGAATATGACGCATATGATACGGGGCATGCGGGCACATCTATCTCTGCTGCAATCGGTTTAGCAAAGGCGCGTGATCTTAAAGGGGAAGATAGAAAAGTAATCGCTTATATTGGCGACGGTTCTTTCAACAACGGCTTGGTTTACGAAGCGTTGAACAGTTTGAAAATTTTAAACACCAAGATACTTATCATATTAAATGATAATGGAATGTCTATATCTCCAACAGTAGGTGGTATGTATGACATAATAACTCAAATCAAGGAAAATGGTTCTGCGGAGAATATTCGCCTCTTGGAAAGTTTTGGTTTGACTTATCTTGGAGTAAAAAACGGCAATGACCTTGATGAAATGCTCGTGGCTATGCAGGAGGCAAAGGATTTGTTGGAAAATGGATCCGTTTTGTTGCATATTGCCACCAAAAAAGGGAAGGGCTATGAATTTAGTGAGGATCATCCTACGGGAACGCACGGTGTTCCGCCGGTTGGTTCGCCTAAAGATAAAGAATATTCCGAGGTCCTTGGGGAAACGTTGTGTTCGTTAGCCAAAGAAAATAAGGATATCACTGTCGTTTCAGCGGCAATGAAAGAAGCGCTTGGCTTGACTGAATTTTTCCAGGATTACCCCGAACGTGCATTCGACGTAGGGATTTGTGAGGAAAACGCTTCCGTTTTATGTGCGTCGATGGCGGCCGGGGGCTTAAAACCTTATTATGCAATTTATTCCACCTTCTTACAGCGTGCGTTTGATGAAATTATTCACGATGTTTGTGCGCAAGATATGCCCGTAACGTTTTGTATTGACCGCGCTGGAATTTCAGGGGCGGATGGGGAAACGCACCAAGGCGTCTTCGACCTTTCTTATTTGTCGTTAATCCCGAATTTAACGATTGCGGTGCCGAAAGATACTGAGGAACTTCGCGCAATGTTGCAATTTAGCGCTTCGTATTCGCACCCGCTGGCAATTCGTTATCCGCGTGCGGGACGAGTATTGTTCCAAAATAATAATGCGCCTATTTCCGTAGGAAAGTGGGAATATTTACACAAATCCACGGCGAACGGCGATAAAAAAGTGTCCGTTCTTGCTGCGGGTGAGCGTTGTTTAATTATTGCGATGAAAGTCTTGAAAAAATTGCAGGAACAAGGCTTGGATTTTGACGTTGTAAACGCACGCTTTGTGAAACCTCTGGATAAAGAATTTATTGAAAATTCGCAAGCAACGCATATCATTACTTTGGAAGATAACGTGATGAACGGCGGGTTTGGGCAAGCGGTTACTATGGCGTTTTTAGAGGCGGAGAATGGTTGTTCCGTGAAAAATTATGCGTACCGAGATGAATTTATTCCGCAAGGTAGTGTAGCTTCGTTGCAAGCAAAATATGGGGTAAATTGCTTGGAAATTGAAGAATACTTGAAGAGTATACTCAAATGAGGGCGGATAAATTTTTTGCGGAAAAATTTGGCTCGAGAACGAAAGCGGCGGAAGCCATAGAAAGAGGCCTGGTGCTTGTAAACGGCAAGCCAATAAAGCCTAAGACGGAGGTTGCGGATACTGACGCGGTTTCTTTTGTGGTTGCGGATGAAATCTTTGTGTCCAACGGGGGATATAAGCTTAGCCGTGCGATTCGAGCATTTTCCTATGATTGTCAAGGCAAAATTTGCGTGGATATTGGCGCGAGTACGGGCGGTTTTACCGATTGTTTGTTGCAAAATGGGGCGCAAAAGGTGTATACGGTTGACGTAGGTGAAAGTCTTTTGCACGAAAGCTTGTTGGGCAATGCAAAGATTTTCCAAATGGAAAATACCAATGCCCGATATTTAACGAAGTCGGATTTTGAAGAGGAAATTGACTGCGTTGTAGCGGACGTAAGTTTTATTTCACTGCGTTTAATTTTTCCCGTAATTCAACAAATACTTGGGGATAACGGCGATGCATTCGTACTTGTAAAGCCACAGTTTGAATGTGAGAAAAAACACATCGGTAAAAGTGGGATTGTCGCTCCTTCTGCGCATAGCGATATATTCAAAAAAGTCTTGCGCTATTTATCAGAAAGCGGTTTATATGCTTGCGGGGTGGTGAATGCGCCTGTTCGCAAAGGGAAAAACGTGGAGTATATTTTGCGTATTTCTAAAAAACACCAAAGCGCTCAAACCGATGAGAAGATTATTGAGCAAGTCAAATTATTCGTTAAGCAAAATTCCTTGGGGGAATTGCAATAACAACGAGGTAAAAAGATGAAAGTTGGCATTCTTGGCAACAAAAACAAAATTAAATCCGTTGAAACAATGGCGGAAATGGAACAATTTATTGCGTCCTGTGGGTATGAAACCGTACTTTTCAACAGTTACGGTGAGATTGACGGCGTAGACGTTGTTCTTGTCTTGGGTGGTGATGGTGCGATATTGCATTCGGCGGTAACTGCCGCGCGGAAGAATATCAAAATTATCGGAATTAACTATGGGACGCTGGGTTTTCTTACGGAATATGAAAAGAATGAACGTGAGAAAGTGAAGGATTTACTTGCGGCGTTGGACAAAGGCGCTTGTCGTGTGGTAAAACGTAGTTTGTTGCAAGTATCTATTGCTGATAAAACCTATTATGCTTTAAATGAAATTGCAATTCAACGTGATTATGGTTTACTTTCCACAAGCGCAAAACAAATTTTACGTTTAGATATATCAGCGAAGGAAGGGCGTGATGAGATTGCGGGTGACGGTTTATTGATTTGCACGCCTACGGGTTCTACGGCATATTCTTTGTCGGCTGGCGGTGCGATTTTAACGCCGGAAGTGCCCGTGTTTATGATGACGCCCATTTGTGCATTTTCCATGCGTGCACGTCCAATTGTTTTTGCGGACACAGACGAATTTGTTGTTAAAATTCAAAAGGGGAAAGCAATTATTCAAGCCGATGGGGGCGTTGTAGCAGCTTTACCAGAAAACGCGGAATTATATATTAAAAATGCGCCTTTTACTGCGGATTTTCCTATCCAAGACGATTCGGATTTTTTTGCAAGGGTACGTAATAAATTAAACGGTTGACCCTCTATTTCATATACCATTCAATAAGGGAGTATACATATGTTAAGATCGGCAAGACACGCAAAAATTTTAGAACTTATAGCCGAAAAAGAAATTGAAACACAGGAAGAGTTGTGTGCGGAGCTCAATGCTTTAAACTACGTGGTTACGCAAGCGACGATTTCGCGTGATATTCGCGATTTGCACTTATTTAAAGTGGCTGGCAACGAAAAAAAATATCGTTATGCCTACATCAACGAAAATGATAACGGGATTTCCGCGAAAATGCGCGGTTTGTTCCGCGAATGTGTGCTGTCCGTAAAGGCGGCGCAAAATTTGGTCGTTGTAAAAACGTTGTCGGGGAACGGGGCAAATGCGGGCGCGGTTGTTGATAAGCTTACGCACGAAGAGATTGTAGGTTCGGTTGCGGGTGACGATACTTTGTTGGTGGTTTGTGTTGATAATCAAGCGGCCGAAATCGTTGTGGAAAAGCTGACGGAGTTTCTTAAATAATTGTTATTGGGCGGAGTAATATGTTATCCAGGTTAAGCATTAAAAACGTAGCGTTGATTGAGAGCGCGAATATTGAATTTGGGCGTGGGTTAAACGTGCTGTCGGGTGAAACGGGCGCGGGGAAATCCGTTATTTTAGACTCCGTCAATTTTGTGCTTGGGGCGAAAGCGGATCGTTCAATGATACGTTACGGGGAGACGGAGTGTCTTGTAAAGGCTGAATTTATTGTTTCGGAAGACTGCAAAGCGGTGCAAGCGTTGCGCGAATTGGATATCGATTCCGACGGAGAAATTATTATTTCCCGTAAATTCTCGGAAAATGGGAAAAACGTTATAAAAATTAACGGAAATACAGTTACCGCAACAATGCTACGTTCCGTTACGGATTCGCTTGTGGACGTTCATGGACAAAGCGAACACTTTTTCTTGTTGAAAGAAAGCAATCAGTTGAAGACGTTGGATTCTGTGGTTGGAGCTCCGTTACAAGAGCAAAAAAGTGTTTTACGTAATCTTTTACTGGAAAAACGCGCAATTAAAGAGCAAATTGCTTTATTGGGCGGTGATGAAAAAGAGCGTAGCCGTAGGCTGGATTTATTACAATTTCAAATTGAAGAAATTCAATCGGTGGATTTGCAAGAGGGTGAGGAGGAAGAACTTCTTGCGAAGCGTGAAAAGATAAATAATCTTGAAAAAATCATAACCGCTATTCGTGAGGCGGTGATGGCGATAGATGGGGAGCACGGGGCGATAGATGGGTTGCATCAAGCGAATCGTTCAATGAGCGCAATTTCCCGTTTAGATGCGGAATATGCGTCGATTTGTGATAAAATTGAAAGCTTGACAATTGAGGCGCAGGATGTTGCAAATGAACTGAACGACGTTGGCGAATCCCTTTATTTTGACAAAAATGAAGCGGCGGAAACGGAAGCACGATTAGATGCTATCAAAGCCTTAAAACGCAAATATGGCGCAAATAAGCGTGAAATTGACGAGTATTTACAAAAAATCAATGCGGAATATGAATTGTTATCCGATTGTGAAGGGAAGTATGCTTTACTGACGGATAAATTGCAAAAAATTAATGTTAAAATATTTGCCGTATCTCAAAAAATGAGTAAGTTGCGCCGTGAGGAAGGAAGCTCGTTTTGCAATCGAGTGGTTACGGAATTGAAGGCGTTGAATATTCCTAGTGCAAAATTTGAAATCGCATTTAATGATTATTCCGATGAAGACGTTGATAAAGCGAATGCAAACGGTTTAGATGAAATTTGCTTTATGTTTTCAGCGAATGCAGGTGAGCCGATGAAACCGCTTGGAAAAATTATTAGCGGTGGTGAAATGAGTCGTTTTATGCTGGCGATTAAAACGCAGCTTTCGGAAGTGAATGAGATTTCAACATATATATTCGATGAAATCGATGCCGGTATAAGCGGCCAAACCGCCAAGGTGGTGGGCGAAAAGCTTGCGCGTATCGCAAAACATACGCAAATTCTTGCGGTTTCCCACCTTGCGCAAATTGCTGTGATGAGTGATAACGAATATTTAATTGAAAAGCAAGAAGTTGACGGGAAAACAATCACCAAGGTGCTGGCTTTGGATGAAGACGGAAAACGCGGGGAGATAGTTCGCTTGCTTGGCGGTGCTGTTGCGGATGAATATGCATACAAGCACGCAATTGAGCTTGTGAAACAAGCAGAAGAATACAAGAAATCCGTTAATTAAGTAAATTTATACCATTTTTATAAAAAATAGAATAGAAATAGCCTGGCTTACGCACATTATCTTCAAACGGAGGAAATTGTGCGCAAGTCAGGTGTTTTTATTTTAGGGACGTTGCTGTCCTTCGCATTTATATATGGAAGCAATAATGCTGTAACGGCCGCGGCAAGTGAAAAAATTGTTTATATTGGCGGTCAATCAGCTGGGTTTACTTTAAAAACGGGTCGAGTTCAAGTAATTGGGCTTTGTGAGGTTGTCACGGATGGCGGAATGGAATCGCCTGCGGCAAAATCTGGGCTTCGGGCTGGGGATTATATTAGCAAAATAAACGGAGTTTTGGTTGGTAGCGTTGAAAAATTAAACGAAATTGTCGAAAAAAGTAAGGGACAAGAGCTGAATTTGGAAATCAATAGAAAGGGCGAAAGTGTGTCCTTAAAAGTATGTTCCGTAAAAGATAGGGTTGCTCAAAAGCATAAAATAGGGGTTTTGGTGCGGGATTGTGTGTCAGGGATTGGAACAATAACGTATATTGACCCCAAAAACGGGCGTTTTGGTGCGTTAGGTCACGCGGTAAACAATGAAAATAGAGAAGAAATGCGTATTAGCAACGGAAAGGTTTATGCTTGTTCCATAGTTAGCGTGAATAAGGGTGTGCGCGGTAGAGCTGGTGAGTTACACGGAATGTTTTTGAGTGATAAACTTTTTGGTGAAGCAAAAAAACTATGCAATTGTGGGATTTTTGGGGAAATAAACCAGGGATTTGATGAAAAGAGTTTAGAAACTGCTGTGGCAAGCTCTATGGAAGTGAAACCAGGAAACGCATATATTTATTCAACGGTAAATGGCGTATGTCCCCAAAAATATGAAATTGAAATTGTGAAAGTGGATAAAAAGAATAAAGAAAACAAGAATTATGTGATTAAAATCACGGACGAGGGGTTGATTTCTGAAACGGGTGGAATTGTGCAGGGGATGAGTGGAAGTCCGATTATTCAAGAGGATAAGCTTGTCGGGGCGGTTACGCACGTATTTTTAAATGACCCAACACGTGGCTATGGAATTGACATTGAAACGATGTTGCAGGCGGAATAAAACTATGTCAAGCATAATTATTATGTCTGGCATAGGTTGTGGTAGATGTCAGGCAAAAGGGAGATGAAAAATGAAAAAAACGATGATTTCTATTTTAATGGGTGGTCTATTATTTTCGGGCCTTATGGTGAGCAGTATTTCAACAAATAAGGCAGTGAATGCGCAATTTTCCATTGAAAGTATATCAAAAACCTCTAATGAAGAGCTTAAAGTATATGCAAAGTCGGCGTATTTGATGGATTTTGCTACGCAAACGCCGATGTATACGTTAAATGAAGAAGCGCATTTGCCGATTGCAAGTATGTGCAAAATTATGACGCTAATTTTAGTATTTGATGCGATGGATGCGGGGGAAATAAGTTTAGAGGAAGAGATTTGCGTTAGTGAACGCGCGGCGTCGATGGGTGGTTCGCAGGTTTTTTTAGAGGCGAATGCGAAATATCCAGTAAACGAACTTATAAAAAGTATTATTGTTTGTTCCGCTAATGATAGCTGTGTTGCGTTGGCGGAACAGATTGCTGGGAATGAAGATATATTTGTTTCTAAAATGAATGAAAAGGCGAAGCAGCTTGGTGCAAACAATACGCTTTTTGCAAATTGTACTGGATTACCTAAAGACCCGCAATATTCTTGCGCAAAAGACGTGGCGATTATGTTGAAAGAATTGTTGAAACATCAAGAATATTATGAATATGGCAAGGTTTGGATGGATAAATTCCAGCACCCTAAGGGCAGATACACCGAAATAACCAACACAAACAAACTTGTACGTTTTTACGATGGCTGCGATGGGGGAAAAACGGGGTTTACGAACGAAGCCGGATTTTGTTTGGCTGCGACGGCAAAGCGCAAAGAAATGCGAGTAATTTCTGTGGTTATTGGTGAGGAAACAAGTAAAAATCGATTTGAAGACGTAAGTACAATGTTTAATTACGCTTTTGCAAATTATTCTTCTACGCCTATTTTTGAAGCGGGTCAAATTCTTGAACAACAAGCAAAAATTGAAGCAGGAAAATCAAAATCCGTTGCGATTTATCCCGAGAAAACTGTTCAAGTGCTGACAAAGCGCGGGGAAAAAGCGGAGGTTTCTACCACGATAGAGCTTATAAAGCCAAGAGCCCCGTTGCCCAAAGGTTCGCAGGTAGGCGAATTGGTTGTCTATAAGGATGGAATTGAAATGGATAGGGTGGCGCTTCTTACCGCCGAAGACGTGAACAAAGCAAGCTTTTTTGATAGATTGCGCGAGGTGGCGCGTGCGTGGAATTTCCGTAATTAAACGACAAATTTTAGCAAGATAACAAAGTTTAAATCCGTTTTTATAAAGATTTACTTTATAAAGATGGATTTTTTTTATAAAACGTCATTTGAGGCGTTGCATTTTTCCTTAAAATTTGTTAAAATAAATGCATATGGTTTTATAGGTGCGAATATGAACGAAAGAAAAAGTTTAAAAATTAATCAAAAAGGGCATCTGGAAATCGGTGGGGCGGATTGCGTTGAGCTTGCTCAAAACTTTGGAACACCGCTTTACGTCTTTGATGAGGCGCATATTCGTCAAATGATGTGCGTTTTCCGTGATACACTCAAAGATAAATATCCTGGTGAAAGCGGGGTATTGTACGCTTCAAAAGCATTTTCTTGTAAGGCAATTTATCGTATTGCAGATCAAGAAAGTATCGGTATCGACGTTGTGTCGGGCGGAGAGCTTTTTACGGCTTTGCAGGCAAATTTCCCCGCAAATCATATTTGTATGCACGGCAATAATAAATTGGATTATGAAATTGGTGAGGCGTTGGACGCAGGCGTAGGGCTTATCGTTGCCGACGCGTATTCCGAAATTGATAAGATAGACGCGGAAGCAAAAAAACGTGGCGTTTGTCAACCCATTTTATTGCGTATCAATCCTGGCATTGAAGCGCATACGCACGCATATGTGCAAACGGCAACAACGGATAGTAAATTTGGTTTTTCTATACACAACGGGGAAGCGGCAAGGATAACCGTGTACGCGATGAAGAAACAAAACGTTTGCTTGCAAGGGTATCATTGTCACATTGGCTCCCAAATTTTTGAAAAGCAATCATTTGTATTAGCAGCGGAAAAATGTATGGATTTTGCCGCAGAAATGCGTAAGCAATATGGGTTTGAATTAAAAACCTTAAATCTTGGTGGTGGTTTCGGCGTTTGGTATACCGACGAAGACAAAAAACTTGCGCCGCAGGGCTATGCTGAATACGTAGAAGCGCTTGTGCAAGCAGTAGAGTGTAAGTCCGCACAATACGGAATGGACTTACCATATCTCTTATTAGAGCCTGGTCGCTCTATCATCGCGGAAGCTGGTATCACTTTATACACGGTTGGTGCAATTAAAGATATACCCGGCATAAAGAAGTATGTTGCGATAGACGGCGGTATGTTTGAAAATCCTAGATATGCATTGTATCAATCGAAATATACGCCGATGTTAGCAAATAGGGCGGCTGAAGAGGCGACGGAAATTGTATCCATCGCAGGTAAATGCTGCGAAAGTGGGGATATTATTGCGGTCAACGTAGAATTACCTGATGCAAAACCAGGGGATATTTTGGCGGTTCTTTCAACGGGGGCTTACAATTATTCTATGGCGATGAATTATAACCGAAATAAAATCCCGCCTTGCGTTTTGGTGAAAGACGGGCAAGCCGAATATATCGTTCGTCCGCAAACTTATGAGGATTTGGTACGTAATGACGTTGTGCCGGAGAGATTAAATAAGTAAAATCTTATCGAGAAAAGATTACGAGGATTAAGAATGGATAAGGAAAAAACAAAACTCACACTTGCGAACGTCCGAAATTTTGAAACGGAAGTTGATTATACTACGGTGCTTGATAATTTTGAAGGTCCATTGGATTTGTTGTTGCACCTTATTAAACAGGAAGAAATTGAAATTAAAGACGTGTTTGTTTCACACGTTACCGACCAGTTCCTTGCTTATATGAAAGGTCTTCCTTATTTGGATTTGGAAAAAGCGAGCGAATATCTTAATATTGCGGCGACGATTATTGAAATTAAGGCGCGTCGTTTGGTGCCGCCTATCGATGATTTCGAGGATTATTATGCAAACGACGACGAAGATCCCGAAAGTTCGTTGATTACCGCGCTTGAAGAGTATAATCAAAAACTTAAGTTTATGATTAAAGAGGAAGAGGAAAAATTGAAGGAACGTGAAACCGTTGGCTACTTCTTTAAAGCACCGGACAAAGAGTTTTCTGGTTTTAAAGTGCAATATAAGGATTTGGATTTAGACGGGCTTGTAGACGCACTCGAAAAAATGTTGATTCGTGTGGAAAATAACAAGCGTGCCGCCGTGCCGCCGCGTGAAATCCCCAAAGATATTTTTACCGTTCGAGATAAAATTAAGCATATCCGTGAAAAGGTTTCGTCGAAGGACGCGTTACAGTTTGAAGAATTATTTGAAGAAGATACCAGCACGCCTGAAATTGTAACGACTTTTCAAGCATTGTTAGAATTATTAAAGCATCAATTCATCGTGGTGGAGCAGGAAGAGCTTTTTTCTACGATAACGATTAAGAAAAATGCAAATCGAAGAGAGGATGAAGAAATTGGAGAAATTGACGAATATAATTGAGGCCATTTTATTTGCCGCAGGGGATGCCGTTCCCATCGACCTTATTAGAGAAAAGTTGGATATCACTAAACGTGAAGTAGACGGGGCAATCCGTGACCTGGAAAGGAAATATACGGGTTCTTGCGGTATTCGTTTATTGCATTTTAACCATAAACTTCAATTTGCAACGAATCCCGATTATAAGGAGCCTGTTGCGGCTGCTATTATGCCTTTGCGTGAAAAGGAATTCACAAAAACAATTTTGGAATGTGCGGCTATTGTGGCGTATAAACAACCGATTACGCGTAGTGAAATCGAGGCAATTCGTCAAACGAACAGTGATTATGCAATTAGTACGCTTTTGAGTTTGGAAATGATTGCGCCTTGCGGCAGAAAAGATGCGCCTGGTAGACCTATGCTCTATGAAACGACGGATAACTTTTTAAGACGTTTTAAGCTTAAATCGCTTGCGGAGTTACCTGATTACGACGATTTAATGAAGAAAATTGCAGATTTGGGCACGATTGAAGAAATTAGCAGTACCTATCTCTACGAAAAAGACGTCTATGACCCTAATGCCGACGAAGAACTTGTGAGCAGTGCGGATGCGCAGTTTGAGCAAGACCAAGAGTTTGACGAAGAATAAGTGTTAAATACATAAAATAAAAGCGATTTGCGCATATTTTTAATATGGGCAGGTCGCTTTTTTTCTGGTTTAATATTGTAAATGCCGTAATGACGGTAGTGCAAATCTTTTTGCCTATTCCATTAAAAGCAAACTCACATTATGATATGAACCGTAGGAAGTTTGCCTTTTCCTTGTATTTGTTTGGATTTATCCGCATTCTTGGCGGCTATGTAGCCACGTATAAAGGCGGCTTGGCTGTGCATATATCAAAAAAAAGAGCAATTTTATTGCCGTATTCACAAATAAATAGCGAGCGTAAGAAATTTTCCTTTTTGCGAACTTTTCGTTTAAAGTCCATTGTGCTTACTACGGAAACAGGCGCGGAATATTTGCTTACAATGGCGTTTGCGCATACTTGTGTGCGTACGTATTTTACCTTTAAAGGCGGGAAAAAAGAAGACATTGAACAAAATCTTTGGTTGACAGATGGCGATGTATTGCGGATATCTTCCACAGTGGTTGTACATTTTACAATTTTTATGCTTTTGCAACAATTATTAAAATATTTAAAGGGGAAATTAAAGTTATGGCAGAAAAAAACCAAAAAATCAACAGTTTAATCGATTCTTCAATGGAAAAATTAGAGAATATAGCTGACGTGAATACGATTATTGGAAGACCAATCATTACGGCAAGCGGATTTCAAATTATTCCGTTTTCTAAAGTCACGCTTGGAAATCTTTCGGGCGGTGGGGAGTATGGTGACGTAAAGATAGTGAAGGAAACGGATGCCTTTCCGTTTGCAGGCGGTAGCGGTGCAGTAATTAGTATGAAGCCTATGGGGTTTCTTGTAGACGACGGAAAATCGTGCCATATTATGCGTATCACGGACGAGCCGTTGGATAATTTAATTGAAAGGGCGGGGGAAATCTTCCGCGACGTGATGTCAAAAGAATGAAGCGTAAGACGTCAAGATGGATTGCGCTAATTCTATTTGTTTCTTTAATTCTTTGTTCACAAGAGGCAACGTTTAGCGCTTTGGTCTTCGCAAAAGAAGTGCAAGAGCCTTTATCACGTGCGGAATGTGTTATGGAAGCAAAAAGTCGGCGTGTCCTTTATGAAAGCTGCGGTGATTTGCGCTTGCCGATGGCAAGTACGACAAAAATAGCCACTGCGCTTACGATTTTAAAGGAATGTAAAGATATAAATGAGAAAATTATTATATCACGCGAAGTAGAGGGGATAGAAGGTTCGTCTGCTTATTTAAAAAGCGGAGAAGAATATTCGGTGCAAGAGTTGCTTTATGGCTTAATGCTGCGGTCGGGTAATGATTGCGCTGCGGCGCTTGCGTTGCATTGTGCTGGCAGTTTAGGGGAATTTGCGGCAAAAATGAATAAGATCGCCAAATCTTCGGGGGCAATTCATACAAACTTTCGCAATCCTCACGGTCTTCCTTGTAAAAATCATTATACAACCGCGCGGGATTTGAGCTTAATTACTTGTAAGGCTTTGGAAAATCCGACGTTCAAAGAGATTGTTTCTACGCAGTATTATGCACCGCGGCATTGGAAAAATAAAAATAAGATGTTGACGGATTATCCTGGCGCAATCGGGGTGAAAACCGGCTTTACCAAAGAAGCCGGGCGCTGTTTGGTTACGGCGGCCGAACGAAATGGTATGGTGCTTGTATGTTCCGTTTTGAATTCGCCTATGATGTATGAGCGATCAGCGCAATTATTAGACGATGCGTTTTCAAGATATTCATATGAAAAATTGCTTTCAAAATCCGATATTTTTGAAATAAATAGCGACAAGGGAAAACATATGGCAAGCCCCCGTGTGGACTTTTACTATCCATTACTGGAAGCTGAAAGAGATCGCGTTGAAATCAGCCTTTTATCGTCAACCTCGACCTCGGATCGGGAAATTATCGGGCAAATTCAAATATCAATAGCAAAACGGTTGCTTTTTTGCGGGAATTTATATAAACTATAAAGGAATATAAACCACGGAGAAAGCAAGAATATATGCGTATTAACAAATTTTTAGCGGAAAAAGGAATCGCTAGCCGTCGCCATGCGGATGAGATGATTTCTGCGGGAAGAATAAAGATAAATGGACAAATTGCCACGCTTGGTGCAAACGTAGAAGAAGGCGATGAGGTCATGGTGGACGACGTACTTGTTTCTATGGAAGAAACAAAGTTGGAATATTATATTATGAACAAACCCAAAGGGGTAGTTTGTACGGTTTCCGATGACCGTGGCAGAAAAACGGTTATGGATTTATTGCCAGAAGGTGTGGGGCGCATATTCCCCGTAGGTCGCTTGGACTATGCAACGGAAGGATTGTTGATTTTGACCAACGACGGAGATATGGCTTTTCGTTTGACGCACCCGACCACGGAAATCCCCAAAACATATATGGCGAAGATTGAGGGGACTTTAACGGAAAAAGACCTTAACCCTATTCGTTCTGGCGTTGAGCTTGACGGCGTGTTGACAAAAAAATGTAAGGCACATATCGTAGAAACGAACAAAGCGTATACGAAAGTACACGTTACGATAACCGAAGGCAGAAACCGCCAAGTTCGACGGATGTTTGAGGCAATTGGTAGAAACGTAGAACTTTTAAAGCGTGTTAGCATTGGGCAATTAAAGCTCAAAGGCTTGGATCGCGGTGAAATGCGTCCGTTAAATGAATTGGAAATAGCATACTTGAAAGGCTTATAAAAAAATCTCGAAGCAAAACGCTTCGAGATTTTTTATAGGATTATTGAATTAAGAACGGTAATTACGCATTAAGCCGACAACTTTGCCAAGAATGGAAACTTCACCGTCCGCAAAGATCATATCCGATAAGGATTCGTTTTCGGGGTGCAAGATGATTTGTCCATTTTTACGATAGAACCGCTTAACAGTAGCCGAATCGTCTACTAAAGCAACGACAATTTCACCGTTTTCCGCCGTGTTTTGCCGACGCACAATGATTTTGTCGCCATTCATAATACCTGCGTCAATCATTGATGTACCTTCCACACGAAGCATAAATAAATCTTCCCCACGGAATTCTCCCACAGGGAAAGTATAATAATCTTCGTAGTTTTCATAAGCAAAAATGGGTTGGCCGGCGGTAACCGTACCGATAAGGGGAATACTGACTCCCGAACTTTTTCCAAAAGTCATCGAACGTTTTTTATTCGTCACTTTGTTCAAATAACCCTTGTCTTGAAGTTTTTCTAAATAGCTGTGTACGGTTGCAGTGGATTTGATGCCACACTCTTTTGCAATTTCACGTACGGAAGGGGTATAGCCGTTTTCTTCCGAAAATTTTCGGATGTAGTCCATAACTCTCGTTAATTTTTCTTCTGTAACCATACGAAACCTCGCTTTTTTAAGTTGCGAATTCATTATAACATACTTTTTTCAAAAAAGCAAACAAATGTTTATAATATTTTTCATTTAAATGCTTGATTTTTTAATTTTTTATGCTATAATATTAAAAAAAGTAAAAAGAGGGATATTATGGAAAGAAGAATTGGTGGCGAGTGTGTATTATACGATAGAAAATGTACGGGATGTTTAGAGTGTGATATGTGCGACCTAGATCCCAACAAAATTTGCGATAATTGCGGAAAATGCATCGAGATGGACGACGTAGCGTCTATCAAAATCGACAAAATCTATATGAACCCCGAAGAATATAAGGGCTAAAATAAAAACAGGCTTTCATGCCTGTTTTTATTTTATATAATGATTTTAAACGCCGTTGAATCCTTTTCCTTAATTTCTAAGAATAGGAATGAGCCGTAAAGCTTCTTGTGTTTTTTCAATTCCCGAATCACTTTTCGCGTAATGCCTTTTATGTTTACTCCTTTTTCCGACGGAAAAAAAGAAGATAAAAGAGGGAGGGCATTTAAAGGAAGCCGAATGGTTCGTTCTTTCTGATTTAGTAAAAAAATAAGTTTCATTCTATATAAATTTCAACGTGTTCGCCGTCGGTGGTGTCTAACTCTAATATCTTACCAAGTACTCCAAGAGAGGCAAATTCTAAGATTTTATTGAAATCAATCGTACCAAAAACGTTTTTATTTCCGTTAAAAGATATAGAATCGGAAAGAGAACCGCTTTTTAAAAGTATTTCAATTAGGGCAACGGGCAGATTTAAATTTACCGTGTTTTCTTTATCTACAATATGGATTTTAATAACCTTTCCTTTTGCTTCACCTTCCGAAAGTCTAGAAACGGGGTCTTTTCCGTCGTCCAAAAGTTCGTCCACGCTGATACCAAATATTCGAGCTAAGGGTTTTAATAAAGTAATGTCGGGACAAGAAATATCATTTTCCCATTTAGAAACCGCTTGCGGGGAAACCCCACAAATTTCTGAAAGCTGTTCTTGTGTAATGCCTTTTTCTTTTCGGTAACGTGCAATATTCTGGCCGATGGTATTCATGTTTTTCCTCCAAATGTTTGATGAGTACATTATAAAGAAATTTTACCTTAAAAACCAATAACTAGTAGTTGTCTTTACTAAACCGTTGGTTGTTTTTGCTCCACTTTAATCGTTATCAGCCAAAAAACGCGTAAATTTTTCGCTGTATCTCGCGGGTACAACCGCATCGATTTTTGCGCCGTCGTCGGTATATTCCACGTGTCGTTCCGTAAGGCAATCTTTAATCGATTGATACTCGTTCATTTTCGCATACGGAACAAAAAGGGTGCAAAAAATAAATTCTTCACGGAATTTTTGCAAAATAGCCCGTTTCAATCCGTCAATTCCCAAGTTTTCTTTTGCGGAAATTGCAATACTGCCATAGGGCAATACGGAAAGGTCGGGGATATTCTCACTTTTGTTCATAACCAACAAATAGGGAGAGGAAAACTGCATTTCTTCTAACGTAGCCAAAGTGGTTTGCATTTGCATATCATATTCGCCCGTCGCGTCGCACACAATTAAGGCCAAATCGCAATGTAACGCGCTTTCCAGGGTGGATTTAAAGGCTTCAATGAGGTTGTGGGGCAGGTCCTGTAAAAAGCCAACGGTATCAACTAGCAGAAATTCCACACCGTCAATTTCAAACTTTCTCGCCGTTGGGTCAAGCGTGGCAAATAATTCGTTTTTCACATAAACGTCGGAATTCGTCAAGAGGTTCATCAAAGTGGACTTTCCCGTGTTTGTGTAACCAACCAAAGCCACCGTTTTCACGTTATCCCGTTTTCTACGCGCCGTTTGCAAAGAACGGCGTTTTTCCGTTTCTTTTAAGCGGTTTTCAAGATATTGAATACGGCGACGAATATAACGTCGATCCGTTTCCAGCTTCGTTTCCCCAGGTCCGCGCGTACCGATGCCACCACCCAAACGAGAGAGGGCTTCGCCTTTACCTTTTAAGCGTGGGTAAATATAATTCAACTGTGCAAGTTCAACCTGCAATTTGCCTTCGCTACTTTGCGCGTTTTTTGCGAAAATATCCAAAATTAGGGTGGTGCGGTCAATTACTTTCTTGTTGCCCAGCGCTGCTGAAATATTTAAGGTTTGAGAGGGGGAGAGTTCGCCGTTGAAAAGCACGGTGATTTCATCAAGCCCGTCTAAACGCTCGTTTAATTCTTGCAATTTACCTTCACCGATAAAGGTTGCGGCGTTGATTTCACGGATATTTTGATAAATTGTACCCGCGTATACCGCGCCCGCGCTTTCGATTAAGGCAACAGCTTCCGCCTGCAAAATCTTGTATTTTGCCGAATTTTCCCGCGTAATAGGCTGGATTATATATATTTTTTCAAGAGTTGTATCAATATTTTCGTACATAAGTTATTCGTTATTATCGTCGTCCTTACGCAGTTTTACGGCATTTGCAACACGCTTGCGGTTTTCTTCCGTGATAGCCGCATAATGCTTTTTCGTTGTGTTTACATCGCGGTGGCCAAGGACGTCGGCTACAATATAAATGTCGCCCGTTGTATTATAAAGGCGAGTGCCGTAGGTGCTACGGAGCTTGTGGGGGGTTATCTTCTTTAAAGGCGTAACGAGTTTACTGTATTTCTTTACTAAAATTTCTACGGAACGAACGTTAATGCGCTTATACTGCATAGAAAGGAAAAACGCGTTTTCGCTTTCAGGGATTTTCGGATCGTTGGCTTTTTCTGCAATATATTCCTGCAACGCGTATTTTACCTCGTCGGAAAAGTATAAAATCGCCTGATTTCCGCCTTTTCGAGTAACAAGGAAAGAGTTTTCACTAAAATCAAAGCTATCGTTATCAAGACCGACAAGCTCGCTAATACGTATCCCAGTGCCCAAAAAGAGGGTTATAATTGCCGTATCGCGGATTTTCGTCTTATTATGATATCCCGTAGCGTGTTTAGAAAGTCCGTTGCCCGATTCCGTAATATGAATGAGTTCGGAAACTTCGTCTGCTTCCAAACGAATAATTTCTTTGTCGTGAAGCTTGGGAGTGGAAACTTTCGCGGAATTATCCACTTCAATCATACCTTTGTTAAAAAAATACCTGAACATAGCGCGTACCGCGGATAATTTCCGCGCCTTTGCACGTTCATCGCAGGAAAGATGCTTATCGCGGAAGCGATAGTGGGATAAATAACTCAAAAACAACTCGATATCGTGATGCGTAACAGCTTCTAACTGTTCCAAAGTTAAATCTACGACTTCGTAGTTGCGAAATTTGCGCTTACAAAGGAAATCGAAAAAGATACGCAAATCATAGGCATACTTCAAACGGGTTTGACTGCTCGTGCGGGATTCGACACCGAGAAAATAGTCGCCGCAAAAAGAGGGGAGTTCTTCTAAAAGTTCCGCAATTTTATCAAAATCCGTGATATTTCGTTTTACGTAATAGTTGTCTTTTTTCATATCATTATTTTACATCTAAAAAGGAAAAAAGTCAACACTTTCGTAAGATTTTCCGAAAAGTTGACGAAATAATAAGGGGAAATATTTTATCGTAAAGTTATACCCCAAAAAAGTTTTCCACAAAATCGCATCATAGTGTGGAAAACTTTCAAAAACCCTTAAAAGCCTTTAAAATAAAGGGATTCCGCGTTTTGCTACACAACTATATTCGGTGGGGCAGAAGCGATTTTACATAAACACATATTCCTAACTATTCGTAAAATGCAGGTTTTACGAATAGTAGTGGGTATAAAATGTGAATAAAAGTGGATAATCTTTTAATTAAATTTTTGACGATTATTTTTCTTGTTTTTTAAAGATTTTATAGGAATATGGTTTGACAAAAATATCTTCATTAAAAATTTCATTTGTCAAACAATCGACGTATTGATTATCGTGAATATTTATTTGATAATTTTTGCTGGAATTATTTACGTAAATATAAATGCAATCATTTTCCGTCTCTCTTTTAAAATAAATAAATCCTTTTTCAACGTAAATATCTTCAAAATTACCCGATTTAAAAATTTCACGGTATATTTCACGTATTTGACCTAATTTCTTGTAAAAATCAATTAAATCTTCGTTTAAATTTGTCCAATCGAAGCATTGACGGCAAAACGGGTCAATATGTCCTTCCATTCCGTTTTCATCGCCATAATAAATACAAGGTACGCCTGGTAGAGTAAATTGTAAAATGGCGGCCATTTTTAACTTTTTAATGGCATTTTCTTTATCTTTTTTGCTTAAATAAGCGCTACTTTGCGCCATTTGGTCTTTATTTTGGCAATAAATACCGCCTAAAACCGTTAAAATGCGCGCTGTATCGTGTGTGCCAAGAATATTCATTAAACTATCCAAGGTTTCTTTGGGATAATGGTCGATTAAAAGACGTACGCATTGTAATAGCTCGCACGCATTTTCTTGTTGAATATAGCGAATTATGGCGTCTTTTAACGGATAATTCATAACGCTATCGAGTTCGTTGCCTTGCAAATATTCTCTACGCGTGGAATATGCGACTTTACAAGAGGCGTCTTCCCATACTTCGCCAATAATAATTGCATCCGGATTTTCCTCTTTGACGGATTTTCGCAAATTTTTTAAGAAAAAATCGGGTAATTCGTCGGCAACGTCTAAACGGTAACCGCCGATTCCAAATCGCAACCATTTTTTCAAAACGCCGTCGTTGCCAAAGATAAAGCTTTGATAATCTTCGGATTTTTCATTGACTTCGGGTAAAATATCAATTCCCCACCAACTACTGTATTTGTGTGGATGCTCTTGGAATGAATACCACGAATAATACGGAGAATCTTTTGATTGATATGCACCGATGGATGGATATTTGCCGTATTTGTTGAAGTAAACGCTATCGTCGCCGGTATGATTAAAAACACCGTCTAAAATCACGCGAATCCCTTGATTTTCAGCGGCTTTCAACAATTCATCAAATTGTTGTTCATCGCCCAAAAACGGGTCAATTTTCATATAATCCGACGTATCGTAGCGATGGTTCGACGAGGCTTCAAAAATCGGGTTAAAATATAAGGTTGTAACCCCAAGCGACTTTAAATATGGCAATTTTTCTTGTATGCCTGCAAAGTTACCGCCAAAGAAATCATTGTTTAACACTTTTCCATTTTCATTTGGCTTATAACTAGGCGTACCACCCCAGTCTGCGCGGCATACCCTACCCGTTATGTCTGGCATACTTCCTTTTTTATGGAAACGGTCAGGGAAGATTTGATACATAACCCCGCCCTTAAACCAGTCGGGCGTTTGATAGTCTTTCGTGCTTACGGTCAAAAGAAAATCAACGGGTTTTTCCGTGATTTCCCCCATATTCATTCTTCCGCACGATACATATCCTACGTTTTCAATGTAAAACGAATAGAAAAATAAGCCTGGATTAGGGAATTTAAAGGAAATGCTCCAACCAAACCCTGTTTTTTGCATAACAAAAAGTTCGGGCGATTCCCCGTCTTTAAAAAGCCTTAAATAAGCGTTTTCATTTGGCGCAGTGCAATCTTCCAAATTGGGCGATTTTACGTGAAATTCCCTATTTTTTTCATTGAAATTCCCTACGTTTTTTTGCGTTTTAAGATGAAATACATTAAGTTGTATCAATTGCCCTTCTTTTACGCCGCCAATAATATTTTTACACGTCGTATCCAAAGGATTGAAATAAACGTACATAACAAAGTCCTCTAAATCCACAAAAAGCCGTAAATAAATTACAGCTTTTTGTGTGTTTATTCTAATTTTGTGCAGGATTTACCGTATTATACGATAATGTCAATCTTGCAAAGATTTCAAATTCCAAATATTGTTTGCATAGTCACGAATACTTCTATCCGCCGAGAAGAAGCCTGCCGCAGCGATATTACGCAAAGATTTTTGATTCCAACTACGTTTGTCGTTTGCGTAAAGATTGGACATCTCGTGTTGAGTTGCAAGATAAGATTGATAATCCGCCATACACATATACGGATCGGCAATCGGCGCTCCCGTCAAGAGATAATTTGCAATATCGGCAAAAGATTCCCCGTTAAAGCCTACAATAAGCGCTTCAACAACCTTTCTCATCATCGTGTCGTTGTTGTAATAAACGCTCGCGGAATAGCCGTTTCTCCAAATCTCCGAAACTTCATCAGCTTTCAAACCGAAGATGAAGATGTTTTCATTGCCCACGTGTTGCGCCATTTCTACGTTTGCCCCGTCGAGCGTACCGATTGTCAAAGCGCCGTTAATCATAAACTTCATATTTCCCGTGCCGCTTGCTTCTTTACCAGCCAAGGAAATTTGTTCGGAAATTTCAGAGGCGGGCATCAAGTATTCGGACATCGTTACGTTGTAATCTTCCATATAAACAACGTTCAATTTTTCGGCAATTTTCGGGTGCTTACGGATATCTTCCGCCAAGAAGCAAATCAATTTAATGATTTTCTTCGCCATATAGTACCCTGCGGCCGCTTTTGCCGCAAAAATATAGGTTTTCGGTTGAATAGGCGCATCGGGGTTTTCTTTCAAAATTAAATAATCCGTGATTACGTGTAAAACGTTCAAAAGCTGGCGTTTATATTCGTGTAAACGTTTTGCTTGCACGTCGAAAATGGTGTTGGGATTGATAATCACCCCTTGTTTTTTTTGCGCGAAATCCGCAAATTGCTTTTTCTTTAACGCTTTAATTTCTTCTAATCTTTGTAATACGCTATCGTCGTTTTCAAACTTCTTAAATTCCGCAAGTTTTGCTGCGTCCTTTGCATAGCCTTCACCGATACAGTCGTTTAATAACGCGCAAAGTTCAGGGTTGGATTGATTCAACCAGCGTCTATGCGCGATGCCGTTGGTAACGTTGGTGAATTTTTCGGGGGTATAATCATAGAAGTCCTTAAAAATGCTGTCCTTAATAATATCGCTGTGCAATGCGGAAACACCATTGACGTGGTGAGAACCGAGTACGGACAAGTTTGCCATTTTTACGATATCGTAAGAGATAATCGACATACGTGAAATTTTATCCCAGTCCCCAGGGAATTTTGCCCACAAATCTTCGCAAAAACGACGGTTAATTTCTTTTAAAATGGAATAAATACGAGGCAAGCGACGAGCAATTAAGTCTTCGGGCCAAGTTTCCAAAGCTTCTGCAAGCACGGTGTGGTTGGTATATGCGCATACGGATGTCGTAATGCCCCAAGCTTCGTCCCAGCTCATACCGTTTTCGTCGATTAACAAGCGCATTAATTCAGGAATTGCCAACGCGGGATGCGTGTCGTTTAAGTGAATAGCCGCCATTTTAGGCAACAATTTTAACGAACCGTATCTTCTCTTGTGGTCAGCGAGAATATTTTGTAAGGATGCCGAAACAAGGAAATATTGTTGCTTTAAACGCAAGGATTTCCCTTCTACGTGATTGTCGGCAGGATAAAGCACTTTAGAAATCAACTCTGCTTCGTTATCATCTTTCATTACGGAAGCGTAATCCCCTTGCGAGAATAACTTCATATCGAAGTTTTGTACGCTTCTTGCTTTCCAAAGTCGAAGTACGGAAACGGCTTGGCTGTCGTAACCAGAAACCATCATATCATATGCAACCGCTTGAATTTCCTTGGGATTACGGTAAATGCTTTCAAGTCCGTGTTCCGTCCACTTTTCTTCAATCCAACCGTCGAATTTCACGGTAAAAATTTTATCGCTACGTTGCGTAAGCCAAACTTCGCCGCCGGGTAACCATACGTCGGGTAATTCCGTTTGCCAACCGTCTACGATTTTTTGTTTGAACAAACCGTAATCATAACGGATGGAGAAACCCATTGCAGGATAATCTTGCGTAGCAAGCCCATCAAGGAAACAAGCGGCAAGTCTACCCAAACCGCCATTTCCAAGACCTGCGTCGGGTTCAAGTTCATAGAGCTCTTCTAACGAAGTATCGTATTCTTTCAAAGCTTCGGCAAACGTGTCGTAGACGCCAAGATTGAATACGCTGTTTTTCAAGGAACGCCCCATTAAGAATTCCATACAAAGATAATACACCTTCTTTGCTTTTGCCGCCTTAGTCTTCAAGTGGAAGTTATGGCGTTTTTCCAGCATAATATCGCGGACGCTCATTACAACGGCTTTGTAAAGTTGGTCTTTCTTCGCTTCTGCGGGCGCGACCCCAAAGTAGCGGGAAAGCTTACCTTTAATTAGCTCTTTGGCTGCTTGTGTGCTAATGGTTTCATTTTTCATATATCTCTAAACTCCTAAAAATTTTTCTTACGTTATTATTGCCCAACGGAAAAGGTATCCTCGTACAACTTTTTATATTCTTCAGCAGAACGCAACCACGAGAAGTCCATCGTTGCTGCCTTTTTCATTAAGCCTTGCCATACTTCTCTATTTTTATACGTGTCCAATGCTTCGTGGATAACGTATAATAAATCATAAGGATTACAAGAAGCGAACGTAAAGCCGTTGCCGCCCGTCCCAAAAGGTTTAATGCTGTCATATAAGCCGCCCGTTTCACGAACAACGGGTACGGTTGCGTATCTAGAAGCAATCATTTGCGATAAGCCGCAGGGTTCGCTTATTGAGGGCATTAAGAAAATGTCCGCCCCTGAATAAATCTTTTTAGATAAATCTCCGTTAAATGCAATGTTTGCCGATACTTTCCCTTCATATTTTGTGCCAAGTTCACGGAAATAATTTTCGTAAGCGGAATCCCCTGTCCCTAACAAGACAAATTGTACGTCTTCGTGCAACATATCTTCTGCAATCGCTTTCACTAAATCCAACCCTTTGTGAGATACCAAACGAGAAATCATAGCGATAATGGGTACGTCTTTCACCGGTAAGGACAGCATTTTTTGGAGTTCTGCCTTGCATACGGCTTTCCCGTCGAGGTTTTCGGGAGTATAGTTTGCAAAAAGTGCTTTGTCGGTTTCACAGTTATAAGCATCAACGTCAATGCCGTTTAAGATTCCCGTTAATTTGAAGTTGTTTTTACTAATAATATCTTGTAATCCGTGTGCGTATTGTGCGGTTTTGATTTCGTTTGCGTACGTCGGGCTAACGGTCGAGAAACGTTCGCAACATTCGATTGCACCTTTCATTAGGTTGATGCAGCCGTTATATTCAAGCAAATATTTTTCACTGTTTGAAATGCCGAACAAGTCTTCCAAAATATCCAGTGAGTATTTGCCCTGGTATTCGATATTGTGGATTGTAAACAATGCACGGATAAATTGATATTCGGGGCGTTTACAATAAATCGTTTTTAAATAAATTGCCGCCAAAGCCGCCTGCCAATCGTGGCAATGTAAAACGTCGGGATAGAAATTGATGAAAGGCAAGAATTCCATTACACTACGCGAGAAGAATGCAAAGCGTTCCCCATCATCATAATAGCCGTAGCAGCCTGTGCGCTTGAAATAATATTCATTGTCGATAAAATAGAACGTTACGCCGTCTTGTACGCAAGTAAAAATGCCGCAATACTGGTTGCGCCAAGAAAGCGGAACGTAAATATTTCCAAGGAAAGACATTTTCCTGCGGAATTCGGGCTTAATATCGGAATATAAAGGCAAAACCACGCGAATGTCGTATTTAGGATCCTTTGCTAAAGCTTGCGGCAAAGAGCCGATTACGTCTGCTAATCCACCCGTAGCAATAAAAGGCCGCGCTTCAGATGCGACGAATAAGATTTTACGCTTTTGCGCAACTTTGGGGTCTTTGGTTACCTTTTTCTTGGTAACAACCGCTTTCTTTTGTACGACTTCTATATTTTTCTTTGTTCTTTTAACAGTAGTTTTACCTGTTGTTTCCACAATAAACCTCCTAAAATATCTCGTGAAATGATGCAACGCACGGCCCTATCCTATGATAAGGCCGCACGTCATTTAATTGTTAAAGTCTAGTGCCTTTTTGGATAAAGTAAGGCAATTCATTGCAACCGCTTAACGTTTTCACGTTACTAATTACAACATTTTTGTCCGTGATTACGCAGTTAAGGGACGTGTTGTCACCGATGAAATTATCCTGCATAATAATAGAGTTACGCACCACAGCGCCTTTTCCTACTTTTACGCCGCGGAAAAGAATGGAGTTTTCAACAACCCCTTCAATTACGCAACCATCGGAAATTAAAGAGTTGGTAACAACCGCATTTTCGCCGTACTTGGAAGGTGCGCTATCGCGAACTTTTGTATAGATATTACGTTCGCCGAACAATTCGTCGCGCACTTCCTTATCAAGCAATTCCATATTGTGCTTGAAATAAGCCGCCATAGAATCGATGCCTGCGTAATAGCCGTTGAATTGATAACGATAAATTTTCAAGCTATTGAGTTGCTTAATGAGAATATCGCTTTCAAAACTGGTAAAGCCGTGCGTCACGGAATCCTCTACGATATTCAATAAGAATTGACGGTCAATTACCATCATATTGATAAAGATATCTGCTTTCGTGCCGGCGGGTACGTGGGGCGAAAGTTTCAATTCGTTTACGCGACCATCATTGTCTGCTTCCGCCAATATGAAATCCGCGCGCGAACCGACTCTACCGTAATGAGTGATAAGGGTGATGTCTGCATTTTTCGCTTCGTGATAATCAATCATAGCGGAAATATCCATCTTCGCTACGCCGTCGCAATCCGCCAAAACCACGTATTTTTCTTTTCTGCGGCTCAAGAACCCAGCCAAAGAACCAAGCGCTTCTAAGCGGGTGGTGTATAATTTGTCATTTTTTTCCGAGAAAGGAGGAAGCAAAATAATCCCCCCGTCTTTTCTCGCCAAATCCCAATCTTTACCGCTGCCGATATGGTCAATTAAAGAACGGTAATTGTTATTCGCCATAAGCCCAACGGTCGTAATACCGGAATTTACCATATTCGAAAGCATAAAGTCGATGATGCGATATCTTCCGCCAAAAGGAATAGAGGCCATCGTTCTTCTACGAACAAGTTCGGGGACGGTTTCCTCGTGCATATTTGAAAAAATAATACCGATTGCAGATGCTGCCATATTCATTTTCCTCCTTTATGCCTTAATATCGCTTTCGTGCTTTTGACCTTCGGTAACCGAAACGCCGTCCGCAACGGTAATTCCCCTGCCGAGTACAACGATTTCAGCATCAGGATTTTTATCTACACCAATAGAAGAGCCAGCGCCTACGGTAACGTTTTCGTCAACAACCGCATAGCTAACGCTTGCGCCTGTTTTAATTACGCAGTTTGCAAATACAACCGCATCTTTTACAACAGCACCTTCTTCTACGATAACGTTGCTGCCAAGTACGGAATTTTCAACAGTACCATAAATTTCACAGCCAAGTGCAACCATAGAGTTTTTCACAACGCCGTTTTTACCGATATGTTCAGGGGGTGCAAGCGGATTTCTCGAGTGGATTTTCCAAGCCTTATCGCTTACGTCAAATTCGGGAGCTTCACCAAGTAAGTCCATATTCGCTTGCCACAAAGAAGCGACGGTACCTACGTCTTTCCAATAACCGTTAAATTCATACGCAAACATTTTTTCGCCTGCATTTAACATTGCGGGTAGAACGTCTTTGCCAAAGTCTTTAGAAGAATTCGGGTTTGCTTCATCGGCTTCAAGATAGCTAAACAACTTTTCCGCGTTGAAGATATAGATGCCCATCGACGCCAACGTGCTCTTGGGTACTTTCGGTTTCTCTTCAAATTGATAAATAGAATTATCGGGGTTGGTATTGAGAATACCGAAGCGGGAAGCTTCGCTTAAAGGCACGTTTAACGCCGCGATTGTACAATCCGCGCCCGTAGCTTTATGCGCTTCAAGCATCGCTGCATAGTCCATTTTATAAATATGATCGCCGCCTAAAACTAAAATATATTCAGGGTTATACATTTTCATAAAATGCATATTTTGATAAATTGCGTTTGCTGTGCCTTCATACCAAGACGAACGTGTTTTCGCTTGATAAGGCGACAGAATATGTACGCCACCGTACGTTCTGTCCAAATCCCACGGTTGGCCGTTGCCGATGTATTCGTTGAGAATAAGCGGCTGGTATTGCGTCAAAACGCCGACGGTATCAATACCCGAGTTAATGCAGTTGGATAACGGGAAGTCGATAATACGATATTTAGCCCCGAAAGCAACGGCGGGTTTTGCAATGTTTGTGGTTAAGGCGTAAAGTCTGCTACCCTGTCCGCCTGCCAAAAGCATTGCTACGCATTCTTTCTTTCTTTGCATAGAAATATCCCCCTTTGGATTAATGAGTTTTTATTAAATAAACGCAAGTCAATTTCGGTAAATCAAAGGTAATGGAATTTTCTTTACCGTGACTAAACGTTTTTGTCGTATGGAATACGTGTTTGCGAATTGCGCCCGAACCACCAAATCGAACAGCGTCGCTGTTGAAAAAAAGTTTATAGCTGCCTTCGGGTAAGCCAAGTTTATAATTTTTATAATCCGTACCGGAAAAATTGATCATCACAACGATGCTGTTTCCTTCACGGTCTTTTCTTTGGTATGCCAGGAAGTTTCGATCTGCATCGTCAGCGGCAAGCCACTCGAATCCCTCCCAAGAATTTTCAATTTCATAAAACGCGGGTGTGCTTTTATAAAGGAAGTTCAATTCTTTTACCATAGAAGAAAGCTTGCTGTGAAGCGGGTATTTTGTAAGGAAAAACTCAATCCCCTCTTTATAAGCCCATTCCTTAAATTGCCCGATTTCAGCCCCCATAAAGTTTAGCTTTTTGCCGGGGTGGGACATCATATAGCCTAAAAAGGCTCGAACGCCAGCAAATTTTTCGTAATAATCGCCAGGCATCTTCCCAATCAAAGAGGCTTTACCGTGTACAACTTCGTCGTGAGAAATCGGCAAGACGTAGTTTTCGGAAAAAGCATACATCATCGAAAAGGTGAGTTTATTGTGTTCATATTGACGGAATACGGGATTTGCGGAAATATAGCGTAAAACGTCGTTCATCCAACCCATATTCCATTTAAAATTGAAGCCAACACCGCCCATAGAAGTGGGTTTTGTAATCATCGGCCAAGCGGTTGACTCTTCGGCGATCATCAAAGCGTTGGGGAAGGATGCAAAAACCGCTTCGTTTAAGCGACGTAAAAAAGCAAGCGCTTCTAAATTTTTGTTTTCCCCATAAATGTTGGGAACCCATTCCCCTGGTTCTTTATCGTAATCAAGGTAAAGCATAGAAGCAACGGCGTCTACACGTAAACCGTCAACGTGAAATTTTTCAAAGAAAAACATTGCGCTGGAAATAAGGAAAGATACGACTTCGTTGCGCCCATAATCAAAGCGGCGCGTTCCCCAGCCTTTATTTTCCATACGGTCCCACTGTGACGCTTCGTAAAGTGGTTCGCCGTCAAATTCATACAAGCCAAATGCATCTTTGGGGAAATGCGCTGGCACCCAATCCAAAATAACCCCAATACCTGCTTTATGGAAGGAATTCACGAGATGCATAAAATCGTGCGGTGTACCTAAACGCGAAGTAATGGCATAGTAGCCTGTTACTTGATATCCCCAAGACCCGTCAAACGGATGCTCGGTTAAAGGCATCAACTCTACGTGCGTGTAGCCCATTTTTACGACGTAAGAAACAAGTTCGTCGGCAAGTTCGCGATAGGTGTAATAACTGCCGTCTGTATGGTGTTTCCAGGACAGCAAGTTTACTTCGTAAATATTTAAGGGTGAGGCATATATATTCGTATGGTTGCGCTTGTCCAAATATGCTTTATCCGTCCACGCAAAATCCGTTAAATTATAAAGTTTAGAAGCGTTATTTTTATCTGAACCCGGGGTTTCTGCGTGAAAAGCATACGGGTCTGCTTTGTATAACGTTCTCCCATCGGCAGTTTTTATGCAATATTTATAGGAGTCGAATTCTTTTAAGGCTGGAATAAACAGTTCAAAGGTTTCCCCATCTATCATACGTTGCATAACGTTTGCAGTTTCATTCCAATTATTAAACTCCCCTACAACGGAAACGCTTTCCGCGCGAGGCGCCCATACACGAAAAATATAGCCTTGTTTACGGCCTTGTTTTGCGGGATGTGCCCCCATTAATTCATAAGTCTTGAAGTTTTCTCCGTGGTGAAATAAATGCAACGGAAAGTCTGTTTGCGATACTGCCATCATATCCTCCAAGTAAAAGCTTGTTTGTGTAGAAGTCAAACAATATACTCACTAAATATTAGTATATCACCTTTTTCAATGTTTTTCAATAGGATTTTGAAAAAAATATACGAAATTTGTATTTTTTAACTATGTTAAAGTAAATACTTTCAATGTACGTTACTTTTTACGCAAAAAATAATTATGTATGACATAGGTATTATACCTTGCGTAACATAATTGCTATGTTACGCATAGAACGTGTTCAACAAACAAAAACGACGTATTCCCCTATTTTTTGATATGGGTAATACGTCGCATAATAAGCCAACTTTTAATGTTTCACAAAATATGTTTCACAATCGGTTATTTTTTCAAGAATTTTTTGTAGCTGATTTTTTAATTCCTCTATGCTACTGCTATTTTCAATAATAAAAAATTGTTTTTCTTTGAAATAATTTTGAACAGTGTTTGAAGAATAATCTATTTGCGATTGCATTCTATTGTTAATTTCTTCTTCGGATAAATTGTCGCGATTTTTAATTGCGGCGATTCTTTGTTTTAAATCTCGTTGTACCACGATAACGAAATCAAATCGATTTTCAAATTTTCCTTCAAATAACAAAGGCACTTCCGCAAAAACGAAATTCTCGTTACAATTTTGCATTTTGCTTAATAAGCTGTTCATAATTAACGGGTGTGAAATTGCATTTAATTGCGCCCTACGCTCTTCATTAGAAAATACGATTTCAGATAATTGTTTCCTATCCAATTTTTCATTTTTAACGCAGCTTGGGAAAACTTCGCCAATTTGCTTTACGTATTCCGCACTTTGCGCAATTTCTTTATAGATTTCATCGCAAGAAAAAGTCGGATAACCTAATTCGTTTATAAGTTGTAAAACTTGAGATTTTCCGCTTCCTATTCCGCCGGTTACGGCTATTTTCATCTTAAAATGCCCCTTTTTTAATTATATTACCAGGTTTTGTGAAACTAAATTTGTGAAACAGTGCCTTATTTTGTTTCGTACCAAGTATGCCCCACCCCGCTTTCGGCAATCAACGGAACGCGCAATTTTACCGCATTTTCCATTTCTTCTTGCAAAAGCTTTGCTACGGTCTTTGCTTCTTCTTGGGGCGCGTCGATAACCAATTCGTCGTGTACTTGAAGCACAAGTTTTGCCTTTAAGCCTTCTGTGTTTAATCGGTTATAAACGTTAATCATTGCCACTTTAATAATATCGGCGCTTGACCCTTGCAATGGCATATTCATAGCCGCGCGTTCACCGAAAGATCGCACGTTAAAGTTGGAAGAACGCAACTCGTTTATAACTCTTCTACGCCCAAACAACGTTTCTACGTAACCGTCGCGCGTGGCCCTTTCTACGTTCTCGTTCATATATTTTTTCACGTCGGAATACGTTTCAAAATATTTATCGATGTATTCCTTTGCTTTTTTGGGTGCGATATTCAAATCGTTTGCAAGCCCAAACGCGCTGATACCGTAAATAATCCCGAAGTTAACGGCTTTTGCTTCACGGCGCATTTGCGAAGTTACATTTTCAAGCGGCACGTCAAACACCTGCGAAGCGGTGCTTGCGTGAATATCTTTCCCTGCGCAATATGCCTCAATCAACTCCTTACATTGCGAGAAGTGTGCCAATAACCGCAGTTCAATTTGCGAATAGTCGGCGTCAACAAGGACGTGCCCTTTGCTTGCGGTAAACAACTTGCGAAGCTCGCGCCCTTCTTCGGTTCGGATGGGAATATTTTGCAGGTTGGGATTCGCGCTAGAAAGTCGGCCTGTTTGCGTGTAACTTTGGTTATACGTCGTGTGCACTCTTCCGTTTACAATCAGCGGTTTAAAGCCTTCAATATATGTTGAGTTAATTTTTTGCGTTTTGCGATAGCGCAAGATATACCGCACAATTTCGTGTTCATCCGCATATTTTTCCAGCTCTTCCGCGGTAGTTTTATAACTTTTGCTTTCCTTATTCTTCTTTGTGCCTGCACCGATTTTGAGTTTTTCAAATAAAATCTTACCAAGCTGTTGGGTGGAATTTACGTTAAATTCTTCCCCCGCTAACTCGTAAATTTTACCAACAAGCGCTTTGATTTCGCTATTATATCGCGCGGAAAGCTCGGCTAACGTGTTGGTGTCCACCGCAACGCCTTGCGTTTCCATATCGTATAAAACGCGAACCAACGGCAACTCAATATCGTGGTATAATTTCTTTTCAGCATCGCGTAATTCATTGCTGTAATAATTATACAAATAATATAATCCGTATGCTTTATTTTTTTCGGGAATGGAATGATATTGCAAACAAAACGTCAATTCGCTCGTATTTCCAAGCCCGTCGGCAAGGCATTTTAATATAGAAATATCTTCGTAGGTAGCGCTGTGTTCTACGCTGTATACCCGTAATTTGTGCATTACGTCTTTGCAGTTATAGGATACAACTCGCTTATCTCCACTAAACACAAGTTTTAGTAAAGGCGTAAGTTGATAATCGAAAAATCCAACGTCGAGCAAGCCCGTTGCTATTGGAAAGACGTATTCCGTCGTATTTTGCGTTCCGTCGCTTGTTTCGGGGAGATAAATACGCAATTCCTTATCGTCGAAATGAACCGCAATTATGGGCGATTTCACGCTGGAAATTAGGTCAATCCCCTCTTTAATGCTGTTTGGTAAGACTTCGCTTACCGTAATCGCTTTTACTACGGAATTGCTAGGATTATCTATGTCTTCCAACCCATCATTTTCCGCGAATATATCTTTACCTAATAAGCTCTTAAATTCCAATTCGGCAAACTTTTCTTTAACGGATACGGAAAAAGGCATTCGCAAGACACATTCAGCAAGTTCAATGTCGTAAGGCGCGTGTACGTCAATGGTGGCAAGTTCCTTTGAGAAATAGGCGTTTTCCTTGCCTTCTGTAAGCTTTTTATTTAGCGCACCAGTAATTTCATCTAAATGCGTATAAATGCCGTCAATGTCTGTATATTTTTCCAGTAAATTTAAAGCGGATTTTTCGCCGACGCCAGCTACGCCGGGAATATTGTCCGACTTATCGCCCATCAAGGCTTTTAAGTGTATAATTTGTGAGGGGGTCAGGCCAATTTCGTCCTTAAAGTTCGCACCAGTAAGCTCTAAAATATCGCTTACACCCTTGCGTGTGAAACAAACGGTGGTGCTGCCGTCTACTAATTGATAAGCATCTCTATCCCCTGTATAAATATACGTTTGTAAGGCAAATTTTTTGCTGATTGTACCGATTAAGTCGTCCGCTTCGTGGCCTGCGAGTTCACAAATGCGAATATTCATTAAACGCAAAACTTCTTTTATAATCGGCATTTGCTTTGCCAAATCTTCGGGCATAGGCTTTCGCCCTGCCTTGTAATCCGCGTACATTTTATGGCGGAAAGTTGGCGCGTGTAAATCGAACGCAACCGCAACGTGCGTCGGCTTTTTATCGGAAATTATCTTTAAAAGCAATTTTACAAACCCGAATACACCGTTGGTAGGTAAGCCGTCCTTGGTCGTGAAAACGGGCGTCGCGTAAAACGCTCGGTTCATTAAGCTGTTGCCGTCGATTAAAACGAGTTTTTCCATAATTGAAAACCCCTCTTTTCTTAATACTATTATTGTACCACGAAATGCAAAAAATCGCAAGAGTTATTGACAAAAAAATACAGCGAATACAATTTTTGTGAAGGGATTATTTATAACGTTTTCAAGTCCTACCAAAATTACGAATATAAAAAAACAAACCAACCTTTGTTAGGTTGGTTTGTTTTTTGGTGCCGAAGGTGGGACTTGAACCCACACGTTGTCTCCAACAATGGATTTTGAGTCCATCGCGTCTGCCATTCCACCACTTCGGCAATCAACAGCTTATTCATTATAAGCTATCTCATAAAAAAATGCAAGCAATTTAACGGCAGTTTTTTAATATTTTTTAATATTTTTTTTGCTTTCTAAAAAGACAACGTATTAAATTGAAGACTATCCCCTTTTTCTTCTTTTTTCTTTTTGCAAAATTCGCTTAATTGCATCTTTCCCAACTTGTGCGGCAATTGGCAAGCCGCCTGGCGCTTGCAACCATTGCGACGCAAGGATTACCCTAGGACGCTCTTTGACTAAATTATTTAGTTTTTTAGGCAAAGTTTTTGACGGAAATAAAAAACTCATATATGAACCGATTTCCGCATTTGTATAACGATGATATGTGGCTGGTGTCCAAACGTCAACGCAAGTCAACTTTTCATTAAGTTGGGGGAATTTTTTTATAATCAACTCTTTGATTTTTTCTGCAAGTTCTGCTTTTCTGGCGCGATATTTGACCGTGTTTTTTCGCATATCGATAAACTCGCGGCAGGTTTGCTCGTCGCAAAAAGTAAGCGATTGAATGATTGTTTCCCCTTTTGGTGCAAAACTCTTTTCGTGGGAAAATTCACGGATAATTAGGTTTTCCGATTTTAACGCGGCTTGCTCTTTTTTGGGTAACCGAAAAATGAAATCGCCCCGAAAAGGCAATTTATCCGTTGCACAAGCAAATGCGCAATGAATACTAGAAAAACGTAGCATTTTCGGGTTTTGATAGCATTTTAAAAACGGTTTGGGCATATCCTTACCTAATAAATTTTTAAACGCAACGTTCGGCTCTGTGGTCACAACCACGTAATCCGCGGTAAGCATTTCTCCGTCGCTAAATTCTACGATTTGTGTTCCCGTTTCCCCTTCGCTTATTTGTACAGCTTCTCTATTTAAAAGTAACGTGCCGCCCAGCTCTAAAAAGCGTGCGGTCATACGCTTTGCCATCGCAACCGAGCTTCCAGCAGGAATCCCACCGTTTCCACCGCAGAAAGTCGCAAATACTATGAGAAGCGCAAGCGCAGCAAAATCCTTGCCTAACATAGAGGTAATAAAACCCCGAACTTGCGTATTATGAAAACGTTCTGCAAGCTCGCCCGTGGACATTTTATAATATCTATACAAAAGCGGAATACTCATTATTTCCCGCCAAAACGCCTTTCCTTTATCCTTATCCCCAGTAATTTTCCTGAATTTTTGTATGCATTTTACCGCTTTAATTAGGTTTTTAATTTCTTTTTCATCTTCGGGAGCGTGCGCAAGCAGCTCTTTCTCGATATTGCCTAATTCATAATACAAAGAAAGTCGGACTCCCTCTTCCTCATAGGTATACAAACTATCCGCCTGATAAACGTCCACGTCGCCAAGCGCGCCAAGCTCCGTCCACATTTTATATAATGCCGTGTTTGGATTTGTGCCCGTAAGCCAATGAATACAGTTATCAATGTGATATTCCCCGCGTTGCCAACCCGTTAAATTACCGCCTGGCACCGCCTGCCTTTCGCATATTGTTGCGTGATGTCCGTTTAATTGCGCGTAGATGCCTGCCGATAAACCAGCGACTCCACCGCCAATAATTAATATTTCCGCCATATCCCCTCCAAAACAATATAATTATCATTCCCATTTAAGGGGATTTTAGACCTATTTCCCATAAAAAATGAGTGAAAAAAGAAAAAGGCAGGCCGTTCAATGTGCGCCTGCCCGTGTCTTATATAATTTTATTCGCTTCTTTTGCGATTTCGGCGTTGATCGCCGACATATCTTCTACAGAAACTTTGACCACCTTTCTATCGTAAGTAACTAATCCGTTTACTTCCTCTTCAACGTCGGATACTTGCGTATAAATACAACCGCACAGCCCACGTTTTATTAAAGGTAAAAGTTTTTGCAAATATAGTTTTTTCAACGCCGCCGTCAATGCATCTTGGCTTTTAAATTTTTTATATCCAAATTCCTTATTTGCATCAAAGACGTGTCCGTCGCATTTCATAGAATATCCACCGAATTCGCTTAATACAACGGGGCGTTCATCTTTTGGAACGCGTAACGGCGTATAATAAGTGTGCAAACTTAAAAGTTCAGTTTTTCCAACGCCTTGGTCGTGCCAACCGCTTACGGAGTCGATAATACGAGTAGAGTCTATTCCCTTAACGTATTCCGTCCACATTGCCGAATCGAACTGTCCCCAACCTTCGTTAAAAGGAACCCAAACACCGATGCAGGTACAGTTGCACAATTGCGAAATCGTCTCGTCAACGCCTTGCGCGTATTCCTTGCGCCCAGCCTCGTCTTCGCGCGCAAAATACTTATAATCGTTGTCACGGTGCTTAAAGCCAAGGAAAGGAAACGCTGCAATATGCGTAAACGCATACCTGCCCCCACCGTTTACAAAATCTTGCCATACAATCAGCCCAAGTTTATCGCAGTGATAATACCAACGCATCGGCTCGATTTTGATGTGTTTACGCACGGTATTAAAGCCCATATTTTTAAGGAGAGCAAGCTCGTCTTCCGCCGCTTTGTCGCACGGATAAGTCAACATACCGTCCGACCAATAACCTTGGTCGAGCACGCCGTTGAAGAAATAAGGTTTTCCGTTTAAGGTCAAGCGCGCTTTTCCGTTTTTATCGATAACCTTTCCAAAACTGCGCACACCGAAATAAGAATAAACCTCGTCCCCCGCACTGTTTTTTAAAACAAAATCATATAATTTGGGGGTTTCGGGTGACCAAAGTTCAAAATCGTATGTAAGAGTAATTTTTGTTTGAAATTGCTCCTTGATAATTTCTTTTTCACCATTATAGACAATGATTTCTGTCGGTAAATTATTGTCAAGCAAAATATCCACCCGATTATTGACGGCGTCGGGAATAATACGAAAATTGCCAATGCGTTCTTGAGGCATACTTTCCAACCATACAGATTGCCAAATTCCGCTTTGCGGCGTATACCAAATGCCGCCGCGCTCATCGCTTTGTTTGCCGCGTGCGCCACTGTTGCGGGTTGCCTCATCTTGACAAACAAGCAAAATTTCATTTTGTCCCAATTTTAACGCATTGCTAACGTCGATTGTAAAGGCCGTAAATCCCCCTACGTGACCTCCAACAAGGGTTCCGTTGACAAACACTTCACATTCGCTGTCTACGGCGTCAAAATGAAGCAACGTAATGCCTTTTAGCAAATTTTCATCAACAACAAACTTCTTTGTGTAATATAATTTTTCGCCAGGGTTTAACACAAACCCTTCCGCAATCCCGCTGTTTAACGTTTCAGGTGAAAAAGGAACGAGTATTTCCCCTTCGTAGCTTTTGGTATTGCCGTCTGTTTTATAAAATTCCCAAGCACCGTTTAAGCAAAGCCAAGAATTGCGCCTTGCTTGCGGACGTGGGTGTTCGGAATGAGGAATAAGACCGACCTCATAATTTGTTTTTAATCGCATACGTCCTCCTCTTTCTTTGCTTTTTTATGGATATGTAATAATAAAGGAATAAGCGCAAAAATGAAACACGCGCAAATTGCGGCAACAAGGAAAATTTCTGGTGCGGGAATGTAGGAAGTTGTCATTACGTCTGCGCTATCTAAATTCGGCAAAGGAATGTTGGCAGCTTTGTTAATTGCGTTGCCGATAAGCGGGCCGATTAACATAGGCAATAGATTAACATAGGCAATAATACGCTAAAAATCATACGTATCCCCTGCAATTTGCCTGCGTCGTTTTGTGGTGTATTGTCACGAATTAGCGCACCGCAAAGAGCTGAAATGAGAATATAACCCGTAATCATAACAAATCCCGCAATTCCAAATACGATAATTGTTGCGATTTTATGATTAAACCTACCAAAATACATACCCAGTAAGCCTGTGGCAAAGACTGCGGCTGCAATATAAAGTAGTTTAGCTTTATTACACTTATCGGTAAGCCCGCCTAAGAAAATGTTAATTATGCCGCCCAACACGATAGCCGCGCCGAAAACAAGGCTGTATTCCACCACGTTGAAGTGTAAGTAGGTGGTCATATAAATAATCAGATAAGGCATAAAAATTTGGCAGGCAATGCCGTATACGCCAATAATCAAAAGCACGACGTAAAAAGACGGGTTATTTTTGATTACGCTAGGTTTAAATCCGTAAACAATGTCTTTAAGCGTTCCTTGTCTTTCAAGATTTGGACTATCTTTGATTAAGAAAATACCCAATGCCCCACAAATGCTAATCACAAGCCCCAACACAAGAAAGAGAATTTTATAAGTGAGCAATTCCACCAAAATCCCAAAGCCGCCAGCAACGATTAACATAGCGGCTAATGGCAATACGGAAAGCACTCCTTCCACTTTACCGCGATAGCTTTCGTGGGTATTGTCGGTAACCCAAGCGTTAAAAGCGGCGTCGTTTGCAGTAGAGCCAAAGATGGTCATTACGCAATCCCCTACAATTACCACCGTTAAAGTAAGCGTGATTGCTTGCGTTTGTGGTATATTAAATAAAGATTGCGCGTTTTCTACGCTAATAAATCCAAATAAAGATACCGTTATACCCCAAATTAAATAGCCGAAAGACATAAAACGCCGTCTATTCCCTATCTTATCCGAAAGAACACCGGCAATGAGGGTTGTCAAAGTTGCAACAACACCAGAAAGCTGTACCATTAACGTGATAGCGTCCAAATTCGGGGCAATCGTATCAAAGACGAAAAGGTTGAAATACATATTTTCAACCGACCAAGCAATTTGCCCTATTAAACCGAAAATAATTAAAATCAACCAATTCCGTTTTTCAAATTTTAAATTTGTCATAGTAGCTCCTCTATTTGTAATTGCTTATATTATAACATAAAATTATTATGCTTGCAAGGGTTTCAAAGAAAAACACCTCCGTGAAATTTGGAGGTGTTTACCATATATAGATTATTTAAGGATTTCTTGAATAATTTTACCCATTTCCGCAAATTGTGCTTCCATTTCACCAGCCAAACGAATTTGCGTACGGCAGCGCACAAGGTTATGATCTGCATATTTGGTCGCAAAATATGTATCACCTGCCAAATAATCGGCAAGGAAACGCATACCGCATTCAATGGTCATAAGATACGCGCCATAGGGCAATAATTCTGCTTCACGAGCTGTAATACTGTTTTTTACAGCGCCGCAATATCCTTCGGCGTAGGCTTGGAAAAGGGTAATATCAAAATGTACTTTATCCAAATCCTTTTCGTCTTCCGCTGCTGTAGATGCGCCGAAACGAATAGAATCGCCAAAGTCGAAAAGCATCGAGCCGGGCATAATCGTATCCAAGTCGATTACAGCTCTCGCTTCCCCCGTTTCCGCGTCCATAAGGATATTATTAAGTTTGGTGTCGTTATGGGTAACGCGCAAAGGCAAGGAACCGTCCTTTAAGCCTTGCATTGCAATGCCGTATGTATTTTCGTGGGAAAGAATAAAGTTGATTTCTTCTTGGCAATCTTTTGCTCTACCCATTTTATCTTCCGCCAACGCCGCTTTAAAATCCGCAAAACGTTTGGGCGTATCGTGGAAACGTTGGATTGTCTCCGTTAATTTAGAAGCGTCAAATTCAGCAAGATAATTTTGGAATTCACCAAAAGCTTTACCAGAATTTTTAAAGACTTGCTTATCCGTAACCTTTTGATAGGTAACCGTGTTTTCGATAAAATCGTATACGCGATAGCAATCCTCCGCTTTTAAGAAGGGCTGATTGTCCTTTGTGGGAATTACGTTAAGCGTTTCAATTCCACGCGATTTCAAATGTTCGGTAACCCCGCAAATATTTGCCATTAAGCTATCGGGATTGTTGAATACGCGCGTATTCATTTTTTGCATAATATAACGCTTTTTATTTGTTGTAACAAGTAAGGTTAAATTGATGTGCCCTTCGCCGTAAGGTGCGATATCCAAAACGTCACCAATTAAGCAAAACTGTTCAGCGATAGATTTATACGTGTTCATATATTCCGACATAATTTCCTCCAATTAGGTTGAGTACGATTATTATAGCAGGGTTTTTAAAAAATTCAATAGAAATTATTTCCGCTTTTTTTGAAATTCTTTCGAAAAATGTGTGTATGAAATATTTACAATCGTAAAGTTTTATGCTATACTATGATTATGCAAACACGACCGAAACCTACAAAATTTTATATGCACAAGATATCCAATTTATTAAATGTGCAAAAAATTGTTACGATTCACTATCAAGCTTTAGAAAAAAATTACGTTTTTCCCGAAGAACAGCACGATTTTTGGGAAATCAACTATGCGGATAAGGAAAATGTATTTGTTGGCCTTGGCGATCGTAAAGTTGAATTGAAGCAAGGTGAAATTTTATTTATACAGCCTAATCAACCGCATTACGTGGAAAGTGGGAATAAAGAACCTAACCTTTTTATTATTTCCTTTACCACAAAATCCCCTTCTATGGATTTTTTGCGTGGAAAGAAATATTCAGTTCCTGAAAATTATCGCTATCTTTTGCAAAACATTATGGCGGAAGCATCGCAGACGTTTGAACTGCCCGAATTCGATCCGCACTTAATGGGTTTAAAATTGAAAGAAAATCCTAATCTTGGCGGTGAGCAAGTGCTTAAAAACGCGCTGGAAACGCTGCTTATATATATGTTAAGAATTGCGCAACAAAAGGCAACACCTTCTCAAGGTTTTTTTGTGTCTAAAATTGCCGATTCCTCCGAGTTGGAAGATGAAATATATAAATTCTTGGCGTCGAAAATATATGGGCAGTTTCAGCTGTATGATTTGACGGAAGCTCTACACTATGGTTTGACGCATTTATGCACATTTTTTAAGGCTAAAACAGGCAACAGTATCTATCAAACGTATATGAAAATGAAGATTGATGAAGCGAAGAAGCTTATTCGTAAAAATTATCGATTTGCGGATATAAGTGAACTGCTTTGCTTCGATTCTATTTCTAGCTTCACTTCCGTTTTTAAAAAATACGTCGGTATGACTCCCGGCGAATATCGCAACAGCATTAAGTAAAATAAAGACGAACTCAATGGAGTTCGTCTTTATTTTGATTTTGTAATTTTCCATCCATAAACGCAAAGACTTTATCGGCAATCGCAAGCGCAGCAGGACGATGTGTAACGATAAGACAGGTCTTCCCCGTTAGCGATTTGATATTCTTTAACAGCTGTTCTTCCGTAGCATTATCCAAAGCGGAAGTTGCTTCATCGAACAATAAAATGGGCCGATTGGAAAGAATAGCGCGCGCAATGGCTAAACGTTGCAGTTGCCCTTCCGATAAGCCGCCACCACGCTCGGAAAGAAGCGTTTGTAAACCTTCGGGCAAGTCATAAACAAATTCCGCGCAAGCCGTTTTTAATGCTAATGCAATCTTTTCTTTCAAAACATTTTCATTTTGTTCGTTTGAAAAAAAGGTAAGATTTTCATATATTGTGCCAGAGAATAGGAAGTTCCCCTGCGGTACGTAGGCGAACAATCCTCTTTCTTTTGCGGATAATGGGTATGTATTTCCTACCGTATCCGTCAAAGCAAGTTCCCCTGCCGTAGGCGTGAAAATGTTGAGTAAAAGCTTAAATAATGTACTCTTGCCCGACCCGGAAGCACCTAAAAGACAAACGATATCCTCTTTATTGATTACCGCGTTAACGTTCGATAAAACGGTTTCGCGTCCGTAGCTAAAAGAAACGTTGTTAAGAATAAGACATTGTAATTGTTCGTAAGATACGGTGGTTTGAGTTTCGGGTAAAACTTCTTCGCAAGGCAGTGCGTCAATTTCCGCAAGGCGTTCCCCGCTGGCCATTCTTGAATAATAAGCAGGAATTACGGACGCAAAACCCGCCAAAGGTTGTTGGAATTGCATTAATAACAATACAATGGATAAAATAGCCCCAAAGTCTTTATTTCCGCCGTAAAGTATGCTAACCCCACACCAAATTACCGCAAAAATCAAACCTGCGTTGCTTAAAAGCGCAAAAATTCCGTTCATTCCCGAACGCACATAATTTCTACGCATACGTTTATCGTAATATTTTTGTGCAAATTCCGAGCATTTTATTTCGCTTTTATCCTCTGCGCCGTATGCCTTAATCGTCATAACGGAAGTGAGGCTTTCTTGCATAAACGAACGATGTTCCCCATCGGCACATAACACTTCTTTTTGACGTTTTTTAATTTGACGGCGGAAAAGTACGGCGACGCCCGCGAATATGATGCCGCAAACAACGTAAATTGCGGTAAAAAGCGGTTCTATTGTTAAAAGCGCAATAATAGAGCCAACACATTGTACGGACATTCCTACCAAGGCGGGCATCAACCCAACCGTATCGGCGGAAACTTCGTGGATATCCGTTGTAAGGCGGTTTACCAAATCCCCACTGTGGTATGCGGAAATTTTTGCGTAATCGGAACACAAAATCTTTTTAAAAGTACGAGTACGGAGATTTGCGGTTAATCTTGCGCGTAATTTTTCCGCATAATAACTATCAAAGGTTTTTAGAAGGATTTTTAAAAACACGAGCCCAAGTAAAATGCCGGAAAAAATCCAAAGACTTTTTGCGTTCCCCTCGTCCGCGCTATTGATTACGTAGCTTACCAAATAAGCAAATGCCAAGGAAGATAAGGTGGCAATTACGGTGAAACAAGTTAAAAGAATAATGGAGGCGCGGTAAGGCCGCGTCTCTTTATGTAACCAAAGTTTTCCTTTGTTAACTTGCTTGTTTGCTTTCATAATCTTCCCCGTTATTTTTTGTAGCCAAATATCCTTAAAATCTTTTTAATGCCTGCCTTAAATTTTGCTTTTGCAATTACGAAAACTCTACGGGCTTTATAGGTCTTTAAACGTCTTTTTACGTAATGGTGATATTTCTTATCCGTTGCGCAAACAATGTGTTTGTCTTTACGAAAAAACTCTGTTAAAACGCCGATTACGGCTTTTTCGGGCACAATTTCGTCTGAATAACAATTATCCCCGCGAATAATATATCCCGTATCGGTAACTTGTAAAACGCGATGCAATACGTACAAATCTCCGCGTTTATATAACGCCACGTCCAAAGGTTGTAAGCGCTCGGTTTTTTTGGTCACGACAATGGTGTCGCGGCGATTTTTTAGCATAGGCAACATACTTACCCCTGCCGTCGGACCAACGTATTGCCCTGTAGAGAATAAAACGTCCTCTATTTTTTGGATTTCCACTTCGCTCATATCTTTATTCAAGGAAGTTGTTTTTATTTAAAATCTCGGCGAATTTCTCAGCGTCAAGGCGTGCCCTTTCCTCTTCAACTTCATATTCCGCACAAAGTGCCGCAACGGCTTCGTCAACCGTGTGTTCGGCGGTGAAGAAATTCCATAAGAATGCGCCTGTTTCGTTTAAGTTAATCATACCGTGGAAAGTTTTGCTTAACTCGCCCACGGGAACAACCACGTATGCGTCGCCAACTTTTCTTACTACAAATCCTTTCTTGATTTTCATTTTTTTAATCCTCTTTGTTATTATTCGACAAATATTCTTTTCCCGTTAAAGCCTGAAAAGAATGTTTCACTGCTTCTTCGGAGATATCACATTTTAATAAGTAGGCAGGAACGGTAGAAACCAGTTTATCAATTAAATCCAAGGTAGCCACTACATTGCTTTCCTCTTGCGGCAAAAGAATTTGTTGAAATATCCTTGAAGCCGTTTCCGATATAGGCAACGATTGTATAGAGTTTTCTTTTGCTTGCTCTAAAAAGCATAATCCGCAAAGCTGTGCTTTGCCGTTGTAGCCCCAGTTTTCTTTGCCCTGCCAAGGCGTGCCATAAGCGTGGAATTGACCGTTTATAAACTCTAAAATGGGTTTATCGCCGTTAAGAACGCGCACATCGTTAAGATATTTCAGCCAAAGCTTGGTGTGCGTAGATTTCCCCGTGCCGCTTCTTCCTAAAAATGCATAGGCTTTGCCGTCGTATTCTAATATTGAAGAATGCAACAAGAAACGGTTGTACATAGGAATTTGCGTACAAATGCTTCTATATAAGCAAATATTTTCAATATATCCGTCGTGAAATTCGGGGGAAAGAGCTTTTTCTTCCCTAAATTCTTCTTCAGTTACCGTTGCGGTTAAATCCACGTCGCTTACCTGATCGTCTGACAAATAACCGTGGCAAAATTTAGTTGTGTAAGGAAACGTATTGTTAATTTGAATACGTAAACCTGCAATATTGTAAATCATAAACGAACGATTAATCCCAGTTTTTTTCGTCCCATTCTACCTCAACATCTCCATCAATGGACGGGTTGTTCGTAGAATAGTTGTTGCTATTGTTGTTTTGACTTTTTCCGCAACCAATGCTCAATAAAGCGGTGGAGCATATTAAAAGGCTAAAAAGTAATGTAAATATCTTTTTTATAGTTTTCCCATTAAATACGCACGTCGCCTTGTTGACCAAGGAAATTTGCGTGTTTTTCTAAAATCGGATCGATTTCGTTTTGGATAAATTCTACCGTTTGCGTAGGAGCTCTTCCCACAAATTTATTTGCGTCGAGAATATCGTCCAAATTATCCCAAACGGGAGCGAACAATTCGTCCTGTTTAATTAAATCGATTAGGTTATTTTCCCCGCCTTCCACTTTCACGTTTTTACCTGCTTCCATAGAAAGTACGCGAATTCTTTCGTGTAATTCTTGACGGTTACCGCCGGCTTTTACGCAGTCCATCATAATATTTTCCGTTGCCATAAACGGTAATTCCGCGCGGATATGCTTTGCAATAACCTTTTCGTAAACGACAAGATTATCCGCTACGTTCATATAAATATTCAAGATGGCATCCACGGTTAAAAAGGCTTGCGCGTTTACGATACGGCGGTTTGCCGAGTCGTCCAACGTTCTTTCAAACCATTGCGTAGAAGCGGTAATTGCGCTGTTCATCGGCAAAGAAATTAAATATCTTGCCAAGCCGCCGATACGCTCGCTGCGCATAGGATTGCGCTTATACGCCATCGCTGACGAACCGATTTGGTTCTTCCCGAACGGCTCTTCTACTTCTTTCATATTTTGTAAAATACGAATATCGTTAGAGAACTTATACGCACTTTGCGCAATTTGGGAAAGAACGCAAAGAATGTTGTAATCAAGCTTACGAGGATACGTTTGACCTGTTACGCCGTAAACGTTTTGATATCCAAGCTTTGCTACGACGCGTTTTTCAAGTTCCTTGACCCTTTCTTCGTCGCCGCCGAACAATTCTAAAAAGCTTGCTTGCGTACCCGTCGTACCCTTTACACCGCGTAATTTGATATGAGATTTTGCGTTGACAAGATTTTCGTAGTCCATCGCAAGATCTTGCAACCAAAGGGTTGCGCGTTTACCCACCGTCGTAAGCTGTGCGGGCTGTAAATGCGTAAAACCAAGCGTAGGTAAATCTTTATACTTTAAAGCAAACGTTTTCAACTTATCCATTACGTTGACAAGCTTTTTTAATACGATATCCAACGCTTCGTCTATCATAATCGCTTCCGCATTGCAATCCACGAAACAACTGGTTGCGCCTAAATGGATAATCGGCATTGCCGTTTTTGCGTAATGCCCATATGCTTTAACGTGCGCCATTACGTCGTGACGAACTTCTTTTTCAAATTGTGCGGCAAGCTCGTAGTCGATAGTTTCCGCATATGCTTTTAACTCATCAACTTGTTCTTGCGTGACGTTTAAACCAAGCTCCATTTCCGATTCCGCAAGCGCAACCCAAAGTTTACGCCAAAGTTTAAACCTTTTTTCGTCGGAAAACGCGTGTTGCATTTCGTTGCTTGCATAACGTGTGGAAAGTGGATTGTGATAAACGCTGTAATCCATAATCTACCTGCCTTTACGCCTTTTGAGGCGCGGGATATTCAACGCCGAAAGTTTCGGCTGTTACTTTAAGCATTTTTTGCGTTTCATAAGGTTTGTCGTACCAGTCCGTTTTGGTTTCCGCAATTTTATCAACCGTTTCCATACCTTCAATTACTTTGCCGAAAGCGGCGTATTGACCGTTAAGATAATCCGCTTCGTCGTGCATTACGAAAAATTGAGAACCAGCCGAATCGAAATCTTGCGCTCTTGCCATAGAAAGAACGCCGCGAACGTGGGAAATATCGTTTTTATTAAAGCCGTTTGCCGCAAATTCACCAGGGATATGATAGCCAGGGCCGCCAGTACCTCTACCGTTGGGGTCGCCGCCTTGAATCATAAAGCCCGCGATTACACGATGGAAAATTAAGCCGTTATAAAAACCGCTGTTTACAAGGGAAAGAAAATTGTTTACGGTGTTAGGAGCCTTTTCAGGATAAAGCTCCGCCTTGAATTGCATACCGTTTTCCATTTCAAAAGTAACGATGGGATTGCTCATATTTATTCACTTCCTTTTTTTATTCTTCATATTTTTCTACTAAAACGCCCGCCTCTTCAAAAAGCTGTAAAGAGAATTCGTCGGGATAGCCGTGTTTATAAACAACTCTGCGGATTCCTGCATTGATAATGATTTTTGCGCATATTACACACGGTTGATGCGTACAATATAAAGTTGAGCCGTTGGTGTTGATGCCCGAACGCGCGGCTTGAATCACCGCGTTTTGTTCTGCGTGAACGGCAAAGCAAAGTTCGTGCTTTGTGCCGCTTTCTATGTTTAATTTGCGACGAAGGCATTCCCCTTTTTCTTCACAGCTTTTAATTCCTGCGGGAGCGCCGTTATAGCCCGTAGCCATTACACGTTTGTCTTTGACAATAATTGCGCCTACGTGGCGGTTGGCTTGATAACAACTGGACCAAGTTGCAACCATTTCCGTAAGCTCCATAAAACGTTTATCCCATTTATTCATAGGCATAGCGATAAATCTCTCCTTTTGCGCATTATATCATCATAATTATATCACCTTTTCCCTTGAAAATCAATATATTTACTGGGTATTTTCTTGCGCTATACTGCTTTTTCTACTACTTTTATTGAAAATATTTAAAAAATTTTCTTAAAATGGCATTTTTTTGTTTGAGAGTTGGTAAAAAACGGTTATAATATACTCGTACAAAAAACAACCGCCCTATATGGGCGTAACTTGGAGGACTATATGAATATTAAACCTTTATTCGACAAAGTTGTCGTAGAAAGCGTAACGGTTGAAGAAAAGACCAAAAGCGGCTTTTATCTTCCTACGTCGGCGCAAGAAAAACCTCAAACCTGCTTGGTTGTGGCTGTTGGCCCCGGCGGCATTATCGACGGTAAAGAAGTTGTAATGCAAGTAAAGGTTGGCGATAAGGTGCTTTGCTCGAACTATGCAGGCTCGAACTTTAAAGTTGACGGTAAGGAATTTACCATTTTAAAGCAAAGCGACATTCTCGCTGTTGTGGAAGATTAAAGGATTGTTTAGGAGGTAGAATATGGCAAAACAAATTAAATATGGCGAAGACGCAAGAAAGGCGCTTGAAAACGGCGTAAACGTTTTAGCGGATACCGTTAAAATTACCCTTGGCCCCAAAGGCAGAAACGTTGTGCTTGATAAGAAGATCGGCGCTCCCCTCATCACGACTGACGGAGTAACTATCGCAAAAGAAACTGAATTGAATGACCCGTTTGAAAATATGGGCGCGCAACTTGTAAAAGAAGTATCTACCAAGACGAACGACGTGGCGGGCGACGGTACGACCACGGCTGTTGTTTTGGCGCAAGCTATCGTGCGCGAAGGCCTTAAAAACCTTGCGGCTGGCGCAAACCCCATTATCTTAAAAGAAGGTATTAAAAAGGCAGTTGACGTAACCGTAGCGCACCTTAAAAATATTTCCAAAGCAGTTGAAAGCAACAAGGCGATTGAACAAACCGCTTCTATTTCCGCAGGTAGCACAGAAGTTGGTTCGTTGATTGCAAAAGCAATGGAAATTGTGGGCAAAGACGGCGTTATTACCGTTGAAGAAGGCAAATCTATGAATACCGAACTCAATACCGTTGAAGGTATGCAGTTCGACCGTGGTTATGCCTCCGCTTATATGGTAACCAATACCGACAAAATGGAAGCCGTGCTTGAAAACCCCTATATCCTTATCACGGATAAAAAGATTTCCAGTTTACAAGAAATTTTGCCTGTTATCGAACCCCTCGCACAACAAGGCGCGAAGCTCTTGATTATTGCGGAAGACGTAGAAGGCGATGCGCTTGCGGCGCTTATCGTGAATAAGCTTAAAGGCGTATTCAACTCCGTGGCGGTTAAAGCTCCTGGATTTGGCGATAGAAGAAAAGAAATGCTTCGCGATATCGCAATTTTGACGGGCGGTGAAGTAATTTCTTCCGACCTCGGCCTTGAATTTAAAGAAGTTACCCCCAATATGCTTGGTAGAGCTTCCTCTGTACGTATCGACAAGGAAAACACTACGATTGTTGGCGGCGCGGGCGACACAAACGAAATTAAAACGCGTATTGCTTCCATTAAATCGCAAATCGCGGAAACCAAATCGGACTATGATAGAGAAAAATTGCAAGAACGTCTTGCAAAGCTTGCAGGCGGCGTAGCGGTTATCAGCGTTGGCGCGGCTACGGAAGTGGAAATGAAGGAAAAGAAACTTCGCATCGACGACGCTTTGGCTGCAACCCGTGCGGCTGTTGAAGAAGGTTACGTTCCCGGTGGCGGAAGCGCACTCCTCTCCGCTGTTCCCGTGGTTAAGAAGTTGGTTGCAAGCTTGAACGGCGATGAAAAGACGGGCGCAAGCATTGTTTTAAAGGCATTGGAAGAGCCTATTAGACAAATCGCAAAGAATGCTGGGTTGGATGGCTCGGTTATCGTAGATAAAGTACTTTCTTCTAAGAAAGCAAACTACGGTTTTGACGCATTGAACAACAAATACTGCGATATGGTAGAATGCGGTATTATCGATCCTACGAAAGTTACCCGTTCCGTATTGCAAAATGCAGCTTCCGTTGCATCTACCTTGCTTACGACGGAAAGTATCGTAACCGATATTCCCACCCCTCCTGCACCTATAGCTCCTGCGGGTGATATGGGCGGTATGTATTAATTAAGGTAAAACATAAAAACGCCTCGCGGTTTTTCTCCGTGAGGCGTTTTTATTAAGCAATCCACCGATAAAAATTAAACTAAATTTTCTAAAATGAGCTTGTCCGCCACAAGCGCGATAAATTCACTGTTCGTCGGTTTTTCCGCACCTAAATAAATGCGTGCCCCGAAAATGGCGTTAATAGCGTCGATACGTCCTCTATTCCACGCCACTTCAATTGCGTGACGAATTGCGCGCTCCACTTTACTCGCCGTTGTTTCAAACTTTCTTGCGATAGAAGGATAAAGCGTTTTGGTAACACTGTTGATTATGTACGGATTTTCTATCGTCATTTTAATACCTTCGCGTAAATAACCATAACCTTTGATATGCGGAGGAATACCGATAGAAATAAAAATTTCGCTAATTTTCTCTTCTATGCTTAACGGCCTGCGTTTTTGCATCGGCTGTTCTTTTTCTTCCACTTTTTGATTGTCTAAAAGCTCTGCAATGCGTTCCATTGCCGCTTGCATACTAAACGGTCTTACAAGATAATAGGATGCGCCTGCATTCATTGCGGATTCGATTACCGTTTCCGTTGCTGTGCCAATTGCAATAATTTTAGCGGTATTCCAAGTCTTTTTAACCGCGCGGATTACTCCGCTGCCGTCCGTCCCCTTTAAAAACATACCGACAATGATTAAGTCTGGCTTTAAGGTAAGAATTTGTTTAATTCCTTCATCTCCATCGTCGCCTGAATAAAGAATTTTAAAATTTTTGGCTTCTTCAAAGGCTTCTTTAAGTTGCCCTACCACTGCGCTGTTAGAATCTAATAATATAACTGTATTTGTTTGCATAACCCACCTTTTGGTATTATTTTGGAATTGATTGTCGTCACGCGTTTGACTATAAGCATTATATAACAAATTTTTCCACTCGTCAACCGATTATTTTACAATATTCAATATTATTTTCCAATAAATAAAAAATATTGTTCAAAATTCCGTCGAAGTTTGTCGAATTATGTAAATTAAAAGAGCAACACAGGTCTTGCGTTGCTCTTTTTTGACTTTTTTATGCAATTAAACGTGTGTTTCGTCAATGTATTCATCGTAGGTGACTTGACGGTCGTAGCATTTGGTTTCATTGATTTCAATAATACGGTTGGCAACCGTATTCATCAATTCTTGGTCGTGCGAGGTTAAAAGCATACAGCCTTTATAATTACTCAACCCGTTGTTCAAAGCCGTAATTGATTCAAGGTCGAGGTGGTTGGTCGGTTCGTCGAAAATAAGGAAGTTGCTGCCTTCCAACATCATTTTGGACAACATACAACGTACTTTTTCGCCACCGGATAATACTTTTGCTTTCTTTAAAGCTTCTTCACCCGAGAATAACATTCTGCCCAACCAGCCGCGAAGATATTCTTCGTAGTGGTCGTTAGAGAATTGCGAAAGCCATTCCACCAAGTTTAAATCGCAGTCTTGGAAATATTCGTTGTTGTTTTGAGGGAAATAGGAAGTCGTAATCGTCTTCCCCCACTTAACCGTACCTGCGTCGGGCTGTTCTTTTCCCATTAAAATGTCGTACAGCATTGTAAGGGTTGTACTCTTATCCGATACGATGCCGATTTTTTCGTTGCGTTGAACGGTGAAGCTTACGTCCTTGAAGTACCCCTCTTTGGTCAAGCCTTCGACCATAAGAATGTCGTTGCCAATATCCTTTTCAAACTTGAAATCAATGTAAGGATATTTACGAAGGGAAGGCTTAAAGTCGTTAATCGTAAGTTTTTCCAATTCTTTTTTACGCGAAGTTGCTTGACGGGACTTGGAAGCGTTTGCCGCAAATCTTGCAATGAAGTCTTGCAATTCTTTCGCGCGTTGCTCCGCTTTCTTATTTTGTTCCTTTTGTTGACGCGCAAGCAACTGGCTGGTTTGATACCAGAAATCATAGTTACCGACGTACATATTGATTTTACCAAAGTCAACGTCGCAAATGTTGGTGCATACCTTATTTAAGAAGTGACGGTTGTGGGATACGATAATGATGGTGTTTTCAAAGTCCATCAAATAATTTTCTAACCAACGCACCGTTTTAATGTCCAAGTTGTTGGTAGGTTCGTCCAAAAGAAGTACGTCAGGGTCGCCGAAAAGCGCCTGCGCCAACAAAACGCGGACTTTTTGCTTTGCGTCCAAATCGCTCATCAAACAGTAATGCAATTCCTCGTGAATATCCAGCGCGTTAAGAAGTTGCGCTGCTTGGAATTCCGCGTCGTAACCGTTCATTTCGGCAAATTCACTTTCAAGTTCTGCCGCGCGAACACCGTCCTCTTCCGAAAAATCGGGCTTCATATACAACGCGTCCTTTTCGTCCATAATTTCAACAAGACGCTTAAACCCAAGCATTACCGTACGCAAAACCGTTTCGTTATCGTACATATTTTGGTTTTGTTGTAAAACGGACATACGCTCGTTTTTATCCAACGAAACAAAACCTTTTTGGGGCTCTACTTCACCCGAAAGAACTTTAAGGAAGGTGGATTTACCTGCGCCGTTTGCGCCGATAATACCATAGCAATTCCCCTTTGTGAATTTCAAATTTACGTCTTCAAACAACTTTTTGCTGCCGTATTGCAGCGAAACACCGGTAACCTGTAACATGGAACACCTCAAAAATATATTTACCAATGCATTATAGCATATAAAATGCTTTTAAGCAAACGTTTTGTAAGATACAATGCGATATTTTAGATACAAAAAGAAAGACCTTTGGTTTTCCAAAAGCCTTTCTCTTTCATTACTTAACGAGTTTTTCGATTTCAGCCGCAACGTCGGCAACCGTTACCAACCCTTCTACGTCCGTATCGGGAATTACGATACCGTGTTCATCTTCTAACTGTGTAAGAAGTTCGATAAGGTCCAAAGAGTCAGCGCCAAGATCTTTTACGATTTCCGCATCAGGCGTAACCTTTTCTACGGGAATATTCAATGCTTCCGCAAGCATTTCACGTACTTTTTCTAACATAAGATTTCCTCCATTGATAAGAGTTTGTTTGTTTCTCTAAATTATATTTTAATAGATAGCACAAAAAAAGTCAAGTGTTTTTCCATTATTTCTTCTTTTTCATCGTCAAGCCGATGCGGTTCTTCTTCACATCAACGTCTTTGACCCATACTTGTACGATTTGTCCTACCTTTAACACTTCCGACGGATGGCGGATATATTTTTCGGTGATTTCCGAAATATGCACCAAACCGTCTTGGTGTACGCCGATATCAATGAACGCACCGAAATCGACTACGTTGCGTACCGTACCCGTCAATTCCATACCAACCTTTAAATCTTCAATGCCCATAATATCTTTACGAAGCATCGGCGCAGGTAAAGCATCGCGAATATCGCGGCCAGGCTTCATCAACTCGGTAACGATGTCGTTGAGCGTTGCGCCGTCAAGTTCAGTTTCTTTTGCCGCGCGTTCTTCGCCGTACGCTTTGATTTTACGGCGTAAATCGTCGATTCTACGCGCTTTTACGTCCTCTTTGGTATAAGAGAACAAAGACAAAAGTTTTTCGGCTTTTGCGTAGGATTCTGGGTGTACCGCGGTGTTATCTAATATATTTTCGCCGCCGTCAATACGCAAGAAACCTGCGCATTGCGTATATGCTTTTTCCCCAAGTTTAGGCACTTTAAGAAGTTGTTTACGGGATTTAAATTTACCGTTTTCTTCTCTATATGCTACGATATTTTTCGCCACGGAAGCATTCAACCCCGCAACGAATTTCAAAAGAGATACGCTTGCCGTATTCAAATCGACGCCTACACTGTTTACGCAGTCTTCCAATACGCCCGAAAGTGCGCCGTCAAGGCGTTTTTCGTTCATATCGTGTTGATATTGTCCAACGCCGATGGATTTCGGGTCAATTTTAATCAATTCCGCAAGCGGGTCTTGCAAACGTCTTGCAATAGACACTGCGCTACGTGCGGTTACGTCGTAATCAGGGAATTCTTCCGCACCGAGCGCACTTGCCGAATAAACGGACGCACCCGCTTCGTTTACGATAACGTACCCCACTTCTCTACCCGTTTCCTGCTTGATTTCTTTGATAAGTTCCGCAATAAAGATTTCACTTTCCTTGCTTGCCGTACCGTTACCGCAAGAAATCACTTCAACCTTATGCTTTGCGATCAATTGCTTTAAAATGAATTTTGCTTCCGTAATTTTGTTTTGAGGGGGCGTAGGGAAAACTACCGTTTTATCCAACACCTTACCCGTACCGTCCACCACACAAATTTTACAACCCGTGCGGAATGCAGGGTCCCAGCCCATTGTAATTTTATCCTTAACGGGCGGTTGCATCAGCAAGGGTTTGAGGTTAAGCTCAAACATTTTAATTGCTTGCTCGCTCGCGTCGTCGAAAAGTTGCGCGCGAACTTCACGTTCTACGGACGGAGCGATCAATCTATCATATCCGTCTTCCGCTGCCGCTTTAACAATTGCGCTGCTTTCCCCGCCGTCTTTCAAGAAACTTGCCGCCGTAATACGCTTTGCAAAATCGGTGTCTACAACCAAAGAAACCTTTAAGAATTCTTCCTTTTCCCCGCGATTTAACGCAAGAACTCGGTGGCTTTTTACTTCACTTACAGGTTCACAATAATCCGCATACATACCGTACGTTTTGGTTTCGTCTTCCGCTTCTTTGCCTTTTGCGTAAGCGGACACGATTTCGCCGTGTTTAAAGAAGAAATTACGTAATTTTTTGCGTGTTGCGGCATCGTCCGAGATAATTTCCGCAATAATATCCTGCGCGCCTGCAATCGCTTCTTGCGCAGTTTTTACTTCTTCGGTGATATATTTTTCCGCTTCTGCTTGGACGTTAAGCGTTTTATCCTGCGCCAAAATAGCATCCGCCAAAGGTTGTAACCCTTTTGCGATTGCAACCGACGCACGTGTTTTACGCTTTTGTTTATAAGGGCGGTAAATATCTTCCACTTCGGTAAGTGTTACCGCCTTATCAAGCGCAACTTGGATTTCTTCCGTCATTTTGCCTTGTTCTGAAATAGATTTTGCAACTTCGTCCTTACGTTTTTGTAAGTTACGCAAGTATGTAAGTCTATCAAAAAGTTCACGCAAAACTTGGTCGTCGCAAGCACCCGTCATTTCTTTACGATAACGGGCAATAAAGGGAATGGTGTTCCCCTCGTCAATTAAATCAATAATGTTACGCGCGTGCGTTGGGTTCAAGTTAAATTCGTCAGTAATGATTTGTAAAATATCCATAGCTACTACCTTTTATTTGGTTGTTTTATTTTTAAAGAATATAAATTCTTTTTTTGTTCTTGTGTAAGTCGATAACTTTCAACGGCTTTTTGTATTGCTTTATTATGTGTTTTTACGTCGTATTTCACAGCTTCTAATAATTGCAAACCCTTTTCATAATACTTGATAAGTACCTCTGCAATCAACCAAGCCACCGCCATATGTACGTAATAATATTGCGTATTTGCACGAAGAATATAGTCCTTTATGCATGCCAAATAAGGCTGGTCAACGTAATAATACAACAAAGAAACGACTGCATAGCGCTGATAAAATTCTTGCTCCGTGGAAAATAGTGTTTCCAAAATCGGCAAAAATTCTTCGCGGTTACATAATATTTTGTTATATTTAAAGCTGTCACAGAGCGCCCAATTATCCATAAGTTCTACGCAATTTTCAACGTATTTTATAAACGTTTTATACGGCAAATGGGAAACTACCGTTAATTTTATAAATACAATTTCGTAATAATCATTAGGGAAGGAAAAGAGCTTGTCTATATCCCCTCTATATTCCTTGGCAATTTTTCGTAAAGTCGGCGTGCGCACCCCTAAAATTTCTCTATCCGTATGAATTAACCGCCTTTGAAATTTGGCAAAGTCCGCCTCGGCATAAGATTGTAAAATTTTAAGCATTTCTAAATACTGCATCTAATGCCTCCGTCCAAATTTTAGAAGAAAATCGTGGATTTGCAGGGCTTGTAGAGGGCAATTTTTGATAGGGTATCTCTATTTCTTTATACTTACTTAAAAACAATTCATATGCCAAATTTCCGTTTAAAAATATCTTCTCAATCTTGGTGTTTGTAAGAAGTTCGCTTAAATCCACTACTTCCACGTTTTTAATGGACGCGTCGGACGAGCCGACGATTTCGCAAGAGTGAGCAATATCCCAAAGCGCAATATGATTGCCAAGCAAAAAAGTTCGTTTTCCTTCTACGTCTTGCGGTATAGGTTCGTTAAAATATTCGCAAAGCGTTTTCCAGAACCGATTTTGCTTATGCCCGTAATAAAACTGTATTTCACGGCTTTTTACGGACGGAAAACTGCCTAAAATTAACACCCTGCTATTTGTATCGTAAACAGGTGGAAAGCCCGTTTCGTACGTGAATACGCCTTTCATATTAAAGGCTTAACGGCGTGTCCGTATTCCCGACAAGCGCAACCGCCTTTTCTTTTTCATTAAACATAATGGAAAGAGTTTCCTGCGCGTCCGCATACGTCATAGCGTTAATGCGATTAAGTTTTTCTTCAAAGTCGAAAATCTTATTGAAATTCAACATATATCTACCGTATAAAAGCATTTGCGAGTTGCTGCTTTCGTTACTGAAAAACATACTTGATTTCATTTGTTCGCGGCTGCGCAAAAATTCATCTTCGCTAATGCCATTCTCTTTCATATCGTGAATTACGGCATTGATTGCGTCGTATGCTTGCTGTAAATTGCTGGGATTTACGCCCGCATAGATATTTTGCGACGCGCATTCGGAAAATGCGGAAATATAAGAATATACCGAGTAAGCAAGCCCGCGTTTTTCACGTACTTCTTGGAATAAACGCGCGCTCATCGACCCGCCTAAAACGGAGTTAATAGCCGTGAACATATCCTCTCTTTTATCCCCACGCGGTACGGCGGGATAGGCAATGGCAAGATGCATTTGTTCAATGGGTTTACACTTCACCAAGGAAAGATGCGGCTTAATAATCTTCGTCTTTCTATCTTCATATTCCCCCGCCGATAAATTGCCAAAATAGCTTTCAACAAGCGCTTGCGCGGTTGCCATATCGATTGCGCCCGCAAAGGAAATTACGATGTTTTGAGGACAATAACGCGCTTTTTTATAGCGTAAAATATCCGCTACTGTAAAGCTTTTTACGCGTTCCGACGTCCCCAAAATATTTCTGCCAAAGTTTTCCTTGCCGTAAAATGCGCTGGAAAGTAAATCCAAACACAAATCTTCGGGGGTATCTTCGTTCATAGAAATCTCTTCGCAAACAACCCCTTTTTCCCGTTCCATTTCTTCTTCGGGAAAGGTGGAATTTAAGAATAAATCAGAAAGCAATTCAAAGCAAGTGGCGGTATGGTCGGACGTACATTTAGAATAATAACAAGTCAAGTCTTTACCGGTAAACGCATTGATTTGCGCACCGATACGATCGAACGCATCCGAAAGCTCGAAAGCGCTACGCGTTTTTGTGCCTTTAAATTGCATATGTTCAATGAAGTGAGAGATGCCGTCTTCTTCCTCTCGCTCCGCGCTTGCACCCGTACCGACGAGTATGCCCATAGTAACGGACATTAAGCCTTGCATTTCTTTTACAACAAGGCGAAGCCCGTTGCTATATCTTTTTTCGTGAACCATTATATTAACTCCTGTAAATTTTCTGATACTGTAACTAGTTTTATATTTAATGAATTATAATACTGCAAAATATCGTCCAGCGCCGCTACGGTTGCTTTTGTAGGGTGCATCAAAACGAAATCCCCTTTTACAGCATTTTTTGTTGCGCGCGCATAGATTTTTCCCTCATCTTGATCGCGCCAGTCGATGGTATCCTTTGACCATAAAATCGTTTTCATATTCAACGCTTCGCAAGCGGAAAGGGTAGCATTACCATACGCCCCGGAAGGCGGTGCAAACAGCGTAGGAGCAACGCCGACGGTTAGTTCGATAAAACGGTTGCAGGTAGCGATTTCCCTTTGATTTTCCAACAAATTTAGCCCTTTATGGTCTTTATGAAAATAACCGTGATTACCAAGCTCGTGCCCCGCAAGAAATATGCTTTTAAGGCAAGCGGCGTTATCGTCCGCCCAACAACCGCCGATAAAAAAGCTAGCTTTCGCTTCAAACTTTTCTAAAACGTCTAAAATTTGATATACCTCGTCCGTTCCAGAATAGACATTAAACATCAAAGATATGCCCGTGCCGTTTTTCCCTGCGGACGAATAAATATTTGCTTGCAAGCCTTCGGTTAAAATTTCGTTTTGCGTGGGGGAAAGACAAAGAATCCCTACCGACAAGGCAAGTACGCCAAGCACCAAATTAGGCGCTAATTTTTTTAGAATATGAGTGGAAGAGCCTTCGTTTTTTACTTTCATATTATAACCGCCTTAAAATAGAGTATAAGTTATCCTATTTTTCTTTTTATGCGGTTATGCTTGAAAGCAAAGCTTTTGTGCATTTAACGAATTTTTGCGATGGTCACCCCGGCTTCCCCTTCCCCGTATTTACCCAGACGATAGCTTTCGACGTGTCGGTTACTGCGTAAATAATCGTGAATGCCTGCGCGCAATCTGCCCGTACCAACACCGTGTACGATGCGCACTTCTTCAAGGTTGGAAATTACGGCGGAATCGATACACGCTTCCACTTCGGGTAACGCTTCCGCAACGGTTAAGCCGATTACGTTGATTTCTAACGACGGCGTAGGCTTTGGATTAAGCGATTTCGTGATTTGCACGCCGTTTGAACGTTTTTTATCCTTTGCCTTTTTAGAAACAGTTTGCGCGTTTTGCGGAGAAACTAACACGCTTAAATCAAAAATTTTACTCCTTAAAGTCGGATCGTAGCCATG
>JAZRDM010000010.1:0-4432 GCA_045660265.1 Candidatus Scatosoma sp. | reverse complement strand
GAGTTATGGATGATTATCTTTTTAGGATATCCCCATTCAGTAGAAGTAAGGTGTCGCCCGTTTTTGATAATTTTTCTTTTACTTCTTCTAAATTTTTATATACTAAACTATATTTAATGGCAGTTTCCAAGATATATCCCAAGAAATAAGTCAAGTCATTATACGTATTTCTCGTATTTGTGATTGCTCTGTAATATTCCTTTTTGTTATCGTTAATAGCTTCGCTCATAAATAAAGGCGCATCATTAATATCAAATATATAATATTGACATTTTCTACTCTAAAACCTTTTTATTGTCAAGAGTTTTTCGAGTAGATTTTTTTATATAAATAGAGTTTTTATTTTTTGTCTATACAATAACGGCGAAACGCCTTCAAACCGCTTAAAGAAACGGCTAAAATACAAAGCGTCGTCCATGCCGCAAAGGCGTGCAATTTCATTGATCGAAAAATCCGTTTCACGCAATAAGTTTTTAGCAATGATAATGCGTTTTTTGTTACGGAACGCAAGAGGCGTCACGCCTAATACCTTTTTAAAAGCACGAATAAAGTAACTTTCCGCCATACCGATATTCGACGCGATTTCTTTCATGGTAAAATTCGCGTGCACGTCGCTTAAAAGCTTAACGGCCTTATAAAAAGGCGGCGGTAAAATTAAGGGTGATGCTATCAGTGAAATGAGCGATATCAATAGCCCGTTCGCGTAATCGTCGGCGAATTTCATTTCCATATTATATGCCGCGATAATATTCTCGAAAAGCTCAAAAACCTTATGCGCCTTTCCGCCCAACGAAACCACTCCGCTAAGTAGCCCAACTTCGGCTAAAAAAACGCCCACTTTCGCGCCGCTAAAATGCAACCAGTAGTATTCGCAATTTTCTCGCGCCACGTATTTGTAGTTTTGCGTTTCGTTAGGATAAAAAAGATACCCCTCCCCATTTGACAACAATTTCCCATTCACGAAAAGCGTTCCGTTTTTGACGACGATCAAATGATAGTCCTTTCTGCCCTTTTCCCGATAAATTTTCAAATTGGATTCAAGTTTTTTATAAAAGCCTACGTTATTTACGAAAAAATCCCTTTCGCTAAAGAAATCCGAGCTTTTATAACCTTTTGCATATGAAATCTTCATAATGGTATTATACCATAAAAAGTCAATTTTGTCCATATTTATCAAATATTTTTATTGACTTTTTTAATGATAATCAGTTAAAATATCGACGTAAAGTCAAATATAAGGAGAAAAATTATGCGCGAAGTAATAAATTTCAACAAAAACTGGCTGTTTCATAATGGTGATATTGAATCGGCCACACCCCACCATAAAGCCTATGCTTATTTGAGCGCTAAAACACAGCGTTTTCATATAGGCCCAGCCGCGCCCTCCTACCGTGCCGTACCCGACGATTGGTACGACGATGCGCTGATGAACAGCGATAAATGGGAAACGGTGAACTTGCCCCACGATTTCGTGATCCATGGAAAAGTAAGCGAAAAAAACAACTGCGCTTTGGGGTTTTTCGACTATGGAAAGGCGTGGTACATCAAGGATTTTACACTAAATGAAGACGATCGAAACAAACGCATTACCTTGTATTTTGAAGGTGTTGCCACCGAAAGCGTGGTTTATTTGAACGGATGTGTTCTGCACCACAATTTCACGGGCTATACCCCTTTTGAGGTAGATATAACCGATTTTGTAAAGTATGGGCAAAAAAATCACCTTGCCGTTTACGTGAACAGCGACGTTCACGAAGGCTGGTGGTATAGCGGCGGTGGCATTTACCGCAACGTTAAACTAATCAAAACCGACCTTGTAAGCATCGATCTCTACGGGGTGTACTTAAAACCCGTAAAAAAGACGGATACAACTTGGGAAGTTTTTGCCGAGATTACCGTGAGAAACGATTTTTCGACGGAAAAGCAAGTAAAAGCCACCATCTCAATACAGTAGGCAAGCGGACAAACGGTAGCCGTTTCAAACGCTGTTTCCAATATCGGCGGCAAGCAAAAGGCGACGTTAAAAACTCATGTCACCATAGAAAATCCGTCGCTTTGGTCGCCCGACGAGCCCACTTTATACTATGCAGTTACCGCGCTATCCGTGGATGACAAGGTTTGCGACGAGCAAAAAACACACTTTGGCTTCAGAACGTTTTTCGCGGATGCAAACAAGGGCTTTTTCATAAACGGCAAGCACTATAAAATTTACGGTATGTGCGCACACGCCGACAGCGGATTGTTTGGAAAAGCCGTGCCTGACAATATTCACCGTTACAAAGTTCAACTGATCAAACAAATGGGAGTGAACGGCTACCGCACCAGCCATTATATGCAAAGCGAATCCGTTATGGACGAACTGGATAAACTCGGCTTTATCGTTATGGACGAATGCCGATGGTTCTCGTCTGCCCCCGAGCACTTACAAGAACTGGAAACGCTGATCAAACGGGACAGAAATCGCCCGTCCGTATTCTTTTGGTCTCTTGGCAACGAAGAATATTACCACGCAACCGACGAAGGCAAGCGAATATGCGAAACGATGTCTGCGCTTGCACGGAGTCTTGACGATACGCGCCTTATTATGACGGCTGTAAATTTGCCTGATACCGCTACCGTATACGAACTCAACGACGTTTTAGGCATCAATTACCGTTGGCAATCTTATGAAAAAATCCACGAAAAGTTCCCCGATAAAGCCGTTTTTTCGTCCGAGTGTTGCGCAACGGGTACTACGCGCGGATGGTATTTCCATGATAACGCGCGCGATGGTAGAATTACCGCATACGACCACAACATCAACGAAGATTTCAGAAGCCGTGAATTTACCTGTAAGTTTATTTACGAAAAAGACTGGTTGCTTGGCGGCTATCAATGGATCGCCTTTGAACACCGCGGCGAAGCGGCTTGGCCGCGCTTATGTTCCGCAAGCGGGGCGATTGATTTGTATTTGCAAAAAAAGGATTCCTTTTATCAAAATCAATCCTTTTTTTCCAAAGAACCTATGATTCACCTTCTTCCGCATTGGAATTTTAAAGGGTTGGAAGGTATGCCCGTCAACATCGTTGTCTATACCAACTTGCCCTATGCCGAACTTTTCTTAAACGGTAAAAGTTTAGGCAAGCAAAAACTTGAAAAATTTGATTGCGCAAAATGGCTTGTTCCATACGAAAAAGGCGAGCTTAAAGCGATTGGCTACAACGAAGACGGCACCCCCGTTTGCTTGGATAAACGCGAAACTTCCGCCCATGCCTATCGACTTCAATTAAGACAAGAAAATTTTGACGTTTCAGCAAACGGTGAAGACGCGGCAATTTTCACTTGCTATGTAGTGGACGAATTTGGCAAAGAAGTTTACGATGCCGAAATAGATAGAGTTTCCTTCTTCACCAGCGCCGGTTGTTTCGTTTACTCTACCGGCTCGGACAACACCGACCACGAAACAATCTTTCATTCTTGGCGCAAAATGTACCAAGGTAAAATTTCCGTTGCAGTTAAAATAACCGAAAAAAACAACGACTTAACGCTTTACGCCCAAGCAAACGGGTTAATTTCGGCGTCCGTAAAAATCATTACGCAATAAAAAATATCTCCGCGTAACAATGCGGCTTTACCACACAAAAAAAGACGAGACCTTAAAAATCTCGTCTTTTTTTGTAAGTGCAAGATAGCTGCCCCTGTCAGAGCTTGCGTAATAAATATGTAAAGAAAACGTTCCGTTTTCCGAACCGAAACAGTTCTCGCCTAGATTGATAAGAACAGCAAAAAAGATTATTTAAGTGCAAAAATTACGCCCGTTAGATTTGTTTCCTTAAAAACAACGAACTCGTTCGATCGAAGATTGCCGTCTTTATAATTACGACAAAGTAATATTTCGCCCATACTCTTCACGATTTTCGTTTTTTTTCCAAAATTGACAAATACGGTAATCCTTTCGTTTTGATGCTTTCTTTGATAACCTAAAAGATCTTTTTCTGTTTGCAAAAATTCAAACGATCCGAGCGCAAGTGCGTCTTCCCCTTTACGGAGCGCGCAAAGCTGTTTAATAAGCTTTAAACGGCGTTTTCCATGTTGTCTTTTTTCAAAACAAAAAAATCGGAGAGAGAGACAAGAATTTTAAGCTATATTTATGTAAATATAGTGTTAGTATACACCTATACTAGAAAAATGTCAATACTCAACTCAAAACAACTTGCCTTATGCGAAACAAGATTTATTTGAACTTTTCCTCAAAAGGTATTGCACTTAGTTTGACAAATCTCCATAATGTCAATGATTTTTTATCATTTGTTTTATCTATTGTTACTCGAAATAAAATCCATAATTTGTTTCATCGACAGCGGATAGGTTCTCGCGCCTTTATGCATACATTTATACGCCGCCACGGCACTTGCAAACTTACAACATTCTTCTATTGTTTTGTCATTACAAT
>JAZRDM010000009.1:0-2488 GCA_045660265.1 Candidatus Scatosoma sp. | reverse complement strand
GACAATAAGGTTACGGTTGCAGGCGCAATAGCTTTTGAAAACGGTTCGGCGGCGTCTGTGGAAAATTGCTATGCAGTTTCCAACGTTGCAATTAGCGTTGTCAACAATGGCGAAGGTGCGGTGAGCGGTTGCGAAGTGTTTACGAATACCGTAGAAATGTTTAATGCGATTAGCGGTAGCTTGACGGCAGAAAACGGTTGGGCGAATATTTGGTCGGTGGCAAAAGCTACGGAAACGGGACTTTCTAAGAACACCTTAAAGTTTGGTGCGGCGGAATTGGTAACGATTGCTTATCTCTCTTCGGGGGTAGAAAGCAAGCTTGAATCCATTATTGAAAGCAATATGTCGGGTTATTACGTATTGACGAGCGACCTTGATTTCAATGGTATCGCGACACAGCCCATCGGTAATGCTAATAATCATTTTATGGGTACAATTGACGGTCAGGGCTATACGATTAAGAATTACGTCGGCGGTGCAAGTACGGACAACGCAGACGGTGGCGTTGCAGCGCGTAGCTTTATCGCATACGTAGGCGTGGGCGGCATTGTGAAGAATCTTGGTCTTGAATATACGAATCAGTACTGGACGAGAATGGCTCCGATTGGCGGAAACTATGGTACGCTTGAAAACCTTTATTTCAAGACGAATTTCCCGAGAGCAACGCTTACGAATGATACGAGCAATATAAGCGGTGGTATTGCGTCGGTAAACTATGCAGGTGGTGTAATCAAGAACTGTATCGTAGACGTTAATTTTGGGGCAACGGCAATTACCAACTCTAATACGGGCGCGGCGGTTGGTAGAAATATCAATGGTACGATTCAAAACTGCTATGCGGTTTGCAACGTTACGGCGTTGAAGATAGCAAAGACCAAGGAAGGTACAGCAAAGGAAACGAACGTTGGCGTATATGCGAACGTTGCGGATTTGGTAACGGCGCAGAGCGCGAACGTTACAGCGGTAAACGGTTGGGCTTCCTGTTGGAAGGTCGCAGACGGCGCAATTGTTTTCGGCAACAACTAAAATTTATAAAAACAAGGCTGCTTTATCTCCGTCGATGTGGCGGAGATAGAGCTTGCTATAAGGAAAGAACGTTATGGAGAAGTTTTTATTCGGGGTATCTACCGCGGCGTTCCAAATTGAAGGGGACGACGGTACGCAAGGTAAAGGTGAAAGCGTATGGGATACTTTTTGTAAAAGGGAGAATACGGTCTATTTAGACCAAAGCCCTGTCGTTACCACCGATCATTATAATCGTTGGGAAGAAGACGTAGAACTTATGAAAGAATTGGGGGTAAACGCATATCGTTTCTCTGTTTCTTGGTCGAGGATTTTTCCAAACGGTATTGGTGAAATCAATCCCAAGGGCGTGGAGTTTTATACGAAATTGGTGGATAGATTGCTCTCTTACGGAATTCAGCCAGTCGTTACCTTGTATCATTGGGATTTACCCGAGGCGCTCTCCGAGCGAGGCGGACTTCGCAATCCTGATTTCCCGAAATGGTTTTCCGAATACGTAACCTGCGTTGCAACCTTTTTCAAGGGAAAAGTGAAACGCTACGTTACGTTTAATGAACCGATTAACTGCGTAAATAGCGGCTACAAGGCAGGGGTATTTGCTCCTGGATTGAAACTCAATCTTTTGCAGGGCTTAAAATGTATGCACCATCTTTTGCTTGCGCATCAGGAAGCGGCGAAAATCCTACACGCAGTCGATAAGGATGTAAAGGTGGGATTCGTTACCAGCACTTGGGAAGAGTATCCTTTGAACGATACGCAGGAAAACTACGAAGTTGCTAAAAAACTTTTCTTTGAGAAACCGCAATATTTGGAATCGGTGGATAGCTATTTGGATCCCGTTTACTTGGGGAAATATCCTCAACGCCTGTTGGAGGAAATGCCCGAGTTTGCCAAATACGTAGGAAAGGATGATTTTTCTCTATCATCGTCTTTGACGGATTTTGTTGGCTTGAATAACTATGGCGGACACGCGATTGATGAAAAAGGGATGCAAATGCCCATCACAACGCAAACCAAAATTAGCAATATCGGCGTAGAAGTAGATGAAAAAGGTTTGTATTACGGCGTGAAGTTTTTGTCTGACCGTTATGCTCGTCCTGTAATCATTACCGAAACAGGTTGCTGTTGTAATGATTGGGTAAGCGTAGATGGGAATATTTACGACCAGCCCCGAATCGACTGTATTTCCTTATACCTTTCGTCTGTGGAGAAATTGCTTGCGGAAGGCTATAACGTGGGTGGATATTTTATTTGGTCGTTGATGGATAACTTTGAATGGATTAGCGGATATTCTAAACGTTTTGGGCTGGTTCATATTGACTTCGATACGTTGAAACGGACTAAAAAACAATCTTACTATTGGTATCAACAGTATATTCGCGCGCATACGGAGATGAAACAATGAAGATAAATGGTATCAGCCTGCTTGAATTTTCGGTTGAGAAACTATCGGGTGGGGAATGTT
>JAZRDM010000008.1:0-22757 GCA_045660265.1 Candidatus Scatosoma sp. | reverse complement strand
AGCGTTTTTCAGCGGAAACGAAAAATGCTCCTCACTATATAGCCATTTCAAAGGGTAAAATTCAGGGTATTTTTTGAAAATTTCACAAACTTTTCAACAAAGTATGGCTATGATACACCTTAAAGGTGCAAAGTTTTTGCTACTTTGGAAAAGTTGTTTAAAGAACTATCCACGCTCGTATTATAAAAAGCGATTGCCGTTTGAAAAGAAAGCATAAACGGTAATAGAAACGGATATTAAAATAAAGAATCGCCGCCGCGAGAAAAAAGCCGATCCACAAGCGGTTCAGCGTGGACGGCTTTTTCGCGCGGCTTTATTTGCCCGTTTTTCAGTTTAGTTTCGTTTTACGGCGTGCGCTTGTATCGGCGAGCGAAGCGAGCCGACTTGTATAATACAAGGTATCGCGTAATGCTCTTTACTCGATTTTAGGGGGCAAAAAATTGACTACCGAAGAACGCCTACAACGGATAGAAAACACACTCGATACCATACTACAACTACTACAAAAGGACGGGGCAAACGCCCCGCCCGCACCTATGCTATACGCCTATATGGAAAAATGGCTCGCGGAATGCAAAGCCCCGAAGATAAAGCCGAAAAGCCTTGCTATACTGCGTAGCGGGATAGAAAGGTACATAAAACCCACTATACCCGACAAACCATTGACGGAAGTCCGCACGGCGGAAATGCTCAACGCGATTGAGAATTGCCCGCATAGCTATATGCGACAAGTCGTATATAGCGAATTTCGGGCGGTATTCCGTCGGGCGTATCAATACGACCTAATACCCTACAACCCCGCCGAAAAGCTCGATTTCGTGAAACACTACCCCAAGAAAGGCAAAGCCTTAACGCAAGACGAGCAAAAGGCGTTTTTACGCGCAATAGAAAAAGAGCCGATGCGCCCGCTTTGGCTGTTTTATCTGTTAAGCGGTTGCCGTTGTTCGGAAGTGCTTCCGTTGAAGTGGGCGGATATAGAAATGGCGCAAAGCCGAATCTATATACGTGGAACGAAAACGGAACGCGCGGAAAGGTATATCCCGCTCTTCCCTGCGCTTGCGGAAGTGTTGGCGGGCTTGCCCCACGAAAGCGAATATGTATTCCCGTACACTCTACGGGCAATACAGTACAACTTCAACCGCATACGAAAAGAAAACGGCTTTGCTTTCCGCATACACGATTTACGGCATACCTTTGCAACGCGTTGCCTTGAAAGCGGAATAGCCCCGAATACAGTTCAAAAGTGGTTAGGACACGCAAGCATAGCGACCACGGCGAACGTTTACAGCCACATACTAACCGATTTTGAACGGCAAGAAATGCAACGATTTAACCCCCGAATATAGAAAAAGAGCGGAGAATCTCGAAGAGAATCTCCGCTCTTTTTTACGCCTTAAAAATCACCAATAATATAAACCATACTTTGTATCATTAGGCATTCGTTTTATTCCAGTTTTTATCGTATAAAGCATACAACCCACTAATTTATCAAAATAGATTTCCGAAAACTCATCAAATAATCGTTCTTTATATTCTTCTTCTGTAAGTTCATCATAACAAGAGTTATGGTCAACTTCATAACAGGCATGACGAAAAATTTCGGAATTATCTTCTATATTACTTAAATTATATTGTCTTTCAAATTCAAGTTTGGTTTCTTCCCAAGCTTCTTTTTTAAGTTTTTCTAAACAATTAGCGCATAAAACGTAGTGTTTGGAGTACGCTCCACATTTTGAACAATTTGCCATGTTACACCTTAAAGCTTATTTTTCCTGAATCATTGTTAAAGCTATGGGAAATATGCACTTTTCCCCCTGTATCATCTTCCAAGCCGAGAAGATAGTCGGCTGTTACATCAAAATACATAGCAAGACGCGCAATATCGGTTGCGCGTGGCTCATTAAGACCGTAGCACCAGTTTGTTACGGTCGTTTTGCTACATTGCAAATCTTTTGCAAGGCGATACATTGAAATCTTGTTTTCAGTTAAAACTTTGTTTAATCTAATCGAAAAAATTTCCATACTTAAAAAAATTATATCAAAAAGTTGAACTATTTGCTTGACTAGTTCAAAAAGTTGTGCTATATTATATATAGGTCAACTATTTGGACTACTCACACTAAAACAACGCAAGGCGGTTTAGCAAGAATAAAAAAGCCACTTAGCAGGGCAACCAAGACGAGATTGGGAAAAGGTACTTGCACTAACCTATAAAGGCTTTCCGCCTAAATTTAATCAAACCCACGAAAGGCAAGCCAGCAGGGGTGTTCGGCGGTCTTGGTCGTGGCGGAGATAGAAAGAAAGGCTGTTTGTCGTGTGTGAGCGAGAAACAGCCTTTTTTTCGGGAGGTGGTAGAACAAGCCCCCGAATAAAACTGCGAGAATGCCGAAAAGGTTTATCCATAGAATGTTTCCTCCTTCTGGGTTGAGGACGGAACGGAACGGGCGTTCCGTCCTCGGCGGTTAGAGGGAAAGGAAACAAGGAGCAAAGACAATGACGGAAAGCGACACCACGAAAAAAGAAGAACGGCAAACAATCACGCGTGCGGACATAATGGAACGTATGCGGGAATGTTGGGAAAAACTGCGTTTTGATAGGAAACTAACGAAACGGGAAGAAAATACGGTCGATTTTAATTTTCACTTAATAAGCCTTTATATACAACTACACCCCCGCGATAATGACGGGGAACATACATTCGCTTGCGGATTTGAGTACGACGAGGACGAAGAAGACGAAAGCGATTATGAAGACGAGGATTAAAAAATGGCGTTTACGTTACCAAGTGAAGAAGATATACAAGCGATAAAAGCGGGCGACGTGGAAAAAATGAACGCATTTTTTCTGCAAAGCGTAGAATTTATTCGTTTGTGCGCGTTTGGATTTTATAAGAAGTTTTGGAAAAAGGCATTTTTCACGAGCTCGGATATAGACGAACTCGTGAACGAAACATATCTGCATTTGCCAAAATTGGACTACGTTGACGTGGGACATTTTGTAATTTCCCTGCGTGACGTATTTCACTATTTTCAGTACGGCGGAAAAACGCTGTACCATAGATATTACACGGCGGGGAAACAATTGTGCGAAAGTTTAGATAAGCCCGTGAATGTGGACGCGCGAACGGGCGACCACGAAGAAGGCGTAGCGCGTGTAGATTTACTCGAAGCGCGGGAGCAAACACCATACACGGAAATAGAAAAGACTTACGAGATTTTGCAAAAAATCGTGGAAGGCTTTTTGACGGATAAAGAAAACGAGATATTTCGCTATCGTCTTTTGACGGGTTACACGGCAGAAGAGATTGCGGAAGAACTCGGCAAGACGAAAGGCGCGGTTCTTTCTCAAATGTGTACAATGAAAAAAGCATTGATAATGCACTATGCAGACATATTGGCGTTATTGAGTGAAAACGGAATAACGCAGGCGGACTATTACATAGACCGTGCTATTATTCCCCCCGATTATGAGAAAGTAAAAAAATTTTACGAGAAACGGCGAACGCGCGGACGGGAACGAGCAAGGCAACTTGTGACGGAAACGGGCGGGCGAGAGCGAAAGAATGAATACCAGCGCGCATACCGTGCGCGGAAAAAGCAGGAAGAAAGCCCCAAGACGGGCAAAAAATAAAAAATCTGTAAAGGAGCGAAAAAAAATGGCAAACGAGAAAAACGGCACTACAAAGGCAAAAGCAACGGAAACGAAGACGGCGCGTATTTACTGCACCCGCGAAGAATACGAGGGCAAAGACGGCAAGAACTATTGGGCGTATTTGGTAAAAGGCACGGTACGCGGGCGCGAAGTGAAAGTAGATTTTGCGCCCAAGGATATGGGCGGATATGAACCCCTTGACATTATTTTCGATGTAACCGACCACCCCGAAATTGTAATGACGGAAGACACTTTCACGACGGACAGCGGGAAAGTGAAAGCTTATACGGAATACGAAGTCAAGACCGTTGACGAGTACGGCATAGAATATGCCTGCAAGGTACGCCCCAAGCGCGACAGCGACACTTCATTGCTTGCAATGCTTATCAGCACGCTGAAACACGCGCCCCAAGGCAAAGCCGACGGCGCAAAATAAGAGAAAAACCCCGCTTGACGAACGGAAAGCGGACATAGACACCGCACGGGCGTTGGGTTTACGAAGTCAACCGACAAGCAACACGCAACACCCGCGCGGTGTACTGCGCTATGGCGCATAGACGAAACACAAGGACAAACGAAAAAATGGAACACCCCACCCTAATACCCTACGAGGGCAACGAGCGTTGCCCGTTCAAATTTTTTGACCACTTCCCCGAAAAGCAGGTCTGCAAGATATACCACGACGGCGGACACTATGTCGCAACTCCCTACTTTCCCACGCAGAAAAAGCCCCAAGAACGGACAAGGAACGAGCGCGGAGAAATTGGCGAAGTATTCGACAATGTGTACGCGCAAGCCCTGCGGACGGGCAAAACGCGCAAGGAAACGCAAGATTTCTTGCGCGATAATCTCGCCCACCTTTTCGACGAGGAAACGGAGTTAAGCGCATACATAGAGCGCGAAACGAAACGCAAGGCGCATAGTTTGGGCATGCGGAAAAAACGCTTTCGCAGAAAGGCGTATTTGAACGAATGGACACACTTTGTGACGATTACGTATAGCGACGAAAAACACGACGAGGAGAGTTTCCGTCGTAAGTTGAGGAAATGCCTTTCGAACTTTCACACGCGTAGGGGGTGGAAGTTTATGGGCGTTTTCGAGCGCGCGCCGGAAACTGATCGTCTGCATTTCCACGCGCTTATCTACGTTCCCGAAGGAGAAATGGCGGGTGAGTTATTGGAAATACGCGATTACAGCACCAAAGCGCACGCAATGCAAACAACGGTAAGCCATAGTTTCTTTGCGGAAAGATTTGGGCGGAATGACTTCCAACCGATAACCCCCGCGGAACTGAAAAACGGAAACACCATTGCTTATTTGCTGAAATACATAGAAAAGACGGGCGAGCGTATAACGTATTCGCGCGATATACCGACGGAGTTATGCCGCGAAGTATTCAACGAAGACGTCGCGGCGGAAATGTGCGATTTCGTTATGAAATATGTCCTTTTTGACGATGTATTCGACCACGACCACGCGGACGAATACGAGGAAGAAGAAAAGGCAATACCGCCGAAACAAATGGATATTTGGGAGGAAAATCCCGAATATCTATGCTGAAAAGGACATAGAGCGAAAGGAAAGCGCGAGCCGTACACAGTACGGCGTTTTGTCGTATAGCGAGCGAAGAAAAAGCACCCCGACAAGGGCGCTTTGCAAAGCAGTTTCGCGGGCAAAGCCCCTGCGGGGGGCTTTTCTCGCTCGGCTTTTCGCCGTATTTTAGCACTACGGGGCATTGCGCGATACCTTGTATCGGGGCGCGCGCCAGCGCGCCCCGCTCGTATAATACAAGCGCACGCCGTAGTGCCAAAATTAAATTTTTGCTTATTTTTTATTGACAAATATCGATTAAAGTGATATACTTTGATAAACGATATTGCATTTCAAAAAGAGGTTGTATATGTCAAGTGGCGGTTTAAGAGAAAATGCAGGGCGCAAAAAAATAGGCGTTGTCATCAATACGCGCATAGAAGAACAGCTTATTGAACAAATTGAACTTTATATAAAAGGCTTAAGTCGAGCTGATAAAATAAGGAAATGTTTGTTGTTGGGTATTGAGCATAAAAAAAGCAAATTAAAATCTTCTTATAGCGAGTCGAACGCGAATACAATTAGCAAGTTTTTCAAGGTTTACACTAAACTTCTTTCTTTAATCAATAAAGGCGAAACAGAAAACGTAAATGTCTTGAATGAATATTTGCTTTCGTGTTTTACTTCGACCCCCCTTAATTGTTATGATTTAGGGATTAGCGAAGATACCCATAATTTAATCCTTTTCGAATTGAAAAAATTTGCTTGGTCGATTGATGAATATGAAAATCAATCTAATTTAATTACGCCAACGGTTATTGGTTCAGTTATAGAAAAGGTCGTAAATCAAAAGGAAACGGGGTCATATTACACACCTAGAGATACGACGAATTATATTGCTGAATATAGTATTGTTTTTTCCCTTTTGCATAAATGCGATTCTTCTAATCTTGCCGTTTATTTTTATGAGCAGTTTGATGAACCTTCTAACGTTGGAGTGTTAAACGATTCGTCGAAACCTATCGAAAAACTTGCATATGCAATCAATCAGCTTTCTTATGAAGAAAAAGCTGAGATTTTTGATAAAATATTGGATTTTTCCATTACTGACCCTACTTGCGGAACAGGTGCGTTCATTATTGCTGCTGCCGATATAATGATAGAGTTGTATAAACTTACGAATATGTATCTTCATATTTCGTTGAATGATTTTGTCGTTAACCTTTTTAAAAATTGTCTTTTCGGCGTAGATATATTGGATTATGCTATTTCGTTAATACATTTAAGATGTAAACTCTATCTTTATAATTTGGGTATAGCAAAAAATATAGTAGAATCAATCGACTTTCAATTTTATCGTGGCGATTCCTTAAATCTACTTGATAGCGAAAACAATGATTTTGATTGGCGCAGAACTTTTCCCCAAGTATTTAGCACGGGTGGATTTGATTGTATTATCGGGAATCCGCCTTATGTAGAATCATCAAAAATAAAACTTGATATAGCGGAATATGGCGAATATGCCACAAAAAAATGTGGAAATTTGTACGCGTATATTTTAGAAAATTCTTTGAATATTTTAAAAGAAAATTCTTATATGGGGATGATTGTTCCTATATCGCTTACTTCCACGCAAAGAATGGAATCTTTAAGGAATTTATTGTTTGAAAAATGTGAAAACATTTATATCGCAAACTTTTCCGATAGACCTGCTTGTCTATTTACTGGCGTACACCAAAAATTGTCAATCGTTTTTGTAAAGAAGACCAAGCCCTTGAATGGGTGCAAAATTTATACCTCAACATATAATCATTGGTCTAAGAATGAACGTAATGGACTGTTTGATTCAATCAACTATTGCAGAACAACTAAAAACTTCGTAAATTCTTGTGGCATAGCTAAAATTGGTGATGAAACAAAGTTGAGTATTTTGAAAAAGATTCTTGATTGTCAAAAGAATTTTGAAGACTTACTTTCAAGCAAAAAGAACGACAACGCAATCTTTTTGAATCAACGTATGACCTTTTGGGCAAAATGTTTTTCCTCGCCCGAACCGTCAAAAGAGTATAAAACGTATTTCATAAAAGATTCCATAAGGAAAAAAGCCGTTGCTGCATTGTTAAATTCTTCTTTGTTTTATTTGCTTTGGGAAACATATTCTGATTGTTGGCATATTACACAAAACGATTTAAGCAATTTAAAAATTGGTGATAATTTTTTCAATGAAGAAATGCAAATTTTGCTTGAAAAACTTGAAACAAAACTTGAAGAAAAGCTTTATCAAACAAGAGAGTATATTTACAGTAAACAAACAGATTATATTTACGTGCATAGATTGTGCTACGATGAAATTAACGAAATAAATAATATCGTAGCAAAGATTTATGGCTTTAATGAAACGGAAAAAGAATATATACAAAATTACAATGAGAAATATCGTTTGAGTGTTTCAAGTAATACGGAGGAAGAATGAAAGTTATAGACTTATTCGCAGGTTGCGGTGGATTTTCAACAGGCTTTATGCAAGCAGGTTTTCATATATCAAAAGCTGTTGAATTTGATGTTTCAATAGCAAATACCTATCAATTAAATCATCCTGATACAAAAACGCTCGTTGCTGATATTGGTACGATTGATAATCGTCATAATTTTTCTGAGGGTGAAACGGATATTATTATCGGCGGTCCACCTTGCCAAGGGTTTTCTATGGCAGGAGCAAGAATCCGCGGCGGCTTTATTGATGACCCTCGAAATTATTTGTTTAAGCATTATTTTAATGTGGTGAAAATTGTAAAGCCTGAAATTTTTATTATTGAAAACGTAAAAGGTATTTTGACTATGTCTAAAGGGGCTATTTTCAAGGAAATAGTAAGCCTGTTTTCAGATGACAAGAATTTTGGTGGCGATAAATATTATGTTCATCATAAAGTTGTAAATGGGCTTAACTTTGGGATTCCTCAGCAAAGAGAACGTGTAATTATAATTGGTTGCAAAAATAAAGATTTTGACATTGAAGAATTATTTGCAAAGACGCGTGAAGACATTTTAGGAAAACAACCCGACTATTTTAATCGGGTAACGGTTTGGGATGCGATTTCAAATATACCTACGCCCACAGAAAACGGCGAATGTTCTGCTTGCCCTGCTGAATCTGCATATCAAAAATACTTGTCAAGTGATAGTAAAATATTGTATAATAATACCGCGACAAAGCATAGCGATATAGCAATTAAACGTATGCAACACATTAAACAGGGCGATAATTGGACTTGCTTGGACGAGGAAATTCATTCCGTTCATAGTGGCGCATATGGGCGATTAGAAAAAACGGGCGTATCACCTACTATTACTACACGATTTGACACGCCCTCTGGTGGGAAATTTATTCATCCCGTTGCAGATAGAACTTTAACGCCACGTGAAGCGGCAAGGATTCAAAGTTTTCCCGACGATTTCATTTTTTATGGCAAGAAAAGCTCTATTTGCAAACAGATTGGCAATGCCGTTCCCCCTAAAATCGCTTACTTTTTAGCAAACTTGACGAGGAGTTTATTGAATGAGAACCGCAACTGAAAAATTGCAACAACTGAAATCAAATTCCGTGTGGGTATTTACGAAACAGGAAACGGATTTTGACGAATCCTATAAATCCGCGCTATTATTTAGCGAAATTCCCGATAAAGAAAATACGAATATCGAGGATTATTTCACTAAAAATCATACTCGCTATGATATACAAACCGATAGACATAGGATTCTTGTTATCCCTCAATTTTTCGGGATGATAACCAAAACTCCTTTTTATGAAAGGGGCGGTACATATAACGATGAAAACCCGACTGCAATTTTTGATATTATTAAAGCGGTTTCCCCTCGAAGTAAGGAATATAACACCTTAAAAACGGAACAAGTATTAAAGTTAAAAATCCACGCTATTATTGATACTGCAAATAATAACCAAGGGTATAATATTTTGCCTGTACTTTTCATTTATAAAGTTTTGAGAGGGCTTAAAGAAAAGTACGGTATAACAGAAATCACAATCGACCAACTTTATACGTATGTTATGACTTGTGAAAGTTATAGCGAAGTCGATGAGGCGATTGAATTTATTCGTTTGGATTCGCCTATATCAAAATACGTTGCGGATTTCAAAAGCCGTAGCCGTGTTTTAACGTGTATTAAGAAGAATACAAATCTATTCAATATTGATTCTCAGCATATTTCTATCAATCCTGTATTTGATGATTATTTTTATAACAATTTTATCCTAAAATACGATTTTGAAGAATTGCACGAGCAACTTTTGAGAGATGTCGATTATTCCTATTTTCTTTATAATCATCAAAAGTTCAATATCAACTTGATTGATGAACCCGAAATCACTGGTGGTGCTGTTTCGCCTGCAGTTGTACCTGTATCTTCTTTCATCGATGAAGAAGATGAAACTGCTTATATCGAAAAAGTTGATAGCATTAAAGAAACGAATATCAATGAGAATGCGGGCGACGGAGCGCATACTGTTGAGCCTGTTGCTGTTTCCAAATTTGACGTTGGTCGTCGTTTTAGAACAAATCCCTTGTTAGGGAAAATTGCTATTAAGAAAGCATATTATTCTTGTGAAAAAGATTATCAGCACGAAACATTTATATCGAAGAAAACGCAACAAAAATATATGGAAGCGCACCACTTAATTCCTGTATGTTTCCAAAAAGAGGTATGGGATAAATATCATATCAATATTGACTGCGTAGAAAACCTTGTTTCTTTGTGTCCTACTTGCCATAAAGCAATCCATTATGGGACGAAAGAAGTTCAAAGAAAGATGATAAGCGAATTATTTACTCGTTGCGCTCCAAAGTATAAAGCAATCGGCTTGAATATTACATTAGAAGAAATTTTTAAGTTTTATAAAATTTAAAATAAATAATATATTAAAATAAGGAGATATAACTAAAATGGAAATTGCAAAAGGTTCTGGGAAATATAAAATTTTAGATTCAAACTCAATTATTATGTTTGATAATCAATCAAACATTTCATTTAATGTAAAATGCGATGAAACATTCTCGTTTAATATAGTTTTTAACTTTAATAATAATGAAGACAATAAAAACCAAGACCTAAAATTTACAATAAACGAGGACACATTAACTTTCACGTGTGTTAATTTCAATAATCCTCTTGGAACAGGCACAAAATCAGCCTTGGAAATTGCAACCTTTATGAATAAAAAAATATTTATTCATTTTTGGGTGGTGGCATTAGGCAATGATTCCCTTAAAAAACTTGATTATACTCTTTATCAAGAATCGTGAGGTGTGAATATGCCTAAGAACTCACTTAATGATAAATTAGAACAAGATGGAATTTCAAAACTGGTTGCCTCTGACTCCTTTGCTAAATTAAATGAAAATGTTCAAATTGAACTTATAAATAGTATGCAAAATACTAAAAAGCAAGAAGGTGGATTTTGGGGGAGATTATTTGGAACGAAACCAATCAATGTTGCTATGAATATTGCTTTTACTATTTGCGCGCTGCTTTTCTTGGTTGTCGGTATAGACTTTATTAGAATTTGTATAAGAAAAGAAAGTTTTAATATGGAATTATTCAAAACGGTTATCCCAGTAATTACATTGTCATTAGGGTATATTTTTGGGAAAGGATTTGATAATAATAAGTAGTCAACTTTTAAATTGAATTTAAGTTCATTGTTGGTTCGATTTAGGTTACTCTTACTCCACCAAAAAAAACGGATGGCGTTTGCCGTCCGTTTTTTTTGTTACGCTAATCGTGAGAACCGCTGAATTATCAGCGGTTCGCGCGAGCAACGTCCGCAACGAAAGGATAAATAAAAGTGTGAAAACTTATCGGCGTTGCGACGCTCTCGCCACAGGCGAGAATATAGCTTAGCTCCACCCAAAAAGAGAACAGTCGTCCGTGTGGCGGCTGTTCTCTTTTTGGACGACGAGGTGTTCGTCGGGGGCAGGCAAGGGTGCGCCGTGTCGTGTAAAAGTTACTTCCGTTAGCCACATAAGCGCCCGACGCTTTGCCGAAATTGTTTCGGCAATCAAGACTACCGACCCATTATTAAAAATTAAAAACGCAAGATCTTCTTGCGTTTTTAATACTCCTTTCTTCCTAATAAATAATCAATAGATACATCAAAATAATCAGCTATTTTTACCAAATTCGGCGCCGTTGGCTCACTCCTATTGGTTTCCCAATAACACACAACCGCATAACTAACTTGCAAATGCTTCGCTAACACCGCCTGGCTTATTCCTTTTTCTTTTCTTAACTCTAATAATCTTTCCGCAAATATATCCATACTTATATTATACTCAATAAATTTAGTAAAAATACTTGACACTCAATATATTGAGTGATATAATATTATTATATAGAAATCTTATGGAGGTTTTCATATGACTTGGATTTACAACAAAAAGCAATATACTTTGCATATAAAAGGCTATTGTGCAATGCAAGGTAACCCTAAAAACGATTGCAATTGGGTAGAGCTACAATCTGAAAATGAAGCTTTGGAAATGGATGGAGTCGCTGTGCACAAATGTAAGGTATGTCAAAGGAATTTAGAAAAAATATAAAATAGGAGTAAAAATACAATGAAAAAGTTAAAAAGAATCATCACAATAGCTTTAGCGGGTTTAATGGTTGCATCAACAATCTCTCTAGTTGCATGTAAACCAAAATATGATTGTGAGACCTGTTTCGATACCGGCGTCATTGATTGTTTCTGCAACGGAGGAACTTGCGGTTCATGTTCTGGAAGAGGACGCGATGACTTACGAAAGTGCAATTATTGCAAAGGGAAAGGACGTGTCTGGGATGGTAAAAATTATGATACCATAGAAGATTGTCCGTTCTGTAAGGGGTTTGGCACCCATACATGCATCGTCTGTGGTGGTGTTGGTCGACTCGAATATTGCGAAGCGTGCAATAAAGGACGCATAGAATGCCCCGATTGCTCTACAAACTAAAGAGTATTTATTCGTTGTTTAACTCGCTCCACCAAAAAAAACGGACGGCGTTTGCCGTCCTTTTTTTTTGTTACGCAAATCGTGAGAACCGCTGAATTATCAGCGGTTCGCGCGAGCGTTGTCCGAAAGGGAAAAAAGCGTTACTTAACGAAACTTGACGGCAACGCGACGCTCTCGCCGCAGGCGAGAATCCGCTTAGCTCTGCATTTTTTGCATTATCAGCAAAAGGAAAGCAGGGCGTTTTTTTAGAATTTGTCATATGTATTTATGACAATAAATTGTAACAATAAGTAGAACAATGTCGAAAAATATTGCAATTTGTAATCGCGCGCAAGTTTTTTTTTCGGTTTTTGCGTTCAAAAACTTGATATATAAATAAGTGTATGGTATAATTTTAGCGTGTGCACCATAACATATGCGTGTGAAAATGTAGCGTAAGAAAAAAGGAATTATGACGAAATCCAATAAAAAACATTTCAAAATATATATGGCGCTTGCCTTCGTCTTGCTCTTTATCGGGCTGATGTTTTTCCTGTTTTCTGGGGACGGCGTCGACATTGTAAGGGAAGTTTTTAAGGACGGCGCAACGAAGGAAGAAGTCCGAGAATCGCTTGAAAAATTCGGATGGCGTGGGTATATTACGCTGGGCGTTTTATCTATGCTCCAAGTTGTGCTCACGTTTTTGCCTGCCGAGCCCGTACAGGTCATAAGCGGTGTCAGTTTTGGCCTTTGGAAAGGCGGTTTGGTGTGCGTTGCCGGGGTGTTTCTCGGAAACACCATCATCTACGTCCTGTACAAAATCTACGGAGATAAGTTGACGGCGTATCTTGAACGGCACGCAGAATTTGACTTCTCCGTTGCAAGACGCTCGTCTAAAATTGCGCTGATTATTTTTATTTTGTATTTCTTGCCGGCAATTCCCTACGGGTTGATTTGCTTGTTTACGGCATCGCTGGATATTCGATATCCTAAATACATACTCTTAACAACGCTGGGCGCTGCACCTTCCGTGCTCATAGGGGTAGGGCTTGGGCACATTGCCATTGCGGCGAGCTGGGTCGTGTCCGTCGTCGTTTGCCTTGCCATCATCGTATTGCTCGTGTTTATGGTGACGTATCGTACGCGACTTTTTAACAAACTCAACGAATTTATGAAAAAAAGACAGAAGAAAGAATCGTTACACAACGCGAACCGTTTCGTTTGGGGAACGCTTGCTTTTGGCAGTAAAATCGTGTACGATAGAAAAATTAAAATCAAATTCATCAAGCACGTTAAGAAGTTGGAAAGACCGTCGATTATTCTATATAACCACGGCTCGTTTATCGATTTCGTATACGGCGGAAGAATCGTAAGGAAAGAACGTCCGCATTTCGTTGCGGCAAGACTATATTTCTACCACAAAAAGCTGGGCAAATTGCTTAGATATATGGGTTGTATCCCTAAGAGTATGTTTGCAAGCGACGTGGAAAACGTGAAATCGTGTATGAAGGTATTGCACGCAGGCGAAATTCTTGCAATGATGCCCGAGGCACGCCTTTCCACCGTAGGCAAATTTGAAGGAATTCAAGACTCTACGTATAAGTTTATCAAGCGCGCCAACGTACCCGTGTACGCGGTTTCGTTGCGTGGCGATTATTTGGCTTCGCCGAAATGGGCGGACGGAGCGCGCAAGGGCTCGTACGTAGAAGCGGAGCTTGTGCAGTTGTTTAAGGCAGGCGAAACGGAATCGATTTCTTTGGAAGAAATGAAGGCTAAAATTGAAGCTACCTTGAATTACGACGATTTTGCGTGGTTAGAAACGCAACCGCAAATCCATTACAAAGCAAAGGAAATGGCAAAGGGGCTGGAAAACGTTTTGTATCTTTGCCCTGTCTGTGGTGCACGTTATTCGATGAAGACGGAAAAGGACACGATTACCTGCGAAAAATGTTCTTTACAGGCAAAGGTGGGCGACAGGTACGAGTTTATTGACGGAAAACCTTTTGCAAATTTCCAAAAATGGTATGACTGGCAGGCTTTGGAAACGAAGAAATCCGCTGTAGAAGACGGGTATAAAATGGAAAGCAAGGTACAACTTTGCCACGCGAGTGTGGACGGGAAATCTTTGACGCGCGTTGCGGGCGAAGGCGTATGCACGTTGGATAAAACGGGGCTTTTATATAAAGGCACGGAAGACGGAAAAGAGATTGAAAAGTTTTTCCCTATGTCGCAAATTTATCGATTGTTGTTTGGCGCAGGGGTTGACTTTGAGATATACGAAGGGAAGGAGATTTGGTTTTTCGTCCCTGAAAACAAACGCAGTTGCGTAGAGTGGTACGTTGCAAGCGAGGCGTTGAAAACCGCCTCCGAATCTGCGCAAGCATAAGGTGGTTATGGAAAACACGAAAGAAAAAGAACTGACAACGACGGAAGAAGAACGTCCTTTTTCCAACATCGGCAGAAAATCCTTTTTTATGGTGGTGGGGTTGTTGCTTGCCATCATTACGCTCAGCGGTGTCCTGACGTACGTAATTCCGCAAGGACAATACGTTCGTGACGAGGCGGGGATGATTATCAACGGCACGTACGCGCCCGGCGAAGTGCAAGGTTTGCCTATTTGGCGAATTGTTACCGCGCCTTTCCGCGTTTTCGTGTCTTCCGACGCGTTGACGATTATTATGATAAGCATCTTTTTGTTGGTTATGAGCGGTGTTTTTAACCTGCTTGAAAAAACGGAAGGTATGCGCGTGATTATCGGCAAAACGGTCAGTCGCTTTGCGGACAAAAAACGTATCGTCGTTTTCGTCGTTGCGTTTGTGTTTATGGCGTTTGGCAGTTTCTTCGGTATGTTTGAAGAGTTGGTAACCTTGTTGCCTTTGATTATCGTGTTTATGCTCTCGCTTGGGTTTGACACGATGACGGGCTTGGGCGTGTGCCTAATGTCCGCTTGCTTTGGTTTCTCGTCCGCGATAACCAACCCCTTCTCGGTTGGTCTGGTTGCGGAAATTGCAGGCACGCACGTGTTTGACGGCGTATGGTTACGGCTCTTGTTCTTTGGTTGCGTTTACGTGGCGGTTTGCGCGTTCTTGTTTGTACACATCAAGCGCATCGAAAAAAATCCGGCGCGTTCGCTTACCTATGAAATTGACAAAGCGAAGCTTGGCGCGTTAGACCTTTCCTTGAAGGAAGAAACGCCCAAAGACAAAAAGATTTTCAAAACGTTTGCTATTTTCTTTATCGTACAGCTTGTGATGCTTGTCTTAATTGCAAGTATTCGCGCTATTTCCGGCTTTGCAATTCCTATCCTTGCCGTAAGCTTTTTGCTTGGCGGTATCATTGCAGGGCTTTGCGTGTCCGACAAAAAGGGCGACGTGTTCAAGCATATCGGCAGGGGTGCGTTGGCGATGTTGCCTGCGGTGGTGATGATTGCGCTTGCCTCGTCCGTAAAACTGATTATGGAAGAAAGCGGAATTTTGGACACGGTAATGCACAGCGTCATTTCCAGGCTCGTTGGCAAAAACAAGTTCCTTTGTATCGTTTTGATTTATTTCCTGATTTTGTTTTTGCAAATTTTCATCGGCTCGTCTTCGGCGAAGATTATGCTGATAATGCCTATCATTTTGCCGATAGCAACGACGCTTGGCTTGTCGCCGACGGTCATCATCTTAACGTACTGCATCGCAGACGGTTTCACCGACGTAATTTTGCCCACCAACCCCGTCCTTTTAATCGGGCTTTCGATGGCAAACGTTTCGTACGGGAAATGGGTGAAATGGACCTGGAAATTCCAACTGCTCATATTCGCGTTCACCATCTTAATTTTGATGTTTGCCGTGCAAATCGGTTACTAATCAAAACGCCGTCAAAACGACGGCGTTTTTAGTTCGTTTTTTTGGCGCGCGCGTACACGTACGCAATAGTAAAAATGAGTGCGCCAAACAGCAAAATCCAGTACGCCGAGCCTATAAAAAAAGGGAATACGTTTGAAAAGCCAAACACACCCGCAGGCGAACGGAAATTCAAAAAGAAATAAGGATAGGGCACGCCCCTGCCAAAATCAAACCCCGAAATCTCAAGCGAGCTTGCCGTTACGATGTAAAAAAAGGGTGGTAACACGGCAAGGAAACAATGTCGCAGGGAAAGTTGTGCGCGCTTGTCGTCGATGAAAAAATCGGCAATACAAAGCAAGGGCGTGATAACGTGCGTTAGCAGGCTCGAGTAAGACCACGGGTGATAACTATCGTCCGCAAAAGGCCCTAAAACAAAGCAAAAAATAAGCCCCGTCGCCGTAATCGAAACGGTGACGACGTATTTTGCAACGTACAAAAAGCCGTTTAATTTCGCCCGTTTTTCGCCGTGATATAGCCTTGATAAAAGTATGGCAAGAAAGACGACGCCTACCCACAAATTCGATTGCGCGGTGAAATAGGTGGCGCGACGTAGCCAATGCGAGTATCCGTCGCGCTTTGCATAGACAAAGCTTGAGATAAGTCCTAAGAAGGCGCTGGTGGGGATGGCAACGTTGAATAGAAGGGATAGGCGTTTTCGCATACTAAAAGTGTTGTGAACTTGTAGGCAAAATATACAAGCGCGTGTAAAAAGCGAAAAAGTTTCATTTTTTCCAAAAAAAGCGCGAAAAACAGTTGACAAAAGGTTTTGTTTTTAGTATTATAAGAAAGCTGTTTTGAGTAACGGCGCGTCCGTTGCTTACGACAACCATATCGCGGGGTGGAGCAGCTAGGTAGCTCGCCGGGCTCATAACCCGGAGGTCGCAGGTTCGAATCCTGCCCCCGCAACCAGATGGCGGCGTAGCTTAGTTGGTTAGAGCGATCGGTTCATACCCGATAGGTCATAAGTTCGAATCTCATCGCCGCTACCATGACAATCCACGGAAGAAATTCCGTTGTTCATATTCGCGCGAAGGCGCAATCTTACCCGTTGTCAACTGGATTTCCGCATTGAAAAATAATTTTGAAAATTTTTCAAAAAGCCGATGAAATTCAATTGACAATCTAGGGAAAAGATGATATACTACCAAAGTAAATTAAATCACGGCCCGTTGGTCAAGCGGTTAAGACACCACCCTTTCACGGTGGTAACATGGGTTCGAGTCCCGTACGGGTCACCAAAAAACGGCATTTATGCAAAAAATCATTGCATAAATGCCGTTTTTCTTGTATATTTGTATAAAATGTTACTCAAATTTCCGTTTTATTCTGCGTTTTGGGTCGTTCTATCGCTCTTTAATACTTGAATTTAGCGCCTTCTTTTAACAGGTATTCATCCGACAAATCAGTATACGCATTTCCCAGTGCGCCAAGCGAATGCCCAACAAACTCATCTCTTGCAGCATCTGCGATTCCACATTCTTTACAGCGACTGTAAAAGGTTGTTCTCATATCGTAAACGATATGGTTAGGTAGAACCGCTTTGAACTTTTCACGTATAACGTCGCGGTTTACCATTTCAAATTCATTTATCCCCTGAAGGTATGGTGCAAGCATCGGCGTGATGGGGATTCTTTTATATTCCACTCGTTTGTTTTTGCGTTTAGAGTTTACCGCAATAATAAATTTCCCTTCGATTTTAGCCGTGTTATATTCGTTAGGACGAAGACCAGTGTAAAGGGCGAGGGCGAATAAGGTTTGGTATTTTGTGTTTGGATATGCCTGCAATAAAAGCTTTTCCTCGTCTTTTGTAAGCGCCGAACCGTGTTTTCCTTCGTGCTTCATTCTAACGACGAGATTAAGCGGATTTTTATCCATAAGCCCGTGGGCGATTGCGCCCTTGAAGATAATAGAGAGTAGGGAGTGGATTTCTTCCGCGGTTTTACCTTTACCTTCTGCCAGGATAGAATCTATAAGGGTTTGACAATGTTCGGGAGTAATATCATTAAATTGTTTCTCGCCAAAGGCGGGTTGGATATACTTTTTATAACGATGCATATCGGCTTCATAGGTACGGGTAGCAACCTTAGGTAACCGAAACTTTTCGAAGTAATACAGAGTAAAAGTATGTAAATTGGATAATGAGCTTATCGTTTTTACTATGGGTTTTGCAGTTTTTAATTTTTCAATAAAAAGTCTTTTAGCTGTTTCCAAATCCTTATTTGTAACGAGGATATTGTATCCATTACGTCGGTATCGGATATCGTAGAGATAACAATTTTTGCTAGTTTTACGTCTACGTACATGTGCGGTACAACCATTTGTACGAAATTCTTTTTTGAATGTTTTTGGCATTTGATTTATCTCCTTTTGTGTAAATTGTAGGATGGATGAAACCATCGCTTTTTTATTTTCTTGTACGTTAAAAGTGTCCTTTTGCGGTTGAGTAGCAAAAAGACTGTCTAAATAGAGTTCTATGCGTTCATTTGCATCAGGATATGATGCGAGTTTTTTTATGTAGCTTGCAGATAATTTTATTTCATTTTCAGTCACAATTCTGCTTTTTGAAAATTTAGGTCAACTTCCCCGTCGGGAAGCATAAACGCGTTCACTTTTGCCGTGATTTTCTTTACACTATTAAAACGGACAAAAAAATGGCAAATGGTCCGCATTTATGCAAAAAATCTTAAAAACAATATTTTTAAGAGCCTGTATTCGGCTTATAATAGCGTCCATTGATGTTAATAACGCCATTTTGTTTTTCGACTTTTCCTTTTGCGCAAGCCCGTAAAATGTAGTTATCCCCATTAGCGGATGCTTTAGGGATATTCCCATCGTCGAACTGCGAGCTCTCAGAAACTTCCAAGATTTTGCATTTCTTGGAAACGAGATCTGCGCTGAACTCCCAAATTTCTTCGTACTGGTTGATACTGTCGATGATAAAGGAAATATCAAGTGCAGGGTGATAAGCGGTGATTCTAAAATAAGTATTCATACTTTTCTCCTTTGCCTTATGCGGCGATTTTCTTTAAGGTTTTGTTTGCATACGGAAGCCATTTCTTGTTGACGAACTTTAATTGTTCATAAAGGCGCAGATAACTTAAAATTTCCGTGTAATATGCATTTTTATATTCGCTGTATTGATATTCGGGAAAGCGATCTAAGTAATCGAGATTAACGCAGGGCGCATATAAATCGAAGTATTTTCCGTTGCAGGAATACCAAATGCCGTCTTCCCAGTATTTTTTGCGCGAACAAGCTTTTATATCGTGCCAACCGATAACGTAGCCTGCGATGGTAAAATATTCAATATCTTTCACGAGCGCATTTTCAGAACGAAGCCCATGAACGGCAACTTGCTTGCAATACCATTTTTCTTTGTAATGTTTTACAGCGACGGTTACTTTCACAAGCTCTTTATGCCAGGTGGCAAGATAGGAATAACAGCGGGAGTTTCCGCACGGCGTTTTATAGTGCTTTTTATCTTCGCACTTAATAGCTGCGACAATCGTTTTAGGAATAGGTTTTATATAATTTCTATCAAGCATTTGTCTTTCTCCTTACTGCATATCCAGGCTGTAATCAAAGAGTTCATAAAGGGAACTAAGGGCGTCTTTATCGAAGAATTTTTGTAAAGCGCGTTCTTCTTCAAACTCGTCTTCTTCATTATTGTTCTCGTACACGGTAGGCACATTTTCGTCTAAATCATCATCGAATAGGTCGTGTCGTTCTTTTTCGGTAATGCTTTCGTTCACGAATACGGTTTCTTCCGTTTCCATAACGCTAACTTCATCGTTATCCACAATCGCGAGCTTGTATTTCGTAGCAATTTTCATAAAATACGGTTCAGCTGCGTGGTAGGGGATGCCGACCATAGGTACACGTTCTTCAAGTCCGCAATCACGTCCAGTTAAGGTCAAATCCATATATTTCGCAAGGCGAACGGCATCATCACCGAAGAATTCATAAAAATCGCCCACGCGGTAGGCAACGACGTGGGCAGGATATTGATTTTTATAGCTAAGATATTTTTGGTATAAGGGCGAGCCTTGGTTGGCTTTACGCGTTTTGAATCTAAGGATTTCTCCTGTTTCGAGGTCAACGTCTTCTTCATCAAAATAGCGTTCTTCCTGAACGGTTTCTTCTATTTTAGGTGCAGGTTCTTCCACCGGCGGTGGCGTTTCTTCTACAACTTCATCGTTTGCGTTATTATTTAAGAGGTCGAAAAGCGTGAATTGCTGTTGCTTGGGCGGTGCAGGCTTTGTAGGAACGGTGGGGGCAGGTACGCGTTGAATGGGTTTATATTCGGGTTTCGGCGGTGTATATTCGCTTCCATCTTCATTGTAAAGTTTGCCGATGATTTCATCTTCTTCAAAGTAGTGGATTGCCCAACTGAAGACAATGTCCGATTTCATACACGCGCTGGTAGCTCCCTTTTCCGCGAGCTTTCTTGCTTCTTCGCAAGCGTATTTCATAAAGCCGTCTAAGTCTTTTCTATTAAGCAAACGTTTTCCGTCTTTCTCTATAAAAACGCCGTGGTTGATTTTCTCTGCAAGGGCAGCGCTTGCATTTTCTTCCAAATATTCTTTTAATACGGTGTGTTCTACACAATTGGTTTTAAGATTTAAAGTCATGGTGATTCTCCTTTTATTTAATTTATCCGATTCGGGTAATACCGCCACCAAGGCTTTTTACTGCAACTGTGCCAAATTCACTGCACCAATCGTCCGTTTTATTCCATACGTATGCAAAGGCGGTATGTTGGTTTTTATGGGAGTGTACGAGCGTCTTCCATTTGAGAAACAATCCGTTTGCGGAAAAACACATGTACAAAATATATCACGATGGCGACCATCCCGTAGCAACGCGAATTGTGCGTAGCAAAGGGAAACGACCGCCTAAGAAACCTGCAAATACGGCTTTCGATATTGCTTTCGACAGTCTGTATTTCCAAGCGAAAAGGAAAGGTTTAAAGGATGAGGAAATGGTAGATTACATACAAGCGGGATTGACGAGGCACTATCCCGCTTCTTCCACGTTGCGTAAATATATTTTGGAAAAGATAGATAAAAAGCAACGTAATTTATGGAAGCGTATTAAACGGTTTAAGCGTAAAGTAAATATGAATAGGTGGAATTATTTCGTAACGTTCACCTGCGATCCGAAAAAGCATACCGAAGAAAGTTTTAGAAAAAAACTACGCAAATGCTTGTCTAACTTGCATACGCGTAGGGGCTGGAAGTATATGGGTGTGTTTGAGTATGGCGAGGCGAATGGCGCAATCCATTTTCATGCGCTTATATACGTGCCAGATGGGGAGATGATTGGTGATATTGTAGCGGTAAGTGAGTATAGTAAAAAACGGGGCGAGAGATATACCAGGTATGGAAACACTTTTTTTGACGATGCGTTCGGGAAGTCGGATTTCCAAGAGGTGAATCCCGTATTGTTGAAGCGTGGGGGAACTTCGAGATACTTGGTAAAATACATAACGAAAACGGGCGAGAAGATTGTATATAGCAGGGGGATTCCTGCAGAGATTTGTAAAGAGTTCAGTGATAACGACGTAGTAGGAACTTATTTAGATTTTGTGACAAAGTACGTGCTTTGGGATGATGTTTTGGATTGGGAAAGGGATATAAAAGACTATGGGAAGAAAAAAGAGAAAGTTAAAGGACAACGTAGGCTCATATAACGAGAGATGCGAATGTGGCCGCGCCAGTACGAGGGGGTACATGGCGCATTTTGGCGTACAGAAATGTCCGAAAATCATTAAAGAGAATTCAGAAAAAAAGAAAACGGTGGTATTTCGCAAGCGGATCAGCGCGAAAACCGCCGTTTTTTTCGGTCTTTAAGTCGGTAAATCGGTCGAAAAAAAGCGACGACACCTTGACCGCGCGCCGCAGGCGCGCGCTCGTATAGTCAAGGTGTCGTCTTATGCTCGTATAGTCGTATAGTCAAGTGTTGACAATACTTCACGGCAATGCAGAGCGGTTATAGCTGCTCATATTTAGTGTATAGCATGATAGCCAGGAGAGTGAGAAATTTAGTCTTCGAATTTATCTTGAATGGGGGGAATGCCTAAAATCGTTTTATACTGTCGAAAGAAAGTGGCGTAGCTTTCGTATGAGCAGCGCTCCGCCGCTTTGAGCGCGGGAACACCTTCTGAAATCAAGGTTTGCGCGTGCAAAATTTTCTTCTTATTGATATAACGCTTGCAGGAGATTTGCATTTTTTTGACGAAAGCACGATCGATGGACGACTTGCTAATAAAAAAGTTGTCGGCGAGAATTTGCGAGTTTAAAGGTTCTTCAATATGTTCGTTGATAAAATCGATTATGTCGTCCATGCGAGTATGCTGCTGATGAAAGCTTTCTTCGGTTTTGGGCAGATACTTCAAATTTATTAAAACGGAACGCAAAGTCAATTCTTTTAATTGTTCAAAATCTTCAGGGGAGTATATCCGTTCGCAGGTTTTCAACGTAGCAAATGCGTTTGCAATTAAGCTGTCGTTTTCGATATGATAAACGGAATCGGCGTTTTTTAATATTTCGATTTCCTTCGCGGACAAAACACGCCGTTGAAAATTGAAAACATGCCGTGCATAGGGTACAGAAGAAAGCACGCACAATTTGTGGTATTGCGTTGGATGAATAATCAGTAGGTCGTTTTTACGCAACTGAAATACTTTGTTGTCAATATT
>JAZRDM010000007.1:0-9178 GCA_045660265.1 Candidatus Scatosoma sp. | reverse complement strand
GGTGCGAGCCCCGAAAAGGTCACCAAAAAGAGAGGACACCAAACGGTGTCCTGTCTTTTTGGTTTGACCTTCACGAGAACCCGAAGGGTTCGCGCGAGCAAGCTGTGCTTGCGACGCCCTGCCGAGAGGGCTCCGCTTGCGGAGTTTCGGCAGATACCCGATAAGGTCACCAATTATGCAAAAAACCTCGTTTTATGCGAGGTTTTTTCATTTAATTTAATGCATAAATTTTTCACCTTCGCGCAAAAGGTATTCGTCGTATAAATTTGTATATGCATTTCCAAGAGCACCAAGCGAGTGTCCGACACATTCATCGCGTGCCGCATTAGAAATTTCACATTCCTTGCAACGAGTATAAAATGTTGTACGTAAATCATATAAAATATGATTCGGTAAAACAGCTTTAAAAATTTCATTAATAGTTTGTTTGCTTGGAAATTCGCTCTTTGTATTTTCCGCAAGATAGGGAGCACGCATAGGTGTAGGTTTTCCTCGTGCACCTTGTCTTTCTCGGTTCTAAGCAAAGCCGATGGGCGAAAGTAAAAGTTGAATAGCGAATGTGGCAGCGCCAGTACAAAGGGGTACATGGCGCATTTTGGCGTAGAGAAATGTCTGAAAAATCTTAAAGGGATTACTGAAAAAAGAGAAACGGCGGAATTTCGCAAGCGGGTCAGCGCGAAAACCGCCGTTTTTCAGTCTTTAAGTCGGTAAATTCGGTAAGTAAAAGCGGCGACACCAAAACCTAAGCGCCGCAGGCGCGCTCGCAAAAGTCAAGGTGTCGCAAAAGTCAAGGTGTCGTCTTATACTTGTATAAGAAAAAGAGAGGTTAATTTCACAACATTTTTTGCAAAAAAAAGTGTATACATCTTCTTTAAAATATAAGATAATGATAGCATCAATAATTATGTAAACTAATCAAGAATTTTTAAATTCATTTTTTACACAAAAAGTTGGAGGATTATCATGGCTTTGGAAGCATTAAAGAAGGCGTTGAATGGGAATTTGAAGGACAATAAAAGTATTCCTTTTTGGAGCTGGAACAATGCGTTGGATGAAAAGGAACTTGTAAAGCAAATAGAGGATATGCACGCTGCTGGTATTGGCGGTTTTATTATGCACGCAAGAACAGGACTGAAAGACGAGTATTTGTCCGAAAAATGGTGGTCTTGCATTAGTTCTTGCTTAAAAAAAGCAAAAGAATTGGATATGAATGCTTGGGCTTATGACGAGAATGGCTGGCCGAGCGGTTTTGTCGGTGGAAAGTTGTTGGAAAATGTAGATTTTCGCGCAAGATTTCTTTCGTATAAACAGACGGATTTTTATGATGAAGAAGCGTTTGTCGTATATGCAAAAACCGAAAACGGTTACTCGCGTGTAGGTAAAGACAGCGCGTGCGCAGGTGAATATCACTGCGTGTATCTACATATTAGCCCTGCGAATACGGACATTTTAAAACCCGAAGTGGTAGATGCGTTCATCAAAGAAACACACGAAAGATATTATGAAAGATTTGCCGACAGTTTTGGCAAAGAACTAGTAGGATTTTTCACGGACGAGCCTCAATATTACCGTGCGGCTACGCCGTTCAGTGTAGAGGTGGAAAAGGCGTTTGCGGCAAAAGGCAAGGACGTAAAAGACGGGTTGATTTGGCTGTTTAAGCAGGAAGAAGGCGGATATGAATTCCGTACGGAATATTATCGTACGATGAATGAATTATATCTTGAAAACTTCTATAAAAAGCTGTACGATTGGTGCGAAGCGCATAACTGTAAATTGACGGGGCATTCCATTGAAGAATGTTCGCTTTATCAACAAATGTACGGCGGTGCAGGCTGTATGCCCACGTATGAGTACGAACATATACCCGGCGTCGATTTCTTAGGGCGTAATTGCGCAACCGAACTTTCCCCTAAACAGGTAGGTAGCGTTGCGGCGCAGCTTGGTAAAAAATACGTTCTTACCGAAACGTTTGCGTGCGGCGGATACGATACGACGCCGAAAGAGTTGAAAAGTATTGGAGACTTTCAATATTTCAACGGCGTAAATATGACTTGTCAACATTTGTATCCTTACTCGCTTTCTGCGCAGGGTAAATTTGACCACCCGCCTTTCTTTGGACCGCAGTCTAACTGGTTTAAGGAATTTAAAGAATTTAACGATTATTTCACTCGATTAGGGCACATCGTTTCTAATACTACGGAAAGATACGACGTTGCGATTCTTCATCCGCTTAGAAACGTTTATCTTGGATATATCTTTGGACAAGGCAAAAAAGGCTTAGAGCATATAGAAGACGCTTTCAACGAATTGTTGCTCATCTTGCGTAAAAACGGTGTAACCTATCAGTTTATCGATGAAACGCTTTTGAAAAAATACGGGCACATCGATGGAGCTTCGCTCGTGGTAGGGAATTGTAAATACAATAAAATTATCATTCCTAAAATTGTTACCATTGGCGCGGATACGTATGATATTTTCAAGCAATACACGGGGAAATTGTGTATGCTTTCTAAAATCACGCATATCGACGGTAAAAAGGCGACGGTGGAACTTTCGTCGAACGTAACGCTTGAAGAATTGATTGCAGGGGCGGCTGTAAAATTCTCGTGCGAAGACGGTAAAAGTTCGTTATCTTCGCGCGTTGGCGAGCTTGGGGATTTCTTGTTTATTAAAAATTATTCGAGAGAAGAAAGCAGCAAGGTTTGTATGCAGGGCGTTGCCGAGCACTACAAAGCTTTGAATTTGAATACCTTGGAAACGCGAAATATATCCAATGAAATTACGTTAGACGAAGCAGAAGGTCTTGTTTTAATTAAGGACGAAACGGCGGTTGCTACGGCGAAAACGTATATGGAAAAAGACGTTACAGAAAGCTTCCGTTTGACAGGGATTGGAGAAAATTATCTCTTATTAGATTACGCTTCCATAAGTCGTGGCGGAGAGCCTTTCTCTGAATATATGCCTATACCGCAGGCGAACGAAACGCTTTTGCGTGAAGATTACAAAGGGAAATTATATGTAAAACAGCGTTTTAACGTGCAATCCCTTTTTAATGCTCGTTTGATGGTGGAAAAAGCAAAATATATCGAAATGACATTAAACGGAAAGGCGCTTTCCTTTGAACAAAGCGATTTTGATATCAATTTCCAAGAAGCTTGTATTAGCGATTGCTTGCAAGTAGGCGAAAACGTGTTGGCATATTCCATTGAATATTATCAGCACGACGGAGTAAGTTTTTCGTTGTTCCATCCTTTGGCGACAGAGAGCTTGCGTAATTGTCTGTATTTTGATACTTCTATTGAAAATACATATATCAAAGGGGATTTCATCGTAAACGAAGATATGTCCTTGTCGGCGCGTCAAAATTTACCTGCCATGAATTCCGAATTGTATAAAAATGGCTATCCTTTCTTTAAAGGTGAGCTTACGTTGGAAGGCGTTATTGCAAAACCTTCTACGGAAGAAGTTGTTTTGGATTTGCAAGGTCGATTCTTGGTAGCAAACGTATTCGTCAACGGCAAGCAAATCGACTTCGTAACGGAAACGAAAAAAGATATTGGACCGTTCTTAACGGAAGAACAAAATAAGATCGTTATCAAAATTAAATCAAGCTTAAGAAATCTTATGGGCCCCCATCACTTTGAGCCGTGCGCCGAGCTGACGTCGGTTGCGCCTTATCACTTTACCTTGCGCGGGAGCTGGAAGGATGGCATATCGCCTCGTTATACCAAAGTTTATAACTGCGTCCCGTTTGGGGTAGATAGAATACTTTTGAAGGAAGGAAAATAAGTATGAAAATTACGGTAAACGATTTAACGTTAGAAGAAAAGTTGCATTTGCTTACAGGTAAGGATATGTGGCATACATACGGCGCAAACGGAAAGCTGAAAGAGCTTTTTATGTGCGACGGCCCTTGCGGTGTGAGAACGTTATACGCCGATGGTACAGAAAAGGGCGTAAGCTTTCCCTGCTCGTGCAATATGGGCAATACGTGAAATGAAGAACTTTTGCGTTGGAAAGGCGAATTGCTTGCCGACGATTGTATTATGAAAGGTACAGATGTACTTTTAGCGCCTGGGGTAAATATCAAACGCACACCATTGAATGGCAGAAACTTTGAATTTTTATCCGAAGACCCGTATTTGTCGGGGTTGTTGGGAAAGGCGTTTATTGAAGGTGTACAATCGCGTGGGATTGGTGCGTGTGTAAAGCATTTTTGTGCGAATAACCGCGAATACGATAGAGATCGCCAAACGAGTGAAGTGGACGAACGCACCCTTCGTGAAATCTATTGGCCAGCATTTGAATATACCATGCAAGCACAGCCTTGGATGGCAATGTGTTCATACAATCCCGTAAACGGTGTATTTGCTTCGGAAAATAAATGGTTATTAAAAGACATTTTGCGCGATGAATTTGGGTTTGACGGTGTCATTGTGTCCGACTGGTGGGCTGTGCATAGTCCCTATCGTGCGGTAAAAGCAACGTTGGATTTGGCGATGCCTTATGTGGAAGCTTCTTACGGTTCGTTGAAAAATGCATACGAGAAAGGATTGATTACGGAAGAAGAAATCAACGAGCGAGTAGAAAATATTTTGCGTTTGATTGAAAAGACGGAAGTGCCAAAAGCGGTAAAATATACGCGAGAAGAAAAGCACAATGCGGCGGTTGAGATTGCCAAAGAAGGTATGGTGCTTTTGAAAAACGAAGGGGTATTGCCTTTTAAAAAGGGCAATGTTTTGGTTTGCGGTAAATATGCAACGACGCCACCTCTTGGCGGCGGCGGTTCTTCGTGCGTAGAAACGGATTTTGTGCAAACAGACCTTTGCGAACTTATGAACGGGAAAACGGGTGCGACGTTTATTCGAGGCGGAAAAGAAACTTGGGCTGTAGAATATACGCCGCCGAAGGTTAAGGACGATTATATGCGCGCTTACGATAGCGATGCGGTACTGATTTGTATTGGGCACGGTCAACTCGTTGAAAAAGAAGGTATGGATCGTACGGATATAAAACTTTCGCCCGAACAGGAACACTTTATCTTAAATATGTGCAAATATAACGAAAACGTTGTCGTTGCGGTATATGCAGGCAGCGCGATGGATATGAGCGCGTGGATTGACAAAGTAAAAGGCGTAGTATTTTGCGGTTATGCAGGCGAAGCGACGAACGAAGCGCTTGCATCTTTGCTTACGGGTGAAAGCGTGTTTAGTGGAAAGCTTGCCGAAACGTTCCCGAAATGTATCGAAGATACCTATACGGGTACGGAAATGGGCGACGGGTTCTGTGAACGTTACAGCGACGGTGTATTCGTTGGATACCGTTATTATGACAAATATAATAAGGACGTGCTGTTTCCCTTTGGATATGGCTTGTCTTATGCGCAATTTGAGTATTCCGATTTACAAATGGAAAAGAAAGGGGAATTGGAATACGAAGTTTCTTACAACATTACCAACACGTCAAAATATGACGGAAAGGAAGTTTCTCAGGTATACGTCAAAGACGTATTCTGTATGCTTTCGCGCCCTGAAAGGGAATTGAAAGCTTTTGCAAAAACAAAAATAGCTGCAGGGGAAACTAAAAAAGTTTCTCATACGTTAGATATGCGCGCTTTCGCTTATTACAATACGGCTTTGAAGAAGTGGTACGTGGAAAACGGAGCGTTTGAAATATTTGTAGGGGCGTCTTCACGAGATATTCGTTTGAAGGCAAAGCTGCAAATAACTTTGGCAGATGAAACGCAAATGTCGCAAAAAAAATAGTGTAGTATAAAATTACGGCGTTTGCTAATAAAATGCAAACGCCGTAAACTGTACTTATTTCAAATTTTGAAGCCGCCATTGATGTGGTGTGATGTTAAAATATCGCTTAAAGCAAGCAATGTAATTGCTTTCGCTGGAAAATCCCAACTGATAGGCAATATCGGCAATCGAGTTTTGTGTAGATGCCAAAATTGCGGTGGAATATTCCAACTTGTTTTTCGTTATAAATTCGTTTAAGCGTTCCCCCGTATATTTTTTGAATTCTCTACAAACGTGGGGGTGGGAATATCCCGTAGAAGCTACGAAATCGTCGATACTCTTTTGATTGGAAGTATCTCGTTTGATTCGGTTGATAAGATTGACAATCCAAGTAGGATAATGATTGAACGATTCCAAAGATAAAAAGTAGGAAAGCAGCTCTATCACCGTTGAGCGGAAGAAAACGTCGTGGGAGATGTTTTGTTCCCTGTGCAAAAGGGTTGCCGTTTGTTCAATGGTTTGTCGTTTGGTATGGGATATATGGAACTGTGGAGGTGCTTCTGCCTCTAACAACTGCTGATACAAAGGCTCGGAGGGGGATATGCATTCGCATATCGATTGCATAACTTCTACGGGAACGTATAAATCTCTATGAAGATATTTTTCGCCTTGTGGCGTAGTTCGGCTAAGGCAATGCTTATCGTGGGGACGTAATATAAACGCGTCGCCCCTGGTTAAGGATAATATGTTGCCGTTAAGATAATGGCTGGCATTCCCTTCCAAAATATACGTAATTTCCCAGTATTCGTGCGAATGGTATTCGATAGGGGTGTTGATAACGAGCCAAGTAAAATAAGACCATTTCCCGCGTTTGGTTGCGTGGTTAAGGTTATAGACAAATTTTTCTTTTGTGTCCCAGCCTTTAATCATAGAAATAAAACTCCTTTGTTCCTACTAATTGTATTATAAATAAAGCGTTTTTTAATGTCAAGAAAAAATATGCTCTATGTTAAAAATTCATAAAAAATATTGAGATGGTTTTGCGTTTTTTTCTCAATAAGAATAGTCGTTTTTGTTAAAAATCCTTTATTTTTCAAGGGATTTAAGTGGAAACAATGAAAAATTAAGATAAAAAACACCTATTTTTGCTAATGCAGTAAAAAAATGGATTGGATAAAAATGTAATATTTTTTGCGAAAAATATTGTATACGGTATATATTATATTATGATATAATATCGTCGTAATAATTGATGTATGCACAATATACTGGCAAAGTAAAAGGAGGATAAAATGAGAAAAACTCTATTAGCGGTATTGACGTTATTGTGTACGGCTATGGTAATGGTAGGGGTAGGGACGGCTTGCAATGCAAATGGGGGTGGTTCGCCCGCTTCTTCAGAAGAAGTCCAAAATCTTGTAATCAAAGGTAGACCTGAGGGAGATATAGCAACAATCACGGACACAGTCAATACGCTTACACTTAGTTGTGACGAGGCAGACGTAATATGGGCTTCGTCAGACACAGCGGTTGCCACAGTAGAAAACGGTATAGTTACCTTACATACGGCTGGTTCGACGGTCATCAGCGTAAAGAAAGGTGAAAAAACGGGTGATTTTATTCTTACCGTTGTAGACGGACGTATACCTGCACCTGCAACCGTTACAATTACGGGTGTGCCTAAAAATGGCGAAGTGCAGGTTTCCAGCGGTAGCTTACAGCTTTCTGCGAGTTGTTCGGACGGAAGTGAAGTTGTATGGCGTTCAAACAATGAAACGGTTGCGACAGTTGACGAAACGGGTAAAGTAACGTTTGTTGGGCTCGGCAGCGTGGAAATCGTAGCGCAAAAGAAAGGGGAAACGAGCGTTTATAGCGTGTGCACGCTTAACATTGTTACGGCCAAAGCAAGCTATGAAGATTTTTCCACGGCGGTGGTTATCGGTAATTATGTTGTCGGTGAAATAGAAATTCGAGATGCAAGCAACGCTTTGTCCCCCGAAATTGTTTATGACGAAACGGAAAATAATTACTATTTAAAATATAGCCACGCAAAAGCCGATGGCAATAACAAATATATGATTTATTCGTTTGGCGGTTTGGAAACGGGCGCAAGATACGTATTGAAATACAATATGAAAGTGCTCTCCAAGGAAGGAACGTACAATCATCAAATCAATTTGTATTCAGATAAAGACGTACCCGTAGCCGTAAACGATCCGTTGGTAGGTAACGTATATAATTGGCATACTACGGGCTTAGATACGGAAACGGCAAAGATTTATCAATCGGGTAGCGGTGCGTTATATCGCGACGGCGTACGTTGGACGGGCAGCGCGGATAGTACGGATGCTTTCCACGAATATACGCTCGGCTTTATAGCAGGGGAAAGTTCGGTTGGCTTTGCTTTTGTATGCAACAACACCTACGAAGTGCTTTTCGATTATATTTGCGTAGAAAAAGCTCCTGAGGTAGAGGAGTACGAATTGACAACCACGACGCGTTTGCCTGTTGGGGAACGCTATACGCTTACACCCGTGGCGGTAGAAGATATCGTTTATTATCAGCCGTTTAAGCTGACGTATATTTCTTCCGATGAAACGGTGGCAACGGTGGACGAAAAGGGCGTAGTGACAGCGCTTAAAGCAGGCGAAGTTACCATAACGGCAAAAAACGAAAAAGGCGAAGAAAAAACGGCGAACATTACCGTTGTGCCTGCAATAGACGGGACTGTGTACGATATTTTTTATGAAGAAACCGATCCTGACGTAAACGGTAACCATTTGTATAAAGAGTATGAATTACCTGAAGCAGTTGCGCTTGACGCTGTGCAAGGCGATAAGTATAAAGTAACGCTTGATATCGATGCGATTTATTACGTAGGAAACGTGGAAATGTATCTTGGCTTGTTAAATACAAGCGGCACGCTTATTGGACATAACGATTGGAAGTGTGCAGGATTCCCCGCTTCGGGCGAAAAGAAAACGGTAACGTTGGAAATTGAACTGCCTTGGGCGTCGGGTGATTTCGACGTTTCGAAATTGCAAGTATATTTGCGTTACGGTACGGAATATCAGATTGGTGTAGACGTGCTTTCCATCGAAAAAGCAATCGACCCGATGGCAGAAAATTACGATTTGTGGTATGTAGGTAAAACGAATGCAGTTGAACAAACCTATGAATTGGCGGAAAGCGTAACGGGCGGTGCGCAATACGACACGGCAGAAGTAAAATTGTCGCTTGACCTTTTGAGTGGCACAATGCCGAGAATTAAGTTCTATTTATTGAACACGAATGGCGCGCAAATCACCGACCCTGCGGACAACGGTTGGATTACCGTTACGGAAGGCGAAAACACCCTTACCGCTACGTTCAAGTGGGCAACGGGCAACTGGGACGTTGGTGCAATTAAAGTAATTGCGGAAGACGGCTCGTAT
>JAZRDM010000006.1:0-3791 GCA_045660265.1 Candidatus Scatosoma sp. | reverse complement strand
AGCCAAAAATATCCCAAGGCGGATCGTCCATGTGGATTGCCATCTTGATATCACACTCACGGCAGGTGGACATGATTGCTTCAAGGAAATATTTCAGGTTATCCCAAAGCTTTTCCTTGGTGACAGGCGCATATGCTTTGAACAGTTCGTCCAGTTTTGCCATACGCTCGGGCTCCCAACCGGGTAAGGTCATATTATATTTTTCCGTGAAATCAAGAATATACTTCGCCATCGCGTTGTAGTCGTCTTGAATCATATTCTTTTCATAGAAAAGCGCCGTTGAGCCGTCCCCTACTTCGTGAAAGAGATTACTTCTCGTCCAGTCAAAAATCGGCATAAAGTTATAGCAAATCACCTTTATACCATATTTGGAAAGATTGCGAATGGTCTGTTTATAATTTTCTATGTACTTATCTCTCGTGGGCAAACCGATTTTGATATCGTCGTGTACGTTGACCGATTCTACGACGTCGATATTAAAGCCATACTCATCGCATTGTCTTTTTACTTCTGCGATTTCGCTTTCCTGCCAAATTTCACCAGGCATTTTATCGTGCAAAGCCCAAACAATGCCTTTCACACCAGGGATTTGCTTAATATCCGATAATTTGATACGATCATTCCCTTCGCCATACCATCGAAACGTCATTTGCATAGTATTTCTCCTTTCATTTACAAAAATAACGCCTTTTCTATTCAAACATCCATTTTAACACGTTTTGAATTTGTTCATCCCAGCATTCCCAACAATGCGTTCCCATAGACTCACTGTACGTATAATCGTAATCATGCTTTTGAATATGTGCTTTCAACCTCAAATTGTCTTGATAAAGAAAATCCCCCGTTCCACACCACATATATAATTTAGGCTTTTTTTGCAATGTCTCTTTCTGCTCGATCAAAGCAAATAAATCTTCTTCCTCTGGGAAATAATTTTCACTACCAATCAAGCCTTCGATATGCTCCCTAAATCTTTCCGTTTTTATATCGGCAACCGAAGATAAACCAGCTGCCGCAAAAAACTGTTCCGAGTTCTTCAACGCAATTTTTAATGCGCCGTAGCCGCCCATGGAAAGCCCTGCAATAAAATTATCTTCCCTTTTTCTTGAAAAGCCCAAAAACTCATTCATGCGCGCTGGCAGTTCTTCCGCAATATAAGTGTAGTACTTTTCTCCATTCTTTTGATTTAAATAGAAGCTTCTACCGCCAAAAGGCATTATTACACAAATCCCATAACGGGTTGCATAACGCTCTATAGAAGTTCTACGCAACCAAATCGTTTGATCGTCACTTAATCCATGTAAAAGATACAAACATTTGCATTGCGAATTCCCGCTATTTCCAACGCCTATTTCCCCTATCGTATCCTTTTGAGGAAGAATAACGTCCACTTCCGTTTGCATTCCAAGTTCTTGACTATAAAAATGTATTTGTATAAACGCCATATTATACCTCTAATCTCAGCAACTGCAAATTACTGCTTTGATGCATTTACTCTCCCTCGCTATATAAACGATTATTTATTTTTCCAGCGTTTGCGTACATAATGTGCCGACATTTTCGGCTGACGGTCCCGCGTGAATACACCCTTACGGTTGCCGCGCGCCCTACGCAAACCTTCCTTTGTCTTGAAGTCCGCCAAATTCCAAATATGCTCGCCGATGCAGCCTTCGCATGCGTCAATCGCTTTGAAATTTTCAATCAAATACTCTTCCTGCCATTCTTCCGTGAACGTTTCGGAAGGAAGCATGTGTACGCCTTCCAAGGTATCCGCGCCAAACTCGGTGACGATAATAGGCTTTTTCGCCGCCTCGTAATACATCTGTAATTCATCCAACAAACGTTCGCGCACAACGTCAATTTGTCCATGTTCGGTATACCAAGCGTAATAGCGATTGATACAAACGACGTCAATTAAGTCAGTCACCAACGAATTTTCTGTGAAATGTGTAAATTCAACAAGAGTCAACGGCAAATCGCAAACCGTACGCGTATAAGAAATGACGTCGCGGAAATACTCCCCTGCCGCTTCCTCATGCGTAGCAGGCTCATTTGCCACGCTAAACATAACGATAGAAGGATGATTTTTATCACGCGCCATCAACTGACGGATTAGTTCTTTATGCACTGTTGCCGTTTCCGCATTGACCTTGTCGGGTGCGAAATTGTAATCATCCCACCAATGCATACCTACGGCAGGCACTTCATTGATAACCAAAAATCCGTATTCATCAGCAAGATTCATCATTTCTTCGCTGTAAGGATAATGGCTTGTACGGAACGAGTTGGCATTCATCCATTTCAACAGCTCGAAATCACGAATGCTGACTGCCGTATTGTTCCCCTTACCGATTACGTAAAAGTCTTCGTGCATACCAAAGCCCTTAAAATAGACGGGTTTATCGTTCAAATAGAAGCCTTTTTCATCTACGTGGATTTTTCTAATACCAAATCGTTCTTCGTATTTATCGCTTTCCGTTTCCACTACGACTGTATACAAATACGGCGATTCAGGCGACCACGTGTGCGGCTCGCTTACCTTTAACAATCCGTCTGCGCCTTCCGCTACGATTTTCCCCTCGGCATCTTTCACCTTGCAGGTGATTTTTTCGCAGTTCGTATCCACTTTGACCGATACCGCGGAATAATCTCCGCCCACAACCGTCTTAATCGTGATATCGTCAATATGCTTTTCGGGTAACGAGTACACAAGTACGTCACGGTGAATTCCTGTGAAATTGTAAAAATCGTGATTGTACATTTGTCTGCCGTTTTCCACCTTTCCAGGGGGCAAGGTTTGGAAGGTAAGTCGATTGTCAATCACCACCGACAAACGATTTTCTTCCTGCAAGTTTGCCAAAGGCAAATCAATCGGAAAAAATCCGTTAATGCCTCCGCCGATATGCTTGCCGTTTAAGTAGACTTCGCATTTATGACTCGTTGCGCCGATACGCAAACGGTACACCGTCTTTTGACAAATCGGCAAAGAGAATGTCGTTTCGTACAATACTTTACCTACATGCTCCTTTACCGCGCGTTCCGTTACGATTTCGTTCATACTCGCAGGCACAGCCATCGGCGATGTAGCCGTAGCTGTACAAGTCGGCAAATAATTTTCTTCTACCGTCTTAAATTTCCAAACCCCGTTCAAATTGTACACGTTTCTATATTTATTTGATTTAGGATAAAGCATATTTTACCTCTTGTTCATAGATTATAAAAATTTGTTTTTTAAATACGCAATCAAACTATCGGCTAGCACTTGATGCCCAGCGGCGTTAGGATGCAAACCGTCTAAAAAGAGTTTACTGCCATTTGGAGCAGTCGGCACGTAGAACTTATCGGAAAGGTCAAGGTATTCCACGCCGTAATAGGCAAGCACTTGCTTTTCTGCCTCTATATAGGTGGACAAATCCCCAACAGGCTCTTGCTTAATACCGCTCTCCCCATGGGGATTGTCTTGATTATAACGCGGAATGGGCAGAATAAAACACAGCCTTTCTTTGGGAAATGAGGATGCCATATATGCGATGAGTTCATGAAACGCGCCATAAAAAGTATATACGTCACGATCGTCAAAACAACCTAATTTTACATCTCCGTGTCCGTAATCATTTGTTCCGCCAAACACAAAAGTAAAATCTGCATTTTTTTCCATTTGCACAGCACGATGCATAAAAACGTTTTCGTCGTAATCGTTTATACAATTTCGTTGCCGAGCAATTCGCGTGCCGCCAACACCGTAATTGCATTCTTCCGCGCCAAAATACTTCGCAACCAAGGTGGAATAT
>JAZRDM010000005.1:0-80370 GCA_045660265.1 Candidatus Scatosoma sp. | reverse complement strand
ACCTGCTTTTCGCCGCGGTGCGTTTTGGGTATCGTTGTGCCGTGCGTTGGGTTGCGGACAATTAATCTTTCTTTTACAGCGACATCCAACGCCTGGTGTAAAACCATATGCACGCTTCGTACCATATTATCGGATAAGGTATACCCATGTACGGGATGAAAGTCTGTTCTACCGTGCTGTTTGATGTGATTGTAGAATTTTTGAACGTCAGCTGTGGTGAGATAGGCAAGTTGTTTCTCACCGATAAAGCGTTTGATTTGGTTGTTTATCATTTTGCGGTATCCGTCGATGGTGCTTTCCTTAATTGTGAATACCATGTATTCGTCCAACCACTTGTCGAGCCATTCGCCGAGCGTCATTCGGCATTCTTCCGTCAAGTCCACGTCACGGTATAGGTCGATGAGCAGGTGGAGTTGTTTTAGTGCGGATTTTTGTGTCTTGCCGAACACCGATTTGAATATCGGTGAACCGTTTTTCTTATGCCCGATGATAATTCGTCCTTCCCATCGTCCGTCCGAGCGTTTGCGTATTGTTCCGTCACCTTGCGGTCTGCGTTTACTTGGCATTGTTTTCCTCCTTTGTTTTATTTTTTGGCAACCACAACATACCACACGTTCGAGAATATATCCAGCGTTTAGGGGTGGAATTCTCATAGAAAATCGTAGGAAATTCTTAAATTTTGCTTTATTTCCGTCACAGCACCACAACAATCCTTTTAAACGTCGGCAGTTTAGTCTCTTACAGCACCACACCCCATTTTGGAGGCATTTTACAGCACCTTTCCAAAAAATTGCTAAACCCCGCTAACTGTCGGCGTTGCCGTCAGATGTTTTCCGCGAAATGGGGCTTTACAGCACCATCGCTTATTCCTGCACACAAATCGGAAAACGATTTGAGCCGTCAAAGTTCGTCGTAGCGTGTTTGCGCGTCGAGCCGTTCGAGTGATTTTTGCTTTCGTTTTTTACTCTCCAATATGAGCGCTGTCTTCACTGTTTGGATTTTTTACGGTAATAAAAAAGACGTGTATCTTCCATACGCATAGTGGCATACCAACAAAGCGAACGATTGATGTTCGCTAGTGATGGATGCGCCGTGCTTGTATGTATATAAATACGCGTCTTTATATCTTTGGTGTTGTAGCACTTACATCTATTTAATTTTTTATCATATATATTTTAACACAGCAGCAGAAGCATGTCAATGTTATTATGTCCGTATCGCTTGTCTTGTTTTGTCTTTGTTTGTCGAAAAGAACAATCTTTATATTTTCACACAAAAATAAAGCGTAGCAATCTTAATCGATCGCTACGCTCATATTTATTTCGAATCAGAATTATCGGTTTGTTTAAAACATCGATCCAGATTATCGATGATAATCGCTTTAGCTTCATTTCGTGTCTTAAATTTGGTACGATAATCTGTTGTATAATGACATCTTGGACATTGAAACGCCGTATTATGCCTATCATGAAACATGGATGTTTCGCTTTTTATTTTGCTCTTTTAAATCGAAAACTTTTTCAAGGTTTATTTCACCTCCAGAATACTTTCATCACCGCAAATGTTACGAATTTTCATACGCAAGGGTTTCTTGTCGGCTTTAATAGTGTAATCCCAGAAATCTTTTGTTTTCTCGCCGTTCACAATTACATAGCCAAGCTTGTCAATTTTAATTTCACTGTCAGAATGCCACTCGCCTTCGGAAGCAGTGCAATCAAGGGAAATGAACTCAATCAATTCCAAACCTTCATCGCTTGTAACAATGGGTTTATACGGTTTCTTTTCGCTAGCATTTGCAAGTGCTTTTTGGTTGAACTCCCAAATCTTTCCATTTACACGGTCACTAACTAATTTATCAATGGTAACTACATAAGCACCAGTTTCGCTTTTACTACAAGAAAATTCAACATAATCGTTAATAACAACGTCGTCAAGAATTTCTTTCAAATCCCGCAGTTCAATTTCCACCATAGTGCTGTCATCGTCTTTAATGAACTGTTCAATTTCAGCCTTGTCCGTTATATCTACGTAATAAACAATTACTTTCTTAACGGAAGAATCCAATTCGGGAATGGCTTCATGCAAAATACGGTTCATAAGCACCGTATCCAAAAGTTTAGTGGCACTGTCCATAAGGTTGGGTACATACACGGGCATCATGCCAAGCTTGCTATCGGAAATACCGCCCTCCCAAAACGAATCTAAGGAATCTTCATTCTTTAAGCCTGGAATAAGCGTTTTAATTTTATCCATGGTTTGCACGGGGTTGCGGTACAAGGAAACACCGTCTTTAATTTCCAACAAATCAAATGTAGCACCGTCTGCCTTTAATCTATCTCTTGTGGTTTGAATAGAATTAACGCCAACATCGCAATGAATAAATTTGCGTTTCAGCTTGCTTGCAACGGCGGCTGTAACACCGCTACCGCCAAAGAAGTCAGCCACTACCATATGCTCGTCAGCTGAGGAGGCTACTATTCTTTCTATAAGTCGTTCGGGTTTTTGGGTTGCATATCCTTCTCGTTCAACATCTTCTCTATTTAATTGTTCTATATCAGTCCAATAATCCTCAGGTATTTTGCCTTCATCAACATAGTAACGGTATACCTTTCCGGATTTTCTGTCTGTTTTTTCTTGGTATTCTCGCCCGTCTTCATCAATCTTTGTTCGCATATGCGTATTTTGTTTTCTTTCTGTTGTTACAAAGGGGCTCTTCCCGTCGAAAAAGTAATCTTCACTTCTTGTGTACCAATAAATTGTGTCGTGTTTTCTTCCGAAAAATCTATCACCTTTGCCGCCAACAGAATAACACCATACTATCTCGTTCTTAAAGTTTTCTTCACCGAAAATTTCGTCCATAAGAATTTTAACATAATGCCCAATATGCCAATCCAAATGCACATAAATAGAAGCGGTTTCGCTCATTACACTTTTAATTGCCATAAGGTTTTCGTACATCCAGTTTAAGTATTTTTCCTTATCCCAAACGTCACCGTACATTTTCTCTTCAAAGGCACGAATTTCATCAAAATCAAGTTCTTCTTCGGCTTTTGCAATAGCTTCCGCCACTTTCTGGTTACGGCGAATATACACCTTTTTAGCGTAATCAGCACCGCTTGCGAAAGGGGGGTCAATATACACTAAATCGACCTTAATATTTTGTTCACGAAGGTAGGCACAGGCGGAAATACATTCACCACGAATCACCAAATTACCATCGGTATTTTCACCCACGGTTTCTTGTTTTTCCATTTCGTAAAGGGGCATACCACGGCGAAGTTTACCTTCCACGTCATTAGCACCTTTATAACGCAAGGTTCTTTTGAAATTATCTAAAATTGCTTGTCCTTCAATCGGTTCGGGAAAGAATGGTATATACTTAATTGCCATTTTTATTACTCCTTAAAAATACAAACGTTTGCAAATGCGTGCCCGTAGTTATTTATTTCTATTGTGTGTTTTTTTACTTCAACGCTTATAGGTTTCCCATAATTATTAAAGGCTTTTAATCTTTCTTGGAAAAAAGCATTCTTGTGAATTGAAGTATAATCCGCCCCACGAATAGTCCCATCCGTAATTACTATCATTCCCAATCGAACTAAATTTATAATTGAGGTGGAAATCTCGAAAGGATCGCCTAACTCCTCCAATTCTTCCACAAAAAAGTTAGGCATGCCATAAGAATAAACTCGTTTGGCATTTTGTTCATTATATGTAAACAAAACTTCAAAACACCTAAACTGTTGGTGTGTTGTAATCTCTTTTAACACTCTAGAATCTAAAGGGCTCATTTGTTTTATTGCGTCCACAAAGGAAGGGTGAGCCTGTTTAGCAATTCTGCTATCCATTGCTGAAGTCAACAAGTTTTCATACATTTCTCGAAGTTCTTCTTCGTCGTATGTATATTTTAATGCTTCTAATACAGGACCTGCAATCATTGTAGGGGGAACTTGTAAGTTTTCTTGTGGAATTTTTGAGGTTTTAGTTTCCAAATCTTCTCGGAATTTTTCCAATTTATATTTGAAAGTTAAGTTCGCCTTTTTTACGGGGTACAATACAACATTGTTGAAAAAACCAACTACAGTAGAAAGTATCCCGTCGGTTTCTTTAACCGTTTCAGGCAAATTGTCTTGTAATGCTTGGGAAGTTGCTTCCACCAAACCTTTTTTATCTTCACCCATTTTATTTTCCTTCTCTGTTCAGCGTAATTAAAAACCGAATAATATTGCCTGTTTGGTACATTATGTATTCCAACGTGTTCTTGCTCGTCTTGCTTTGGTGTTTTGCGTAGCCATTCATAAAATTAGCGTAAGCTTGCAAAAGCGTTTCCAAATTATTACTAAGTTCTTTGGGAACACCTTTATTTTTCATGAACGTGCCATAGTCACTTTTAAGGTTTTCAATGCTTTTGTTTTGTCCAAAAAATTCTTGAAAGAAACGCTCTAACGCTTTTCTGAATTTATCCGCCACATCGCTTGCGTTTTCTTCGGTTACACTTGAATAATCCCTTAACGCTTGCACCCATTCAATCTTTGTATCGGGGTATTCATTCAACCATTCTAAAACTTCGGAAACAAGGGCATCGTCAAGCTCTTTTGCACCTTTCGGGAACACAAAAACGCCGTCACTATCTTTTAAAATTTCATACGGAATATTTAAATCGGTTAAACAATTCTCTAAAAAAATAAGAAGTTTTTGTCGTGAACTATGTGTTGCTTTGACATTAAGCCTCCTATCACTGCCAAACTCATAAAAAGTATTACAAAACGCAATATATTTTGCTATTATTTCAGCTATACTCTTACTTTGTTCAAAGCTGTAAGTCATTGCATTAAGAATATTAATATACTCGGGTTTTTCTCCCACCATAATGCAATATTCTTTTAATGAAGTTTCTGTTAAACGATCTATAAGTTTGGTAAGAAAAACAACAACTTTATTTTTAAACGCTAAAAGTTTTTCTGTTTCATTAAAACCAATTCCTAATTTCTCTCTATAATCCAACCATTTCATTTTTTATACCTCTGTAAAAAAGCTTGTAATTGCAGTTATTGTAGCCACAATTCTGTCTTTATCGGAAAGGGTATCTTCCAAGTACAAATAATCGAATCGGCTATACCCAAACTTTTCATTGTTCTTTTGAACGAAAGCGGTTTCCATAAACTTACGCTTGCTTTGGAATGTAGTATCTTTTGCGTAAATTTCACCTTTCGTTTCCACAATCAACGCTTTGTGTATTTGGCCGTCTTTGCGTTGTACAATCAAAAAGTCGGGCGTGTACATACCAATATAATTACACTTGCTACCTTTCTGCTCGTAACACTTAATTTTGAATTCGGTTAATGCTCTATCGCCGTTGTAGTACACTTCCAAATTGTTATTTTTAACACAATCTTCAGTAAGTACTTCTGTTAAGAAAACTTGTTCAAAACTGCTGTCTGTCTTATAGGGCAAATAATGGAAGGAATTGTTTTTCATGGGGTGGGAAACGGTTTGCTTGCGAATTAAATCGGCTTGGTCGTTAAAACCAACTGCTTCCAATGCTTCAATTGCTTTCTTTTGCTTTTCCGTTAAACCCAATTTACCTTTATCGTCCAATACAATCTTTTCAACCATTTCCGCATTCGGGTAATAAGAATCGGGCGTGGTTGTGGAAACTTCCGCTTTGAAATTTTCTACGTGCAAAAGGCTTGCTTCTTCGGGAATCAATTCTTCTTGCGTTTCAAAGGAACGCTTGCTATAAAACGCCTTACGAATATGTGCATTGAACACCGAAAGGTTGTACTTCGAACTAAAATATGTTACGCCGTCTTTTTCATAAACAATCTTTGCAAATTCTGCTTGCAATTCGGGTAAATAGGGCGTAATGTCGGCACGCTGAATAAAGCCAAAGCTTTCTTTCAAAAGCTCGTTCAGCCACACGTTAAAATTAGCAACCGCCATACCATGTTCGGAATCATCAAGGGCAGTGTTGGTTGTTTTCAGTTCTTCTGCAAGCTCTGCGGTTCTAATAATAGTGTTTATTTTCGCTTTATCCGCCGCCTGTGTAATTGTACTACGAATATCCGCATCTTGTACTTCTTCTACAATTACGGTACGGTAGTGAACTTTTAACTGGTAGAAATCCACCTTGGGCAATTTCAAATACGCCGTTCTATCGTACCGTTTAATGGTAGTAGCGGTTTTCTCATTACCTTTTTGGAATTCGGCAAGGCTAATTCTATGCTGTTGTTCTAATTGCATATTCAGCGTTCTTGCATTGCTTTCGTTCAGGTAAATCATTGCCGTTTCGTGCATACCTTTCTGCACTTGGCGAAGGCAACGGCACGAAGTTTGCAATACCATATTCGTAGAACAGTCGCCTTCTTGCGAAAGTATAATCCCCGTCAAGCTACGGCAATCCCAACCTTCCTTTCCTATTTGTACAAGCAACACTATTTTCTTGGTGGAAAACGGCTTGTCTAAAATGGAAAATTCGTAAGCGCTGTCTACGGGAATGGTATATGTTTTATTACCGCCATGGTATTTCAATACAGCCATGGTGGGGTTCAAGCCATATTCGGAAACAATGGTTTCTATTAAAGGGTACACCTGTTCTTCCAGTGTTTCAATCGTACCGCAATAAATACCAAGCTTTGCACAAGTACCATCCGCATAGGTGGTATCTTTGTAGCTATCAAGGAATTGTCTTACGCCTTTTTCAATAATATCCAAGCGTGCGTTGCTATCGGAAATATAAACGGTGGGTTTCTTCAAGAAGTTACCAATACCTTCTACCAAGGGGTAATAGTACACAATGTTAGAAATTTCTTGCGTAGCTACACCCAATTTATCGGTTACGGCTATTTTTTCTTTGCTTTGTAAATACGGTGTGCCTGAAAAACCAACTACGCTGTTAACATTACCCGTACTCGCCCAGTTATGAACAACCGCACGCAATTTCTTTTCGTCTGTTGCAGCGTGGTGAACTTCATCAATGAAAATGGAAAGGTGGGGAAGTTTGCCTATAATATTACGCAGTTCGTTTGCAGCCTTGTCTTCTTTGTCGTTTTCGTCTTTAGTAAATAAGCTAATTTGCCCGTTCTTTTCAACAACACGGTTCAAAATAACCTTTTCCGCATTCGTTACAGCAACAAAACCCATAAGCTCGTCCAACGGTTGGTGAATGGAAATCTTTTGCACGTTGGGGTTCTTGGTTTTGTTTGACTTTTTAGCGGTTTTATTCTCGTCCAGTACTTCAAAAATTAACTTGCGTTTCAAATCACTTGCCACGGGTTCGGGAATTATCCACGCAGGGTTAAAGTTTTGAATGGTTCTAAGGCTTGGTACTACCGAGGACTTTAAACCCGAAGGTGCAAATACAATGAAGTTATGGGCAAAATTCTTATTTTCAGGTTCGTTAATAGCAAAATACAAGTCAAGGTAAATAAACGCCGCCATCAAATATGTTTTACCTGCACCCATAGGCAAGCTGAACAGGTAGTCGGTATATTCTACGCCATAAAACGCCTTACGGAAGAATTCTTTGGGTTCTATTTCCGTAGGGTTCTTTTTAATTTCCGCACAAATCTTTTCCGAAACTTTATTTCCGTTATCGTCTTCAAGAGAAGCATATTCATATAACGCTGTAAGGGCAGGGTTTGCTTTCAATGTGTCTCTAACCGTAGTGGAAACTTCAAGCGAATCCAAATCAAGCGTGTTAAAAGCACCGCTGGAAAATAACTCCGAAAGCGGTTTGTTATCGCAACCAATTTTTAAGAACAAATACGTTTTAATTGCTTCTGTTTGTGCATCACGCATTTGGTTGGTGTTTTCTATATACGTAATAAGCTCTTTTACGGGGCAATCACCGTTATACCACTCATCACGCTTTTGTGCGATCATCTTGTAAAACATTTTTCTTCTCCAATTTTTCAACTATTATTTCTACGGATACGGCAGTAAATTCAAACAGTTGAATACTCGAAATCCCAAAGATAGCCATAATAATCATCTATAAAATGCTCACCGAATTATATGTAGACAGCAAAACTATCTCTATTTCGCTTCAGAAGTTGTTAGGCTTTTTAATCTTTACTCGAATCAAGATTAGTATCTGCTTCATAATCTTGTGTTTCGATTTTTTGATCTATTGAGGTTGGATTCTTTAACAACATAGCCATTGCTAAAAGCTCATTCCATAAATTTATTCGATCCTTGATAATCCCTACGAGCCAAATACTGAAAAATAAGAAGCTGAATGATAAGAAAGTGAATAAATTGCTAACCCATTCATATTCGAATATTTTGAGAGGAACAATCAATCCTAATAGCAAGACCATAACAGAGAAAACTTCTAGCATATTGCCCACTACTTTTAGAATTTTTGCTTTTTTATCATTGTTCCAAAAATGCCAATATTTCTTATAAAAATAATCCCATTTTTCGTCAAACTTGAAATTATTCATTTGTTTAACACAATCAAATTTTTTTTGCTCTTCCTCATCGCGTATTGTTATAAAATTTTGAAGAGTTTGCGCAATAGTAATAAGAAATGAGCATATAGAAAGCGTTGTCAAAATTTGTACAGATATTTCAAAGAAACAAGAGATAATGCCCAAGGCCGCAAAACTGATGGTGATACCCAACGCTATATTACTTTTTTTCATGCTGACTTTATCCTTTTTTCTAAATATATTTCAACTTATTGGTTTACTGATTTGCTTGTAAAAGCATAAAAGATAATTGCTTATACCTTCAAATATTAATCATATCATCCAAATTGGTACAATAAGGTTATCTTTGTCGAACGCACCGAATTGGTCAGCCATGCAAAGAACTGCGCTAGTGCCGACTTGTAACGGGGCACGGTCGATTACGCCGAATGTACGAATAATGCGCTTATCAGGTGTTGCAGTTTTCTTAATTTCCAAAGGACAAAGTTTGCCGTCACCTTCCATAATAACGTCGATCTCCTTTGCGTCCTTATCTCGATAGAAATAGAGATACGGTTCAAGCCCTGCGTTTTGGTATCCTTTCATGATTTCGGATACCGTGAAGTTTTCCAGAAGTGCACCGCTCATAGCTCCGCTTTCAGCAACCTCAGAGCTTGACCATTTCGTAAGATAGCACACAAGCCCCGTGTCGTAGAAATAGATCTTCGGGGTTTTAATTGTACGTTTGAGCACGTTATTGGAGTACGGGTGGAGTAGAAAGATAATTCCAAGCGTTTCTAGAATATCTACCCACGCTTTTGCCGTAGCCATATCAATATCGGCATCATCCGCAATTGCTTTATAATTGAGCAGTTGCGAAGTTCTTGCTGCAACTGCAGTAATAAAGCGGTTAAATTTAAGAGCATCTACCGTTCCTGAAATATCTCGCACGTCGCGTTCTACATACGTTGAAATATAGGACGAGTAGTACATATTTCTATCGGAATAAAGCCCTGATACAATACCAGGCATTGAACCACGCCAAATACGTTCAAACAGTGTGGGGGTATCTACGGGCTTAATCTTTTTACTTTCAGCAAGGAGTGTTTCCATCTTCGTTGTGAAAGGAATACAATCTGCACTGATGATTTCTCGCTGTGACATGGGTGACATATGCAGGAGTGCTACGCGTCCTGCAAGCGATTCCTGTACACCTTTCATTAAGCGGAAAATTTGCGAACCCGTCATCCAGAAATCCCCTGGATTGTGGTGCTCGTCAATATGAATTTTAATATAAGTAAACAATTCAGGGGCATACTGAACCTCGTCGATTAAAACGGGGGGCTTATGCATTTGTAAAAACAGCGCAGGGTCGTTTTTTGCCATATCACGTGTTGCGAGGTCGTCAAGAGATACATATTCACGTCCCTTATTTTCCTTTTCTGCAAGGGAGCGCAGCATAGTTGTTTTACCTGCTTGACGCGGGCCAGTCAAAAGTATGGCTGAATACGACTGCGACAGCTCTAAAATTCGATTTTCCATGTGGCGGTAGATATAATTCATAAATTCCTCCATACATACTAATGACATCTTAATACTAAAAGTATTATACTCTAATTTTATCCACTTGTCAATACTTTATTCGGCTAATTTACGAAAATTACTAAAATCAGCCGAAGAATTATTTCAAATGGCGAACAGATAGAAGATTTTAGTCGGTAATTTTCGATGTTTGATAAAAACTTCAATCAGTAGATTTTTCAATTTTCCCTTTTCTTTGTTTACTGCGTATCAAATTTTGCGTAGTGAAAGGGAAAATTGTTTAGATTTTTTAAGTGCAATTTTAAAGTGCAGAATTGAAAAACAAAACTGCACTTTAAGAGGCTTGCGGAAAGAAAATCAGCAAAGTATTTGACTTTTTTGGAAAGTTATGCTATACTAACTGCACACGAATGAATACGTACATGGGTATGTCGTTTTCGATTTTTTGCAACCGTTTTTGGCGTGAAAACGGAACGACCACATGTTTGACCATTTACGGATTTGGACTATGTGGAAACAGTGGGAACAAGAGTACAGGAAAGCATCGGTTGCGGACACGAAAGACTTGGAAATGCTTGGAAAGTAATTAAAAAACTTTCTATTATGCCTTAGGGACCAAAAGGTCGTGGGTTCAAGTCCCGTCGCCTCAACCAAAAAATACAGTACATCGTTGATGTGCTGTATTTTTTTATTGTTTCGGCGTTGCGACGGGACTTGAGGGTGGGAGCCGTTTTGCTGGAGCAAAACGCTTTGCCTTACGCAAGTTGGATTATGGAAAACTTGACGGCAAAGGACGACGTTGATAACGTCGGAGCGGGGCGCGCCGCTAAAGGCGCAAGTCCCGTCGCCTCAACCATTAAAGTAAAGCACATTTGTCTAAAAGATAAATGTGCTAATTTTTTGCATTTTTAGGGCTTTTTGAGCCCTTTTTTGATTATTTTGAAAAAACTTTGATGCCCAGAAATCAAAAACGGCGTGCTTAGGTTGTCTAAATCCCTAAAAACGCCGTTTGACTTTTTTATTAACTGACCTAGATAAAGTACAACATTTTACACTCCCCATACATGACTCGAACCTAAAAATATGTTTGAATGGCGTAAAAATCATTGAAAAATTTATAATTATGTGCTATAATATTTATGCTACACATTTTTAATAACCCAAAATTAGGGCATACTGTTGGTAAAAACGTATGCTCTCGCCTAGTTTTGGGGAAATGTGTAGCAACATTGAGAGATGCGTTTTTCGTGCGTCTCTTTATGAGACGCATTTTTTATTTATCATTGGAGGATTTTATGGAAAACAATTTGAGTCAAAATGAAAAGCAAGAGTTGGAACAAAGAGCAGGAAGAAAATTGCAGCAGATGCCTACAACAGAAATAGCCAAATGCGCGCGAAAAGAGAAGATACGAACTTATTGGTGGTTGGGTATTAGTTTATATTGTTGTTTGGTTTGGGGCGTAGTCTTATTTACAAATGATTTTAACAATGAACCCGAAAATCCTATTGGCGCTTTTATTATGGCTATTATAGCTGGACTTACTATTGCTGTTTTTATGGTTATAAAATTATTCAAAAAGGAAGATCAACTTGCATTGATAAGAATTAAACGAGAAATCAAAAAAGAGGATAAGGAATCCTTAAAAAAACAAAAGAGCCAAGAGTTTTTTAAGAAGCTTGGATTTTCTAAAATTGATATTGAAGAAGGTTTTGTGGTTTCCAAAATAGAGCCTTTGGGGGTAGCGCCATTATTACCAAATCAAACAATCAATGATTCCATAGGGAAAATATTAATAGATGATAAGAATAAACGAGTGATTTTCCAAAAATATTCTTACTATACAAAATCATTTAGTTTTTCCGATATATTCAAATATGATATTTATGAAAACGAGCAAACCGTTGTACAAGGACGAGCGGGGTCGGCTTTGGTGGGTGGATTGTTCTTTGGCGTTACAGGTGCGATTGTGGGCGCAAGTAGAAAGCGTGGTATTGAAGAACAAGTAAATATATTAAAAATTATAATTTACGTTAATGATTTAGAGTGCCCCAAAATAGAGTTTACTTATGTGGGTGGTGAAAGCTTATCTAGAAATAGTCAAAAATATATTCAAATAATAAAAAATCTTCAAGAAATTTCAAGCTATTTAGAATATATGATAAATAGTGTTTCCTTTATAGAAAGCACAGAAGAAAATAGCGATAATACTACTTCTCCTATTCCTAAAAAAGAACTTTCCAAAAAGGAGCAATTAGAGGAATTAAAAGAATTGTTGTCGGATGGTTTAATCACTCAAGAGGATTTTGAACTAAAGAAAAAGCAAATTTTAGGGTTGTAATTATATTTTTGGAAGAATACTTTTATGGGTTTTGTAATTAGAGAAAAAGCAATATTGAGTGATGAATTTTATAAAATTTTTCAGCGGAGCAAATATGAAGAATTTTTATGCGATTTAATGAATTTATCTGCTATTGTTTTCCCGCATAGTTATCAACATATACCAAATCAAAGTAATGGTGAATGCGACTTTGTGGATTTGGTAGACCATAAGAAATACGATGCCAAATTGCCATTTGATAAAAAGATAGGTGAAGTTATTGGCGGTCAGCGTGATTATTTTAATTGGTATAAGTTATTTATAACACTTGAAGAAGAATTTGGCGAGTTTATTGAAAAGAGAGGAACTATTCAAATAAAGGACTTAAAGATTTATCAAATTATTTTGGATAGAATTAATTCAACAAAAGCAGATGAAAATGTTATTTTGTTTTTCCCATTGCCTATTGTTCTTGATATACAGGATTCGTTCACAAGTTGTTTTATGGGCGATATGTTAAGCTCCATTTTTAGTGGGTTAAAAAAACAAATAAATCTGGAAAAGGAAATTATTGCTGTGTATCCCGATGGTTTTGGGAATATTGTTTTAAGGCGACTTAATGATAATCAAAGAGAATATTTGAAATATGAGAAATCGAATAAATACTTTAACTATGAAAAAGAATTAAATCTCGATTAATATAATGATTTTCATTATACTAAAAAAATAACAGATTTTTTTTGAGTGAAAGACAAAAACATTTTAGTCATTTTGTTGTTCTACCCTATAAAAACAGGGCGCTTTTAGAGATTTTGTTGTACTAACACAAATAAGAACGCAGAATAGGATACAAAAAATTGTGCCTAATCTGCGTTTTTTATATAAGGCGGTTGTGCATTATTTAGTAGAGAAAACAAAAATTAAACAATCCACTCTTGTGGATATTCAAAAAATATCCAATAATTTTTCTTTTCAACGCTATGACCAAGAGGACTTTAAAAAAATGGTAAACAAGGTGTAATAAGCGGTTCAAGATAGGTATAAACTGCTCGATAAAACAAGTCTTTCTTGCATAATCTAGAAAGCCTTTATACAATCAAAAAAGAGAAGCTTTTTGCTTCTCTTTTTTTCTATAAACTCGTACATGGGTGGGTATAACGGATAAATTACGCTTGTTTTTGCAAATTTTTTGGTGAAATACCATAGGTACGCTTAAACGCTTTGCTAAACGAGAATAAAGTATATCCAAGCATTTCAGCAATTTCACTCACGCTTTTTTTCTTTTCTAAAATAAGCGCTTTTCCCGTCTCCATCTTACGAAATTGATGATATTCCGAAAGCGTTTTCCCGGTTGTTCTTTTAAAAAGACCAGAAAGATATCCATAATTATAGTTAAATTTAGGGGCGAGCTCTTCTAAATTTTTAAGCGTATAAACGTGTGTGTCAATGTAATTCATAAGCTGAAAGCATAAAATTTCCGGCTCGGATACGTTGACAGCGTTTTGCCGAATATGATTAAAATCCCGTATCAAATAAAGAATGGCTAGATGAAAGATGTCGCTTAACGCGTTATGCGCATAGGGTTGTTCTTCCGCTACAAACTCCGAAATGGCGTAGCCGATTAAGCGGGCGATTTTGCTGTCTTGAAAAACGCGTTTATCGCCTGCGCGATAAATACGTGTAATATCCTTTAAATCATTATAAATGCTTGTATCTATACAATGAAAAGAAAAGAAATCATATTCTAATTTCCCGCCGCAATTCGCACGAATTTCATGTACGTCGCAGGGGGAAGACAGATAAATATCTCCCGAGTGCACGACGGTCTCTTCGCCGTTTGTGATAATTGTACCGCTGCCACCCGTTACAATGGTTAGCTCAAACCAGTTTAAATGCGGATGAGCCGCAATAATCTCTGTTTCTTCGCAATAGCGGCGGCCCAACTGCAATAGATGTACGTCGCCAAAAGGCAACGGATTTTCAACGTAGTGCTTACTCAAATGATAACGTGTTTTGTTTTCGTGCATATTTTTTCTCCTGAGCATATTATACGGCACTAGGATAGTTGTTGTCAATATTTTTGATAAAAAATTAAGAATAAATACGTTAAAAATTATTATAAAAATGAAAAAATGACAAATTTTATATGAAGTATAGCCATTTACAAAGCAAACAGTTTGTTTTATAATAAGGTTACACTAGGCGCATGCGCCTAGGAGAAAAGGAAAGTCCATAAGGAGAAAAAATATGACAGTAGTAGCAGTAATTGGTTGCGGGCGCATTTCGGATATGGCGCATTTTCCCGCATTGTCGCAGATGGAGAACGTGAGAATTAAATATGCGTGCGATTTGATTATAGAAAAAGCGAAAGAAAAACAACAAAAATTCCCTAAAATCGAACAAGTTATCACCGATTATAAAGTAGCTTTAGCAGATGACGAAGTGGATGCAGTGTTTGTTTTAACGCCTAATTATGCGCATTACACCATAACCATGGATGCGTTGAAGGCTGGTAAGCACGTGCTTTGCGAAAAACCTATTACTGTAAATTACGCACTTTCTTTGCAAATGGCGCAAGAAGCAGAAAAGCAAGGCAAGATGTTAGATATCGGTGTATGCAACCGTTATCAAAAATCGGTTGAGATGCTTCGCGAATGGGCGGATGCAGGGAAATTCGGTAACATCTATCACGTATATTGCTCGTTCCGCGATTTTAGAAACATTCCTGGTTTAGGCGGGGCGTTTACAACAAAAGCTCAATCGGGGGGCGGTGTGTTAATCGACTGGGGAATTCATTTCCTCGACCTTATTTTGTACGTACTTGGCGGAGCAAAAGTAAAAAGCGTAACTTGCGATGCATACAGCGAAATGGCGAAGGATATGAAATCGTATAAGTATCACGGTATGTGGGCGGAAGACACGTCGGATGTAGAAAACGGTACGAATGACGTAGAAGACTTTATCACGGGGCATATCCGTACGGACAAAGCCAGCATTTCGTTTAACGGCGCATGGGCGCAAAATATTCATAAATATGAGTTGTTTATCGACTTTATGGGTGATAAAGGCGGGGCGAGATTGTCCTATGGCGGTAAATTTGAATTCTACGACGGACAAACGCTGGAAACCATTCAACCCGAATACGATATTCCGAATATGTACCTTTGCGAAGATACGGCGTTTATCGACTCCATTCAAACGGGTGTTAAAGATAAAAACAATATTGACAATATTTTAGAGAGCATGAAGCTGTTAGACGCATTATATACTTCTGCCAACAAGAAGGAGGAGATTAAATTCTAATGAAAACAGTTGGCTTTATCGATTATTTTTTACATGAATGGCATGCTAACGAATATCCTGCTATGATACGCGCGTATAACCAAAAAAACGGCGCGGATTATCAACTGACGCACGCTTGGGCGGAAATCGACAGTCCAAACGGCGGTATGACAACAGAGGAATGGTGTGCAAATTACGGCGTTCAACGCTGTCAATCTATCCAAGAACTTTGCGAAAAATGCGACTATGTCTTCGTGCTTGCACCGTCTAATCCCGAAAAACATTTAGAGTATGCAAAAGCGGTGTTTGCTTGCGGAAAAAGTCCGTATATCGACAAGACCTTTGCGCCCGATTTTGCGACAGCAAACGAGATATATTCGTTGGCGGAAAGCTGCGGCGTAAACTTTTTTAGTTCGTCTGCTTTGCGTTATGCAGACGAACTCGGCTCGTACATGGGTACGGCGAATTGCGTGTTTACGACGGGCGGCGGATCAAATTTCGACGAGTATATTATTCATCAAATCGAAATGGTAGTGAAATGTCTTGGCGTGGGGGCGGAAAAGGTTTGCTACGAAAAGAATGCCGATCAAGAATGGGTGCACGTTGCTTATCGAAACGGCAAATATGCGCGCATGATGTTTGCGCCCGCTATGCCTTTCGCTGCGTCGGTAGCAAATGAAAAGGGTACGAAATATCTGCCCATACAGTCGGCGTTTTTTGATAATTTAATTGCGGATATATTCCATTTCTTCGAAAGCGGGGAAACTTCTTTCGAAGGGACGCAAACGCTGGAAGTAATGAAGATTAGAGAAAGGGCGATTCAAGCAAAAGAAAAGGCGGGAGTATGGTTACAAATTTAAAAAAATTAAAAGTCGGCGTTATCGGTTGCGGCAGAGTCTCCGTGATGCATCTAGGCTCCATTCAGCTTTTGGAAGAAGCGGAGCTTATCGCTTGTTGCGATATTAAAAAAGAGCGTGCGGAAGCCGCTGCAAAAAAGTATGGCGTAAAAGCATATGTTTCCTACGAAGAGATGATGGAGCAAGAAAAGCTAGACGCGGTACATATTTGTTTGCCTCATTATTTGCATTGTAAGGTGGCTTGTTATGCCTTTGAAAAGGGAATAAACGTCTTAACGGAAAAGCCTATGGACGTGGATTTGGCAAGCGCGGAAAAGGCGGTGCAAAAGGCGAAAGAAAAGGGCGTGTTGTTCGGTGTGGTTTCGCAGTGCCGTTATAATAATTCTGCACAGCTTGTTAAAAAAGCATTGACAAGCGGAAGGCTTGGAAAAATCATTAGCGCGCGTTCAACACTTACCTGGTCCCGCTCTGACGAATATTATTCGGAAAGCGATTGGAAGGGAACTTGGGATAAAGAAGGTGGCGGCGTGGTAATTGACCAAGCGATTCATTCGATTGATTTAGTAAATTGGCTGGTGGATAGCGAAGTGGAAAGCGTGTCGTGTTCCATGGCAAACCGCGGGCATAAAATCGTGAAGGTTGAAGATAGTGCGGAAGGCTTGATTTGTTATAAAAACGGTGTCAAGTACGCTTTTTATTGTATGAATAATTACGGCTGCGACGAGCCGATTGAAATTAAACTGCTTTGCGAAAAAGGCAAGGTTACCTTTGGTTATGATGATGCGTATATCGACTATTTCAACGGAACAAAAGAAGAAGCGCACCAAGACGAAAACACGACGGAGTACGAGGGCGGAAAAGATTATTGGGGATTTCAGCACGTTCGCCAAATCAAGCAATTTTACAGCGCGCTCTTAGGAAAAGAAGGCTTAGAAATCAGCGGAGAAGAAGCGTTAAAAACACATGCTTTGATTATGAAAATTTATCAAATGGGCAAGGCAGGTATGAGATGAAACTAGGTGTAATTACAGATTGTTTTAAAAAATCACACGAAGAAGGCATACGAAAAGCGTCAGAGTTGGGCTTGGACGGCGTGCAAATTTACGCGACGACAGGGGAGTTTTCTCCGCAGCTTTCCGACGCTGAAAAACAGGCATATAAAGACCTGTTAAAAAAACACGGCTTGGTTGTGTCTGCGCTCTGCGGCGATATGGGTGGGTACGGCTTTGAAATAGAAGAGGACAACGCCGAAAGAATTGACAAAACAAAGAAAATTATTGATTTAGCGGTGGAATTCGGTGCTAAAACAGTAACGACGCATATTGGCGTCATTCCCGAAGATAAAGGCGAGAAGCGTTATCAAGTAATGTTGAAAGCATTGACGGAATGCGGGTTATATGCCAAAGAAAAGGGAGTAACGCTCGCCATTGAAACGGGGCCTGAAACAGCGGATACGTTACTTGCGTTTTTAAAAGATACGCAAGGGGGTGTCGGGGTGAATCTCGATCCGGCAAATTTTACAATGGTAACCGGTCAAGACGCGGTGGAAGCAGTATATATTTTAAAGGACTATATCGTGCATACACATGCGAAAGACGGGCGCAGATTAGATGAAAATCAAAACCCGACGGACGTGTATCATGCCTTTGCCGAGGGGGGCGTGTACGCGTTGAATGCATGTAAAGGGTTTGCAGAGCTGCCGCTTGGCGAGGGCGACGTCGATTGGGAAAACTACTTATCGGCGTTAAAGGAAATCGGTTACGACGGCTTTTTAACGATTGAACGTGAGTGTGGCGAGAACCCCGCCAACGACATTCAAAAAGCGGTAAATTTTTTAAACGAGCAACTTTCAAAAATATAAGAAAAATCAAATAAAACAGCAAAAAGCCCCGCAACGAAACCTTCGTTGCGGGGCTGGGTTTTTATGTAATTATTGTCCGTATTCCGAACGATATTCGCTAGGAGAGATACCAACGATTTCCGAGAAATTTCTGTTAAAGCTAGACACGGAAGCAAACCCGCATTCAAAGCAAATAAAGGAAATAGAATGCTCGGTATTCAGTAACAAACGCTTGGCGTAGTTAATACGCAGGGAAGATACGTAGTGGTTGAAGGTAATCCCCATTTTTTGATGAAAGAGTTTGCTGAAATGGGTGGGGTTATAACTTGCGTATTCGGCAACGTTTTGTAAGGTAATTTTCTCCTTGAAATGCAGATTGATATATTCTAACGATTTTTGAATTTCGCTTTTTTGCGACGTTTCGCCTGCAATTTTCTGCTCGTAAAAGTTTAAAAACAAATCGATTAAATTATCGCAAATATTGCGTATCAGTTTGGGGGGGACGGCTTGATTGCGCTTTTTCAAATAATAAAGCGTATCAAAATGCGCGATAATCGCCTTGCCTGATTCTCTGTCTAAATAACAAATTTTATCCGCTGTAAGCTGCGCCAGCTTGTCCAATTGTTCGCTGGATACAAGCGAGGGGGAAACCATCAAATTATACAAGCTGTTTTTTGGGGTAAGGTTGAAAAAGGCATGGCAATCACGGTAGTCCATAATGGTGAAGGTGTAGGTAGGATAAGAATATTCCGTACCGTTGATAACGTGTATGCCTTCCCCTTTTTCCAAGATGGTAATTTCGATACAATCGTGGAAATGAAGCGAGTGTTTTGTGTCCGTATATCGCCGAATATGATACCCGTTACTGCTAGGGAAATCTTTTAATTGATAGATAGGTTGGCTCATAGTTGTCCTCAAAAATGGGTAAAAATTGGTAGATTTACTCATATTTTATCATATTTTTAGTAAAAAATCAACTATATTGCCAAAAAAATGAGAAGAAATGAAAAAATTATAGGTTGAATTGAGTATATATATGTGTTATAATAGGCGGACAAAAAGGGGAAAACCCCTTATATATGTTGGCTTAAGCGGTTTTTTAAGCTGTTTATGACAAAAATTGCGAAATGTTTATTTTTTGAAAATAATCAGCCGTTTAAGTGGGAAAAAACATAAAAAAATTGTTTGCAAAGTAAACAAGGAGGAATATATGCAAAAAATTAAGGCAAAATTGATAGCGTTGATAATGACAATTAGTTGTTTTGCGCTTTGTCTTGGCTTTGGTATTGGAGCAATGGTAGCTCCGCAAACCAATAACGTTGCGGCGCAAGCTGAAGCTACGTATACCATTACAAACCTCGGCGGCTTAGGAAACAGTAATGATTCCGTGGTTTATGCGTATGCGACTAACGAAGCTGAGAAACCTGTAAGCCGTGGTTGGCCCGCTCTTACCTTTGTAGAGGGCACAGGTACGGGCTTTACGTGGAAAGGCAAATCTGCTACTTTGCCGGTTATCAAACAAGCAGGTCAAGATTTCTATATTGAATTAGGTAAAACGGCAGTAGCAGGCGATTATTTCACGCTTGACGGTCAATATCATAACGAAACGGATAACGAAACGATTATCTTTGACGAATGCGGTTTAAGATACAACGGCTCGTCGTGGGAATCCCTTAAAGAAATCGGTGCGCTTGAATTACACGTAAACAGCTCGGTTGGCGCTGCAAGAGGATGGAATGACAAGTTATATTTACAAAGAACGCTTGGCAAAGAATTGTATGTTCAAGATTGGGATCAAGGTTTATTTAGCGCTCAAGGTTCTGGCGACGTTACGTTGGATGGTGTTATTAAAGTAGACGGCAACATAGCTACTCTTGGAGAAATGAAGAGTACTAGTGATCCTAGCTTATATATTACGTTTGGAGCTTTGGAAGCTAATCAAGTGCTTACCATTAGCGGTACCTTCTATTCTAGCGCGCATACTGTATATTATGTAATTGAAGAAACTAATTTTAAGTGGACGGGCGACGGTTGGGTTGTTATCCATGATATCGGTGCGCTTGAATTGCACGCAAACAGCTCGGTGGGCGGCGCAAGCGGGGCAAAGAACGTGTTATATTTACAAAGAACGCTTGGCAGAGAGTTGCCTATTCAAGATTGGGAGAATGGTATATTTAGCACTCAAGGTTCTGACGGTGCTGCATTAGACGGTGTTATTAAGGTAGACGGCAACCCAGTTGATCTTCTCGAAATGAAGAGTACTAGTGATCCTAGCTTATATATTAAGTTTGGCGAATTGGAAGCTAATCAAGTAATTACCATTGGCGGTACGTTCTACTGTGCTAATAAATTGTCCTATTATACGATAGAAGAAACCAACTTTAAGTGGACTGGCAGCCGCTGGGTTGTCATCCATGATATTGGCGCGCTTGAATTACACGTAAACAGCTCGGTTGGCGGTGCAAGCGGATGGAATAACGCGTTATATTTACAAAGAACGCTTGGCAAAGAGTTGCCTATTCAAGATTGGGGTTTGGGCTTTACCAACACTGACTGTGACGGTGTTATTAAAGTGGACGGTAATCCAATTACTCTTGGTGACGTAAAGAGTACGGGCGACGGCTTATATATTACGTTTGGAACTTTGGAAGCTAATCAAGTAGTTACCATTGGCGGTAACTTCTATTGTGCTAATAAATTTACGTATTATGCAATTGAAGAAACCAACTTTAAGTGGACTGGCAGCGGTTGGGTTGTTATCCATGATATCGGTACACTTGAATTGCATCCAAACAGCTCGGTTGGCGGTGCAAGCGGATTGAATAACGTGTTATATTTAAAAAGAACGCTTGGTAAAGAGTTGCCTATTCAAGATTGGGGTTTGGGCTTTACCAACGCTGACTGCGACGGCGTTATTAAGGTAGACGGCAACACAGTTGCTCTTGGCGATATGAAGAGTACGGGCGACGGCTTATATATTGTGTTCGACGCTTTGAAGACTAATCAAATACTTACCATTAGCGGTAACTTCTATTGTGCTAATAAATCTACGTATTATGCAATTGAAGAAAGCAGCTTTAAGTGGACGGGTTCGTCTTGGGAAAAATACGTCCCTGTAGCAGAACCTACCAAATATACCATTACTAAACTTGGTGGCTTAGGACACAGTAACGCTTCCGTGGTTTATGCGTATGTTGCTAGCGGTGATACGTTAGTTTCTCGCGATTGGCCCGCTTTGACGTTTGTTGAAGACAGCGGCGAGGGATTTTTGTGGAAAGGCGAATCTGCTACTTTGACGGTTATCCAACAAGCAGGTACCGATTTCTATATTAATTTAGGCAGAACGGCTGTAGCAGGCGATTATTTCACGCTTGACGGTCAATATTATAACGCAACGGATAACGAAATTATTATTTTCAAAAATTGTTCGTTGAAATATAATGGTTCTGCTTGGGTAGAGTATAAGCAAGAAATAACGCTTGAACTTGGCGCCGTTGTTTCGGCAAGCGGTGATAATGCTGGCGTATATCTTGAATTTAACGAAAAAAGCTTACCCATCGATTCGTGGGCGGCTTCTGATGCGTTTGGTTTTGTATCAGGCTACGGTGTTACTTTAAACGAAACACCTGTAAGCACGAACAACAACGTTAAGTCGGTTGGAGGAAAGCTTTACGTTGGGCTTAGCGGCGTAACGGACGGAAGCACGTTTAAAATCGGCGGTACCTTCCGCTGTGAAACGGCTACGAAAATTGTAGAGTATGTAATTACAAACAGCGTTGTTAAATACAAAGTTTCAAATTGGGTAGTCGACACGGGTGTACAAAAGGAAGAAAGTACCTTAGATTTAGGCCAAACAATCGGCGGCGGTAACAACAAAGGTGGCGTATATCTTGAATTCAACGTAAAAAACTTACCCATCGATTCGTGGGCGGATTCTGATGCGTTTGGTTTTGTATCAGGCTACGGTATTACTTTAAACGGTGCGCCTGTAAACATGGTAAATAACATTAAGTCGGTTGGCAATAAGCTTTACGTTGGGCTTAGCGGCGTAACCGTAACGGTAGGAAGCACGTTTAAAATCGGCGGTACTTTCCACTGTGAAACGGCTACGAAAATCGTAGACTACGTCATTGAAGAAAGTACTCTTCAATGGAACGGCAAGATTTGGATTAAAGAGTATCAAGACAGCGAGCTTGAAGCATACGACGTAGTAAACCTTCTCAACCTTAACGAAGGCTACGGTATCGAATTGGCTGGCGCGTCAGATTATGCGAGCCTTACTTATAGCGGTAGCGCTCCCAATGGTTCGCTTAAGTTCCAATTTGGTTACTATACTACGAATATATCGAAAGGCGCGATTGCTTTCAGACTTCGCGGGGAAAACTGGTCGGGCGTTTGGCTTACTTTAGCAGGCGGTAATTTCGATTTCCGTGACTTTGGATCTGATGGCGAAGAAGTTGCAACAATGAGCTCAGGCGTTGTTTTAAAGAACAACACCAACTATGTGATTGAAATCGGTGTCATTAACTTAAAGGGTAGCAATCAAGTTCTTCAATACGTTATGGTAGACGGCGCAATTGTTATGTATGATGTGCAAGAACGTTCGTTTAACAATTATCACGTAAGTATTTACGGCGATAACGCAGCGGCGCACATCACTCATCCCGATTACGTTCCCGTAATATATAATACTGCTGACGATTATAGCTTTGTTGAATACGCGGAAAAGGGTCAATCTTACGCGCTTACAGAAGGCAGAACGTTTAATACCTTTATCGGTTGGGCAAACAACAACACGCTTTACAAGGCGAATCAAAAAGTTACGATTGATAAAACCGTGTCTTTCGATTTGGTAGATATTCAATTTTATTTAGAAAAAGGCGCGTCCATTCGTTTGGCGGGCTCGGCAGACGAATCGGGTATCCGCTTTACCAGCGTTGTAAATCAAGCAACCTTAAATTCGTTAGTTGGCAGCTACGGCATCACCGAAATTAAATTTGGTACGTTGATTATGCCTTACGATTATCTTGAGGTAGGGCAAACGCCTAATTTAGATGAGTTTGAAGCAGGCAGTAAAATATTGAAAATTCCATCGACGAAATGGGTAACGTATGATAACGGTGAACTTAAGGTAGAAGATGGTCTTATCTCTTTCCGCGGCGCAATGCAAAAGGTATATACGGCAAACTACGAACGCTTATTCGCAGGCCGCGCGTATATGGAAATTACGGTAAGCGGTGAAACGTGGATTGTATACACGCCTTTCGATAAAAAAGATAACGTGCGTTCTATTCGTTATATAGCGCAAGCGTTTAAACATGATACGGATGCAACGGCAAAAGGCGGGCTTTCTTATGACGATATTAGAGATGATGCCAACAAGGTTGCAATTGTAGAGGCTTATGCCGCAGAAGATATTATCGATTTGATGAACTATGCTTTCTACAAAAATAATATTTTAGACCGTGTTGCTTGGTATTATCCCGAACTGAAGTATGAAAACGGAAGCTATGACAATGAGGACAACAAGGATATCGCGAAAAAATTGAAGGATGCGGGCATCACCATGGTATACCTTGACGGTAAGTACCATCTCAACTTGGATACGGCTGAAAACGTAGAAAAGACCCGTCAAATTATCAATTTCTTCTGGGATCAAGGCTTGTACACGATTGCGTTTGGTTCGAACGGCAGCGATGATTGCAATATCGATTACCAAACGAAGAAATATCCCGATTTCTCCGATTGCCCCGGCTTTAAGGGCTTCTTGGTTTGGGACGAACCGAAAGATGCGAGTATGGCAAAGCTTGCCGAATTTGCAAAGAACTTCGAAAAATTGTATGCAGGTACGGGCGTTACCTTCATGGCAAACCTTTTACCTTCGTATGCAACTATATTCCAAACGAATAGTAGTAGTATTTGGGGAAACAGTACAACCTTAGATGTATCTAAATACAAAGCATATTTGCAAGCATATTGCGATACTGTATTATCGCAGGTACAAGGCGAAAAATGGTTGTCGATGGATAGTTATCCTATCAATACGGATCAATCGTTGACGGACACCTTCTTGTTTGATTTGGCTATGCTGAAAGAATATTCGCTTTCCGCAGGTGCAACCTCTCACGCAGTATTGCAATCGTCTGGTTGGACCGACGAGAACAGTATTAAAACCAGAATGCCCGAAGAAGCAGAGCTCCGTATGCAAGCATACACGGCGTTGGCGTTGGGTATCGACTCTATTTCTTGGTGGTCGTATTCGGATAAGAGAAATGATAATCAATCCAATCCTACGGATAGTACCGAATATTACACGCGTTTTGCCAACGTAAATAACGAGCTTGCGGGTATCAGCTCCGTTTACAGCGCATTTACTTGGAAGGGCGTTATTATCAGTTCCCCTAAGAAAACGGACTATGGTCAAACTGGCGTTAACCGTACAAACGAAGAATACGCTGCTTACAACCTTTTGAAAAACAACCTTGCTAGCAAATATCAACTTAGCGCAAGCGGAACAAAACTTTTAAGCTCGATTGCAACCAGCCAGTCTAGACAAAACTATTTGGTAGGCGTTATGGAAGATATGAACGGTAACGAAGGTTACGTAATTTCTAACTATAACTCCTTTACAGAAGATAGAACGAAAACGCTTACCTTTACGTTTAGCAAAAACGTAACAGAAGTAATTATCTATCGTGGCGGCGTTGCTGAAACAGTACAAGTAAGCAATAAAAAGCTTGCGATTGATTTGGCAGACGGTGAAGGCGTTATCGTATTACCTTCGAAGTTAGGTTAATCGGAGGTGCAATATGAAAAAGATTTATCAAGAAGTAAGCATTGAAGTATTGTACTTTACAACGGCGGATATCGTAACGCTTTCGGAAAATTTCCACGACGATACCGCAGACGATATTTTCGCACCAAACGGCTAATAAGATATTTTCGCACCAAACGGCTAATAACTAATAATCGTGTTGCGCGGGCGCGTATAGCTCGCGTAACACAAAACAAAATTCTAAAAAGAATAGAATTTTTAAAGGAATAAAGAAAATATATGAAGAAAGAATTATGCATTGTATCCCATACGCATTGGGACAGAGAGTGGTATTTAAGCCATGCAAAACATAATTATAGATTGGTTAAGTTTTTCGATGCGTTAATTGAAGCGATGGAAAAGGACGAAAAGTTTAAGTATTTCCACTTAGACGGACAAATCGTTATCATTGAAGACTATCTTGCCGTTCGTCCCGAAATGGAAGCAAAGGTAAGAAAGTTTATCGCGGAAGGCAGATGGGAAATCGGTCCCTTCTACATATTGCAAGACGAATATTTAATCAACGGAGAATCAAGCGTAAGAAACGCGCTCTACGGCATACAGGTATGCGAGAAATACGGTAAACCCGCGATGGTAGGCTATTTCCCCGACGCGTTTGGTAATATTTCGCAAGTACCGCAAATTTTACGTGGTTTTGGCATGGATAACGCCTTTTTCGGCAGAGGTATCACGCTGACGGCGGCGGACAACCAAGTATTCAAAATGCCGAGAAATTACTCGGAAATTAACTGGCGCGGCGCAGACGGCAGCGAAGTTGTGGGCGTACAATTCGTACAATGGTATCATAACTGTATGGAATTGCCCGCAGACGAACAAGCGTTAAAAGAAAAACTTAACAACATTCACGGCGATTTGACGGAATGCTCGAAAACGCCTTACTTGTTAGGCTTTAACGGTTGCGACCATCAACCCGCGCAAGAAAATATCGGCGAAGTAATTGAAAAGGCAAACTCTGTTTGCGATTTCAAGGTTAGCCACACAACCTTAGAACAATATATCGAAAAGGTATTGCCTTATAAAGACGATTTCTACGTATACGAAGGGGAAATTGCAGGTCAAAACGGCAACGGCTACGGCACACTGATTAACACGGCAAGTGCGCGCACGGACATCAAAGTGATGAGCAACCGTGCGGAAGGCATGTTGCAAACGATTGCCGAACCCTTAAGCGTAATGGGTATGTTGAACGGCTTAAACTATGACAGCGATATTTTAAATTTTGCGCATAAGAAGTTGTTAAAGAGCTTCCCCCACGACAGTATTTGTTCCTGTTCGTGCGACGAAGTAAACGACAAGGTAAAAATTCGTCTTTCCGAAGCGTATGACACGGCGGCTTATTTAAGTGCGGATTTACAAAAAGACCTTGCGGCGCTTCTCAACACGAAGAAGCAAGACGGCGCTTGTATCGTGGTATTTAACACGGACGTACAAGCCACCGAAGGTATCGTAAACGTAACGTTGGAATACGACGAAAAGGATTTGCCTAAAAATCCTGCATTGTACGACGAAAAGGGTAACCGTATCGCAGCGAATTTCTCTGCGCCTAAAAAGGTTAAAAAGTTTAAGCTGCCTTACGATAGCTTCCGCGTAGTATACGAAACGTATGAAGTGCAAGTAGAATTTGCAGCAAATATAAAAGACGGCTTGTCTGCGCACACCTTCTACGTAAAAGACGGCGCAAGCGTGGAAAACAACGGCTTTGTTGCAACCAACGAATATTGCGAAAACAAATATATCCGTTTGCAATTCAATAAGGATGGCACGTTTAATCTTACCAACAAGCAAGACGGTGCGGTGTATAAAAATCAAAACCGTTTCGAAATTATCTCTGATATCGGTAACGAATACGACTTCAAGCCCGACGGCGAAACGCGTATTCTCAACGACGAAACGGCAACGGTTGCGCTTGTTGAAAAAGACGCGTTTAAAGCTGTATACGCAATCTGCGTAAAAACGGAAGGGCTTGCGCTCAACAGCACGTTAACGGTATATGCGGATAAGAAAGAAATTTCGTTTACGACGAAAGTAGAAAATCATTTAAAGAACGTACGCGTACGCGCAACGTTTGAAAGCAATCCTACGTCTAAGTACGTGTATGCGGAAGGTCAGTTCGATTTAATCCGTCGTAACATTCAACCTGCTGCAAGCTGGATTAACCCCGATAACAGCCAACGTATGAATTCTTTCTGTGCGGTTGGTAAGGACGAAGGCGCAGGGCTTGTAGTAGCTACCAAAGGCTTGTACGAATACGAAGTATACCGCGACGGCAAAAACACGATGGGCATCACCTTGTTGCGCGCCATCGGTGAAATGGGCGACTGGTTCTATTTCCCCACGCCCGCAGCGCAAATGCAAGGCGAATATGAATATTCTTACTGCTTAATTCCTTTTGACAGTGATTTCGACAAAGCGGTTAGCAAGGGTTATAACTTTACCTATCCTAAGCTTTGCGCAATCCAAGAACCTAACCACGACGGTTTGGACGCGTTAAAGGGCGTTCATCTTGAAACGCAAGGCACGTTGTTGCTTTCGGCTGTAAAGAAAGAAGAAAAAGGCGACGGCGTTATTGTGAGAATGTATAACCCGTTAGAAGCTACGGCGAACATTTCGCATAAGCAAGGCTTTACGGTAACCAACCTTGCCGAAACGGAAGCAGGCGAACAAGCGCAAACGTATGACGTTGCGTCTAAAAAAATCGTTACGCTTAAAATTTAAAATGATGAGTTAAAAAACTCTTAATTATTAAGGAGGAGAAAAAATGAAGAAACAAACCAAGACATTAGCAATTGCTTTACTTGCATTAACGTGCGCATCCGCTGGTGTTGGCGCAGGCGTTGTTGCAAACAACTTTGCAACGGGCAACGTTATCACGGCAAGCGCAGAAACGAAGTGCACCATTACCAAGCTTGGCGGTTTAGGACACAGTACCGCTTCCGTGGTTTATGCGTACGCGCTTGATGAAAACGAAAAACCCGCAAGCCGTGAATGGCCCGCGCTTACGTTTGTAGCAGACAGCGGCGACGGCTTTACGTGGAACGGCCAAACGGCTGATGCACCGGTTATCAAATTAGCCGGCAGAGATTTCTACATTGAATTAGGTAAAGAGGCAGCAGCAGGCGACTATTTCACGCTTGACGGCGAATTCTATAACGAAACGGATGATGAAACGATTGAATTTAAAAATTGTTCGTTGAAATACAATGGCTCGGCTTGGGAAACGTATACTGATTATAAAGACTGCGTATTAGGCAAAGTTTACGTTTCGGGCGGTAACGGCCAACATGTATACTTCAAGCCCGTTGACGAAACGGTAGTGTTAACAGTAGACAGCTGGACCGACGCATTCTCTTACGTATCGGGTAACGGTATCACTGTAAACGACGTAATGATTTCGATGGAAAACAGCGTAAAATCTCCTGAAGGCTCTTTCTTTGCTGATTTGGGCGCAGCTGCAAGCGAAGGCGATATTTTGAAGATCGGCGGCGTATTCCGTTGCGCAACGAAAGAAGCTGACTATGTAATCGAAGACCGTCAATTTAAATGGAACGGCAGCGCATGGGAAGTTTACGGCGAAGAAATTAAAATTGAAACATATGAAATCGGCGAAATCGTTGTACATAATCACAGTAAAAACGGTACGGACAGCACGAATGACCATCAATTATACACGGCAAGAGCCGACGGCTTAGATTTGCCGTTTATGGCTTGGGAACATCCTTTTGTACTTGAAGAAGGTGCAGGTGTTTTGGTAAACGACGAAGCGATTGGTTTTGAAATGCAAAGTACGGACGCAGGCTTGTTCTTTGGTTTTGCTGCTGTTTCGGCTGGCGACGTAGTTACCGTAAGCGGTACCTTCTATTGTGCAACTAAAAACACCAAATACATTATCGAAGAAAGTAAATTTGTTTGGGATGGTACGGTTTGGGCTGAATACGTAGAACACGTAGAAGGTCCCGATTATGATGATTTCGAAGCAGGTAAGCTTGTTCCGACGGGGAGCTCTACGAACGCAGGTGTATATTTAAAACCCGCTGATATTAGCATTACCTTACCAGTAAACAGCTGGACCGACGCATTCTCTTACGTATCGGGTAACGGTATCACCGTAAACGGCGTAATGATTGATATGGAAAACAGCGTAAAATCTCCTGACCATTCCTTCTATGTTGATTTGAAAACGCTTGCTGCAAGCGAAGGCGATATTTTGAAGATCGGCGGCGTATTCCGTTGTGAAGGTCAAGAAATCGACTACGTGATCGAAGACCGCGAATATATTTGGAACGGCAGCGCGTGGGAAATTTACGGCGAAATCATTGAAATTGAAACATATGAAATCGGCGAAATAGTTGTACATGGCAACAGTAAAAACGGTACGTTTAGTACGAATGACCATCAATTATACACGGCAAGAGCTGACGGCGAAGATTTGCCGTTTATGGCTTGGGAAAATCCTTTTGTGCTTGAAGACGGTGTAGGTGTTTTGGTAAACGGCGAAGAATTACCTTTCTTTGAAATGCAGAGTACGGATGCAGGTTTGTATTTTGGCTTCACTCCCGTAGACATCGGTGATACGATTACCATCGGCGGTACCTTCTATTGTAAAAACCAAAATATCAAATACGTTATCGAAGAAAGCACGTTCGTTTGGTGGGGAGACGCTTGGGCTGAATACGTAGAATATACGACCTACGAGATCGGCAAATTAGCATTTGTTAGCGACTATGGCGAAGGGAAAACGAATATGTTCGACTTCAGCCGTTTGGATGGCGAAGTTATCGAAATTAACGGCGAAAGAGACGGCGAAGTTGTTTGGAATACGGTATTGTCCTGCCGTTATGCAAGCGGTGTTGGTGTAACCCTCAACGGCGAAGCGGTAAATGCAGTTATTAAAGTACCTAACAACTTCTTCGTAGAATTGCCCGGATACGAACCTGCAAACAGAGACGAACTTGTTATCGGCGGTACGTTCTATAGTGTTGATTTGGCGGTAGAATACGTCGTAACGGAAACGAAGTTCACATATGTAGACGGCGCATGGCTTAGCGACTTAGAGCTTTACAAGCTTGAATGCCAAAATGCATTGGACGAATACGTAGCAGATAACTTTGCAGAAAGTGATTATTATGCAGCAGAATGGAATTTCATTCTTTCGACGTTAGAAGAAACGAAGGCATCTATCGGCGCAGCGAATAGCGAAGAGGAAGTAGACGCAATTTTCGACGCAGCGGAAGAAGCATTTGAAGGCGTAATGACCAAAGCAGAATCGGATGCAATCTTTGCAGAAAAGCAATCGGTAGCTAAAGCAGAGCTTGCTGCATACAAGAACGCAAGCGATTATAGAGAAGCAGAAGTTGCTGCATTGCAAGAAATTCTTACGAATGCGAATACGGCAATCGACAGCGGCGTATCCGTACAAGATATTAACAATGCGGTAACGGCTGCTAAGGAAGCAATGGATGCATTGAAGACGGATGCTCAATGGGCGGCTGACGAAGCGGTAGTTGCAGCTGCGAAAGCAGAACTTGCTGGCTATAAGGCAGAAAGCGACTACAAAGCAGAACAATGGGCAGAAATTCAAGCGATTATTACGGAAGCAAATGCGGATATCGACGAAGCAATCGGCGACGAAACGGCAATTAGTGCAATTGTAGCAGCGGCTAAGACGGAAATCGATGCAGTTAAACTTGGCGCAACGGTAGATGCGGAAGCTCTTGCAGCAGCAAAAGAAAGCGCGGCAACTGAAATCCAAAACTACTACAATTCGATTGACCGTTCGCTCTATACCGAAGAAGGCAAAACGCAAATCAACGGTTATGTAAAAGCAGCGCAAGATGCAGTAAGCGCAGCTACGACGGTAGCGGAAGTGAACGCAGCGATTGCAACCCTTAAGACGAACGTTGAAAGCATTGAAAAGGTATCGCAAGACAACGCAACGTCCTTTGGTTGCGGTGCGTCGGTAAGCGGCATTGCAGCTGGTATGACCATGTTGATGGCAGCTGGCGTTGCATTGCTTGGCAAAAAGAAAGAAGATTGATAACAGCGCAACGCCTGACGGGCGGAAGGAGAAATCCTTCCGCCGCGGGCGGCGCAAATTACCAAATAATAATCAAAAATAGGAAACATTATGAAAGTATTAAAAAATGCGCAATTTAAAATATTTGTATTGCTGACGGCGTTGCTCATGGTATGCGCATCATTTTTAGTTAGCGTACCCGTTACGCGCGCGTTTGCAGAAGAAAGTATGCCCGAAGAGATAAAGTATATAGATACGGAATTGGAGAGTATTGCTCTTTATCAACGTACGGATTCGGCATATTTAGGTTTTAAGTTGTCGGAAAGCGATTACGATTATAAAACCTTTGAAACGGACCATGCCGGAACGGACGCTTTCGATACGTATGAACAATACATTGCAGTATGGCTGACTTATTGGAAAAACTTTTCGAAAATGAACAGCGAATCGGCTAGATTTCCTGCGTATTGGGCGTACTGGAACGGTTCGTCGATGGAAGCTCCGGGCTTTGAAAAGACGGTTGCGCATCGTATATCCAAAAAGATGGTGGAATACGGATTTTTAATTGAAATCCCCGCTGGAACAACTTTCCCGAGTGCAAAATACGTAGAAGGCGGTTGCGTAGGCGAAGTCATTATGTATCGTACACTCACGACAAAGTCTTTCTATTTCAACGGGACAAGTTTTGAATTGCTCTCTGAGGAAACAATAAAGGAACGCGAAGGCGTATTTAATGCGATGGACGCCGTTAAATTGACCGATTATTACGCGGCAGAACAAGCGTTGGTAAAGGAAGCGAAAGAGGATGCAAAAGCGCAAATGAAAGTAAGCTTTACCTCTCGCGAAATTCAAGAAGTTTTAACGAAGTTTAACGCTGATATCGCTAAAATTATGACGATTGAAGACCATAAGAGCCTCAATGCGAAAAAGACGGCGGCGAAAGCAACGATTAACAATAATTTCGAAAGCTATAACGTTGAGGATTATCACGAACAAGATTGGAATGAGATGCTTGCAATTCAAAACGAAGCCATCGCGTTGATTGATACGCTCGGCTCGGAAGAAGCGGTAGAATTAGTGGTTGTAGGGATTAAATCGGCGTTTGAAAGCGTAATGACCAAATCGGAAAGAGATGGGTTTGCAGATTATCTTACTGCTGCTCAATCGAGTTTGGAAGCGGCATTCAATCAATCGTTATATAGAGAAGCGGAAAGCGCGCAAGGCGCAGCCTTAGTACAAGAAGGCAAACAAGCGATTTCGCAAGCGACGACATACGCCGCTGCGGATGCTACCAAATTAGAATATATCGCGGCTATCAAAGCCTTGAAAACAAAAGCACAATACGAGGAAGAAGAACATCAAAATCAACCGCAAGAAACTCCCTCCGCATCAAATGATGGGGATGCAGAAGAAAGCGGTTGCGGCTGTTCGCTTGAAGCAATTCCTGCGGCGGTTGCGGCATTGTTAGTTGCGGCATGGATGATAAATAAGAAAAAGGAAGGAATAGATGCATGAAAAACAGTAAAAGATGGATTGCGCTGACGGCGGCTTTATTGATGAGCGTATCGTCGGTTGGCGTATTTGCGGGGTGTGACGAAGAAACGGAAGAAAATAGCTACGATCCTACGAAAGCAAACCTTAGCGTCGCTACTTACGACGGCGGTGTAGGGAAAGAATGGTTAGAAAAAGCGGCAGCTCGTTTCATGGAAACGCATAAGGATTCGACGCATTTCCAAGAAGGCAGAACGGGTGTAAAAATCAGTGTTGACGCAAACAAGGTTGACTATAAAGGCGGTAAGTTGGCAGAAGGTACTCTTCGTAAAGATATGTACTTTACCGAAGGTGTAGAATACTACGAATTCTATAAAAAAGGCATGGTAGCCGACCTCACTGAAGATGTTGTAAAGGCTTCGATGGCTGATTACGGTGAAGGAGTAAAGACGATTGAGGATAAATTAGACCCTTCGTTTAAAAAGTTCCTTACCGAAGGTACGGGAGGGAAATATTACATGTTGCCTTTCTACAGCGGCTTCTACGGCATTATGTATGATATCGACTTGTTTGAAGAAGCAGGTTTCTATTTTGACCAAGACGGTGACCTCGGTCTTCGTTTGGTAGAAGGTGTCAACGCTTCGAAAGAAGACAGAGATGAATTTGAAGCAGCAAAGAGCAATGGCCCCGACGGAGAACACGGCACGTATGACGACGGTCTTCCTGAAACGTATGAAGAATTGATTAAATTAGCTGACTATATCAAAGGCTCGGGTAACTATGTTCCTTTCTGTTATTCGGGCGCGGTAAGCGATTATGTAAGTAAGGCATTCCGTTCCTTCATTGCAGACTACGAAGGTTACGACGCATACAACCTTAACTATACGTTAAAAGGGGAAAACGTTGCCGTTGTAGACAAAGTAAACGACGACGGTTCGATCGTAATGGGTACGGTAGATATCACGAAAGACAATGCATACGAATTGCAAAGACAAGCTGGTAAATACTACTCCTTGCTCATGCAAGAAAAATTATTCGGTTCAACCGCGTATATCGGTGAAGAATTCAACGGTTTAGACTATACGGGCGCGCAATCTGAATTCATTAAGAGTAAGCATACTACCAAGCGTTACGCAATGCTTTTAGAAGGTGTTTGGTGGGAAAACGAAGCAAGCAATGCGTTTGACGACCTTGTTACGCTTTACGGCAAAGAAGAAGGCGAAAGACGCTTTGGTATGTTGCCTATTCCTAAAGTAAATGCGGACGTAAAAGATCGTACGCAAACGATGGTTTCGTCGAACAGCTCGTTTGGTTTTATCAACAAGAACTGTGAAAATATGGAACTTGCAAAGGAATTTATGCGTTTCTTGCATACGGATTCGGAAATGTCCAAATTCACGGCTGAAACGTCCATTCCCAGATCCTTAAAGTACACCGTATTAGAAGGAGATAAAGGCAATGCAACCGCATTCGGTCAATCGGTAATCGATATGGTATCGTCTGCAAATATCGTATATCCCTACTCGACGGTTGACTTAGTGCTTAACAATGCAGAAAGATTTGAAGAAAGCGCATGGTTCTTCACGGCTAACGTCGGCGGTAAAACGTTAAACAATCCTTTCACTGCGTTTACGTCTGATAGCAACAAAGTAAGTGCAAAAGATTATTTCAATGGCTTATATACGTATCAAAAGGAAACTTGGCCGATTAAATAAGAGATAGGAGAATCTCTAATGAGAACGAACAATATCAAAAGAAAAGGAGATATAGGGGAGTTAATTTTCTATATCTCCATCATAGCCTTGCCTGTGTTGCAAGTATTGATTTTCTATTTTTACGTTAACATAAATAGTATTACAATGTCCTTTAAGTCGTACGATAAATTATCGGACACTTTCTATTGGGATTTCAGTGCTAACTTTACGCGTTTTTGGACGGAATTGACCAAGACGTCTATTCTTATCGACGCGTTAAAAAATTCAATTATCGTATGGGTTTATACGTCGATATTAGGTACGTTCCTTTCTATTTTGTTTGCGTATTACATTTACAAAAAGTGGGTGCTTGGAAAAACGTTTAAGTTTTTCTTATTCTTACCCTCGGTGTTACCTTCCATTTTGCTTGTAATCGTCTTTAAGTTCTTTTCAAACGAAGCAATCCCCGGTTATTTAGAAGAGTTATTAGGCATAAAAGGGGTCGGCCCGTTGTTAAGACAAGGAAGCGATACGCTGATGCCTACGGTAATTTTCTATAACGTTTGGGTTTGTTTTGGTGCTCAGTTGCTTATTTATACGGGCGCGATGGACCAAATTCCCCCTGAAATTATCGAAGCGGGGAAAGTAGACGGCGTAACGTCGGTACGAGAATTCTTTTCTATTGTCGTACCCATGATTTTGCCTACGGTTTCCACTTTCGTGGTAGCAAACGTAGCTACGTTATTTACAAACCAAGCAAATCTTTGGTCATTCTTCGGCGATAGTAATAACGTCGATTATGCAAACTTTACCCTCGGGTATTATTTGTTCGACTTGGTAAACAGAGGCGGTTACGGTAAATCTATGTACACGTATGCCAGCGCATTAGGCGTTATCTGTACGTTGTTTGCGTTCCCGTTAACCATGCTCGCGCGTAAGTTATTAAATAGGGAGGACGAATAATGCAAACGAAAGCTAAAAAAATAGCGGTAAACCCGCTTGCAATTATTATTGTTGTCCTTTTAATCCTTTACACGCTGACGATGGTATCGTTGCTTGGCTGGACGTTGATCACCACGGTTAAATCGCGTATAGAATACGAAATGTATCCTATGGGCGACCGTTTGGGGAATATGCTTTGGCTTCCCAAAATGGGATTGGCGTTTGACAACTTCTCGAATGCATATAAATACTTCTATGTAGAAGTAGAAACGGCTTCCGGCGGATACGATAAGGTTAAAATTCTCGAGCAGTTTGGTAACTCGTTATTATACTCCTTAGGTTGCGCGACGACGGTTACTCTGTCTTCGCTTATTATGGGGTATGCAACGGCGCGTTTCAAATATAAATTCTCGGAAATTATTTACGCATTCGTATTGATTACGATGGCGTTACCTATCGTCGGCTCTTTGCCCAGTGAAATTGCCGTTTCGCAAAGTTTAGATATATTTGATACCTTCCACGGTATCTGGATTTTGCGCGCAAGCTTCTTAAATACTTATTTCTTAATTTTCTACGCGCAATTTAAGATGATTCCGAAGGATTATACCGAAGCGGCAAAAATTCACGGCGCAAATCCGTTTACGATTATGACGCAAATCATTGTGCCTTTAGCAACGGGTACGATCTCTACGGTATTTGTGTTGGCGTTTATCGGTTATTGGAACGATTTCCAAATCCCTATGGTTTACTTGCCTACCCATCCCGTAGCAGCGTACGGTATGTACGAATTCCAAAACGCAAAGATTAAAGATATTTCGTATACGCCTGCTCGTTTGGCTGGTATCTTAATGATGGCATTGCCTATTATAATTTTCTATGCAGTATTTAATAAAAAACTCAACGTTAATTTATCTGTGGGAGGTATAAAAGGATAATGAAGACGAAATGGAAAACAAAATATCTTCGTTACGCTCTCATGGCGTTAGCGACGTGTTTCCTTTGCGTGTTCTCGGCATTATTTTCTTTAACGAGCAACGCTGTATACGCAAAAGAAGCAGTTGTTGACAACAATATTTATATTGGCGACGTGATAGAAGCGTCGGAATATGAATTCTCTTCGCAAAGCGGAGTAAAAGCACAAGAGTTGGTAGCAGTATATCCTGACGGCAGCGTATACGGCGGCGAAGATTTTACGATAGAACAAGCGGGTAAGTATCAAATTACCTATTATGCTGATTTTAACGGCTCGCGTATAGAAGAAACGCAAGAAATAGTTGCAATCCGTCAATCGAAAGATATTATTGTTGCGGAAGCAGGTATGGATATTCGTTTAGGTTCGTATAAAGTGGAAAGCCCGTATAAAATGAAAAAAGATACGCGCGGTACGCTTGTTACCTTTAAATCTGGTCAGTCGATCGCTTTCAGCACGAATATCAAAACGGCAAAACTTACGGAAGATTATAACATTGTCGACTTAATCGTTATGCCCAGCGTATTTAAGGAAACGGATTTTGAACGTTTAACCATTCGCATTACGGACGCAAAAGACACAACTAACTACGTAGAAGTTGTTGTTCTTTCGTCCAACATGACGGACGGTGCAGGTCAGGTATCCTACGTTAAAGCGGGTGCAAACGGTCAAAAGTTGGGCGGTTACGAAGGTTCAACATTCCATGCAGACGACATTTACGGCGCGCAAGTAGAACATAGTTTCCGTGCGTTTGGTTATCAAGACAAAGTGTATATTGAAGGGGAAGATCCCCGTCTTTTACCGGAAAATCATACGATTTCCGAAAATTCGCTTACGGTAGCAATCGACCATGAAAGCAAAAAGGTTTATTGCGGTCCTGCAACGGGCTCTACCGATAAAATTTTCGTAAACGATTTAGACGATCCAACGCATTATAAAGGCAATCCTTGGGGCGGGTTTACGTCTGATGAAATCACCGTTACGATTACTGCAGGCTCTTTCGTGAAGATGCAAGGCGACGTATTGTTAAAGACGTTTGGCGATTTCGATTTGTCCGCAGGGATTGAAGATACCGTTGCTCCGGAAATTTTAGTAGAATGCGATAACACGCAAAAAATGCCCGTGGCAATTGTCGGCGAAGAATTTCCCATGTTCCCTTATATCGTAAGAGATGCGTTGGATAAAGACGTAGTTAACGGTATTTGGGTGTACTATAAGGACGCGCAAGGTAATAAAATCACCGTAGCAAACGACGGCAAAGCCTTTACCCCTAAATATGCGGGCGAGTACGAAATTATTTACTACGCGCAAGACGCTACGGGGAATTATGCGGAAGAGCTGGTAACAATTTCCGCTGTGGAAAAAGATCCTACCATCTTTATTTCCATTGACGAAATAGAAGATAAACAAGTATATCAAACGATTACCATTCCAACGGCAGAGCAAGCGAAAGTCTTTGGTGGCAGTGGCTATTTGTCGGTAGAACGCGCGGTATACTCGCCGGATAATCAATTATTAAACGTAAAGGATAAATTACAATTTACGTTGCTTGGCGATTATAAAATCGTTTATACGGTAACCGACTATTTAGGTAACGTAGCGCACAAAATTATTACGGTTAAGTCGTTAGAATTAGACGGACCTACGTTTGTTCAACAACCTGTTATCGACAAGTATTTAATTTCTGGTTTTACTTACGATTTTCCTGACGCGCTTGTGGTTGAAACGGTAGACGGAAAGGTAGTACCGTTAAAGTATAAAACGTTGGTAAACGGCAAGGAAATAAACGGTTCGTTTAAGGCAGAGGGTACGGAGATGACCATTCGTTACGAAGCGCAAGGCTCGGTTGGCGCGCCTGCGGTTTATGAAGTTCCCGTTACCGTTTCTAACCCTGAAAAAGGGAAAATCAAGGAAAACTATTTCTACTTTGATAATATTGACACGATTACGCCTTGCCAAAACTATTTAGAGCTCGGTTTTGCTCAAAACAGCTCGGCTGGCTTTATCAATCCCTTGTATTCAAACGGCTTCTCGCTTTCGATGTCTTATGAAGAAGAAAAGATGGGCTTCACGACCATTCTTGTAAAGCTTACGGACGCAGAAAACCGTGATAAACAAGTAACTCTTCATTTCTCGTATGAAGCGGCAACAAATAAGTGGTTTGTACAATTAAAAGGCAACGATAACCGAATTGCTTTCGCAGTCAGCGGAAACCTTTGGGTATGTTCGCTTACGGAAAGCGGCGATAAGATTATCGACGCAAGCGGTGTCGGTATGGCAACGATTGCTTACTATGACAACGGCGAGGCGTTTGAAGGCTTCTCCGATACGTTGTATCTTAACATTGAATTTGCCGGCGTAGAAAGCGATTCTATGATACGAATAAACAAAATTGGCAATCAAACGATGGGTTACGTAAAGAGTTCGGCAGAGAAAGGGGAGGACGCAGTTAAACCGATTATCCTCCATGAAGACGTTCAGCTTTGCCAAAAATTAGGCGATAAGGCGAAAGTGCCCTTAGCAAAAGCGTTTGACGTGCTTGGGCAAATCACGCAATTTACCGTAACAGTCGAATTTGAAGGCAAAACGATTGCAAGTGGCGACGCGACGAAGCCGTTAGACTTTGTGTTAGATAAAGCAGGCTATTACAATGGTTTCTATTACGCAAAGGACAGCAACGGAAACTTTGAAAAAAAGACGTTCGCTATTTATGTAAAAGACGAAACCGCGCCTACTTTGACGGTGGATAACAACTTGAAGAGTGAATATAAGGTTGGCGACAAGATCACCATTCCTACCTATTCGGCGTCGGATAACAACGGAAATTGCAATGTACAAGTAACGTTGATTCTTCCAAATAATGAAATGCGTTTGTTGCAGTACAACGAAAACGGAGAAATTACGTCCTTGTTGGATAAAGAAAACGATTTGTATGAATCGAGCTTTAAAGCAAGCGCGGATACCTTCGTAGCTCAAGCGAAAGGCAAGTACGTATTAAGAGTTGTAGCACACGACGAGTATTATAATTATACCGTTGTAGAAATTGAGTTTATGGTAAAATAAGGGAGGACAGACATGAAGAAAAGAATATTTCAAATTATTGCTTCGGCGTTGAGTCTTACCTTTTTATTAGCAGGTACGGCTTGCGAAGACGAACAAATTGAAGACACCGTACAAGAAACGCTTACTGCGGTAGAAGGCGAATATTTGTATCAAAACGGTATTAGCGAATACAGCATTTTAATCCGTGATGACGCAAGCTATTACGAAAGCTTTGCCGCAAGCGAGCTGGTAATGAATTTACAAGAAGCAACGGGAAATAGCATTCCCGTTATTACAGAAAGTCAATTGACAAGCAAAGACCGTATCATCTCGTTAGGACACACGTCCTTATGGGATGAAAAGGTCGGGATAACGCTTTCTGAAAAGGATATTATCGATTCGGGATACTATATCAAGACGGTGGAAAACAACGTTTATATTTCTTGCCCTGACGAAAACAGCAGCAGTGGTATCCTTTATGGCGCATACGACTTCTTAAAAGACGCAATCGATTACGAATTCTATACGGCAGACGAAATTTACGTAGAAAAGACGCAAGAAATTCCCTTGTATAATTATAAGGGTAAGGCAGTAAATCCTACGTTTGAAATGCGTATGATTCCCAAAGCCGAGCTTCGCGACGAAAGCACGACGGTTATGCGGTATCGAATGATGTCGCCCAGCAACTCGTTTGGTTTGGTTGCTTGGGGCCACGGTCAAGTTTCGCAATATATTTTGCCGAACGCAAAGTGTACCTGCGGCACTGAAGACTGCGAAGGTACTTACGCAGAACATCATCCAGACTGGTTCATCAATCCAGGAGATAGACATAACTGGCAGCTTTGCTGGACGGGCGGCGAATTGTTAGAAGAAGCAACGGCAAACCGTTTTATCGAATTCTTTAATCAATACCCCGACGCCGAATACTTTATGTTCGGTTTGGAAGATAACTTAAATAAATGTCAATGCGATAGATGTTTAGAAGCGATAAAAAATTACGCTGGAAACTCTGCAGGTTTACAAATTGCGTTTATGAACAACGTTATCGCGCGCATCAAGGCAAAAGAACCGAATAGAAGTGTAAAATACATTATTTATGCTTACTATGCAACGGAAAAAGCGCCTGTTAAAACGGAAAACGGTAAAATTGTTCCTTACAGCGATAAGGTTGATCCTGTAGACGATTTGTATATTTACTATACGCCTATCGGCGCAAACTTTGCATTCCAAATCAACAGCCCGACGAATATAGACGTGTACAACAACTTGAAAGAATGGAGCGCGATTGCGGACGGTCAGTTGATTTTGTATCTCTATGACATCAACTTCCGTAACTATCTTATCAACTTCAACAATTTCGGTACGGTGCAAGGCATGTACGAAACGTGTCGCGATTTAGGTGTAAACTGTATCACGTCGCAAGGCGCAGACTCGTATACCATCTGTTTCCAAGAAATGCGTTCGTACGTTGAATCCTCGTTGATGTGGAACGTAGATCAATCTTACGACGATTTAGTTCGTAAGTTTATGGCGGCATATTTCAAGGATGCGGCAGATTTTATGTATAGCTATTATCAAATCATGAGAGATAGATATGCGTATTATCAAAATATGGTAGCGCCTGAATCGGGCGGTATTTACGGCGACATTAACAGCACGAAGTTGTGGACGCAGCCGGTTATGGCAAAAATCGATCAAGAATTCGACAAAGCATTTGCAAGCATCGAAAAGTATAAAACGAGCAATCCTGAACTTTACACGAAATTGTACAACCGTATTATGAAGGAATGCTTATCGCCCATTTATATGAAGATAACAATGTTATCGACTTTCTATACCAACGAAGAAATGGCGCAATTCAAGGCTGACTTTAAATATTATGCAAATATGTTTAAGTTGTCAGAACCTTTAGAAGGCGGAGACTTCGGTAACTTGCTTAATTAAGGGAGGGGAAAATGAAAAGAATAATCTATTGTTTAATTGCAATATTGATGTGCATTTTTGGCTTCTCCGCATGTGATGACAATAACGGAACGGAAAGTTCGTCTCAACAACAAGCAACTTCCATCGAGTTTGTGAAAAACGAAATTGTTTTACAAGTAGGCGAGCAAGTGCAAGCGGAAGTTGTAACCTCTGAAAGCAACGTATTTATCTTTTGGAGTATTTCCGATAAAAGCTTAGCAACCATTTCTGACGACGGCGTCATTACAGCGCTTGCTGAAGGCCAAACAATGTGCTATGCAAACTTTGACGGCGCAACGGCAATGTGTCTTGTAAAAATTCTTCCGAAAACGGCTCAGCCTATGCTTTCTATTTCCGTGCCTTACGCGGAAAACAAAGTGGTGTTGTATGCGGGCGATTCGTTGGATTTGATGGTGGGCGTCAAGTTGGGAAATGAAGTTTGTAACGACGCACAGCTTTCGTTTGTTCCTGCAAAGGCGCAAATTGCAAGCGTGGAAAATGGTGTGTTGACGGCAGGTGCTGTCGGAAACACGACGGTACAAATTAAGGCTGTATACGGGGATAAAACCGCTACCTTAATTATAACGGTAGAAGTTGTACAAAAAGCATAACGCGGTTTGTAAAACGAGTATAACACAAATAATAAAACCCAAAAACGAAAGTTTCGTTTTTGGGTTTTTTATATACAAACGGTATATTTTTACGATTTATCAATCGGTAAACGCACGCCTTCTCCGTCAGGTTCATTGCCTACTTTAACTTGACAACCTTCGTTATCGCAAACGTAGTTGTGGTCGTTGTCGATATGTTCCGACATGGCGGGGGTGATAATTTCGTGGCAACTTACGCATTGAATAGGTGTGGTGCAATCGTTGTCGTCTGTGTTAGGGATATGCCCGTTGGCACTGCCGTCCGTTGCTCCGCAAACAGAGCAGGTTTTAGGCGCGTTGCAGTCAGCGTCGGTATAATGATGTGCGTCGACGAGTCTTTCTTCTTCACAGTGATTGCAAATAGCGTCGCAAGCATTATCATAAACGTGTGCGCAAGGTGAGGGGGTGCAAGCAGTAAGCGCAAGTGCTGCGGAACAGGCCGCGCTGTATAATATAAACCGAGTGATAAGCTTTTTCATAATTTTCTCCTATACCCCTTTTGTGCAAAAAGACTTGTTACCATTTGCGGTATATCAATATTATAACTTTTTTTCTTTGTGTTGTCAATGATTTGAAAAAACTAGGGATAAAAAGTGCTGATTTGTATATAAAATCACTGTTTTATAATTATGGACGAGATATTGACATTTGATAAAAAACGTGTTATAATACGGTTGATAAAAAGAAAATGGAGAAATTTTATGCGTAAAAAACCCGTTATTGCTTTAATGTACGATTTTGATAAAACGTTATGCGATCAAGATATGCAAAACTACGCTTTTATTCCTAATTTAGATATGACTCCAGAAGAATTTTGGGGCGAAGTAGAAGTTTTTCGCAGAAAAAACTATATGGAAGGCATTTTAGGGTATTTGTATTATTCTATGCTGAAATGCCAAGAGAAAGGTGTTCCGTTTACCAACGAATATTTGCAGTCGACGGGCAAAGATATTCGTTTTTATAAAGGCGTATTAAATTGGTTTGAACGTATCAATCAATACGGCGAATCGTTGGGCGTAAAAATTGAGCACTACGTTATTTCCAGCGGTATTAAAGAAATTATCGAAGGCAGTGTTATTAAAGATAAGTTTAAAAAAATCTTTGCCTGCCAATATTATTTTGATGAAACAGGAAAAGTAGCTTGGCCGAAAATAGCCATCAATTATACGCAAAAAACGCAGTATGTTTTCCGTATCTCGAAAGGTATTTTCGACGAAACGGATAATAAAAAAGTGAATGATAAAATGAGCGATCGCATCATCCCCTACGAAAATATGATTTATTTTGGGGACGGGATTACAGATATCCCTTGTATGACGTTGATTAAAAAGCAGGGCGGGGTATCGATTGCCGTATATCCAAAAGGACAAAAGAACAAGGTAACCTCTTTGTTGCTGGATAACCGCGTTAATTATATCAGCCCAGCCGATTATCAAGAAGGGAGCGATCTTGACTCGTTAGTGAAATGTATCATTCAAGAAATGAAATTATCGCATACCTTATCGCTTAAACAAAAACAACAACGCCAACGCGAATCGAAAAATACTTCTAAATAATTATTTGTATAATTCCCCCAAAAATAACCAAAAATAGTAAGACAAGGGGGCATGTACGAGATGAAATTGCAAAAAAGAACAAAATTATTGTGTTTTTTCATCTGTTTTTTCTTAGCAGGAAGTTGTGCTTTCGCTGTTTTGCTATTGAAAGGCATAGAGGACAAAACAACAAAAGAGCTTTTACAAACGCTGCACGACGCATTATTTGCGACGGGCGCGTTTTGTTTATTGTGGGGCGGTGTATTGTATATGGCAAAAGAGGGCGCTTTTTTAGGAATTGGTTATTTGCTAAGCCGAGTCAAACAAGCCTTGTTTTCGTTTTCCCGCGCAAGCGGAGAAACGTACGCGCAGTACCGAAGCAAAAAAAGCTTGATGCCAAGCGGTCGGTTTAGAAAGGCCGTTACTGCGATAGGGATATTGTTTATTCTTTTAAGTATAATTCCATTATACGCATGGTATAGTTTATAAGAAAGAGAATATGGCGCTTGGTTTAAAGGTATGAAAATTGTCGAAATTTGTAAAATTCGCTTGCCAAGAGCAATATTTTTTGGTACAATACCAATAGAGAAACAAGAGAAAAGAGAAAGAACAACAAAACAACGAAAAAACAAAAGCAAAAGGAGAAAGGAAAAATGGCAAATACTTACGTATTGTATAACTCACGTTCGGGAAACGGCTCGTCCATGCAAGAAAGCAAAGCTGTAGAAAAAATTTGGACAGAAGAAACGTTTACGTACATAGACGTTATTGAAATGGATGGCTACGAAAGCTTTTTTGAAACGTTACAGCCAGAAGATAAAGTACTTCTTTGCGGCGGCGACGGCACAATCAATTTCTTTGCAAACGCAACCAAAAATATCCAAATCAAAAACGACGTTTATTATTACCCCACGGGTACGGGCAACGATTTTTGGACGGATATCAACAAGGATAAAGCGCAAGGTCCCGTGCTTTTAAACGGCTATTTAAAAAATTTACCTTCCGTTACCATTGACGGCAAGGAAAGCTTGTTTATCAACGGCGTTGGCTACGGTATCGACGGCTACTGCTGCGAAGAAGGGGATAAGGAACGCGAAAAATCGGATAAACCCGTCAACTATGCGGCAATCGCCATCAAAGGTCTGTTGTTCCATTTCAAACCCAGAAACGCGGTAATCACCGTTGATGGACAAGAATACGTATTTAAAAAGGTATGGATTGCAGCGACGATGCACGGCAGATGCTACGGCGGCGGTATGATTGCCGCGCCCGACCAAATCCGTAATAACGAAGATGGCACGGTATCCTTATTCGTATGGCACGGTTCGGGGAAATTGAGCACGTTAATGGCGTTCCCGTCTATTTTCAAGGGAGAACACGTCAAAAAAACAAAGATGATACAAATAATTACAGGCAAAGAAATTACCGTGCGTTTTGACAAGCCTACCCCTTGCCAAATTGACGGGGAAACGATTGTCGGCGTTACGGAATATACGGTAAAAGCAGGAAAATAAAAGAAGGTATGGGCGAAAAAAATCGTTTTGGAAATAAAAACGAACAATTAAATAAACGCAGTGTAAATTCTTCTAAAAATGATAAACATAGCGGGCATGGTCGCGTTGAACAAAAATCAAAGGGCAGTAAAAGTGTAAATTCTTCCTATGTGGCAAGCTATAAAGTCAACCACAGCGACGAGCTGTTAGAATTTTTGCTCCGCAAATGCCACACGTCCAGAAATAACGTAAAATCCTTATTGACCAAACGCCAAATTCTTGTCAACGGCAGTGTGGTAACGCAGTATAATTTCGTGCTTGCCAAAGACGACGAAGTAAAAATTTCTAAAACTAGCGTTGACGGGGCATCTGCACCTAAAAAGTTGATAGGCAGACAAGCCCGCGAGGCTCGTCCCGCCCCGCCTAAGCTGAAAATTATTTTTGAAACAGACGAATTTATTGCCGTGGATAAACCGGTGGGGTTGCTTTCGGTAGAAAGCGATAAAGAAACGGAATGCGCATTCGGTTACGTAATGTCGTATTTACAATCGCAAAGCAAAGCGTTACGCCCGTTTATTTTGCACCGTATCGATAAGGAAACGTCGGGCGTGTTGTTGTTTGCAAAGGACGTTAAAATTCATTCTATGTTAAAAATGAAATGGAATGAATACGTGCAAACCCGCGAATATTACGCTGTCGCGGAAGGCGTTTTCGAGAAAAAGGAAGGCACGATAGTATCTTATTTAAAAGAAAATGCCAACAATTTAGTATATGCCACGCAAGACCCGACAGGGCAAAAGGCAATTACGCATTATACGGTAGTAGAGCAAAATGATAAATACGCATTATTGCGTGTTAAAATTGATACTGGCAGAAAAAATCAAATCCGCGTACAATTACATTCACAGGGCCATGCGGTAGTAGGGGATGAAAAATACGGATTTACGCAAAATCCGTTAGGGCGATTAGGCTTACACGCTTCTAAATTAGAGTTTATTCACCCTGTCAGCAAAGAATTGATTACAATCACCGCGCCCGTACCTTCGGTATTTAGGAAATTATTTTAAGAAAAAAAGCGAAAAATCCGCCGTTACGGCGTATTTTTTCTTTTATCCGCGTTTGAGTGTGCAAATTTACAAATGCGCAAATGAGACAGTCTTACAAAGAAAACGTTTGGGATGATGGGTATGTCGCCTTTCCGTTTTTATGGAAGGAGTATGGTTTTTAGTATTCGAATAATCGATTTTATACATTTATTCACGAAAAATAAATATTTATACATCAATAAAAAGATAAAAAAGGGCCTAAAACGGCTAAAAAAGGGTAAAAAATTCATATTTTAAGATGAAAATTGTTTATAGAAAAGGTTGCTATTCGAAAAATAGATTGCTAAAAATGTGAAAAATGTATTTTCAAGGCAAAAAAATGTTGACAAAAAATGAAAATAGGTATACAATAAGAATATTAAAATGGGATGATAGCGTGGGTATTATGCCCTAATGGGTTTTTTTCTACTTCAAAATTAAGAGAAAAATACCCTAAATTGTCCAAAAAAAACCAAATTTTCATTACATTATATATTATTAGGCAGATTTTGCCTTATTTTTAAGGCGGGAGGTTTTATGAAAAAGAGCTTACAGCGAGTTTTATGTTTAGCTATGTCAGCTATGATGGTTTCGTCGTTAGCAATCGAGCAAAACATAAGATTACAGGCGGAACAACCCACAGGCGATAGCGTTGCATCAACGTCCGAAAGTCAAATGACGATCACGAACGTTACGGGGCAATACAACACGTCTGCGATTCGTGAAGCGAATTTTAATACGTCCGTATTAGAAACGGAGAAGACGGCAACGTACGAGAAGAAGACGGTTATCGTCAGCTTAGACGAACAGTCGTTGCTTGCAAAAGCGAACGGCGAAGACGTTTCTTCGTTCTCAGAATCGTGGTCTGGCGAAATGGCAAAGCAAGCGATTGCGAAACAACAAAGCGCCTTCTTAAGCAAGCTTTCTCAAAAGGGTATCAGCTATACGCTTGCAGATACATACAGCGCAATTGATAATGCAGTAGCAATCGAAATCAATACCAAATACGTTTCTACCATTCAAGAAATGAGCGGTGTTGAAAGCGTAGTTGTTTCCAACACGTACTTATATCCCTCGTCCTCGGAAACGGGTGTTACGGGACTTTCGGGTGCTAGCGCTTCGGATATTACCAATAAAACCAACGTTTATAAAACGGGTATTTACGATTCGTCGGCATATGCGGCAACCTACTCGGGCAAAGGCATGAAAGTGGCTATTCTCGATACCGGGTTAGACTACACGCACGACGCTTACCAACGCTTTATGTCGGAAGGCACGTGGGAAGGCATGTGGACGGAAAGCAGCATTGAAGAGTTGCTTAAAACGGGCGATTTTGCAGCGGAAAAAACCTCGTCTGCGGCAGAATTATACGTTAGCGCGAAAGTGCCTTTCGCATACGACTATGCGGATAAAGACGCAGACGTATATCCCTCTTACTCCAACCACGGTACGCACGTAGCAGGTATCGTTGCGGGTTACGACGAAAACGGTTATACGGATAAGGATGGTAACCATATCGACGAAACGTTCGTCGGTGTTGCGCCTGATGCACAGCTCGTTATTTGTAAAGTATTCACGGACGATTTAGACAGTAAAGATATCGGCGGTGCAGTCAGCGAAGATATTTTGGCTGCACTTGAAGACTGCGTATTGCTCGGCGTTGACGTTATCAACATGAGTTTGGGTACGACGGCAGGCTTCTCTCACACGGTAGGCGACGAAGAAGGCGACTACATGGAAAAGGTTTACAACAGCATTCAAACGGCGGGTATTTCGTTGATTGCTGCTGCAAGTAACGACTACTCGTCTGCATACGGCGGCGCGTTCGGTACCAACCTTGTTTCCAACCCCGACTCTGCAACCGTAGGTTCGCCCAGTACGTACTCTTCGGCACTTTCCGTAGCAAGTATCAGCGGTAAGAAATCTCCGTACGTGCTTGCAAACAAAGGCGATGCAGAACACGAAAAAGCGGTATTCTTTGAAGAAGCAAACGACGAAAACAGCAATCCTTTCGATTTTGCGAAAGAACTTTTAGGCGAAGGCAGAACGACGGGTGAATTCACTTACGTTGTTGTCCCCAACGTAGGCCGCCGTGCAGACTACAGTGATGCGGTAATAAAGGCGTTAAAGGGGAACGTTGCGTTAGTATCGCGTGGCGACACGACCTTCCAAGAAAAAGTAGAAACGGCGCGTGCAATGGGCGCTGCGGCAATTATCGTATATAATAACGTGCCTGGCGTTATCCGAATGATGCTTGGCGAAATTGAAGAAAGTAAGCGCATTCCCGCAATTTCCATCAATATGAAAGCGGGCGAAGCAATGGTAGCAGCTGCAAAGGCTGGAAACGGCTTAACGGGCAAGTTCACCGTTAATATCGACGAATATGCGGCTGGGCCTTTCATGAGCGAATTCTCTTCGTGGGGGCCCACGCCCGACTTAAAATTAAAGCCTGAAATCACGGCGCACGGCGGCGAAATCACGTCCACCGTTCCCGGCGGTTACGGCGAACAAAGCGGTACGAGTATGGCTTCGCCGAACATGGCAGGTTTTGCAACGCTCGTTAGAAGCTACATCAAGCAAGAAATGTCGGCGGAAGTACAACGCGTTATGGAAGTGTATAACGTAAGCGAATCGGTTGCAATCAACCGTCTCGTGAACCAGCTGACCATGAGTACGGCAACGATTGCCGTTGACCAAGACGGTTTGGCATATTCTCCCCGTAAGCAAGGCGCAGGGTTGGCAAGCTTAGACCATATTTTAGCGACGGATGGCAGCAGAACGCAAGCGTATATCTATACGAACAACGCTGATAACGACTATCGTCCGAAGGTAGAGCTTGGCGACACGCCTGCATTGGGCAGTTCGTACGATCATAACAATGCAAAGGACGGCGATTTCAAGCAAACGATTTCCTTCAACATAAGAAACTTCGGCGCAAGCGAGTTGTCTTTCGGTATGAATTCTATCGTAATGACCGAATCGGTAGCAAGCGACGGTCTTGCCGTAGCCGAACAAGCATGCATCTTAGATGACCTTGCTCCTAGTTGGAAAGTGGGCGGTCAAGCAGTTGCAGGGGATAAGATTGTTGTTCCTGCAAACAGTGAAGTAGTGGTAGAAGTAGAAATTTCTCTTTCTGCAGAAGAAATTAAATACATTAAAAACAGCTTTAGAAACGGTATGTACGTAGAAGGGTTTATCCAACTTACGAACGAGACGCAAAGCGATTTGACGTTGCCTTTCCTTAGCTTCCTTGGCGACTGGACGGACGGTACGATGCTCGACTGGTCGGCATACGAACTTGCGGAAAAGGAACAAGATACGTCCATTCCCGACGAAGAAAAACCTCAAGCGAGCGTTTACGCAACCCAACCTTTCACGGCGTACTATAACGAAACGTACGTATTGCCCATGGGCGGTTACGTGTACTTGTTACCCGAAGACGCAGATCCCATGTACGCAAAAGAAGAATACGCGTCCGTTTCCAGATATAACGATTACGTTTCAACGAACGGCGTCGGCAACTACATGACCTCGACGAGTATTAAAGCCGTTTACACGGGCTTGCTTAGAAACGCTAGCCGTGTAGATTACAGAATGTACAACACCGAAACGGGTGAACTCATCTTAACGGATACCATTCACAGAGTAGGTAAGGCGTATTCTGGCGGTGGCGGAAGCAGACCTGCAAACGTCGAGTTAAACATCTTCCCCAACGAATTTGGTTTGGCTCAAAACGGTCAATACACTATGGAATTCGACTTCTATTTGGCGTATGGCGATCAAGACGTATTGAAGGAAGACAATAAATTCGAATTCTCCTTCACGGTTGACTATGACGCGCCTATTTTGGAAAAGGCTAGCGTACGTTACCAAACGACGAAGGTAAATAACGTTGAAAAGAACCAAATTTACCTCGATTTAGAAATTTATGATAACCATTATCCTCAATCGGTAATGCTTTGCTATCTTGATCAAGATAAGGTAACGGGCGACGATATCCTCGTTTTAGCAACAGAATATATCGAACCTGTACGCAAGCCGGTAAGAAATGGGCTTTCCAAGGTTTCTTTGGATATTACCGATCTTTACGATAAATATAAGGGCGAGTTGTACGTACAGCTTGACGACTATGCGCTTAATAACTGCGTATATATGCTTGATTACGAAGAACTCCAAAGCGTAGCTTTACCTGATACGTTTGAATTAGCAGAAGACGAAAGCGAAATTACCATTGCTATCAACGAAGCGCACAAGGTGAAATTTAGGGATGACGTTAAGCAAGTACCCGCGAACTTTATTTGGAATACAACGTCCAATGCATTCGTTGCAGTAAAGGACGGCGAAATCGTTGGTTTGAGAAAAACGCCGAAAGGTGGCGCAACCGTATCCGTTTCCAACGGCAAGGGCGTAGTTAGAAATATTAAGGTTCACGTTACGGAAGAAGTGAAGCCTTTGAAATTGACGGGCATTTCCTTCGGCTTGGTAGAAACGCATACCCGCGCATTGCAAAAGGCGCAAGGCGTGGTAAGTGTAAACGCTGGCCAAGAATTTACTTTGGAAATTATTCCTGAGCCTTGGTATTACCCTGTAAAAGATTTACAAATCAACTGGTCGACCAGCTCTGATTCGGTTGTTGAAATCGATAATACTGGCAAAGTCCGTATATTGAAAGAAGGCGTGGCAAGCGTTACGGCAAGCGTAAGCGGTATGGCTGTTTCGACGTCGGTATTCTTCGACGTACAAGACGAATTTACCGTAAGCAACTACACGCTTACCGATTATAACGGCGTGGGTTACAACGGTGAAATTTGTAAGGGTTGCGACGAAGCGGTTATGTATGACGAGCTTGTCAGCGCAGCAGATGACCCTACAAACACTAGAAATAAGTGTCCCAACTGTAAGTCCGTTGTAGAGGGCGGTCAAAAATTATTGATTATCCCCAACGAGCTTAACGTAATGAATATCGGCGAAGAGGCATTTAAGGATAACGATAATATCGAATACATCTTAATGCCCAAGAAACTTTCGCAAATTTATCAAGCAGCGTTCTACAATTGTACGGCACTCAAGGGTATCTATTTTGATTCGGTAAACGAAACGGCAGTTGACGACTGCGAATTGTCGCTTATGAACGACATTGTCTTCTATGGCTGTACCAACCTTGAGTTTATCGACTTGAGAAACGTGAAGACGTTTACGGTTGGTAAAGAATGTTTCGCAGGCTGTACGTCGCTTTCCGAAATTAAGGAAATGAACAAAATCGGCACAATGCACGATTACGCGTTCCAAGGCTGTACGTCGTTGACGGAAGCAAACCTTGAAGGCTTGCACATGAGCGGCAGAAGCGTATTTAAAGGCTGTACAAACTTAACGACGGTTACGACGGGTAAATTCACGGCAATCGGCGAAAGAATGTTTGAAGGCTGCAACAAAATTAAAACGATTGAAATTAAAACGCCGAAAATCGGCGCGAGAGCGTTTGCAAACCTTTCTGGCTTAGAAAGCATAAGCTTTAACGCAGACGGCAACAGCGAATTGTTATTTGATATCGGCGATAACGCATTCTCGGGCTGTAGAAATCTTGCAAGCGTAAGCTTTGGCAACGCAACCATTCGTTCGATCGGCAACAACGCGTTTGCAAATACGGCAATCACCTCGTTTGTCATTCCCAACGGCTTAAAGACGGTAGGCTCGAACATTTTAAGCGGTACGGCTGTACAAAGCGTAAAACTTTCCGATTCGTTTGAATTTGATAAGCTGAATATGCTCGGCTTCGCATTTAACGGCGTGTCCGTAGACGTAGAAGGTCTTAGCAACTATCAAATGGTAAACGGCGTGCTTTACAATGCAGACGGCAGCAAGCTGTTGCTTGTTACGAAGGACGCAGGCGAAGGCGAATTTACCATTGCAAACAGCATAGAAGAAATTTTTGCCTACGCATTTGCAAACAGCAAATTTAACAAAGTAACGTTTGAAAACGGCGGTGCGATTGAAATCGGCGAAGGCGCATTTAACGGCGCAAGCTTGACGGAAATCGATTTCGGCGGAAGAACGTTCAACGAAATCAAAGCATATACCTTTGCAAATAGCGGTTTAACAAGCATTACCATTCCCGCATCCGTAACAACGATAGGCGATAACGCATTTGCAGGAAGTAAAATTTCCAGCGTATCGTTTGAAGATAACACGCTTATAAACACGCTTGGCAACAGCGTATTTGCAAATTGTACAAACTTGACGCAGGTAACCTTACCCGCTCAAATCACGACGATGGGTAATCAAACGTTTGCTCGTTGTACAAACTTGACGCAGGTAACAATGCCCGCAGTTACGTCGCTTGGCTCGCAAACCTTTGTCGGTGCAAGCAAATTAAAGACGGTTGTCTTTGACAGCGACGCAACGACGGCTGGTACGCTCACGTTTATGAACAACACTTCCGTTGAAAGCGTAACGCTCGGTTCTTCGACGACGAAAATCGAAGACGGTTACTACTACTTCTTTGAAGGGTATATCGGCACCGAAGCGGCTAATAACGGCTATGGCGAATACGAAATTTCGCAAGGTGTGTTCAGTGGCTGTACTTCTTTGCAAGAAGTAATTATGCCCAACGTAACCTACGTTGGTTTGGCAGCGTTTGAAAAGTGTAAAAACTTAACGCTTGACGTAAGCAACTTAACCTATGTTGGCAACAGAGCGTTCTATAACTGCAACTCGCTTTCGTCTATTAACTTGACGAATGCAACGTACGTAGGCGACTATGCCTTCGCGGTGGATAACGGCGGCTCGTCTGCAACGTCGGTTAGTGCTCCCGTAGCGGAAAAGATAGGCAAATTTGCTTTCTACGGCAACAGCGCAAGTGAAATTGCAATCGGCGCGGCAACCAAGGAAATCGGTCAAGCAGCGTTTGCAAGCGCGAAGAACTTGACGAAATTCACGGTAGATGCGCAAAACGTAGCGTTTATCGCAGTAGAAGACGTATTGTATCGCTACTTCGTGCTTTCGGAAGACAACGGCGCTATCGTTTATTCGGAAAACGAATACGAGCTTGTTGCATATCCCAGCGCAAAAGTAGGCGTAAACAAAGCCTATAAAGCAATCGACGGCACGCTTTCTATCAAGGCGTACGCGTTCAACGGCTTAAAGAACGGCGCGCTTTCTAAGATAGAATTGCCTTACAGCGTAAACACCATCGGCGACGCGGCATTCTTCTACAGCGGTATCAAGGAATACACGCTCAACAGTATGCAAGCGCCTTGGCTTGAATCGGTATTCGTTAAGAGCGTAGCAGACGAAATTGACGATATCGGCGGTATTTACAAAGGTATGTATTACCGTAACTTTAATGACGCTATCGCAGATTATCGTGATCCCACGTTGTCTGGATATCCTCATAACAGCGAAAATTATAAACAAACGACAAGTAAGCTTATCCTTAACTATCCCGTAAATGCAAAGGGATACGATAACTATGTATACAGACAATACTTCGGCGTAAGAAATACAACGGAAGTTGCTATGGAAGATTACACGCGTGAAGCAAAGGAAATGATTGAAGCATTGCCTACGGCGGCTGAAATTTCCGCAATCACGACGTCGAACACGACGAAGGAAGAGGTTATCGCGCTTTCGGATAAAGTAATGTTGGCGCGTACGTATTTCAATAACGTAAAAGACGAAACGCAAAAAGCGTTTATCGGCACGGACAACGCAGAAAAGCTTGTAGCCGTTGAAACAGCGCTCAAAGCAGTGAAAAACGCATTTGGGCTTACGGTAGCGGTTGATAAAATCACCTTTGATTCAACGAGCTATAAAGCAACGTATTACGTAGGCGACACGTTCGATCCCACGGGTATGAAACTTACGATTGTCTACAAAGACGGCTCGACGGAAACCGCAGATCTTTCGCAATTTACGTTTGCAAGCAGAGAAGGCAATCCCATCAGCGAATATGCGTTAAAATCGGGCGATAAGTACGTAGTTGCAACGCATACGGAAAGCGGCAAAACGGCGCGTATCACCATTACGGTACAAGCGAAGCCCGTTACGCCTGATATCGATGATTCGTCTAATACGTCTTCGGACAGCTCGTCGGATAACGTAAGCGATACGCAAAGCGGTTCGTCGGATAGCGTAGGCGGAACGACGGAACAACCTGAAACGCTTGACGCAGGCGCAATTATCGGCATTTGCGTAGGCGCTGCGGTGGTGCTTGCAGCAGCTGGCGGATTCATCTTCTTAAAGGTGAAAGGCTTGAGCTTAAAAGAAGTATTTGTACAAAACAGCGGAAAAAAACCTGAAGAAAACTTAGAAGAAAAAGAGGATAAGGAGGGTGAAAATGAGTAAAAATTTCAAAAAACTGATGCTTTCGATTTTACTCGTCATCATGTCCGTATTCACTTTGGCAGGATGTCAAATCGGTATCACGATGGATGACGTTGTCGATATGTACGACATTAAGGCTCGCGTTACCTATTTTGCAAACGGCGGTATGTTTGAATCCACGCCCGGTAAAGACCAAAAGGAAATGTATTTTAAAGCAAACTCCGTAGCGGTTAATATCGGCACGGAAGAAGTAAAGGTTACCAGCGGTTCGGTTAGCATTTCCCGCCCCGAACACGAATTTGTCGGTTGGTATTTCGTCAACGTAACGGACGGAGAAAATCCTATGCCTGTCGGCGGTAATTTAGGGGATGCAGAGTTAACCGAAGCAGTTGACTTTAGCGTGCGTTTACAAGAGGGCGATCATTGGTACGTTGCAGCAAAATGGCAAAGCAAGGATAAGGTAAACGTTTACCTTTCCTGCGAAGCCGACGCAAGCATTGCGGCAAACGGCACGACGTATCAAAACGAAAGCTATGTTACGAAATACGCGTTTGAAAGCTCTGGTATCGTAGGCCAGCCCGATTTGGAAACAGGTCCGTTGGTAACGGAAGGTTACACGTTCTTAAATTATTATTATGATAAAGCGGGAACGCAACCGGTAAAATGGCCTCTTAGACAAAGCGGCGAAGGCGACGTAAACATTTACGCAAAATACATCAAAGGTGAGTGGGACGTTTTACGTAGCGCAGAGGAAGTAAAGAAATTCTTTACGACCAACCTTTCGACGAAGAAAAATTATTGTCTTGCAGAAGATATCGACTGCAGCGCAGAAAGCAGCGGGACGATTTTAGGCAGAAATTTTGCAGCAAACTTTGACGGTTTTGGATTTACCATTAAAAACTTGAATTTGCAAAAAGCTTCTATTAAAAACGGCGGACAAATTTCCTTGTTTGGTACGATTCAAGCCACAGCGGTTATGAAAAACGTAACCTTGGAAAATTTGACGCTTACCTACAAGTCGCAATTCTCGGATGAAAATGCGAACATTACGGCATATGCGCTCTGCGCAGGTGTAACGGAAGGCGCAAGCTTTGCAAACGTTACGTTCGATATTAAGATGCAAGTAAATATCGGCGAGGGAAGAATTGAAAACATTTCTAAAATCGGCGATACCTATCAATCGGATAAGTGGTTGTTCGGCGGCGCACATGAAACGGACGCAGAATTTTTAGCGGTGTACGACGGTATCACCGTAACGGACAACAGCAAGTTCGAAATCAATCCATAAAATAAATCGGAGGAAACATAAATGTCGAAAAAATTTAAACAATTTCTTTGCTTGTTACTTGGCAGCGTGATGGCATTTTCTGTAACCGCTTGTACGGAAGAAACAGGTTCTTCCAGCAGCGGCGGTCAAACCAGCGACAGCAGCGGCGGTAACAGCTATGTAGAAAAGAATTACGTAAACGATCCTGAAACCAGACCCGTTGTATTTGCAATCGGTGCTTTGGATAATAACTTCAACCCCTTCTTTGCAACATCTGCAACAGATACGGAAGTTATCGGTATGACGCAAATCGGTATGTTGACGACGAACAGCGAGGGCGAACCTGATTGCGGCGAAGACCAACCTACCGTTGTACTCGACTATCAAACAAGCTATTTTGATGCAAATGGCAAGGAAACGGACGTTGCGTCTATGCAAGGCTTTACCGAATACGAATTCGTTATCAAAAACGGTATCAAATTCAGCGACGGTACCCCTCTTACTATTAAGGACGTACTCTTTAACTTGTACGTATATCTCGACCCTGTATACACGGGCTCGTCTACCATTTATTCGACGGATATCGTAGGGTTAAAGGCATATCAAAAGCAAGATCCTACTATTGACGATAGCACAAGCTCTTCTGACGACTACTATATCAATGCGGAAACCCGCGTTATGCAAATTACGCAAGAAATTCAAGACAAATACGACGGCAAAATTTCTGCGTACAGCGCGCAAGTTCAAGAAGATATCAATAGAATTAAAGAACTCTTCAAAGAAGAACTTACGTCCGACTGGACGAGTAACTACGGTACGCTTGAAAGCTCGTATTCGCAAGAATATTCCTTTGAACACGACTGGGAAAGCTACTATTTCATTGAAGGCTTAATCACGAAGGAAACGTACAAAGCTGAAAACGGCAGCACGCAGTCTAAAAAGGACGAAAACGGCAAGTACGTGATGAAGGATTATTCGCTTTATAAAGCGGAAATCGAAGAATATGTAAGCGCAAACCTTGCGGCAAAAATCGCAGAAGGCTATTCGGAAGAAACGGCTAGAGAAGAGCTTATCAAAGAAAAAGCAATCAACAAAGTATACGATAACTATTGCGGTATCGACCTTACGGACAACGAACCTATCGATAGCTACGTTCCTACGATTTTAGCGGCATGGGCAACGGGTACGACCATTCGTACGGAATTTGCAGCAGAAGCAAAATCCGACGCGCTTGCATCTCTTGCAGGTACGGTAAAATCGATTAGCGGTATCACGACGGCAACGACGGCTGATGCTACGTACGGTAATAAGTTTGATGGTAAAATTTACGGCGAAAAAGAATACAGAGAATCGCACGATATCTTAAAGGTACGCATCAACGGCGTTGACCCGAAAGCAATTTGGAACTTCGGTTTCACCGTTGCGCCTTTGCATTACTACTCTGGCACGTACGAAGGCGTTGACTACGTTAACGGCGCAGGCTTTGGTACCGATCATTTCGGCGTAAAATTCGGTGATATCAACTTCTTCAACGAAGTTGTAAAAAATCCGGAAAAGAGCGGTCTTCCCGTAGGCGCGGGCGTTTATATGGCGTCCAACTCGGCTGGCGACCAAAGCAACGTTGATAGAACGACGTTCTGCAAAGACAACATTGTTTATTACGAACGCAACCCTTACTTCTACACGACGGGTATCGACAATTTCGCAATGACCAAAGCACAGCTTGCAGAAGCAAAAAATGATAAAACGGCTTCTATCCACAACGCGCTTATCAAATATTTCAACTATAAAGTAACGTCGGAAGACAAAATTTTGAATGCGTTGAAGTCGAAAAATATCGACTACGGTCAACCCAACGCAACGCTTAAAAACATCAATGAAATCGGTAACGTATCGCACTTAAATCACAAAACTTATCTTGCAGGCGGTTACGGTTACGTAGGTATCAACCCTAAATACGTACCCGACTTGGAAGTTAGACAAGCGATTATGAAGGCAATGGATACGTCTTGGATTATTTCGTATTATACGGAAAGCTTGGCAACCATCATCAACAGACCTATGTCTTTAACTTCTTGGGCATATCCTAAGAATGCAGACGGCAGCTATATCGGCGTATATGATGAAATCGCTTACGACGCAACGGGTGATGAAATCAACGAATTGTTAGATACGGCAGGCTGGATTGATACCAACGGCGACGGTATCCGTGATAAAGACGGCGAAAACTTAAAGCTTAAGTTTACGATTGCCGGCGGTACGACGGATCACCCCGCATACTCCATGTTTATCGACGCAGAAAAATTGCTTGAAGAATGCGGTATGGATATCGAAGTAGGTACGGACGTACAAGCGCTTAAAAAATTGACGACGGGCGACTTGGCGGTATGGGCAGCAGCTTGGTCTTCGAGTATCGACCCCGACCCTTATCAAATTTACCATATGGACTCCTTAGCAACCAGCACGAACAACTGGTATAAGGACGGTATTAAGAGAGATCCCGACACCTATTCTCGCGAATATGAATTGATGATTGAGCTTGCAAAGCTTATTGATGAAGGCAGAGAAACGCTTAACAAAGAAACGCGTATTGATAAATACAAGAAAGCAATGAATACGATTATGGCAATGGCGGTAGAATTCCCTACCTATCAAAGAAACGACCTTGTTGTATATAATAAGGACATTATCGATATGAACTCGCTTAACCAAAATCCTTCGTATTTGGAAAGTATGGTAAGCAAGCTTTGGGATCTTGACTTCAACTAATAAAAAAGAAGGCAAGTAATCACACATTTACAGGCAACGGTGGAAACGGATATAGCCTATCCGTTTCCGCGAAAAAAACAAAAAGGCGAAATTTCAGATGGTTAAATACATAATTAAGAGAATTTTAATTTCGTTATTGATATTGTTCGGGGTATCTGTTATTTTATATTTCCTCGTTCGTTTAATGCCCGTTGACTTCGTTACCAGTAAAATTATCGGTAGCGGTAACGGCTTTACGCAGGAAAGAATCGATAAGATTTTGGAAGAATACGGATTGCTCGATAAAAGCTTTGGCGGAATTTGTCAAGGATATCTCGACTGGGCGTGGGGATTTATCCAAGGGGATATGGGTACGTCGTGGATGTATAACGTTCCCGTACAAGACAAGATTTTTCAAAATATGGGGATCTCGTTCACTATTTCCTTTATCTCGCTCGTTTTACAACTTATTATCGCAATCCCTCTTGGGATTAAAAGCGCGTGCAACCAATACGGCAAGCTCGACTATACCGTTACTGTTTTAACAATGATCGGTATGTCTTTCCCCAGCTTCTTCTTCGGCAGTTTGGTAATTAAATTCTTTGCAGTAGAACTCGGCTGGTTTGAAACGGGCGGTTTGGTTACGGCAACGCTTCCGAAAACTGCGTCCGATTGGGTACGTTTTTGGGATATGGCATGGCATTTGGTAATGCCTATGTTTGTGCTTGTCATTTTGTCTATCGGTTCACTGATGAGATATACGAGAACGAACACGCTCGAAGTACTCAACGCAGACTATATCCGTACCGCAAGAGCAAAGGGTCTTTCCGAAAACTCCGTTGTATATAAGCACGTGTTTAGAAACACGTTGATTCCGCTTGTAACGACGCTTGCGGGTATTTTACCCGGGCTTTTTGGCGGTGCAATGATTACGGAAACGCTCTTTGATATTCCAGGGATTGGTCAAATTGCATATAATGCCTTACTTGCAGGGGACATTCCCTTCATCATGGGCTATAATATGTTTATCGCGGTGCTTACCATTTTGGGTATCTTGCTTGCGGACATTATGTACGCAGTAGTTGACCCTCGTGTTAAGCTTGGTAAATAATAGGAGGGAACGTTATGGAAGAAAATAAAAACGTAATGGAAGAAATTTCTGAAGAACAAACGCTTCCCGCTGAAGATTTACACGGAGAAAACTTAACGGACAGAGTGAAGGTGCTCTCGCCCGGTATGACGGTTTTGAAACGCTTTTTCCGTTCGAAGCTGTCTATGGTCGGCTTGATTGCGCTTATCGTATTGTTCTTATTCTCCTTTGTCGGCCCGCTTTTATCGCCTTGGTATCAAAACGGTAAAGAAGTGGCGGATACGGTAACGACGCCTAATCCTTTGATTGCGTATCCGGCTATCGAATATACCGTAAACGGCGAAAGCTTTACGGGTTACGATATTTCTATCGAAATTCCGACGGCAAACATCAAAGGCAATATCACGTGGGATCACTGGCTTGGTACGGACGAAAACGGTTATGATATTTTAACTAGACTTATGCTCGGCGGACAAGTTTCGTTGACGATTGGTTTTGTTGTTATCATTATCGAAACGCTTATCGGTATCACGCTGGGCGGTTTAGCCGGTTATTTTGGCGGTTGGATCGATCAAATCGTGATGCGTATAGTCGATATTTTATATTGTATTCCGCAAATCCCCATCATGCTTATCTTATCCGCCGTACTCGACGGCTTCGAAGTAACGGGGATAGCCAGACTATACTACCTAATGGGTATATTGTGTTTGCTGGGCTGGGCAGGTACGGCGCGTTTGGTACGCGGTCAAATTTTGTCCTTGCGCGAACAGGAATTTATGCTTGCCGCAAAGTGTTCGGGCTTATCGGTAGGCAGAAAGATATTCAAACACTTAATCCCTAACGTTATGCCTCAGCTTATCGTTTCCATGACGCTTGGGTTAGGTCAAATTATCTTGACGGAAGCAACGCTTGGTTTCTTAGGTCTTGGCGCGCCCTTAGGTACGGCAACGTGGGGTGCAATGATTAACTATGCAACCAAGGACGAATACATGACGGGCTTCTTAAACTTCTGGGTACCCCCTGGAATTTGTATTACGCTCGCAATTTTGGCGTTTAACTTTGTCGGCGACGGTCTTCGAGACGCGTTTGACCCTAAGATGAAGAGGTAATCGGATATGGCGCAAGAAAATAATAAATCGAAAATTAAATCCCATTACATCTCCGCTGCGGAATCCAAACGCATTATGAAGGAGAACAGAGCGGCTATTCGCTATTACGAAAAACGTAAGAAGAGAAAGGTTGTCGAATCTGAATTCCTTACCGAAATGCAAGACGAAAACAACGTCGTAGAATTTGAAAACTTACACACTTATTTCTTTGGCGATTCGGGTACGGTAAAAGCTGTTAACGGCGTTACCTTCTCCATTCCCGCAGGGTCTACGGTTGGCGTCGTAGGGGAATCGGGTTGCGGTAAAAGTGTAACCTCTCTTTCCTTGATGCAACTTGTACAAGCGCCTAGCGGTCAAATCGTAGACGGTTCTATCCGCTTTAAATCGAATGCATTTAAGCGTGATGAAAAGGGTAAGAAAATCCCCGTTTATGAAAAGGAAATTAACGAAAACGGCGAAGAAGTTATAAAATTAGACGAAAAGGGCAAGCCCGTTATTCAGAAAAACGAGCTTGGCGGTAACATGTACGAAATGGAATACAGAACGTACGATATCGCAAAAATGCCCACCGAAGCAATGCGTAGCATTCGCGGCAGAGAAATCTCCATGATTTTCCAAGAACCCATGACCTCGCTCAACCCCGTATTTACCATCGGTACGCAGTTGGACGAAGTAGCGTTCTTGCACATTGAAGGAATTTCCAAAGAAAACGCAAAAGCACGCAGTATCGAAATGCTTAACCTTGTTGGTATCGCAGACGCAGAAAGCGTTTATAAAAAATATCCGCACGAACTTTCGGGCGGTATGCGTCAAAGAGTTATGATTGCAATGTCCTTGCTTTGTAATCCTAAGCTTATTATTGCAGACGAACCGACGACGGCACTTGATGTTACCATTCAAGCACAAATTTTGGATTTGCTTCGTGAAATCAAGAAAAAAATTAACGGCAGCATTATGTTGATTACGCACGACTTGGGCGTTGTTGCAGAAATGGCTGATTACGTTGTGGTTATGTACGCAGGGAAAGTAATCGAAATGGGTACGGCGGAAGATATTTTCGATAATCCTATGCACCCTTACACGATTGGGTTACAAAAGAGTAAACCTACCGTAGACGGCGAAGTGGATTCCCTTTACTGTATTCCCGGCTTTGTACCTAATCCCATCAATATGCCCAATTATTGCTATTTTAGAGACAGATGCGAACGCTGCACGAAAGAATGCGCTGGCGAATATCCTGGTTATGTACAAGTATCGCCTACGCACAAGGTTGCATGTTATTTGTATAAGGACGAAAAGGGGGTAAATCATGACTGAGAATATTCAAACGAACGTTTCGCAGGACGAGCTCCTTTTAGAAGTTAAAAATTTAAAAAAGCACTTTGTTGTAGATACCGATTTCTTCGGTAAGCCGACGGCATGGTTAAAAGCGGTAGACAACGTGTCCTTTTCGCTTAAAAAGGGTAGAACACTTGGTATCGTAGGCGAATCTGGTTGCGGTAAAACAACAATGGGCCGAACGATTTTGCGTTTACATGACGTTACGGGCGGCGAAGTTATCTTTAAAGGCCAAGACGTAACCAAATTATCGGATAAAGAGTTTGATAAGCTCCGTCCGAATATGCAAATGATTTTCCAAGACCCTTACGCAAGCCTTTCCCCCCGTTTAAACGTCGGGGAAATTATCGGGGAAGCAGCGCGTGAGCATAAGATGGTCAGCAAGGAAGAGTATCGTGATTATATCCTTGAAGTAATGACCATGTGCGGTTTACAGCCTCATTATTTCGAAAGATATCCTCACGAATTTTCGGGCGGTCAAAGACAAAGAATTTGTATTGCGCGAGCGCTTGCACTCAAGCCCGATCTTGTCGTTTGCGACGAACCTGTATCGGCGCTCGACGTATCTATTCAAGCGCAAATCATCAATATGCTGAAAGAATTGCAAAAGACGTTAGGGCTCACCTACATCTTCATTTCGCACGACTTATCCGTTGTCAAGCATATTTCCGACGAAGTCGGCGTTATGTACCTTGGCAGTATGGTAGAATACGGCGAAAAGGCGCAAATTTTCGGCAACACCTTACACCCTTATACCAAAGCGTTGTTCTCGGCAGTACCCGTGCCTAATCCGCACGTAAAGATGAACAGAATTATTTTGAAAGGGGATATTCCTTCCCCCGTTAATCCGCCTAAGGGCTGTAAATTCCATACGCGTTGCGAACAATGTATGGATATTTGTAAAGAGGTACCGCCTGAATATAAGGAAGTGGAAAAAGGGCATTTCTGCGCTTGCCACTTATACGACTAATTGCTATGAATAAAGACCAAAAAGAACAAAAACAAGACGATTTAGATACCGAAACGACCTTTGCGGATATGAATGTAGAAGGCTTCCGCTGGTACGATCCGTCTAAAAAGAAGGGCGGGGACAGCAAAGAAAAGCTTTACCTTTCCCCTAAAGAACGCCGTGCGATTGTGTGGGCAGGTTTTCTTGCCTCGCTTCCTGTGGTTGCGTGCGTTGCCGTTGCCTTTTTGTTGATGTTTTTATTAGCAATGCTCTGGCTGGGCTAAAAATCAAAGAAACATAAAAATAAACCCTCCGCGTATCATACGCGGAGGGTGTTTCTTTAAACACTTTTAAAAAGCCTAATTTTAAAAGATATTTATATTCGACTAAGAATGCGTCTTTCGCAATACGATAAAAAATAGGGCAAAGCAAACGCCTTTAAAGAAAGAATAATAAAACATTCCGCCTTAACTTGTTAAAGCGGAATGTTTTTGGTTGTTTTAAACGTATTCGATAAGAACTTTTGTGCCACCGTAATTGATGATCATTTCTTTTGCATTGCCTTCTTGGTCGGTAACCGTTAATTCAACCGTATATTTACGGTCGTCAAATTTAGTTACTTTATAAGTGTAAGTTGCAATTACGTCGCCGTCCTTATTATAAACTTCGATACCGCCTTGGCCGTCGAAGAGCCATTCTTCGCCGTTTGCCGCATAAGCGGTAAGTTGATAGAGGGAGTCAACTTCTACAAGCTTAAACGCTTTTGTGCCGTCTGCGTTGATATACGCGCCTGTTTCGTTTGTATCACACCATTCGATAATACTGTAAGACGTTTTACCGCCGATAGTGTTCGCGCTCCAAATCAAAATTGCGCCGTTATCTCTTCTCGAATAGTAATAGGATTGCGAACCGCTACCGATACTGTTCGTTTGAATTGCAGTAGGTGTCGTATTCGAAGTATTTGCAAGCCCGTCAAATTCGAAGTAGAAGGAGATGGTGCTAGTTGCGCGGTTTGTCCAAACACCGAAGAGTTCGTCTTGAACTGCAGCAACGGTGTAGTTGCCGTTTGCAAGCGTTTCCGAAGCGGAAATTGCAATTTCGTCGTCGGAGATTGCGAATAAGTAAAGGGTAGTTTGTTTGTTGCCGTCGGGGATATACAATGCAAGCGTTTCGTCGTCAATGAGTTTACCTGCTACTTCTAAGTAAGTAACTTCGCCCGTCGTGCCGTTTGCTTGAGGATATTGTGCAATTACGTTGCCTTGTAAGTCGAAGGAACCAACGCTTAAAATTGCATACATTTGCGCTATAGCCCAGTTGTTAGAGAAGAAGTTTTTAATCTTCAACGAAGTGCTGATGCCGTCAAATGTGTATTCATAATATTTAGTGCCAGCTTGTAAAGTACCAACTTTTTCATCTTTTGCAAGGGCAAGCGAACCATCCGTAAGAACTGTGTAAGAGATGGTAGAGATGCTGCCGTCAGCCGTCGTGATGGTCATGGTACCTTTGTTTTCACCAAGTGCGCCTCTGCCATCGAAGGTGTAAAGAGTGCCGTTATCGTCCGTCAAGGTTACGTTTGCGTAAGCGTCTTTACGTTCTAAGGTAACCGTGTTGTCGCCTTCCGTTACGGAAATAGTATTCGATTCAACGTCTAATGCAATCGAATAGTTTACGCCGTTATACGTAAACGAACCGTTAAATGTGCTCGTTAAGTGGTATTCTACAGTTTCACCGTTGATGGAGATGAGGCCTTTTTCTGCTAATTTACCCCAGGTGTCCACATTGTAATGGCCGAAACCATTAAAGTTTACAAGCGAGAATGCCGTATCGTTGCTAATCCAATCCCCGTCAAATGCGTCGAAGATATGGAAGGTCATTTGTGCCATATTTTGCAACTCAGGATCATAGAAATATCCGCCGATTGCGTTTTGACCAAGTTTCAAACAACCGATAAATTGATTTTCGCTGTAAAGGGAAATGTAGCCGTCCAAAGCAGTGTTCGTTTCTGCAACGTAGAAAATTTTATACGAAATATTTTCGCCGTGGATAAGTTCGCCGCGGCCAAAGCCTTCCGTCGTAATACCATTTAAGTGTAAAGTGATTTTCGAATTGAAGTTAATCCAAGAACCCTTAAAGCTGTTTTCTTTATAGAAGGTGATACCGTTAAACATAATCACGCCGTCTGCAAGAGTTGCCGTGCCAGCGTTTCCAAGCGTAGCTACGTTACCTTCTACCGTATAATTGCCGTTCGAGTTTGTTTTACCGTTATAAACGAAGTTTCCGTTTTTGTTAAACGTTAAGGTATAGCCGATTGCTTGTTCGCTGTGCCATACGCCAACGAATGCGTTTTGCGCTGCAGTAGGAGCCGTCTTCGTTGCAATTAAGGCATTGTCTTTCGTGTAATAATATTCGTATACAACCGAGCTTTCGCCTACGTCGTGCGAACCGCCCCAAATGGACAAGCTGCCGTCTGCGTTTACGTCTGCAATGAAATCGTAGAAACCGAAACGGTTAACAAGTTCAGTAATCGCGATATCGTTTGCAACGGGTAAATATCTAGCAAATCTTGCGCTTTGCAATAAAACGGTCGAACCGTCGTATACGTAATAAGAAGAAGAGATTAAACCGCCGTCATAATAATCAAACGTACCGTCTACATTTAACGTAAGCGTTACGGGGTTTCTAGAAGCGGTGGTTTGGATATAATACGTACCTGCGATTTCCGTATTGTCAGCAAAGCCTGCGTATACGGTGATATCTCTCGTCGTAACAAAGCAACGGGGAACGCGGAGGGTAAGTTCTTCGTCGAAGAAGTAGCCGTAAGAATTCACGCTGCCGCCTACGTTATCCGCCTTGATGTATTCAGGGATATCTTCGCTTAAATGCAAATAAACCAAAGGGAAGTGCGATTGTAATTCTAAGATGTATTTATTTGCGTTGTTTACCATGTAGTCGCCGAAATTAAGCGTAAGAGCAAACACAGTTGCTTCGTTATATTCGCGGTTGATGGTGGGGTAGCTGCCTTCTACGATAACCCAGTCGTATGCAGGGAGTTTTAAGCTGTTCGTTTGGAAACTTGCGCTCTTATAATCTACGTTGCCGTTTACGCCGCCTAACGCATAGTAGCTGTTAAATACGATACATTCTTGCGATTGTGCGGATACATAGCCCGTAGGGTCTTTCCCGCCGAGAATGGCGTTGCCTTCGAATGCATATTCGTCGCCTAATGCTGCGTAAGCAATCGTTTCACCAATGGCAAAGCTGTCTGCGATAACGCTGTCGTTTTCGCCGTAGCCGACCAAACCGCCTGCGTAAGCGAGGCGAAGAGTATCGTACATATCGTCCGTCAAGGTCGATTGCGCGTAAACGTCGCCGAGCGAGTAACACGAAGCTACCGACGTGTATTGACCTAAAATACCAACCAAGCCGCCTGCGCGGATTGCGCCGGATACGTTGCCAAGTGCGTAGCTGTTTACGATATAGGTAACTGCGTCTGCATGGTTAGAATAGGAATAACCAACCAAGCCGCCTGCCGCAACGATAATACCTGCACCTGCCGTAACTTCTACGTCGGTGATACAGTATGCTACGCAAGAGTTATACGAGTTTTCTGTCTCTTCTAAATATGCCGCTTGCGCCAAACCGATTAACCCGCCTGCATACGTCGAATAGTCTTTATCGCCGTTGATCATAAGTTCGCCGTAAGCGTTACATTGAGAAACGGATGCGCCGATAGAGTAGCCGATAAGCGAACCGCAGAACATGCTTTCGTCTTGCATAGTCGCCGTAATTTCAAAATCTTCCAACGTTAAGTTGTAGATAGCAGAAGTAGCGGAACTGGAAGAATCTGCAACTACCCAACCAAATAAACCAACGTAAGCGGTGTTGACAGTGTTGATTTTATAGTTAGAAATCGTTTTAAAGTTTCCGTTAAATACCCCGCTAAAGAAGGACAAATCCGTGCTTCCGTCGCCGATAACGGTAAGCTCTGTTTCATTGCCGTTGATATCCCTACAGTCGATATCGTTTGCCAAATAATAGCAAGCGCCCGTGTAAGCAGAGTCGCCGGCGTTAATTCTGTCAGCCATGTACAAAAGGTCTTGTACGGTGTTGATAACGTATGCGTCGTCGGATGCGCCTGAGCCGGTTAAATCGCCAACCCCTCTTTGAATACCGCTAACTTGTACCGTAGAGTTTTGCTTAACGGTAAAGGAGTATTCTCCGTTTTCATCTGCTTCTAAAGCTGTATCGTTTACAGTAACAACGGGGGTCCCTTCGTAAAACGAGTTAACTTTTAAAGAGAAAGTAACCGTTTCATCGGCATCAATCGTCGCGCCGTTTTGCGTTTCGCTGATAAAGCTAACGCCTTCCGTTTGCGCAAAGGAAACGGTATAGCTTGCGGTAACGCCACTGCTAGAAGAGTTGCTTTGAGTGGAAGAACTCGAGCTGGACGACGAGCTGTCTTGCGTATCGTCGCAAGCTGCCAATCCTAAGCCAAAGGCGCAACAACCTGCAAGAGCTAAAGTAAGTATAAGTTTTTTCATTCTCATTCTCTATTACTCCGTAAAGATGATTTTTTACAAATTCAAAAAATCGAATTTCTCGACCATATAACATTATACAATATCTTATAAAAAAACACAACGATTTTTTATATCGATAAGCATATTTTTATCGATATTTCACATAAAAGCGAGGGTGAAAGAAAAAAATTGCTTGACATGGATAGAAAGATTAGTATATAATGTAAGTGTTTATAAAATGCCGCACTATGCGTTGCGGAAAGGAGAAGACTGTATGAAAGAAAAAATGCGTACGGTGCGTTTGATATACGGTATCGCGTTTAGCGCGCTGACGGCGGCGGTTGCGGCGTTGTTTATCGCGCAGGTTTTAATCGTATATAATTCGGGCGCAGAGCAGTTGTTCACAAGGGAAATTGTGGGCGAGAAACTGTTGGAAATTCTTGCGCCGTGTGTTTTATGGATTTTAGCAATTATCGGCGGTTTGGTCGTTTGGAATATTCATCCCGACGAAGAAGAAAAATTGCATGCCGAAAAAGACAGTAAAAAAACGCTTAAAAGCTTGCAATCCCGATTGCCTGATACGTTAGCGGAAGAAAGTCAAACGTTGGTAGAACAATCGAAGAAATGGGGCATGTATCGCTTGATTGCGTGGCTTACCTACGCGGCGGTATGCTTGGCTGGCGTTATCGTTTGCACCGTATATATGGTAAATCCCGCTCATTTCAAAGCCGATAATATCAACGGCGAAGTAACGGCGGCAGTGCTTACGGTATTGCCTTGGACAATCGGCGCGTATTGCTGCGCGCTTGGCGTATTCGTATTTGAAAATCATGCGTTGCAACAACAGCTTGCTTTGATGAAAAAAGCGGTGGCTGCAAATGCGAAAAACTTAAAGAAAGCAGTCGAGCAAACGCAAAAAACGCCTTTGTTCGAAAACAAAAAGGTTGTATTCGGTGTGCGTATCGGTTTGATAGCGGTAGGTATCACGCTGTTTGTGATAGGAATCTTCAACGGCGGCTTAAACGACGTGCTGGTGAAAGCGATCAATATTTGTACCGAATGTATAGGGTTGGGTTAATATGAAGAATTTTTTTGCAAAAATAAAAGACTGGTTTGTCAAGCATAAGCCCACCAAACGACGTCTGATTCAAGTATATGCCGCGCTATTATATAACGCGAATATCAAGGGCTTCGTTACGGGGAATATCTACCAAGGCGCAAGCAAGCAATTTTGTTTGCCTGGCTTTAACTGTTATTCCTGTCCCGGCGCAGTAGGAGCGTGTCCGTTAGGTTCTCTCCAAAACGCGTTGGCTGCGTCTAAAACAACCGTTCCTTCGTATATTTTCGGTATTATCATTTTGTTTGGGTTAACGTTAGGCAGAACGATTTGCGGATTCTTGTGTCCCGCAGGGCTCGCGCAGGAATTATTGTATAAAATCAAAACTCCCAAGGTAAAAAAGAGCAAAGCAACGTACGTGCTTTCTTATCTTAAATACGTCATTTTAGCGGTCTTTGTAGTGTTAATTCCGTTGATGTATTCAGGGGTGATTCCCGTACCTGCTTTTTGTAAATACATATGTCCCGTCGGTACGGCGGAAGGTGCGGGCGGTTTGCTTGCCAACCCCAACAACGACGATTTATTTACTTTGCTCGGCGGATTATTCACTTGGAAATTTATCCTGCTTGTGTTGTTTATCGTTGGCAGTATTTTCTTCTTTAGATTTTTCTGCCGTTTCTTCTGCCCACTCGGCGCAATTTACGGATTTTTCTGTAAACTCGCTATGATAGGCGTCAAAATTGACAAAGATAAATGTACGGATTGCGGCCTTTGTATTTCCGCTTGTAAGATGGACGTACGCAAAGTAGGCGATCATGAATGTATCCATTGCGGCGCATGTATGTCCGCTTGCCCCACCAAAGCGATTGTTTGGAAAGGCTCGGAAATGTTCTTAAAGGGCAGCGATTGCAATACGCCTGCTCCCCTTAGCAAACCCTTGTCCGAATTCTTGAAAAAGACGGGAACTACCGAAGAAACGCAAGAAAGCGCAGATGTAGATATAAGCATGCAAGCAAGTGTTGAAATCAACCCGGCCCCCGTTCAAATGCAAGAAAATGCGGTTACGGCAAAAGTTGTTCCCACCGTTGCGGAAAGAGTGAAAAAACGCAATAAGACGTTGGAAATCGTTGCATGGGCAACGGCGGGCGTCGTGCTTGTTTCTTCGCTTGTGTATTATAACTTTATTCATAAAGACGCGGAAGTAGGCGAAGGCTACGAAGTGGGCTGTATCGCTCCCGATTTTACCGTAGATGTCTACGGTAGCGACGAAAACTTCACGTTAAGTGAAAACAAGGATAAGCTGACCGTTGTTAACTTCTGGGCGACGTGGTGTACGCCCTGCGTAGCAGAATTGCCTTATTTCGAAGAATTCTACAGCCAGTACGGAGATCAGGTTAATTTGGTTGCCATTCACGGCACGGCGGTAACGGAAGACGTAGATGCGTTTATCGCAGAGAAATTCAGCGGTTATGAAATTACGTTTGCGCAAGACGCAGTACAGGCTGAAACGGAAATGAACGTCTATAATACGTACGGTGGCGTCAACAGCTGGCCGACGACGGTAATTATCGACGAAGATGGGGTGATTTTGTATAACAGCTCGAAATCTTTCCACAGCGCGCAAGATTTAATCGACTTAATTGTTCCTATGCTTAGCGAATAATCGTTGAAAATAAGCAAAATAAAACTCCGTTGAGCGTTTGCTCAACGGAGTAATTTTTTTATAAAATTAGTTTGCTTTTTCGGTTAAAACGAAGGTATAAGAATCGCTTACTTCTTGGTCTGCATAGAAGGTAGGTGCTTCATAGCCCGAAACGCCTTCCACGTGCGCATACCAGCCTTCCTTATCTTCTACCGTCATGGTAACGTAACCGTTGGCATCCGTTGTATAAGGGGTACAGTTGTCGCCGTTGCAAAGGATAATCATAGTATTTGCTCTTTTTTCGCCGTTTGCGTATTCAACCGTAAATTCGAATTTTACCATTCCTTCGGGAACGCTGCTTTCCGTTGCGCTGGAAGAGCTTTCACCGCTGTTGCCGTCAGAGCAAGCCGCTGCCCCTAAGGTTATACCGAGTGCCGCTACGAAAGAAAGGCAAAGCGCGATAAATTTTTTCATTTTCATAATAATATTCCTCCAAGAGAATTTTCATTGTTTATATGTTTATTGTATCATCTTTATCAAAAAAACACAAGTATTTTTATAACAAAAATAAAAAGCCCCGATAAAAATCGGAGCTTTTTCATTTGTAGGTTGTAATTATGCGATAGTGAAATCAATCCAAGACATACCGCCGTCGAATGAAGTTAAGCCGAAGGTGAATCCGTCCACACCAACTTCTACCGTGATGGTAAAGCCGTCTTCCGATCCGGCAAACTTGTTTTCTCCATTTTCCTTATAGAGAATTTTAGCGTTGCCTACTGCCGTAATCGTATACGTGCCAGGGGTGGTGATTTTATAATATTTTGCACCGCTTTCTTCATAGAAAGGAACGATTACCGAATAATTACCTTGGCTGATAAGGTTAGGCTTCGCTTGCGAACCGTCTTGTTGTACGTAATAGTAGCAAGGAGCCAACCAACGATTTTCTCTAGCAACCGAACCGCTTACGTTGATGTCGTTGTTGTGTTCAACGATAAACGAATAAAGGAATTGTTTTAATTCTTCCGTTAAGCCGTAAACGCCGTGGTTGTTTACGTATTGAGGATAAACTTCCGTAATCAACTTATTGTAATCTTTGATATACAATTTGCCGTTTTCGTCTTTTGCGGAAAGGTAGAACGTAGAGGGGATACCTTCGTATTCGGGATTTGCAATCGTTTGGAAGGTTACTTCGTCTTCTTCGGTGTTGCTAAACAATCTTTCAGGGTTGCTGGTCAATTTTACAACGACAACGGGGCCGTCTTTGCTATTGATATGATAGAAACCGTCCGTTTCGTTATAAACGAGGTTTGCGTTGTAATCAACGGCGACTAAATTGTTTCCGCTTGCTGCGTTGGGATATTTTTTAAGATTCTCTTCCGTTTCTATTACAACCTGATCGTACGTTACGGGCGGGGTGTAATAGTCGCTGATTTTCATAAACGTAAGCTGGAAGGTTACGGGATAGCTTTCGCTTCTTGCCATAACGCCGATAGTTTCACGCCATTGTTCGTTGTAGTGCACTTCGCCGATTTCAAACGATTGATAGAAGTTTTTATCTTTCGACGAGATGTTATCCGCATTTTTGCTAGTGTTTGCATAACAAGTTGCGAAGCTTGCGTCGTAGCCGTTTAATACGGTGTCTACGTTACCAGTCGTAAAGAATGCGTAAGTACCCATAGAATCGGGGTCAAGTGCAATAAACACTTCTTCTTCTGCGGAGTTAATCGTAACGTTATACGTGCCATAGCCTGCTTGGTAACGGTTGTACATTTCACCTGTACCGCTTGCAAACGAGGAGAATTTCGTGCCAAGCGTTAAAGAAACTTCTATATTTTCGCTGCTGGTTGAATAGGATTCAGCGGGAACAAACGCGCCGGGTAATTTCTTAAAGGAAAGCCCATAGGTATATTCAGGCGCTGTAATGGTTGCATAGCCGTCTTCGCCAACGATACCAGTGTACTTTTCTTCGCCGCCCGTCAAAATAACTTGCGCACCGTAAGCAGCTGTGCCGTTGGGTAAGGTAACTTTAATCGAATATGTTTTTTCTTCTTGCGAGCAAGCGGTGAACGCGCAGCTCGTCATTGCTAACGTTAAACCGAGGATAGCAATTTTTTTCATAGTTTTTTTCATATGTCCGCCTCCTTAGTTCTTCGTTTCCATATAGTAGTGGCAAAGCAATTGCCAAGCGTCGTCGCTGAAAGTGCCTTCACCGTATTTAGCCATAAATGCTTTCAAAATCGTCATCAATTTTTCGTCAACTTTTACAAAGCCATGTTCACTGCCTTGCGCCGCATATGCTTCATTGATGTAATTAATCATATCTTTGGTATAATTTTGACCGTTAGGGGAGAAGTCGAAGCCTTCACCGGGGTGTTCAATCGCTTGCAATACGACATCGTAAATGGTTTTCGTAGGCAAGAATGCCGTGGGGCTCAATACGTTAAGATAAATGAGAGAACCGAGTGTTCCATCCGAATTTACCGCATAGTAGTAACCGTCGTCGCCTAACGTATATTTAATTGCGTCGGGTAAAATGGCTTGGGTACCGTCTTCCGAGAATACGTGAGGGCCGAGCGCGCAATGCGTCATCACCTTTACTGTTTCGCCTAAATATTCAATAGTAACGTCGTAGCTGCCTACAAAGTAGAGGTCGAAGTCAGCGCAAACAACGTAATATTTTTTGTTTGCTTCTAAATACATTGTGAAGTAGAAGTTAGGGTCGGTAACCAATTCTTTTTCACCGTTTTCGTTGGTGATATAGAAGTATTTGCTAGGCGTATCGTCGCTGGTTGCAATTTGCTCTTCCTTTTCGTTGAAAATCCAAGCGAGAGGGTCGCAAGAAATCGTCTTGCTAGGTGCTACCAACGAAGAGATGGAGTAATAACCGCTCTGCTTAGGGGTAAACGCATATCTGTAACCTCTGGGAATAAGCGTCTTTGTAATCGTGTTTTTAAAGGTTACGCTCGTTTCACCTTCGGGGATGTCTACCACAATAGCCGTCTTGAAGTGTACGCCTTTTACGGGGTCGCCTATTACGTTTTGGTCTGCGGGGCCGTAATGTTGATAGTATACGCAGAGTTCTAACCATTCGTTTTCATAGCCGTAGCCGAGGTTTTCCGTCAACAGTATCAACAAGTCTTTTAATTCTTCGCTAACGGGTACGTATTTGTTATCCGAGTGCGTGCCAATCCAAGCGTACGTTTCAAATTCCGATTTAAAGTTGATTTTCGTGCCGTAGATATCAAAGATACACATGTCGTTGTAAGCCAATTGGTAAACGGAAGAGGAGCTCCACTTGGTAGGATAGTTAATATCTGCCATCAAGAGAGGGCCGTTTACGTCGTCTACGTGGTAGTAGCCATCCGCTTCATTGAGAACAACGTTTGCGTAGCGTTCAAAACGGGGAATACCGTTTTTGCCGTCCGTACCCGTCCAATTTTCTTTTGCAAAGTCTGCGCCGTAACGTAAGATGTTCGTACCAACGGAAACGGAGTTTGCGTCTACGATACGCATATTTTTAATGAGTACCGTTTCGTTCTCTTCGTGCGTTTCGGTGTCCTTATAATACATTAAGGTAAATTCGAAGGTACCAGCTCTTTCTGCAACGTATGCGAAACATTCTCTAAAGCTGCCGTGTGTGCTGCCGTATAATTCGTGCGTAATTACGCCGTCAATTAACACGTAAACAAGGTCGTAAACGGGTTCGGTGTTGATGTTATAATCAAACGAAAGCGCTTGGCCCGCTTCTAACGTTACTTGCGAGTAGATGGTTGCAAACGAATAGTGATTGTCAATGTTGGAAGGATAAATGCTCGTACCGTCTTCGCTGACAAGCCAAGGCCACGAATATTCTTTATCGTTGCCCGTTTCAGCGGAGTAACCGAACGTGAAGCCGCTTTCCGTGTTGTTGATTGCAGCTTCAATTGCGGAAGAGCTGGGCATTACCAAGCCTTCGGTGGGTTTTGCATATTCAAGTTGTACGTCCTCGTTGCTGCCGCCGCCGATAACCGAGCCGTAGTCGGGAACGTAATCGTCGCCTATATATTTATTAAATAAGGAGGTAAAGTCTTTTGCTTCCGTCATAGAGCCAACGTGCATCCAGCAGATAACGCCGTTGCGGTCGATAACGATACTTACGGGGATACTCGAAACGTTAAACATATCGTTTAACCCGATATTATCGGACGTCATATCGAAGGTAAGGGGGTTAGGTTGATCGTTTACCTTAAAGTTCTTTTGGAAATCATCAACCGTATCAAGACTGTCTGAAGTGGAAAGTGCGATAATGGAAACGACGTCAGAGTACGCTTCATACGCTTCGTTCATAGCGGGGAATTCGCTTTTACAAGGTCCGCACCACGTTGCCCAGAAGTTGATAAGTACCATATCTTTCGTCTTCAATTCTTCCGAAAGGGTAAACGTATTGCCGCCAGGGAGTTTTACCGAAAAGTCGTACATAACGTTGCCAACGGCATATTGATGTCCTTGGGGTGCGGTTACGCCTTCAGGAATACCAGAGCTTACTACCAACGTGATGGGGGTAGCCGCTAAGTCTGTGTAGGATGCTTTGGTTAATTGCGAATAGCCAGAAGGCAAGTTGGAAAGACCTACGGCATATTCGCCTGCAGGTGCGGAAATATTCGCTTTGCCGTCTGCGCCCGTTACGCCGTTTGCGATAACGGTATTGTTGCTATCGTACAAGTTAACGGTAATGTTTGCTTCAGGGCTTTCGCTGATGTTTTGTACAGTAATCTCATACAAAACGGTTTCGCCAGCAAGACCGCCGTTGCTGCTGTTGCCGCTGTTGCTGCTATTGCTGGTGTCGGTACAAGCGACAAAGCCCAGCGTCAGACAAACGCAGAATAAAACGCTTACGATTGCCGTAAACAGTTTTTTCATAATAGAATCCTCCTATAATTGTGAAGTTTGTCAAGTAACTTAAATATGATAGATAAAGTTTCGAAATTTCTTTAAAAAATCGAAAATTCACACCCATACATCATACCATAAAATTTAAAAAAAATCAATCAAAAAACACGCATAAAAATCAAATAATCGATTGAAAGTACAAACTTGATAAAAAAAATAAATTCGAAAGAGTTATTTTTTCTTTTACTATTGACAATGGCGATAAATGGTGCTAAAATAAACGGAAAATGGCGTAAAATGGCAAAAATAGGAGAAAACGCTTATGCAACAAAAGAAGTTTGGGAAATTAAACTGGTGGATACTCATTCTTTTCGGGCTGGTTGGGCAAATTGCTTGGTCGGTTGAAAATATGTATTTTAACTTGTTTGTATTCGATACGATTGCGCCCAACTTAGAAGTTATTACGCTGATGGTACAGCTTAGTGGTGTAATGGCGACGGTAACCACTTTGTTTGCGGGGGTGCTGTCGGATAAGTATGGCAACCGACGTTCGTTTATTTCCTATGGATATGCTATTTGGGGCGTAACGGTGGCGTTGTTTGGATGCATTTCTCCTTCATTGATACAAGGCATGTTCGAGGTGAGTTTAGAAAAAGCCATATCTATCGCGCTTGTTGCGGTGGTTGTAGGGGATTGTATTATGACCTTATTCGGCTCAACGGCAAACGACGCTAGCTTTAACGCGTGGGTTACGGATAATACCGAAAGCGAGTATCGCGGCGGCGTAGAAGGGGTGCTTTCTATTCTTCCGTTAGGGGCAATGTTGATTGTAGCAGGCGGTTTTGGTATGTTGGTAGAAGCCGTCGGCTATCAAGCTTTATTTATCGGCTTGGGCGTTGTCATCTCCCTTTGCGGCGTAGCGGGGATTTTCTTAATTAAAGATAGCTCTCAACTGACGAAAAACGGCGATTTAAAAGAAATTTTGTATGGATTCAAGCCAAGTGTTATTCAGCAAAACAAATCGTTGTATTTAACTCTCCTTGTCGTTTTGCTTTATGGTATTGCTTGCCAAGTCTTTATGCCGTATATGATTATATATATGAAGACGTATTTGGGTTTTACCGTAATCGAATACAGTGTGGTATTTGGGCTTGCTATCGTATTAGGGGCGGCGGTCAATTTGTATTTGACTAAGCTTTCGGATAAAAAAGATAAGGCGCAAATGCTCTATCCTGCGGCGGCAATTTTATCGGCGGGGTTGATAGGAATGTATTTTGCAAACACGAAAAATCACGTGGCGGATTTATTATTGTTTGGATTTGCAGGGTTTGTAATGATTACGGGTTATATTCTTGTTTCTGCTTTATGTGGCGCGCTCACGCGCGATTATACGCCTAAAGACGCTGTTGGTAAGTTCCAAGGCGTGCGTATGGTATTTAGTGTACTTATTCCTATGCTGGTTGGTCCTATGATAGGAAACGCTGTAAATAAGGCGAGAAATATTCCGCTTGACGACTTAACGTCCGCGGATGTAATGACAACTCAATACATACCTGCCCCCGAGATATTCCTTGTGGGTGGCATTATTGCGCTGTTGATGTTTGTTATTATTCCGCTGTTAAAAAAGCAAAATAAACACGCATTAGCTAAGGAAAACACGGAGGATGCACAAGTATGAAATTGACGACAAAATATCAAGTTGCAGACATTCCTTTAGCTGAATATCCCCGTCCGCAAATGCAACGGGAGCGCTGGTTGTGTTTAAACGGCTGGTGGGATTTTGAAAAAGTAAAAAAGACGGAATATGCCGAAGAGTTTCCTTACCGTATCAAAGTGCCCTTTTCTCCTGAGAGTGCGCTCAGCGGGATAGAGGATGGATTCGAACTTTTAGAAGATGAAAAAATCGTATACCAACGTGCGTTTACGCTGGATGAAATAGACGAAACGGTATTGATACATTTTGGCGCAGTCGACCAAGAGTGCGAAGTATTTATCAACGGTAATTTGGTTTGCGTACATAAAGGCGGATTTACGCCCTTCACAGCAGACGTCAGCGCATACGCGCGCATAGGAGAAAACGTGTTGCGTGTGGAATGTATTGACGAAACGGAGAAAAGCGAGGGGGCTAGGGGAAAACAAAGCTCAACACCCGGTGGAATATGGTATACCAAACAAAGCGGAATTTGGCAAACGGTGTGGTTGGAATGTTTGCCTAAAAGCTATATTCGTTCGTTGGATATAAAAACAGACGCGTTGGCTAAGCGCGTGGATATTATTTCCGAATGCGAAGACGAACAAACGCTGCGTGTGTTTGACGGCGAAAAATGTATTATTGAAAAAGTCTTTACAGGGGGGCAGGTATGCGTTGAATACGATTTTACACTCTGGTCGCCCGAAAATCCTAAGCTGTATTCTTTTACGATAGAAACAAGTGGTGGAGATAAAATTTCCTCTTATTTCGGCGTGCGTTCGTTTGGGATAGGCAAGGATAGCAAAGGGAAGTCAAGGCTGTTATTAAACGGTAAACCCTATTTCCAAAGCGGTGTGCTCGACCAAGGCTATTGGCCTGACGGCTTGTTGACGTATCCTTGCGAAGAGGCAATTGTAGACGAGTTAATAATGCTCAAGCAAATGGGTTTTAATATGCTTCGCAAGCATATCAAGCTTGAACCGCTTCGCTGGTATTATCATTGCGATAAATTAGGGATTATCGTTTGGCAAGATTTTGTTTCGGGTGGCGGAATTTATAATTTCCTGCACGTTGCTGCATTCCCGTTTTTAGGGTTTAAGCACAAGGACGACGATTATAAATATTTTTCCCGTGAAAACGAAAATGGCCGTCTGGAATTTGTGGAAAGCGTTCGCGAAACGATAGACGCGTTAAAAAATTGCGTTTGCATTGGCGTTTGGGTTCCTTTCAACGAAGGCTGGGGACAGTTCGACTCGGCAAGAATTACGCGGTTGGTGAAAGAATTAGACGATACCCGCGTGGTCGATTCGGTCAGCGGTTGGCACGATCAAGGGGTTGGCAAAACGGATCTGTTAAGCTTGCATATTTATTATACGCCTTTGAAAGTGCCTAAAGATTCCCGTCCGGTTGTTTTAAGCGAATTTGGCGGATATTCACTCAAAACAGAGGGGCATGTCTTTAACGAAGAGAAAGAATTTGGGTACAAAAAGTTTAAAACGCAGGCGGAATATGCGCAAGCGGTAGAAAAATTATATCTAAAAAAACTGAAACCTTTAATCTCGAAAGGTTTGTGCGCGTGCGTCTATACACAGGTTTCCGACGTGGAGGAAGAAATCAACGGCTTGGTAACTTATGATAGAAAGGTTGTAAAAATGCCTATCGAGACCATGAAAGAAATAAACGAACAAATTATGCAACAAGCAAGTTTTGTGAAAAACGAGTGAAAATAGTAAATTGATCAAAAGAAAGAGTAAAACGGCGTGTTTTGCTCTTTCTTTTGCTAAAAAAGCACAAAAATGGGGTGCATATAATATAATGTAAAAGAAGAAGATACGGTAAAGCTTGGCAAAAAAGAAAATTTTGGCGAAAAAACTGTTGACATTAAGGTAGAAAAGTGATAGAATTGTGATATAAATTAAAATTCGTTGTTAAAATCGGTTTTAAATTTAGTAAGTACCTGTAAAAAAACGGGCGCTTTTAAAAATGGAAATCTTTTTAAAGGAGTATAGTTATGTCTAAATTTAACGCTTTTCTTGAAAAGCACTTTAAGCTTGGCGAACATAAGACGACGATTAAGACGGAAATCATTGCTGGTTTAACGACTTTTATGGCAATGGTTTATATTTTGATTGTAAACGCTGGTATGTTTAGTGAGTTAGGTGGCGTTCAAGCTGGTAGCCCTACGACTGATCAAATGTTCAACGCGGTGTATGTTGCAACGGCAATTTCCGCAATTATTGGCACGGTGTTGATTGGTCTTTTGGCAAAATTGCCTTTGGCGCAAGCTTCCGGTATGGGTCTTAATGCCTTCTTCGTGTATTCGGTTTGCGGGTTTGGTATGACGAATGGTCTGTCTTATGCAAATGCGCTTGTATTCATTTTGCTTGACGGTATCATCTTCTTGCTTCTTACCGTTTCCGGCTTAAGAAAATATATTTTTAATGCGATTCCTAAAAGTGTAAAAGATGCGATTCCCGCAGGGATTGGTCTTTTCATTGCGTTTATCGGTTTGCAAAATGCAGGCGTTGTTGTACTTGACCAATCCACGAAGGTTACGCTCGTTTCCATGAACGTACTTGCCGGAGCGAAATGGTCTACGGTATTTAAAGTATTTGCTACGCTTGTTGGCGTTGTTGCGATTGCTGTTCTTTCTAAGAAAGAAGTGAAGGGTGCAATTCTTTGGGGTATCCTTGGTACGTCTGTATTCTATTATGTAGTAGCAGGTCTTGGTGCTCTTCTTGGTTCGCAAACCTTCTCGGCTGAATTTGCAGATATTACGTTCAGCGATCCTTTTACGGCTATCGGCGACTTCTTTAAATATTCCTTCTTTAAGGTATTCACCGAAGGGTTCGATTTCAGCGGTTATCTTAACGGCGAATATCTTACGTATGGTGCAAACGGCAAGTTGATTCCTGGCGTTTCTCATAATGCAGGCGATCTTATTCTTTTGCTCTTCACGGGTGCTTTGGCATTCTGTATGGTAGATATGTTTGATACGCTTGGCACGTTGTACGGTGCATGTGCTCGCGGTAATTTATTAGACGAAAACGACGAGGTTCCCAACGTTAACAAGGCAATGCTTGCAGATGCAATTGCAACCTGTACTGGTGCAATATGCGGTACTTCGACGGTTACGACGTTTGTAGAATCGTCCGCAGGTACGGCAGTAGGCGGTAAGACGGGTCTTACGTCTTGCGTTACGGCAGTGTGCTTCTTCGTTGCAATGTTCTTGACGCCTATCGCAAAGCTTATCCCTACGTGCGCTACGTCCGCAGCATTGATTTATATCGGCGTTCTCATGATGAACTGCGTAACCAAGATTGATTGGCTCGATCCCGTTTCGGCAGTACCCGCATTTGCAACGATTGCAATGTGCGTACTTACCTACAGTATTTCGTATGGTATCGGTATCGGCTTGCTTGCATACGTAGGTATCCGTCTTGGTACGGGTAAGTTCTGTAAGGATGATGACGGCAAATTCTCGTTTAATGACGTAATTGCGGGTGTTGTCGTAATTCTCTTCATCTTGATGTTCTTGCTTTCTCACTAATACAGGATAGAAAATAAACGAACAAAAACCGCCTTCAAGATTTCTTGGGGGCGGTTATTATTTATGATGGAGTGGAAGGAAAGAGCAGAAAAATATAAACTTTATGAAAAACTTTTTATTTTTGAGTAAAAATCTTTGACAAGATAAAAAAAATATGCTATATTATTATAGCGTTGAATAAATGTGAAATTGAGCCATGCAGAAGTACCCAAGAGGCTCAAGGGGCTCCCCTGCTAAGGGAGTAGTATGGGAAA
>JAZRDM010000004.1:0-16992 GCA_045660265.1 Candidatus Scatosoma sp. | reverse complement strand
ACTGCGTTAAAGTTCGTCAAGCTTGCGCTTTTTTTGCTCGTTTACACAAAGTAAACTCCCTGCAAAAATGCTCGCTTTCCTGCTTTAACTAGTATCTCCCCATTTTAACGGTGGGTTGGTCGCTTGCGAATAAGCTAAATGTGTATATACTGCGTTAAAGTTCGTCAAGCTTGCGCTTTTTTTGCTCGTTTACACAAAGTAAACTCCCTGCAAAAATGCTCGCTTTCCTGCTTTAACTTGTATCTACCCATTTTAACGGTAGTCGGTTGCTTCGAAGAAACGACGCGGGGTAACGAACAGTAACTTATCCCCGCCAAGAAGGATAGAAAAAACTATCTCCAAGTTTAACTTGGCTAGATGGTTAATTCTTCCAATTTAATTTTCAAAACGTTTTGTCGTTTTTCATATTCAGTTGTCAAATTTTCGGTAAAAGCGTGTAAACGGGGAAGAACGTTTTCCGCCTTTTTCACCAAGCCCTTCATCAGCCTTTCTGCAAGCCCTAAAAGGAGAGTGCCTAAACCATAAAAACGCAAAAAAACAACGATTTTTTTGATATACAAAATAAACTCCTTTTCAGACGCGTTCGTGGGGGAAGACCACGCGGACAGACGGGCTGGATTCGCGTTGCCGAACGATTATAACATAGCTTTTTTGGTTGTCAATAGGGGACTGCCAACTTTTTTTTAGCTTGGTCGCTTACGAACAAGCTAAATGTGTATATACTACGTAATGCCTTGTCGGGCTTTGGTCGGTTATTTACGCAAAACAGCGGGTTTGCTTCTTTGCATAGCAAAGAAAGTAAAAAATTCCGCGAATGTGGGTATTGACAAAAGGCAGAAAATATGATATAATACTTAATCATCATTTAAGGAGAAAACGCATGATTATTTTGGGGATCGACCCGGGTATTGCAACGCTTGGATACGGTGTAATCGAAAAGGATAAAAACGGCAACTGCAAAGCCGTCGATTACGGCGTAGTCGTAACCCCAAAAGACGAAAGCTTACCCGTCCGTCTTGCCTTATTGGAAGAAGGCGTGGGGAAAATTCTCGACGCATTTCAGCCAGACGAAGTTGCGATGGAAGAGCTGTTTTTTTCTAAAAATATTACGACGGGGATTGCCGTTGCGCAAGCGCGCGGCGTGGCGTTGCTTGCTTGTGTAAAACGTTGCGGAAAACTGTACGAATACACCCCCATGCAAATCAAACAAGCGCTGACGGGTTACGGCAGAGCGGATAAACAACAAATGCAACAAGTGGTAACTTCGCTTTTGCATTTAAAGACAACGCCTAAACCCGACGACGCGGCGGACGCGCTGGCCATAGCGCTCTGTCATTCCTTTGCCAGCCGTTTCGGCGATTTATTCGCTGTCGGTAATATGACGAGAACGAAAGGGCAAAATTCGGTTACAGGCAGCGCATTTCAATCTATGATGGGCAAAGAAACATCTAAACCTAAAAAGACGGTAAGCAAAGCGCCGAGTAAAAAACTCGAACCGTCCGCCACCGTTAAATCGGTAGCGCAAAAAACGGCAAAAGTGAGTATAAAAAAGCCGCAGCCGACGGGCGCGGCAGCGGAATTGGCTGCAAAAGTAATAGCCTCTTTAAAAGAGAAAAACGAATAAGGAGAAGAAAAAATGATAGCGTACGTACGGGGCAGAGTATTAACGGTTACGGCAGAAACGCTGATTATAGACGTAAACGGATTAGGTTACGAAATATTTTGTTCGGGCGCGGCAATGCGCAAAGCCATTGTCGGCGAACAAATCGAGTTACACACCCATTTACAAGTAAAAGAAGACGGCATCACGCTGTTTGGCTTTGATTCCGCAAAGGAAAAAGAAATCTTTTTAAAACTCATCACAGTATCGGGTGTTGGTCCAAAACTGGGGATAGCAGTGCTTTCTTCGCTGTCCGCAGACGACTTAGCGCAAGCGGTCTTCACGGCGGACGTCAAGCGTTTAAGCACGGTAAAAGGCTTGGGTAAAAAGACGGCGGAAAAAATCGTTTTAGAATTACACGGAAAAATTTCCGCAGCGGAAATTATGGGCGCAAGCGGCGAAACGCCGACAGCAGCTTTAGCAAGCGCGCCTGCAAAACTTTCGGCAATAGACGAAGACGCTGTTGCGGCGTTGATGGGCTTAGGCTTTACGCGCAATGAAAGCGTGCAAGCCGTTAAAAAAGCAAAGGATAGCGGCGCTGTGGCGGTGGAAGAGATTATTATGCGCGCCTTGCAAGGCGGATTATAAACCTTACGAATAGGTTAAATGTGTATATACTACGCAATACTTTGTTGTGGTGTGCGTTCCCTAGCTTGTGTACGTCTATGTACACTCCCGTCGGGAATACTCCCACGCCTTGTCTTGCTTGTATCTACCCATTTTAACGGTGGGTTGGTCGCTTGCGAATAAGCTAAATGTGCATATACTGCGTTAAAGTTCGTCAAGCTTGCGCTTTTTTTGCTCGTTTACACAAAGTAAACTCCCTGCAAAAATGCTCGCTTTCCTGCTTTAACTTGTATCTCCACATTTTAACGGTTGGTGGATTGCCTTGATGGGTGAAATGTGGATATACTACGCAATACTTTGTTGTGGTGCGGCAACCCTCGGTCATTTACGGCAAGTAAACTCCCTGCAAAAATGCTCGCTTTTCTGCTTGAACTTCTATCTAAACCGTTTTGGTTTGGTTGCTTCGAAGAAGCAAAATTAAAAATCTACAATAGGTAAATTATGTTTGAAAACGAAGAATACGAAGAAGGGCTAATGGTCCCTTCCAAAACAGAATACGACATGGAAGAAAACGTCCTTCGTCCTAAAACCATGTCCGATTACGTCGGTCAAGAAAAGGTAAAGGAAAATCTTTCCGTCTACATCACGGCGGCGAAACAGCGCGGCGACGCGCTCGACCACGTGCTTTTATACGGGCCCCCGGGTCTTGGTAAAACCACGCTTGCGCACATTATCGCCAACGAAATGGGCACGGCAATTAAGCTGACTAGCGGTCCCGCAATCGAGCGTTCGGGCGACCTTGCGGCGATTTTAACCAATTTAAACGAAGGGGACGTGTTATTTATTGACGAAATCCACCGCTTAAATCGTTCAGTGGAAGAAATTTTATATTCCGCCATGGAAGACTACGCGCTTGACATTATCGTTGGCAAAGGCCCGTCGGCAAGGAATATTCGTTTTTCGCTGAAAAAATTCACGTTAATCGGCGCGACGACCAAGGCAGGTATGCTTGCAAACCCCTTGCGTGATCGTTTTGGTATCATCAACCGTTTGGAAATTTATACTCCAGATGAATTAAAGCGAATTGTTACCCGTTCGGCGCAAGCCTTGGAGATTGGCATAGACGAACAAGCGGCGGCGGAAATAGCAAAGCGCAGCCGCGGCACGCCGAGAATTGCCAACCGTTTATTAAAACGCGTCCGCGACTTCTCGCTTGTCAAAGGCAACGCCGTTGTAACCTTAGAAGATGCAAAATTTGCGCTTGCAAGGCTGGAAATTGACGATTTGGGCTTAGACGAAACGGATAGAAACTATCTGCGCGCCTTAATTGAAAAATTCAGCGGCGGCCCTGCGGGTTTGGAGACGTTAGCGGCAACCATCAACGAAGACGCTAACACCATAGAAGACGTTTACGAGCCGTATTTATTACAGCTTGGCTTTATTGCGCGCACTCCGCGTGGACGAATTTGCTTAAAGGGCGGGTACGAGCATTTAGGTATTCAACCCAGCTTAAAAGCAAGAAAACAAATTTCCTTTTTTGAAGACAACGAATAATTTAGGAATAGACGAAGAACTGACGAAATAATATGGAAAAAGTACAGTACAAAAAAAGTGATTTTTATTATGATTTACCCGAAGAATTGATTGCGCAAACGCCTGCAATGCCGAGAGATTCTTCGCGTTTGTTGGTATACGACAGTAAAACCAAACAAATCACAGATAAAATTTTTAAAGACGTAATCGATTATTTGCAAGCGGGCGACGTGTTAGTTGTCAACAACACAAAGGTTATTCCTGCGCGCGTTTTTGCCTTGACGGCGCACGGCGGCGTGGTAGAAATTTTGCTGTTAAAGCGATACAATTTAACGACGTGGGAAGTGTTGATGCGCCCTGGCAAAAAAGGAAAAATCGGCGCGAAAATGAAGGTGAATGACGAGCTATCTTTCACCGTGAAAGACATAACGGACAGCGGTGAGCGGATTATCGAGTTTGAATACGACGGTGTATTTGAAGACATTTTATCCAAAGTTGGTACAATGCCTTTGCCGCCGTATATCAAAGAAAAGCTTGCCGATCAAACGCGTTACAATACCGTGTATAGCAAAATAGACGGTTCGGCGGCGGCTCCAACAGCGGGTTTGCATTTCACCACCGAGCTGATACAAAAACTGAAAGAAAAAGGTGTGCAAATTGCCGAAGTGCTTTTACACGTGGGGCTTGGTACTTTCCGCCCTGTCAGCGAAGAGATTATTACCGACCATAAAATGCATTCGGAATTTTATCAAGTCAGTCAGGAATCTGCAGACGTTATCAATGCGGCAAAGCGTGAAGGACGGCGCGTAATCGCCGTTGGGACGACTTCCGTCCGTACGCTTGAAAGTGTGGCGAATGACGATGGTACGGTACGCGCAGAGAGCGGAAACACCGAAATTTTCTTATATCCGCCTTATCAAATGAAGTGTGTTGACGGGTTAATTACCAACTTTCATCTCCCCGAAAGTACTTTAATTATGCTTGTTTCGTGCTTGACGGGCAGAGAAGAAATTTTATCCGTTTACAAGTATGCGGTGGGGAGTAAGTACCGCTTCTTCAGTTTTGGCGACGCTTGCTTAATTTTATAAGCGGCGCATCTCTTCGTTGCGGTTCGGTTACGTACTTACGGGTACGCGCCCTCACCGCGCCTCGACCTGCTTGCGTCTAAAATTAAGCAATTCGAATAGACGGGCGGTTAGTTTTGTCAACAAATGCTCGTTTGCCTTGTCTTTCTCAGTTCTAAAATTAAGCAATGGGGTTACGTACTTACGGTACGCGCCCTCACCGCGCCTTGACTTGCTTCTAAAAACAACTGAAAAAGCGTTGGGATGATTACAACAAAAAATAAATCATTTATAGGATAAAAAAATTATGAAATGGTTTGAAATTCTTGAACAATTAAAAAACAGCTGGGTACTGCTCGATTTGTTATTATCGGTAGCGCTCGGGTTTCTTATCGGGTTAGAAAGAAAAATCCGCTCGAAAGAGGCGGGGATTCGCACGCACACTATCGTTTGTTTTGGTGCGGCGTTAATGATGGTCGTATCGTTGTATGCCTTTGACGGCAGCGGTGCGGACGCGGCACGTGTTGCGGCGCAGATTGTTTCCGGCGTCGGCTTTTTAGGCGCGGGGATGATTGTTTATAAACAGCACGAAGTGCGCGGATTAACAACGGCGGCGGGTGTTTGGGCAACTGCGGGCGTTGGTATGGCGTGCGGGGCAGGTATGTACGTGATTGCAATCGGTGCAACCGCTATCTTAATTATCGCGCAATGTATTTTCCATTTGAATATCCGCTTGTTTATGCACAAAAAAATATATTCCATCAAAATTGAGTTTTATCAATCGGCAGACGAAAACGAAAAAATTAAAGAGATTTTCGGCACGGATAGATTCCATCATCTAGTAATTTCCAGAACGGATGGGCGTGTTGTGTATAGCGCGACCTTAAATACGGACCGCGAATTTTCTTCCGCGCGTTTAAAAGAGATTATGATTGAGAATCCTTTTATTGCTTCGATTGAGCGTTACGATAAAGATTAAGCTTGTTTTTTACAAACAGTAACTTATCCCCGCTAAGAAGGATGGATAAAACTATCTCTAAGTTTAACTTGGTAGAAACATCTAAACCCAAACTTAGTTTTGGTTTACGAAGGAGAAAATTATGTCATTGAGAGACGAATTTAAAGACAAAAACATACAATCGGCTCAAGAAATAGCAAATCAAAAAATCCCAGCGTTTGAAAGAGAATTTGACAAGTTTATCGAGGAAACGTTTGCGAAAGACTTTGCCGACTGGGTTTTGGGTTTGGTGCAAAAAAACGTACGCATAAGAATAAACAATGGGCATGTCAGCAAATCGCTTTTCGGAGGTCATACCATCGTAGCGAATGAGTTGGCGATTGGACCCAACGTAAAATTCGGAGAAGTGCGTTGTGGAGAGTTTAGACACGCTTTTCCTGAAGTTTTGCAAAACTATCTTGATAAAAATCCTACGAAATATCGTACGCGCGGTGGTGTTCATTATAAGGGACTTATTTTTTCAGCGTTTGGTAACGCCATAACAGTGCATTACATAGGTGGCTTGTTTCTTGATAAAGTGAAAAAGCTTCTTAAAGAAAAAATAAAAAAAGAGCCGGGCTTACGGGTTGGGATACATACAACGAAGTGTTTGGGCGAAGAGGATTGCTTTTACGTCACTGTTGACTACAAATTTGTTTTATAAAGGATAAAAACTATGCAATGGATAAAACGTTTTTTTAACTATTATAAACCGCATAAGAAATTGTTTATTATCGATTTGATTTGCTCGTTTACCATTTCCGTTTGCAATATGTTTTATCCCATGATAGCTAGGCAAATCATTAACGATTACGTGCCTAATCAAAACTTGCAACTGCTTATTACTTGGGCGATTGTGTTGGTGGGAATTTATGCGGTAAAAGGCATCTTGACCTATATCGTTGGGTATTGGGGACACGTGCTTGGGGTACGTATTCAAGGGGATATGCGACGGGATTTGTTTGGGCATATTCAAACGTTACCGTTCAGCTATTTTGATGAAAACAAAACAGGCAACGTGATGTCGCGTATTGTCAACGACCTTTTTGAAGTGTCAGAACTTGCACACCACGGCCCTGAGGACGTGTTTAATTCGCTTATTTCCATTATCGGCGCGTTGATTATTTTGGCAACAATCAACGGTTATTTGGCGTTAATCGTGCTTTGCTATATCCCTTTGATGTTGATTTTTGCAAGCAAAGCAAGAGATAAAATGAATAAGGGATTTGAAGAATCCCGTAAAAAAGTAGCGGAATTGAACGCGGAAATCGAGTCGTCTTTAACGGGGATTCGTGTAACCAAAGCGTATAATGCAACGGCAACGGAAACGAAAAAATTTGAAAGCGTGAACGAACGCTTTAAGGGCGCTCGCTCGCAGGCCTATCGGGCAATGGGCGGTTTTCAAGGGGGCATGTCCGCGTTTAACGACTTTTTATACTTGCTTGCATTGGTTTCTGGGGGGTTGCTCTTTTTTAATAAGGTGATTGACGGGGCAGATTTTACGGCGTTTATTTTATTTATCAATATGATGATTTCGCCTCTGCGCACCCTTGTCATTCTCTTCGAACAAATTCAAGACGGTTTAACGGGCTTTAAGCGTTTTTGCGAGCTGATGGATACGAAATCGGAATACGAGCCGACCCAGCCTATTATGGCGGAAATGGACGGCGATATTGTATTTGAGGACGTCGAATTTGGCTATAAAAACACCAAAGGGGAAGAAACGGAAGTATTAAAAGGCGTTTCGTTTACCGTTAAAAAGGGCAGAACGATTGCGCTGGTTGGCAGTTCTGGCGGCGGAAAAACAACCATTTGCCACTTATTGCCTCGATTTTACGTCCGCGACGGCGGGAAAATTTTAATCGGCGGAGTGGATATTAACGACGTTTCGACGCAGGATTTGCGCTCGAAAATGGCGATTGTGGCGCAGGACGTATTCTTGTTTGCGGGCAGTGTGCGCGATAATATTATGTACGGTTCGCCTGAGAAAACGGAGGAAGAAATGCTGATGGCGGCAAAGCGCGCGAATATACATGAGTACGTGCAAAGCTTACCTAACGGCTATGATACAGAGGTTGGCGAACGCGGCGTGAAGTTGTCGGGCGGACAAAAGCAACGCATTGCGATAGCGCGCGCGTTTTTAAAAAATCCGCCTATTCTCATTTTAGACGAAGCGACGTCCGCTTTGGATAATATGACGGAAATGCAAGTGCAAGCAGCGCTGAAGGAATTGTCGGTTGGCAGAACGACTTTGGTGGTGGCGCATAGGCTTTCAACGGTGAAGAATGCAGATGAAATTTTGGTGGTACAAGACGGTGAAATTACCGAGCGCGGTACGCACGAAGAGCTGGTACAAACGGGCGGGTTATACGCTGAATTGTATCGCTATCAATTTAAAGAGTAAGAGGCAGGGTGGAGATGAAACGAAAAATCATGTTCGTTTGCCATGGAAACATATGCCGTTCGCCGATGGCGGAATTTGTGTGTAAAGACTTGGCGCAAAAGGCGGGGCGGACGGATTTAGAGATACGCTCTTGCGCGGTTTCTTCCGAAGAAATTTGGGGCGGCGTGGGTAATCCTGTATATCCGCCCGTAAAGGCTTTGTTGAAGCAAAAAGGGATTTTGTGCGAAGGTAAACGCGCGGTGCAATTGACACAAAAAGACGGCGAAGAATACGATTTGTTTTTGTGTATGGACGAGAGTAATTTATGGCGAGCTAAGCGCATTTTAGGCGAACAGAACGCTGAAAAATGCAGAAAATTGATGTCGGTATTAGGTAGCGGTGAAGACGTTGCAGATCCTTGGTACACGCGGGATTTTGACGAAGCGTATAACGATATTTTTAGGGCGTGTCAAAAATTACTGGAAATAATATAATAAAAATGACGAAGCTTAAAAAGCTTCGCCATTTTGTTTTTATAAATATTTTAAAAGTTTCAGTAATATGTAAATGCCTTCAAGCAAGGCGAGATGCAGCGGGTAAAATAGATAGAAAAAATATTTCATATTCCATTTGCCTTTCTTTCCGCTGTAAAATGTGAGGGGGATTAAAGCAAGGAAAGAATAACATTGTAAGTACTTCCACGCGGGCATGTGCATTTGGATATATAAGCTTCCGCAGTATGCCGAAAGCAATAAAAGTCCGATAGATAGGCAAAATAGTTTGATGGGTAAACAATCTAATTTTTTTAATTTCTCGGGGGCAGGTATTTGATGAAAGTCGAAAACGTTAATCAAAACGGGGACCATGCACCCGAAAAAACCGTAATCCACTTGGAAACACTCGCAAAAGAGAAAGACGGCGAAAACGCTGACAAGAAAGGTGGTGAAGGCAAAAGCTTTTTTAAGGAATTGGGCGCTGTTGTCAAAAAGGTTTTTTTTGAAAAATTCTAATGCGTACAAGCAAAGGGTGGAAAGGGAGAAGGTAACTAGAATACACATGTACAAGCTGCCGTTGTCAAAAAAGAAATAGACGACTTGACAAATAACGGCTAAGCCAAACATCATTAAAAAATGTTTGAGTTTGTTTTTTGTGTACTTGGCTCCTTCTGCAATCATAAACGCAAAAAGCGGATAGGAAATTCTGCCCAGAATGCGCAAAAACATATTTGTTGGGAAGAAGAGGAGACCGACATGGTCGATCACCATAAAGATAGCGGCTATAATTTTTAATTGATTGCCGCTAAGTTTGGGGATTTTGGCGGTGGTCATCATTTACTTCCTTTTAAAAAACGGGAACTTTTTGCGATTTGATATCCCGTCTTCTGCTACTGCGGTTTCTTCTTCTGCGGGGGAAGGTTCGGAGTGTTGCGGTTTGCTATTGCCTTTTGCGTGCGATTTTTCGTTTTCTTTTTCCTGCTTTTTCGTTTGTACAAGGTTGTCTAAAAAAGCTCGGGTTTTTGTAGGTTCTGTTTCTTCAATTTCCTTGCCTGCAACCTTTTTAAAGAAGTTTCCCGCAGTTGTAAAGGGCTTTTTCATTTGTTCTACGTCCGCTAAAACAGCCGTGTAGATAAGGTCGTATAATTTTTCAAGCAACAAACTAACGACTTCAAAAAGGACTTGTAAAACCCAGCCGATAAGTTGTAACGCCGTTAAAATAACGGAGAGACCGTCTACGTCGTTAATGGTAGAGTTGAGTGCATACAACGCAATGCCGAGTGTGTATAATTTTAAGATAAGTTTACTCCACTTAAAAATACGCTGAGCAATCTTTTGTTGTAGTTTGTTTTTGGCGTCGATACCTTGTTTGCAAAGAAAAATAAGATAGGCAGTAGAAAGAATAAGTAGAATAATATTGACAGCTAAAATGCCTTGTGTGGCAAATAAAGTGTAAATTAAATACAAAATGCCGACGGCGTGTGCGGCTATAGAGAAAGAAAAAATAAACTTTTTAAAATCGTCAACGATTTTTCCGAAAGCCGCTTTGGTGTAATCTAACATAGATATCTCCTTTGTGAAAGGGTTTATTCTATTATACACGAAATTGATGGATTGTCAAACCGTTTTTTGAAAAATATACGAGGGAAAAGCAGGGAAAATAAAAATAGGGCACCCGTGTACGAGATGAAATAAAAGGACGTGATAAAAATCACGTCCTTTTTTTGCTTATTTTACGCTGAAAAGCAAGTCGTAATAGCTAGGGAAGGGCCAAACATCTTTTGCGCAAAGCTGCTCTGCTTCGTCTGCGTGTTTGCGCAAGATTTGCATGGCGGGCACGATTACGTGTGCGGCTCGAAGTGCCGCTTCTTTTTTGTTGGCTGGGATATCTTGCAAATCGTTTTCTAATTTTGCCATAGATTCTAACATTTTTTCGTTTGCGGTTGCCAACGCTTTAATAAGTTTTTCTTCTTCACTTGTCGGGAGAGAAGTAAACAGCGATTTTTTCGCTGCAAGGTTTTTACAAAGTCTGGATACGTAAGCGGATACGGCGGGATAGATTTGGCGGGACGCCATTTCTATCATTGTTTTTGCTTCGATTAAAATTGCTTTGACGTAGTTTTCAAGCTGAATGTTTGCTCGTGCCAGTGCTTCGTTTTTGGTATAAACGCCTTGGCGAATGAACACGTCTACGTTTTCTTTTTTAAACAATTCGTTTACGGCGTCGGCGGTGTTTTTATGGTTTAAAAGCCCGCGTCTTGCTGCTTCCGCTTCCCATTCGGGCCCGTAGCCGTTATAGTTAAAAATAATACGATAATGATTTTTTAAGCGTTTTTCCGTGTACGTTTTCACCGCTTTTTCGAAGTTTTCTGCCTTTTCCAGCTTGTCTGCGGCTTCTGAGAAGGCTTCGGCAACAATGGTGTTTAAGACGATATTCGGGTCGGCAACGGACGCGGACGAGCCGAGCATTCTAAACTCAAACTTATTTCCCGTAAACGCGAAGGGAGAAGTGCGGTTTCTATCCGTAGAGTCGATAGGGAAAATAGGGGATTCGGGTACGCCGATCGAGCCTTTAACCGCTTTATGCGGGGTGTAATTTTTCCCAAAAACAATACTATCTACAATTTCGCCTAATTCGTCGCCTAAATAGATGGAGATGATGGCAGGGGGAGCTTCGCCTCCGCCAAGGCGGTGGTCGTTGCTTGCAGATGCTACGCACGCACGCAAAATACCTTGATATTTATCCACTGCTTTTACGATACAAGCGAGAATAAGCATAAACAAAGCGTTTTCTTCGGGGTGTTCGCCAGGGTCGAGTAAATTTAAGCCCGTTGTCGAAAGCGACCAGTTGTTGTGTTTACCCCTGCCGTTGATGCCAACGAATGGCTTTTCGTGTAAAAGACAAACGAGCCCGTGTTTGTTTGCCACCTTTTTCATAAGCTCCATCGTCAGCTGATTGGTGTCTACGGCGACGTTCATGGTGGTGAAGATGGGGGCAAGTTCGTGTTGGGCCGGGGCAGCTTCGTTGTGTTTGCTTTTTGAAAGAATACCGTAGCGCCACAGCGTTTCGTCTAAATCTTTCATAAACGCTGCTACGCGCGGCTTTAAGGGTGCGAAATAATGGTCGTCTAATTCTTGTCCGCGGGGAGCGGGGGCGCCGAAAAGCGTTCGGCCTGTTAATACAAGGTCTTGGCGTTTTTCATAAACGGCTTTGTCAATTAAGAAATATTCCTGCTCTGGACCGACGGTGGTATTGACTTTAGCGCATTCGATACCGAATAATTTTAACAAGCGTTTGCATTGTTTGTCGATAGCCGTCATAGAACGGAGAAGAGGGGCTTTTTTATCCAGCGTTTCGCCTGTGTAAGAGACGAAAACGGTGGGGATATACAAAGTGTTTTCTTTAACGAATGCGGGAGAAGTAGGGTCCCATGCGGTATACCCACGTGCTGCAAACGTTTCTCGGGAGCCGCCTGAAGGGAAGGACGAAGCGTCCGGCTCGCCGACGATAAGAGATTTTCCCGTTAATTGCATAATGACTGCGTCGCCGCCGACGGGCTCGATAAAGCTGTCGTGCTTTTCTGCGGTGAGGTTGGTTAACGGCTGAAACCAGTGCGTATAATGCGTTGCGCCTTTGGAGAGAGCCCAGTCTTTCATTGCGTTGGCAACCGAATCGGCAATAGACATATCTATTTTTTCGCCTGCGTCAATCGTTTTACGCAAAGATTTGTAAACGTCGTGCGGGAGAGTGCTTCTCATCACAACGTCATTGAATACGTTTTCACCAAATATTTCAGGAATTTTCATAATAAAACCACCTAAACCAAGAATAAAAGTATTATACAAAAAAAGCCTAAAAAAGTCAAATGATAGAATACAAAAATAGTAAAAATAAGTGTTTGTTTTAAAAAACAAAGGTTTAACTTTATAAAATCAAGTATTTCAATATAAAAACTTGATAAAATAAACCGCCGCAAAGAATGGTTTGCGACGGGGAAATTTAGTGGTTTTGTTTAGGGGAATGGGCGGAAAAATACGAGTAAAAACCGCAAGGCAGGTTGGCGTTAGAAAATTTTTTCTTTTTGTCGGCGCGTTTGCCGAAATACCGCTCGAAATCTTGTAAGGAAGTAAGAATGTAGCCGTTCCAGTTGGGAAGTGCGGAGAACGCTTTGCTAAATTCTTTCATCAGCTGTTGTGTTTGTTTTTCATCCGAAAGGCGTTCGCCGTAGGGTGGATTGGAGAGAAGTACGCCAAAGGACTCGTTAGAGCGGAAGGCGCGTGCGTCTGCTGTTTCGAAGCGGATATATTCTAAAACGCCCGCTTGTTTGGCGTGATATTTTGCAATAGAAATGGCTTTGGGATTGATGTCCGAGCCGTAAATATTTACTTTTCTGTTTCGTTGTTCTTTATCCTTTGCTTCTTGGCGGGCGCGTTCTAAAATGCCTTTAGGGGCACAAGCCCATTGGACGAAATCGAACGTTCGGCTCAACCCTGGTGCTATGTGAAGGGCTTTTAAAGCCGCTTCGATAGGAATGGTGCCACTGCCGCAAAATACGTCGGCAAAGGGTTTTTCGCTGTCGGCGTCGGGGTTGTAAAAGGTGCTGTCGATAAGTCCTGCGGCAAGCGTTTCTTTTAAGGGCGCGCTATAGGCAAGGGTGCGGTAACCGCGCTTGTGCAGGCTGTCTCCCGTCGTGTCTAACGTTACCGTTACTTCATCTTTGAAGATGGAAAAACCTACGACACTTCGCGCGCCGTTTTCTGCAAACGTTTTTCTGCCCGAGCGTAATTTATCCGACAACCGACGGATAATTGCTTTTTTTGCCACGCCGCCCGATACCTTGATAGCGGCAAGCGTGCTTTGTACGCTTTTTCCGTCCATAAAAATAGCCGAATCCATTGTGAGATAGTTTTCCCAAGGGATATTGTAGAAGCCGTCGAAAAACTCGTCAAAGGTCAACGCGGTGAATTTGGTAAGTTTGATAAGCACTCTTTCGCCGCTGCGTAAAAACACGTTTAAACGGGCAACATCATTCCAGTCGCCTTCGAGTTCTATTCTGCCATTGTCGGCGGGGGCTTTGTCGTAGCCAAGCGTAAAAAGTTGGCGTTTTAAGGGTTGTTCTAAGCCGCTCGCCACGGGAATGAGAAGTTGCATAAGCTGTTTGCTCCTTTTATTATCCATATTATACGGGATTTTTTGGGTTTTTGTCAATAATCTGCGCCGTTATCCCTTGAAAAAACTTGAAAAATTACGCAAGAGCGGGTATAATAATCGTATGAAAGAAAATTATGAGTTAAAAATGAACGAGTTGTTTCGTATAATCCCTGCGGGCGAGCGATTGCTGTTGCATAGCTGTTGCGCGCCTTGTTCGTCGGCGTGTTTAGAGCGGTTGAAGGATAAATTTCAAATAACGGTGCTTTATTATAATCCCAACATTGACGACGAAGCGGAATACGAAAAACGAAAAGAAGAGCAGATTAGGCTGTTAAAGCAAACGGGATGGGCGGATTTTATCGATTGCGACCACGAAAAACAAGCCTTTGAAGACATGGCGAAAGGACTTGAAAACGAGCCTGAGCGGAGCATAAGATGTTATCGCTGTTATGAGCTGCGTTTGGACAAAACCGCGCGTGTTGCCAAAGAAAACGGCTTTGCTTGGTTTTGTACAACGCTTAGTTTAAGTCCGTATAAAAACGCTGACTGGTTAAATGAAATCGGACAAAAGGTGGGGGGCAGGTACGAGTTGAATTATCTCGTTTCCGATTTTAAGAAAAAGGGCGGGTATCACCGTTCGATAGAGCTTTCGAATGAATATGGGCTGTATCGCCAAGATTTTTGCGGGTGCAGATTTTCGAAAAGGTAATAAAAAAGCGGAGCCTTTGCTCCGCTTTTATCGTATAAGTTTATCAAAAAATAGGTTCGAAAGAGTTACCCGTTTCCAAGTCGTACCACGTCAAAACGCCGTTTTCATAAAGAACGTAAGAATGGGGGGTGTTTTCTTTGGGTAAGGAGACCGAACCGCAGTTGCAATAAACGGCGCCGTTTGCCAGCGTTACTTTTCTCGGCGTGTGCGTGTGGCCGTTAAAGAAAAACGTTCCGTTTTGCAAAGGGGGCGGGGTTTGTTCGCCGTGTAAGTGTCCGTGCGTGAGATAGAATTTTTGTCCGTCCGCGCAAAGCAGGGCGTAATCCGCCATCATAGGAAAGGGCAATACCATTTGATCTACTTCGCTGTCGCAGTTACCGCGCACGCAAATCAATTTTTCTTGTACGTCCGTCAGCATTTGCGCCACCTGCATAGGATTGTAACCGTCGGGTAAGGGGTTGCGCGGGCCGTGATAGAGCAAATCGCCAAGCAGTACGATTTGGTCTGCGCCATGCGTTTTTGCCGAGTCGAGTAATTGTTTACACCAATGTGCCGAGCCGTGAATGTCGGATGCGATAAGAATTTTCATATAATAACTCCTTAATAATAAACGGCTGTCCAGCGAATAGACAACCGTTGTAATCCTTTTTAGAAAATAAATTTGACAACGTCCATTTGTTCGGGAAGAGCGTTGCCCGATTTTAAAAGCGAAGCATATTCTTTAAGAAGCCCAGGAAGCTGTTCTTCCTTGTATGTGTGGTAGGGGAATTCGGAGAATGCAACCGCTTTATTCGCTAAAATATTGATGGCAGTGGAGATATATTCTCTACTTTCGGAGAAACATTTTATGGCCACTTCGTTTTTCATGGCGTATTCTAAATTAACGTTTAAAAGCCTTGTCGTTTGCGAACAGAACGCCATAAACGAATTGCGTTTTAACAAATTGAAGAAAGAAGAGGGCTCTGCGCGGTTAGAGAATGCCAAATATACAGCCCCGTCTGCCTTTTTGCCCCCTGTAACTTTCATTACGTTGGCTTCTAACGTTTCGTCGTTGTGGAAGGTGTAATAAATACCGCTCTTTTTTGCGCGCTGTAAACGTTCTTCGTTGTTGTCTGCCATAATGGGAACAGCTCTGTGATAAATTAAAATTTGGCACAGCACGTTGCCGAATAAACCACCGCCGACAACGATAATATGTTGACCGACAGAAACGTTCATTTCGGTTACAACGCGTTCGGCAAGCGCAACGGCGTCAATTAAGAAGGCTGCTTCATCCGTAACGGACGAAGGCAGGGGATATACGTCGTCTACACCTGCAAGTACGAAATCGCGGTAAAAACCGTCGCAGTTTTCGCCGGCAATATTTAATCCGTCGGGCGCAAGTTCGTTTTCGATAACGCCGGAAAGATACACTCTTTCCCCTTTTGTAACAAACGAATCCTGATTCGCTTCGGTAACTTGACCTATGGCGAATCTGCCGGGAATAAACGGGCATTTTACTTTGGTTGCGCCCGTGTAAACGCAAACGTCCGATTCGGAGAGTAAAGCTTTCGTTACCTTAACTTTTACTTTTCCTGCCGAGAGCTTTAAATCGGGCGCGACGGCGTGTTCGATATGATGGGGAGAGGTTAATTGCCAAACTTTCATAAATACTAAAGGACACCTTTTTTTGATATACGGAAATCCGTGTGGAATAAGTATAGCGTATTTTTCTTAATTTTGCAAGTATTTTTTATAATTTCGCGCAAAAACAGTTGACGGAGATAAAAAAAAGCGTTATAATTGTAGGGCATTTGAATGAAAACAAACAGCGAGGTGAAAAGAATGAAAGCTGATATTCATCCCAAATATCACGAAGTAACTGTAGTCTGCGCATGCGGTTCTACGTTCAAAACGGGCACGACGAAAGACGGCGACGTTATGAAAGTAGATATCTGCAGTAATTGCCACCCTTTCTTTACTGGCAAGCAGAAGTTAGTTGATACCGGTGGACGTATTGATAAGTTTAAAAAGAGATACGGTATGTAATGGTAGAGACTGGTCACAGGCTTTAAGGTGCTTGCACCTTAAAGCCTTTTCTTTCGTTTAGGATTGGTCGCTTACGAACGGGCTAAATGTGCATATACGGCGCAATACTTCGTTGCAGTGCGTGTTCCCTCGGTCATTTACGCCAAGTAAACTCCCTCGGGTTTTCCTCGCTCTTCTTGTCTTGCTTGTATCTACCCATTTTAACGTAGGTCAATTCGCTTACGAATAGGCTAAATGTGTATACACGGCGTTAAAGTTCGTCAAGCTTGCGCTTTTTTTGCTCGTTTACGCAAAGTAAACTCCCTGCAAAAATGCTCGCTTTCCTGCTTTAACTTGTATCTCCACATTTTGACGAAAGTCGGTTGCTTCGAAGGAACACAGTTCGGCAACGAACAGTAACTTATC
>JAZRDM010000003.1:0-3622 GCA_045660265.1 Candidatus Scatosoma sp. | reverse complement strand
CGTCAAGCTTCGCCATTCTTTCAGGCTCCCAGCCAGGGAAGGTCATATTATACTTTTCCGTGAAGTCCAAAATATACTTCGCCATTGCGTTGTAATCGTCTTGGATCATTCCCTTTTCATAGAAAAGCGCGGTCGAGCCGTCGCCGACTTCGTGGAAAAGATTACTTCTCGTCCAGTCGAAAATGGGCATAAAGTTATAGCAAATTACCTTTACGCCGAATTTGGACAAATTGCGTATCGTATGCTTATAATTTTCGATATACATATCGCGCGTAGGTAAGCCGATTTTGATATCGTCGTGCACGTTTACCGATTCTACTACGTCGATATTAAAGCCGTACTCATCGCATTGTCTTTTGACTTCCGCGATTTCGCTTTCCTGCCAAACTTCCCCTGGCATTTTATCGTGCAATGCCCATACTATACCCGAAACGCCGGGAATTTGTTTTATATCTGATAATGTGATCCGATCGTTCCCCTCTCCATACCAACGAAAGGTCATTTGCATAAATCATACACCTCGCTATTTTTATCTACATCAATAAATATAAGTTTGATCCACTCGATTTGCTCTCGCTTTTCTTACGGCGAATATTTATAATATAATTTTTTCTCCGTTTGAACGGTACATAGCTAAAATTAAGCGCACCGCTTTCGATCCCTCATAAAAATCTACGGGGAACTTTTCGCCGCTATTTAAGCAATGGTAAAAATCCTTAATAAGATTATAATGACCAACACCCCACTCTTCTTTCCCAAAATAAGGCCGGCCGTCGCTTTTCACTAAGAATTTCCCGTTGATAAAAATCTTATCTTCGCTCACTTCTACTGTATTTTCTCCGCAACGAAACAACGTGTGAATCGGAAAACAATATTTCGCTGCATTCGTTGCGGTCACTATAAAATTACCGCCGTTTTTCAAAGTAAACAACCCGTACGCCGTATCCTCCACTTCGATCACGTCTTTCAAAGAATGATTATTCGTCGTAGCAATAACACTTTCGGGATAGCCGCAAAACCATTGCAAAACGTCTAAGGAATGGATCGCTTGATTAATCATAACTCCGCCGCCTTCCATTTCTTTCGTGCCGCGCCATTCACCAGAATCGTAATACTCTTTATCGCGATTCCACACCAGCATTGCCGCAGCAGAAGAAATTGCGCGCTCTCCAAAAAATTCTTTTAGATATAAAAACGCCTCGCGATATCGGTTTTGATGACACACGCCAAGCTTTGCGTGTGAATCTTTCACTGCCTTTTCAATTTCCAAGAGTTGCGCCTCGGATATTGCAAGCGGTTTTTCGCACAGTACGTTGACCCCGAGCTTTAACGCAGCGCAAATCATCTCTGCGTGTAAATAGTGCGGCGTGCAGATATGTACGCAATCAAGTTGTTCATTTTTCAACATTTCTTGATAAGAAATATATTTCGTCGTTCTGGTTAATCCATACTTTTCTATCGCTTCGTCGCAACGAGATTCTTCAATATCACATATCGATACAATCTCTTGTCCACAATCTTTCAAGGCTAAAATATGTAATTTTGAAATCTCCCCCAATCCAATCACCGCTACTTTCATAATTCTTTCTTTCCTTTTAATTTCTCCATAAAAAAATTTTTATTATCCGCATGCGCATAAGCAAAAGCGCACGTTCCAGCCCACGCTTGCAGCAACGATCCGTCTTTTACGCAAGGCGCAAAATATTCAATCGGCGTAAAATTCCTGCGATTAGCGTTATATGTAAACCACGAAAGCACGGGATATCGAAAATCTTTTCCATACATAGCACAAGCGTAAGCATATAAACCGGACAAATACGGCCAATTCGATCCGTTGTGATATTCATAATCCTGCGTTGATTTCCGCAACGCACCATCTCTACGCGAATAAAACGGATACACGCACATAACCCCGAAATCACCCGCTTGTTGTTCACGGTTATTTCGCGTTTCTAAAAGCCTTTCCATCGCACAAAGTACACGCTTTGAGCGTGTTTCGTCCGTCAAACCAAACAACAATATAACAATCGTATCTATCGATAAATTTGTTTCTACGAAATCTCCGTCTATAAAATTTACAAAATAACCTTTTTCCTCGTTCCACAAAATATTATTAATGGACTCTTTCGCCTTATGATAAGCCTGAGTGTATATTTCGGCAACTTCTTCCCCTTCAAAATATGAGCAAAGCTTCGATACGCAATACATAGCTCGTGCATATAAGCCTTCCACATAGGATACGTACCCGTTTCTATTGACAAGGTCCGCCCAATCTCTCTTATTATGCTTTCCCTTTTTTACAATCAATCCTGTTTCATCAACAAGCGAAAGCAGTCTATTTGCAACCAATTTCAAAAGCTCGTATATCGTTTTTCCGTTTACCGTTTCGTTTAGCAACGTAAAGTCGTGCGTATGTACCGTGTAATCATATATAAACAAAAGGAAAAAAGACGGAGAATCATAATGATCTCCCCAAAAGTTTTTAAAATCGTAAACTACGGCAGACGGACACTCGCCGTCTTTTCCTACACCATGCGCAAGCGTTAAAATTTGTCTCCGAATCAAATCCGTTTTCCCTTCGTACATAGCAAGACAGGTAAAATACGAATCGCGAAAATATGTACGTACGGGATCTATATACTCTGCGCCTGCACAAAATCCCGAAAATTCATCAATCGTTTTAAAATTTTCCAAAGCGCAAAAATACGCCGAATAATACGCCGCTTTTTCTACTTCCGATTGCACAGAGCAAGGCAATCTCACCTCTTCAATCTCTCTTTCGTATTCTTTTTTTAATTCTTGAAACCTACAAAAGCTCTCCCGAACCGTTTGTTCTGTTTCGTTGAAACAAAACATAAACCTTATCGTTTTTGCTTTCACATTATTTTCTTCATAATAAAAAGCGTGATTGAAACGCACAAATCTACCCGTTTCACTGCTTATAAAAGAAAAGATTCCATCTTGAACGAAATCCACGTTTTCAAGCTCGTCATCCTCTTTTTCTTCCCCGAACAGACCGCTTTCTACAATATATTCAAATTTACTTTGCCGTTCCGCCTCAAATTTAATCTCAAAAAACACCCCTCGACCGCTCTTTGGCAAGAATTGCTCGACGGTTATTTTCCATTTTTCCGAGTCGTTTTTCGGCAAAAACTCAAGCGTTTGCCCACGCCCCAACATTTTCACACGCTTATAATCGTATGGATCAATTTTTTTTCCATTCACGGCAAACGTTAAAAACGTTCTATCTGTAATCAAATTTTTCCCATTTAATCTGCGATACTTCGTAATTCCGCCTTTACCGTTAAACTGTACGCTGAGCCAATCGGAAGATACGTCGTACAGCGCTTCTTCATACCAATTTCCAGTGGCTATAATTGCGCCGCCTTCATAAGAAATACTCATAGTTATTCAACTCCAAATTTCTTCCAAAAAAGGAATTCTTCCGCCGCACTATCGCCTGTACGGCGGAAGTTCACTTGCAATTTTTACAAAAAGTAAAAATCGTCACCCAAATTATTCTGCTGTAAACAAGGTATTAGCACCAAACTTAAGCACGTTGTTTCCAAGGCTCCAGTGTTTACTCCATCCATTACTCTCGCTCAACGCAGTAACATTTTCA
>JAZRDM010000002.1:0-41374 GCA_045660265.1 Candidatus Scatosoma sp. | reverse complement strand
GAAATCACCATCGAAGGCAACACGGACATCACCTTCAAAGAAAACGTTGGCGCGCGTTTCGCATCGCAAAATTGGCAAGTGCTCCACGTAGATTTGACGGGCGAATCCAACGACGATATTATCGCACTTTCCAAAGCCATTGAACAGGCTAAGGCGCGCACGGATAAACCTTCCATTATCATTTGCAAAACCAACATTGGTTTCGGCTCTCCTTGGCAGGATACAGCAAAATGCCACGGTTCCCCCCTCGGCGCGGAAAACTTGCAAAAAACCAAGGAAAGATTGGGCTGGAATTACGACTCGTTTGAATGCCCTCCAGAAATCTACGATCATTGCAAAATGGCTGGGCAGGCAGGCGCAAACGCCAACACCCAATGGAAGAAAATGTTCCTCGATTACGAAACGACCTATCCCGAACTTGCGGCGCAGTACAAAGCCGTAATGGCTGGCGAAAAGCCCAACTTTAACGAAATTGACGATTTGTTCCATTTTGAAAAGCCCATGGCAACCCGTCAAACATCGTCTGTCGTACTCAATAAAATTGCGCCTTTGTTCCCTCAGCTTGTTGGTGGCGCGGCAGACCTCTCCCCTTCCACGCTTTCTATCATGAAAGATACGGACACTGTTCAATTCGGCGAGTTGTCTGCAAGCAATTTCGCAGGCAGAAACATGCATTATGGTATTCGTGAACACGCAATGGCAGCAATTGCAAACGGTATGCAACTTCACGGCGGCATCCATGCATATTGTGCAACCTTCTTCGTATTCTCCGATTACTGCAAACCTGCCATCGGTTTGGCGGCATTGATGAAATTGCCCGTTACCTACATTTTAACGCACGATTCCATCGGCGTTGGCGAAGACGGCCCTACCCATCAGCCTGTTGAACAGCTTGTGATGCTTCGTTCCATTCCTGGCATGAAAGTGTTCCGTCCTGCCGATGGCAGAGAAACGGCTGCGGCTTGGATTTCTGCGCTCAGCGGCGACGAACCCACCGCGCTTGTGCTTACCCGTCAAAACTTGCCTCAATACCCCAACAGCGGTAGATCTGCATTAAAGGGCGGTTATATCCTCGACAATTGCGAAGGCATGCCCGAAGTGCTGTTAATTGCATCTGGTTCGGAAGTTGACCTTTGTGTGAAAGCAAAAGCTGTCCTTGCTGAACAGGGTGTAAAAGCGCGCGTGGTATCTATGCCTTGCTTTGAAGAATATGAAAAGCAAAACGATGCTTACAAGAACAACGTTATGCCTAAGAACGTTAAGGCAAGAGTTTGCGTAGAAGCTGGCTCTGCTTACAGTTGGTATAAATACGCAGGCGATTACGGCAAAATCATTGCCATGAACGCCTTCGGTGCGTCGGGTCCTGCAAACGTTTTGTTCCCTCATTATGGCTTTACGGTAGAAAACATTGTAGAAAGTGCATTGGAATCGATTGAATCGGTGAAAGCTGACAACCCAAATAATGGTTGATTTTCAAAAAGTTCAACAAATTATCACAATTCTACAACAAAGCTAACGCAAAAACAGATTATAATAAACTCAACAAATGAGCTCACACGTTTCCTTATCAGAAACACCTCCATAATAAACAGTGAACCGCACAGCTCCCCCAAGCTGTGCGGTTCCAATTTACACAAAAAACACGGCGCGTATTGTGCCGTGTCTTTTTTATTAAAATTCAATTCAACGCGTACATGCCCCCTTGCAATCACCTATTAAGGAGTAAATAACTTCGCAACAGCCGATGCAATTTCCACATCGTCGTCATACGATTCTGCCACCACTTTCGTCCCGTCTTCAGGCAAAACTCCACGTCCGTGAATAGAATTTTCCGATATGGGCCAACAAATCTCCGCCGTCGTCAATTTCACAGCATCAAATTTTGCGCTGATAAAATAGGTTGCCTGCATAATCCCTTTCCCAAACGTTTTCGCTTCACCGTTTCTTTCCGATAAACAAATATCTTTGTAGCCAATCGTTTCATAATCCAACATACAGCCAATCAAACATTCGGACGCAGATGCCGATCCATTGTCTGCCAACACACAAATGCGGCTATCGTTGGAAAAATATTCATTGTACAAATTTTTATCCGCTTTGAAATATTCCTTTGTACCGTCACCGTAGCGCGCCACCGCCGCCACTGGTTTGTTTTTGTCTGCCGATTTACAGAAATAGGAAGCAATCCCCTGCATCGTTTCCAAATAACCGCCGCTGTTATCCCGCAAATCCAATATAAGATTTTTCTTGCCTTCCTTTTTGAAAAGGTTCATCACTTTTTCAAAATCATTTTCTGCCGAACCGCCAAATTGCACCAAACGTATATATGCAGTATCGTCATCCAAGCAAGCGAGCGGTTTGCCTTTTTCCGTCAACTCGTCCGCTTTTTTGCCCGTAAAACTGTACGATTTTTGATTCGTGCGATAGAACACGTAGCTTTCCACGTATTCTTCCCTCGACATGGTGAGAATTTTCGTTTCCTCGCCCACGCGCACACGAATACAGAACGGAACACTTTCTTCACAAGTCTCTAAGAATGCGGAAAATTCATCAAAGACAACGCTTTCCTTTATTTCCGCTTCCGTCTTACCAAAACCGATCACGTAGCTTCCAGGCGTCAGCCCTGCCGCTTCCGCAGGCGAATTTCCGCACACGCGCACCACGCGCATTTGGGGATTTCCATTTGCATCCAACGTGGAAAATACACCGCCGATGCCTATGCGCTTGCCCTCCAATTCCTCATACGCCGTCACGTATTGATCTGCCGTCATATACTGTGAATAGGCATCCAGCAAATCATAATTGATGGCATCGAAGAGGGTATTGTAAAATTCCTCGTCCGTTACGTCTTGATAATAATGCTTTTGTATCATTTCTTTGATCTTCATCAAAGTCCGCAATTCATCATCAATCCGTGTGCCGCCGCCAAGGGTAAACCACACCGTAAAACCACCTGATAAAAAGCAAATTACCGCCATGGCAATCACAGCAATCGTCATTCCTTTTTTACCTAAAGGTTTGCGCGTTTTTTTACCTTTCGAGGGGGGCATGTCTGCGTTCATTTCATTTTTTTCAGGTTTTTCTTCCGCCACCGCCTGCGGCTCATCATCAAAAAAATCGTCCATAAACCCTCCTCTTTTTTATATTCCCTTTCCAATCATTTTTTATCCGCGTTTTAACAATTTATGCAAAATTGTCAACACACGGAAAGATACCGCGTCGGAGAAAGAACGGATATTCAACCCCGTCGCTTTTTCAATTTTATCCAATCGGTACAAAAGCGTATTGCGGTGCATATATAAATTACGTGAGGTTTCGCTGATATTCAAACTGCTTTGCAAAAATTCTTCCGCCGTACCAAGCATATCCTCATCTTCAAAAATTTCCGAAGCACTTTCATCACAAAGCTGATATAAAAATTCAGCCAATCTACTTTCAGGCACTTCTTCTATCATTTTTACCAACATAAATTCTCGATAAGAGTGGATATTCCCCTTACTTCCAAATACGTCCGCATATCTGAGCGCAGACGCCGCTTGTGCATACGAGTGCGCAACGTCCTTCAACTCCTTCACCCTGCCGCCAACGCCGATTTTTACCAAAATCCCCAACTCTTCTTGAATGGATTGACTTAAAAATTCCGCATAATCAATCACTGAAACGCTTTCCTTTTCTTCTTCGGACAAAAACTTAACTAACACACAATTTTTTTCGTCCATTTTTACAACGGCATCCAACGAATTCCCGCTGTATTGCTCAATCACGGAAAGGGTTTCTTGCAAAAGCTTTTCCGTCGAAATAGCAAGCACGAAACACGCCGCGCTTTTTACCGAATATTTCGTGCAATATCTATGAATACTCGCCGACGAGCTTTCTCCCAACAAAATGCGTTTCAAATGCTCGGATTTAGAAAGATCAGATTCTTTTTCCGCAAAACTTTCGATATATGCTGGCAAAATGGTAGCGTAATTTTTTTCCGTTTGCGTTGTACCTTTTATCGCGCCGACGTACCCGACGTTGTTATACAAAAACCGAAAAAAAGTATACGTTCCGTCATCCGTAACCCCCTCAAATTGTTTATCACAAACGGGCTGGTCAATCGGAAGAGAATTTTCGATATAAAAAGAGAACGTCAACTGTAATTTCTCTTGAATTTCTTTAGCTATTTGAGCAAATTCAACCACGATATCCTCCTAGGTAGAACGTTATTTACATTTCTATTATACCCTAAAATACAAAAAATTTCAAGGGTTTTTTTCTACCGCAACCGTTTCTTTGCAAAAATTTCATAAAAACTTAAACTTTTAACGGCTTTTAAATAAAAAAGTAAAAATTTTTTTCTCTTTATATTGACATATTATTTCGAAAGTGCTATAATACTGTAAATTGGAAAGTATATATTATACTTTTTTGAAACATCAAAATCAAAATAATTTTTCAGGAGATTAGTTATGAGTACCACACCTACTAATTACGAACTCGACACGGCTCCCGTGGAAATGAGTGAAGTTGTCGAAGCTCCCGTAGCGGAAGAGATTCCCGTAGAAGAAGCAACGCCTAAAAAGAGCAATAACGCTTGGTCGAAAATTTGCTCGATTTTCCTTGCAATTCTTGCGTTAGTTCCCTTCATTTTACCTATCGGCGTTGTTGTTGCTGGCAATAATAATGGCTATAGCGTATCGGAAATGAGCCTTCTTAGCGTTGTTACCGCATTGTTTACCGACGGCGGTATGCTCGCTCCCGCAGGCGCTGACCGTTTGCTTGGGCTTTTATACAATATCGTTTTATACGCACTCGTTCTTTCCAGCGTATTAGCTGTTATTTTCGCTATCATCTCGTTGATTAGCACAAAAGCAGCTCCAGCACTCGCAAAAACAAGCGCTACCTTAATTGCCGTTGTATTTGCTTGCTATGCAATCGCTTACTTCGTATTGCTTTCTTACTGGGGCAAATTCGAAGGCGACATAATGAATCGTTTAGACCTTATCACCGCTGCAGTAGCCGCTGTTGCATTTATCATCTACACCATTCTTTGCGGTCAAAAAGCTGGTAAGATGGTTTGGTTGAACTTGTTACAATTTATTATCGCACTTGCTTATACGGCATTGCTTGCTATCGCATTCGTAGCAGAAGGCAAAAACACCTTCAAGTTTATGGAAGCTACCGATAGCAGAATGCTTATGCTTGGTCTTATCGCAGTAGTTCTCGTTAACTTGTTTATCGCATACATCACTATGAGCAGCAAAAAGACGAAAGTTCTTGCACTTATCCGTTCCATCATTATGTTGGGCGTTGCGGCTGGTATTTTCGTAATCGCTCTCACCTCTGGTGCTACGTATATTGACAGTTTTAAATCGTACGTATTGTACGCAGTAATCGCTGCAGTTGCTGCAATCGTAATCTCCATCCTTCCTCTCTTGAAAAAGAAAGTTAAGGTTGTTGAAGAATCTGCTCCTGTACCCGAACTTGAACTTGCAGAAGTTGAAGTTGCAGAAGCTGTTGCATACGAAGGCGGCCCCATCCCCGTTGAAATGGCAGAAGAAGCTGAGCCCGTTGAAGAAGAACCCGCTCCCGTACTTCCTCCCGTTGAAACGGCTGATTACGACTACTATAACAGCAGAAGCTTCGATCCGTTTATTGCATCCCTCTCCTACGAAGAAAGAAATCAATTCACCGAACTCTTCATTCTTCACTACAAGGGAACGCTTGAAGCATTGCCCGAATATCAAGTTGGCGGAGATAACAAAGAATTCTTCCGCGCAATCTTCATCAATCTCGGTATGTACAGAGATAGAATTCCTGATGGATTACTTGAAAAGATTTATAAATTTGCAATTAGATTATAATCTATTTTCAATCTCTTGAATGTAAAGGACACGGTTAATCCGTGTCCTTTTTTTTATTTTCTAACGCTTTTCCCTCGTCCTTTTTCTTAGCCAAAAGCGCTAAGTTAAACAACAAATTTAATACAAAGCTTATCGCGTAACAAACGTTTGTTGCCCGCGCAAGCCCAACAATCGCAACTTGTTCATTTTGTAAAAAAACAATTTCTAAAACCGTTTTCACCAAAATCCCCAAGGTCATAGAACAAACCGCGCGCATAGGCCGTCCTTGCGCCGTCAAACACGCCGACAGCGTCTGCGTGCAGGAAAGGGTAACTGCCGATACAGCAAACACCTTCACTAGCCCCGCCATAATCTCCCGCTCTTCTAATGCAAGCGCCTGAAAAAGAATTTTTACTATCGTCGGTGCAAAAAAATACAAGCCTATCGCGCAAGGAATACTTACAACCAACGTAATTAACAACGCAAATAAAATTTTATTTTTTCTGCGTTTTGCGTTTGATTTTTCCCCCGCCACCGCCGGAATGCTCGCAGCCGCAAGCCCGTAACAAACAGACACGGGCAAATTGATAATCGTTACCGCACCGCCCGAAAATAACCCGTATAAACTAACGGCATTTGAGGCATAACGCCCCATAATCCGCACCGCTAAAATACTATCTGCCAACGATGAAAGCGGAATTAAGCCCGACGAAAGCGTAACTGGCAAGCTCCGTTTTAAAATTCCTTTCATAGCAACACTGCCCCCGTCATTTGCTCTATTTTTAAACTCAGAGGAACGCCGAAATTTAACGATTAAAAAAAGCAACGCCATTCCTTCGGATAAAGACACAGCAAACAGCAGCCAAACCACCGCTTTTCGCGCGTCTTCGCGGTGTAAATACGCAAAAATAAGCCCAGCCGTAACCTTAACCAACTGTTCGATAATCTCCGAAATAGCCGTAGGAAACATTCGATTATGTCCTTGAAAATATCCGCGAAACACGCTGATAGCTGAAACGAGCAACACTGCCGGCGCAATTGCGCGATAGCCCTCAATTAAGGCAACTTCCCCTTGCGCCTGCGCAAGCCCTGGAGCTATAAACACCATTAAGATTGTCCCCAGCGTCCCAACAAATAAAAACAGTTTCATGGCGGTTTTTAATAAGGACCGTCCATTCTCCCCGTTGGCCACACGCTCCGCTGTAAGAGAAGAAATTGCAGAAGGAATTCCCGTCGCCGACACCGTCAATAGCAAGCAGTAAAAAGGAAACGCCATTTGATACAATCCAATTCCTTCACTGCCGATAAAGTTTGTTAAAGGTACACGGTATAGCGCACCAATCAGCTTCGCCACAAATCCCCCGCCGGCAATTATAACCGCGCTCTTTAAAAACCCTCCTTTTTTCTTTACACGACTTCGCACCCGCCACGCCCCCTTTTTATTAGTGTTCGCAAATTTTCCCACTTTACAAGCGGAACGTTTTGCCAACACACCTCTCTCCCAGCCGCGCATCTAACGATTTTTGATAAAAGAAAAAGAGGAAAACACTTTTGTGTTTTCCTCTTTTCTATTGCTATTTCTTAATAGTTATTTGTCCACTCTTTATTTTCAACCCATTGTGCAATCAACGTTGTATTTTCCGTTAATTTCCAAACAGAGCCGTTTGTAATCTTCGTCAAATTCCCGTTTGCGTCGCGATAGAACCAACCGTTAAAAGTGAATCCCGTTCGCGTAGGTGTAGCAAGCGAAATCGTTTCGCCGTATGCAATTGTAAACGTTGCTTCTACGCCGTTAGGCAACTTACCATCCGCGGCATTATAGGTAACCGTATAAGTATTTACCGTTTCTTTCACGTATACGTTAAAGGACGAGGTTAAGCCTTGCGTTAAGTCCGCAATCGTCGTACATGCAATGTCTGCATACCAATTTTCCGTATCTACGGTATATCCCGTTTTACCTTCAATAACAGGAATTTCACTTTCTAAAATCACGTCGCCTCGCTTAGCGGAAGCTTGAGAAATAATCGTATTCCCGCGCATAAACGTTACCGTATACGTAACACGGTTATCTTCCCAAACGGGCGTCAACATTACGTTATTTGCAATACTCCAAGTTCCTTGCGCGGAAACAGGCGTTTCGTCTGCTACCCAACCCATAAAGGTATACCCTTCCACGTTATGAACGGGCGTCTTCAACTGATATGCTTCGCCAAACGTAACAATCTGAATTGCTTCCCCATCAATCGTAGCGTTTTCTAATAAGTACGTAATTTCATATTTATTTGCCACAAGCTTTGCATATAAGGTCGTCGTCGAAGCAATCGTTGCAAAATCCGCTTCTACCGTACAAGACTCGTCCACACACCAACCAACGTTATGATACCCTGTTTCTGCGGTTGGAATAGCGGGAATATCGTCCGTAGCTAATGTTTCGCCTTCGATTAACGTAATGGTTGTATGCGCACTTCCGTTATAAATAAACGTCAATACGTACGTTTCAGGGATAATTTCTTCCCATTGCGCCTTCAAGGTAACGTCGCTGTCAATCGCCCAAGGTCTCCATAATTGAACCTCCGAACCATAGCTATTGTACGCTTTCCACCCCGTAAATTCATATCCCTCTCTTACAGGATCCGCCATCAAAGTATAATCTTCATGATAGGTAACCGTCAAGGGATCTACGCTCGGCGCGCCTTCATAGTTTAAGTCGTAGCTTACGGTATAGGTGTTTGGTATAGGCTTAGCATATACGGTTACAGACTGCATAATCGGCTGACTAAAATCAAATACCGTCGTGCATTCTTCGTCCGCATACCAGTTTTCCATATCAAAGGTATACCCTTCTACGTATTTAGGCGGATCAATTTTCTCTGCAGGAAGCACTTCGCCCTTTTTTACAAAGGTCTTCCACTCTCCCCTGCTATACTGAACAAAGGTAATATATACGTTAGGTCTTTCGTCAATCCATTGCGCCGTAAAGGTTACGTCGCTGTCGATATTCCATTTTTCGTGCGTCCCCGCAACGTATACCTCGTCGCCGTATTGCCAGCCTTGGAATCCCCAATCTTCACGCGTTGGCGTAGCAAGCGTATATTCCGCGTCATATGTAACCGTCTGCGTCGAGCTTGCAAGCGCGTCTCCTCCGTTCACATCGTAGGTAATCGTATATTCTTTGGGAATTTCCACCGCCTTAACAACGATATCCTTGCTAATATTCGTCAAATCAACGTCTTCCCAAGACACGTTATACCCCGTTTTGCTTTTTACGGTAGGAATCTCCGTCAACGATTCACCCTCATTCACCTTTTTTTGAATGTCAGCTTGACCAGGCTGTTGGAAAGTAACCGTATAAGTTTTTACTTGGCTCGATTGCGAATTATTCGAGCTGCTATCACTGCTGGTTCCGCCCAAGACGCTGCAACCGCCCAATATAAACGCTCCGCATAATGCAAGCATAGGTAACAATAATTGTTTTTTCATAATTATCCTCTATTTTTTTATTTTTCGATATTGATGGCAGGGTTAAATTATAAATACCCTTCTTTATCTAACCAACTATGGAATCCCCAACCTATCAGCAAGCCGCCTATTACAATCGGCGCAGACGCTAAGGCAAATAGTACTTCCTTCTCAAATTCAGGATTAACCATTCCGACAATCAAGCTCGCCAATACGGCAATCCCCGCAAGCGCGGCAACAGGCAAAATATACGCCAAAAATACAAGCAGAGAGCCGGGTATCTTACTCTTGGTTGCCCGCCGTTGCATTCGCAACGTTTCCTTCCACATTTTTTCCGCAGATTTGCTCTTTATCTTCGAGCATTGTATCAAAATTACGTATTTAGACTCGACGTAATCAGAAACCATCGTCGGTGCTTCAGGCGCTTTCCCGGGCGAGCTGATACCGCCTAAAATTTCATTTCTTTCCTGCGTATCATAGCGATATTTTTGTATCTGCCAATCCGTATACGCCGCCTCATATTCTCTTTGGCGCATTGCGTTAATCCCCTGCGCCCATCTGCTTCCCTTTGAAGGAATGTAAATAATACGTATCGACGCGTGTTTATACCCCTCTTTTTTTAAGCGTTTGGTAAGATAATCGTTCAATACGATAGCAGGCGAATACGCCGATTCCTTTCCGTCCTTATAATATCCGCGCCCAATCGACCAGGGAATCTGCATTTCTTTTGAGAAAAAAGTCTTATACGGATTTTTCTCAAAATCCTTTTTAATCATCTTCAAAATCCCGTCGTATAAATCATTCCACGCCTTGGGTACAGAGTTTGATTTCACCATAGCAGTCAAAGTACTATATTTATACCCGCACGGCAAATCAGGACAAACCCATGCTTTCCCTTGAGCTTTTTCAGTTGTTTTTGCCATATTTTTATCCTTGTATCGTTTATTTTAAAGCCGTTTTCGCCGACTTTTTCTTTTGTTTTTTAATTATCTTTGCACGCGGCCGCTTGCGTCGCCCCCTGCAAGCTTTTTCACTTCGTCTACGGATACCATATTATAGTCCCCTTCAATCGAATGTTTCAAACAGCTTGCCGCAACAGCAAATTCAATCGCGCTTTGCGAATCGTAACCGTTAAGCAACGCGTAAATCAACCCGCCACCAAAACTATCGCCGCCGCCTACACGGTCAACAATGTGCATAGTATATTCCTTGGAAAGATGCGCCTTTCCGTCATAAAGCATACCAGCCCACTTGTTGTCGTTTGCGGAAATAGAAGTTCTCAACGTAATGGCAACGTATTTAAAGTTGAAGGTATCCATCAATTGTTTTGCTACGCTTTCATATGCCGCCTTGTTCAGCTTACCGCCCGTAATATCCGTATCGGCAGCCGTGATACCAAATACGTCATGAGCGTCTTCTTCGTTAGAAATACAAACGTCTACGTATTCCATCAAGCCCGTCATTACTTCTCTCGCCTTTTCCTTGCTCCATAATTTATTGCGGTAGTTTAAATCGCAAGAAATAGTAATCCCTTTCGCTTTTGCCGCTTGACACGCCGCTTTGGTTAACTCCGCTACGTTGTCGCTAAGCGCGGGGGTAATCCCTGTAAAATGGAACCAATCCACGCCTTCGAAAATCGTATTCCAATCGTATTCATCCGCTTTAGACAACGCAAACGCCGAACCTGCACGGTCATAAATAACCTTAGAAGGTCTTTGGCTTGCGCCCTTTTCCAAATAATAAATCCCTACACGATCCCCGCCGCGCAAAATTTTATCTGTTTGCACGCCGAATTTACGCAACGAATTCACTGCCGCTTGTCCAATTTCATGCTTGGGGAGTTTAGAAACAAATGCCGCATCTATCCCATAATTTGCAAGGGAAACGGCCACGTTTGCTTCGCCGCCGCCAAACGTTGCGCCAAGCGTTTCTGCTTGCACAAAACGGTTATATCCTTGGGGCGCTAATCTTAACATCAATTCGCCTAACGTTACTACTTTCATTTTTTTCACCTTTTCTTTATTTTATTTTTTATTTGTTTTCCATCTTCGCAAGGGATTCTTGCACCATAAAGCTACCGCCCACTGCATATACCTTTTCAAAAGCCAAAAATTCGTCTAAATTGCTTCTATCTACACCGCCCGTGGGAATGAATTTAATTTGAGGGAAGGGTGCGGAAAGTGCTTTTAATGCCTTTAACCCGCCGTATACGTTTGCAGGGAAGAATTTCACAATGGTAATTCCTAAATCACGCGCTTGCATAATTTCCGTAGGGGTTACGCAACCGGGATAATAAGGTACGTTGTTTTCTTGACATACCTTTGCAACGTTCACCGAAAGCCCGGGCGAAACGATAAACTTCGCGCCTGCTTGCAATGCTTGTTTGCATTGCGTCTCGTTGATAACCGTACCAGCACCAACGTTCATATCGGGGAATTTTTCACAAGCCAATGCAATCGCTTCCGCTGCACAAGCGGTGCGGAAAGTAATCTCTGCGCAATTGATATCGTTATTTTTTAATGCCGTTAAAATTTTCTCCGTTTCCGAAAGTTCTTTAATTACCACTACAGGTATAAGTTTATCCATCTTCTCTCTCCTTATTCCATCTTTAAATATTTTGCGGAATTATTAAAGCAAATATCTTTAACAACTTGACCAACCGCATTCATATCCGTTGTCATTTCGCCGTTTTCCATCATATTGCCTAAATAGTTACATAAAATACGTCTAAAATAATGATGACGAGGGTAAGACAAGAAGGAACGGCTATCCGTCAACATCCCGACAAACGCAGCTAAATGCCCTGTCGCTGTCAAATCTTCAAGATGTCTTTCCATGCCCACTTTGTTATCCAAGAACCACCAAGCAGGCCCGTATTGCATCTTCCCTTTTGCTTCAGACGACTGGAAGCAACCGATTAAACTCATAATTTCCGCGTTCATTTTAGGATTTAAATTGAACACAATCGTTTTCGGCAATACGCCTTCGCTGTGCAGTCTATCAAACAAGCGAGACATGTTTTTAATGCTGTTTTCATCCGAAATACTATCATAGCCCGTATCTAAGCCAATTTTAGCAAGTTGCACCGCGTTATTATTACGCATTGCGCCGACGTGCAACTCGGTTGCGACGTCGTTTTTGCCATACAACGCAAACAAGAAATAAGTTAAATAGCCCTTGAAAATTTCCGCGTCTGCCGCAGAAATTTCTTCGCCTTGTAACGCCTTTTTCAACACTTCGTCCGCTTGCGCCGCCGTCGTAATGGGATACACTTTTTCTACAGCAATATCGCTTGCCGTCGTTCCCACCTTCAAAAAGGCTTGCAATCTGTTTTCCAACGCTTTTTCCAAATCCGAAAGATTAGAAATGGTAAAGCCCACGCATGCTTCCACTAAGCCAAGTACGTCCTTGTATCCTTTTGCATCAATATTCATTACCTTGTCCGCGCGGAAAGCAGGCAATACCTTAAATTTATAATCCTTTTTTGCAATTTCTTCAAAGGTTGTTAAATCGTCAAACACTTCGTTTGTCGTAAATAAATATTTTACGTTAGATTGCTCAATCAATTTTTGCGGCGTAACGTTGTTTAAACGAATATATTCATTACACCAATCCCAAATAAGATCGGCATTTTCTTCGTTGATTTCTAACTCGCAGTTAAAGAAGTCTTGCAATTCCACTTGCGACCAATGATACAACGGATTTCCGTACGCCGTACCAAGCGTTTTGCAGTACGCTTTAAATTTTTCTTTGTTGGACGCGTTGCCCGTAATATATTCTTCGTCAATACCGAAATTTCTCATCAAACGCCATTTGTAATGATCGCCAGCCAGCCAAATTTCGAATATGTCGTTAAACGGCTTATTCGCCAAAATTTGCTTTTCAGGCAAATGGCAGTGATAGTCGAAAATCGGCATATCTTTTGCATAATTGAAATACAGCTTTTCCGCCGTTTTCGTTTTGAGTAAAAAGTTTTCTTTGATATAGCTCATAAAACTCTCCCTTTGTTTTTTTCCTTTTTGTATTTTAAATTATGTTTATTTGGTTACTTTTTCCAAGTAGATGGTGAAAACAATATCAACATCGGGAACACCTCTAATCTGCCCGCTAACATATCAAAAATGAAAACCAGCTTAGACAAAATAGAAAATTGTGCAAAATTCCCGGTAGGCCCAACAGCCCCCAGCCCAGGCCCGATATTATTTATCGTTGCCGCTACCGCCGTAAACGAGGTAGTAAAATCAAATCCATCTAACGAAATAATAGCAAACGACGCAACGTAAATGAGAATAAACGCCACCAAATACGCATTAATCGAACGCACAACTTCATGCTCGACCACCCGTCCGTCAATGGTAATTTTTTTCACTTGCTTGGGATGAATCATTCGCCCAACTTCGTGCATACCGCCTTTCGCAAGTACCATAATACGCGATACCTTCATACCGCCGCCCGTACTGCCTGCACACGCACCGACAAAGATAATCGTCATCAAAATCACTTTAGAAAGCGTAGGCCAAAGATTGAAATCTACTGTAGAAAAACCCGTTGTAGAAATCAGCGACGCCACTGAAAACGCCGAATGTCGAATTTCTTCTTCCAGCGTCATTGTATATAAATCCGTTTGCGTAAAATGTAAATTTAAAACAATCAACACAATCGCCGAAAGAACGATTATGAAAAAGGTTTTTATTTCCGCGCTAAACGCATCTTTAAGTTTCCCTTTCAAAACAAGAAAATACGCGTTAAAGTTAATGGAAAAAATAAGCATAAATACCGTCGTTACCCATTGCAAATAAGGCGAATAAGCTAAAAATCCGTCGCTTCGAACAGCAAAACCGCCCGTACCTGCCGTAGCAAACGCCGTATTCAACGCATCAAATACAGGCATATTTCCACACAAAAGCAAGATAAATTGCAAAATTGTAAACGCCAAATAAATTGCATATAAAATCAAGGCCGTTTGACGTACTTTCGGCACAATTTTACTAACGGATGCACCCGTACTTTCCGCTTTCATCAAGTGCATATTTTGCGCACCTGATAACGGCAATAACGCCATAATGAGTACGAGTACCCCCATACCGCCTACCCAGTGGGTAAAGCTACGCCACATCAACAGCGATTTTGCCATCCCGTCAATTTGTTCACCGCTTAAAATGGTCGACCCTGTCGTCGTAAATCCAGACACCGTTTCAAATAACGCGTCGATATACGAAGGAACCGCCCCCGAAAAGAAGAAAGGCAACGCGCCGATAAGACTCATGACAATCCAACTCATTGCCACGATAACAAACCCTTCTTTTGCATAAATGGCAGAGTTTTTAGGCTTTTTAATAAAGAAAAGTGCCCCTATTCCTGCACAAAGCGCAATACAAATGAGAAATGTGAAAAACTCCGCTTCCCAATAAACAATAGAAGTGATAAGCGGTACAAGCAAAAACACCGCTTCAAACAACAACAAATATCCAAGCGTGCGTTTGATAACCGAATAATTCATACGCTTACCTATCCAACACGTCGGCAATGTCTTGCAAACGAATGCCCTTGTTTACCACAACCACCGCGTCTCCAGCCATAATACTGTCATGTCCGCGAGGAATAATCACTTGCTTTCCGCGTACGATAGACGCAATTAAAACGTCTTTTTTAAAACGCAATTCCGCAAGCGACTTGCCGATAAGTTCCGATCCTTCTTTAATGATAAATTCCGCCGCTTCCACCTTACCTTGAATAAGATTATACAACGTTTGCATATTACTGCCCTGCGAGTTTTTCGTTGCGCGGACATACCGCACAATGCTGTCCGCCGTGATGTTTTTAGGGCAAATCATTGTATCCAAATCCAGCTTGGTAAGCACGTTATCGTAATCCGTTCTCGTAATTTTCGTTACCAACTTCTCTACACCCGTTTCTTTTGCAAATAAGGAGTGTAAAATATTTTCTTCGTCTTTCGAAGCGAGCGCAACAAATGCGTCTGTTTGCTGAAGACCTTCTTCTAAAAGCAATTCTCTTTCTGCAGCGTTGCCGTGAATTACCGTCGCTTTATGCCATTTCGCCGCTAATTCTTGACAGGTTTTAAAATCCTTTTCAATAATCTTTAACGACACACCCGATTTTTCCATCAACTCGCAAAGATAATGCGTAATAACTCCGCCGCCGACAATCATTGCATTTTTAATCGAATGGCCTTTTTGCTGAATTTTCGCAAAGAATTCACTTGCCGTTTTCGGTTCGGCAACGATAGAACAAACGTCCTTTTCCGCAAAAACAAAATCACCGTTTGCAATATACGCTTCTTCACCGCGTTCTATCGTACAAACGAGTACGTTTGTTTTCAGCTTCGCCATCGCGTCTTTTACCGACTGTCCAACAAGCGGACAATCTTTACCAAGCTTAAAGGTAATCAACTCCACTCTGCCCTTGCCAAACGGCTCGATTTTCATAGCCGCCGGGAAACGCAAAACACGCGCAATTTCTTCCGCCGCCGCATATTCGGGATTGATAACCATTACCAAGCCCAATTCGTCTTGTAAATAAGGCGTTTCTTTGCTGTAATCGGGATTTTTTATACGCGCAATCGTTTGGCAGTTGCCTTCTTTTTGCGCGATTAAACAGCACAGTAAATTTAACTCGTCAGAGTTCGTTACCGCGATAAATAAATCAGCTTTGTCTATACCCGCTTGGCGTTGCGTGGCAAGCGTAGCGCCGTTTCCGACAACGCCCATAACGTCGCAATGGCCTGTAACCACACGGATTTTTTCACTATCCATATCGATAATGGTAACGTCGTTGCCGTCCGCATTCAATTTTTCCGTAAGCGACTGCCCTACTCTACCGCAGCCCACAATAATTACGTTCATATTTTTCTCCATGGGAAAACTATCCCTTATACCGTTTACTATTATCGCACAACCTCCCCATTTTGTCAAGGGGGTACTGCCAACTTTTTTTATAAAATAAAAAAAACGCGCTTTCAAAAGCACGTTTTTTGTCGAAATTTTACAATTCTGCTTAACATGAAAAGCACCGCACCCGTTATCGAGTTTATTGCATTCTTCCATTAGCCGTTTTTAGATATCGAACTTTCTTTCCTAAAATTATTTTCTATCAAAAACAACCTTATAGATTACGGACACAAGCATTGCCGCTACCGCCATCAAAAGCCCCATTACCAGCACGCCGCCAAGCAAAATCCCGCCGGAAAGGCAAGCAGACGTAAGCTCGGTAACCTTTCCGCCTACAAGCCATATAATCAAGTTTACGCCCAACATAACGATAAGCAAGAAAACAAGACCTTTAGATGCATTTTTAATGTCCGCGCCGCTGAGCGTCATATGCAACGCCAAAAACATACCGATCAATAAGAATAACCACCAATTTTCAGCCGCCGCATAAGAAAAGAAGACAATGACAACATCAAATAATTTTTCGATAACCTTAAGGAAGTCGGGGTTTCTTTCCAACGATTCGACAAGCGCAAACATTTCACCCGTCATGCCAGGCACAAGCCAGTCGGCAAGAAAATACAACACCCCTGAAATAACGATAATGGGCGCAACGCCGATAAAAAAGTTACCGATTTGTTGATACCAGTTTTTCGGATTAAAGGAATGGCTTACATACCCAAGCGTACCGTCTTCGTCGCCGATTTGGAACAACTTCATGTCCACAATTTTATGTCCGAAAATTAAACACATCAACGCGTGGGCAAGCTCGTGCATGGGCGTCCCGATAAAACCCGTTATGTAGCAAAGCGGCATACCCAATCTGCTCATATTACGGTAAAAGGTACGGTTGCACAACGCAATTAAAAAACCAAACAACACAATAATACCAATGGTAAATATTACTTGCAATAAAAAATTATAAAGTACTTCAGGCATAATTTACTCCTTTGTCTTTTTTTCGTTTAGGAAAGATGGAATTCTACGTTAATACTTCTTCTATACCACGTATCGCCAAACGCGCCGTTTGCGCTGTAACAGAAATACATATTATCGCTTATTAACCCCAAATCGTACGTAGAAGCGATATAGTACGTTTGCGAACCAGAAGTATCAATATTGTCCTTGCCCCACAAACGTCCCCATCCGCAGTAAGCGTCTGTATCTAATTCTACGTTAGTACCAAAATAAATTTCTTGATACCCGTCATTTTTTTCTTCGATTGCAATATACGCTTTCATGGTTATTTTAGAATATCCTTCACTGCGAAGCTGAGCCATACTCTTCCCAAATAAACTAGCCATATTGATGTGATCATAGCTATTTTTATGCGTATGCACGTCTTCAATGGTTAAAGTGCTATAAGAGGAGAAGCCTGCGTATATTCTTGTCCATTCTGCCGTCAAGTTGATATCCGTTTCGCCTACTTGAAGCTCATTGATTATTTTCCCCGTACCATTCACTTGCCAACCGTTGAATTTATAATTACTGCGGCTGAGCGCAGGTAACGCAATGGTTGTATTCGCTGCCACCACCTTTGCCTCAGGCGAATTAACGCCATTGCCATTAAACGTAATCGTTATCGCCTTTGCTTCTTCAGCGGGATAGATATGTAATTCGCTACGAACAATGCCGTCGAAAGAGGATGTTTCCGTTTCGCCAAGTTTCCACTGCGTTACAATAAAACCGTTATGTGCCGTTTTAAACGCCGCTACGTCTTTCACGTTTGCACCGTATTCAACGTTTTCCACCACCATATCACCATTCGTAAAATGCGCGGTAATTGCAAACGTTTTAATTTGGAAGTTTGCATACAGCCATACTTCTCTATTTTCGTTTGCTTTTTCCGCCAGCTTTTCGTTGAAATTAAAATATTCCAACATCAACGCGCTGCCGTTAGAAATCATTTCGCTGCCGTCTTTATTCGCAGACCAGCCCATGAAATTATGCCCTTCTTTTTGCGCGTTGGGTACGTATACTATTTGTTCGCCAAAAGAAATCACTCGCTTATCTTCCGCGTCGCACATACCGCCGTTTGCATTAAAATGTACAGTGTACTGCTTTGCGTTAAAATGGGGATACAATACAATATCGCGCTTGCCGCCATACGGCGCTAAACAGTTACCCGCTGCGTCCACGTATTGCGTTCCGCCCGTTTCCGCATCAAACAGTCCCACAAAATCATAACCAACTTTACTGGGAATAGAAGAGATAGAATACGATTGCCCTTTCTCCACTACAATGGTATGATAACCCGTATCGTCGGTATAGCTAATTTCATAAACGCCGTCATCCTCTATGTCCGCTAATATGTCTTCTCCAACGCTTTGCCACAGCGATTCGACATCCGAAAAGAACATTTCCATATCGTCGCAAGCCGTCAATCCGCCCACACAAAGACAACCTGACATTAAAGCCGCCGCTATTTTTATTATTTTATTCTTCATAACCAAACTCCCACAGTTGTTTTCTTTTGCATATTTTGATTATATCACATTTTACGCCAATACGCAATAGAAATTTCATATTTTATCAAATTTATAAAAAAGAAACGCCCTTTAGGGCGTCTCTCTTGCTTTTACGCGTTGTTTTCTTGATAAAATTCTTTTACAATCCGCTTGTATTTAGGCGTATCAATAACGTAACTTAACCCATGCCCCGCCCCTTCGAATACTTCTCGGCGGATTTTTTCAGGGTTTGCAAAATAAATTTTCTCGCTCATTTTACACGGTACGATATCATCTTCCAAGCCATGTATAATCAAAATGGGCGTTTTGGATTTTTTCGCCTCCGCTTCCGCCGTCGTTTCGGATAAGTTAAATTTCCCAAACACCAGCGCGCCTAGCTTGATAAAAGGCATAGCCAGCTTGGGTGGATACCCCATTTGCTTTGCTACCGATTGAATAATCTCTTCCGGCGCAGAAAACGGACAATCCGCTACAATCCCCTTAACGTTGTCCGGCAAGCCGAATCCGCTTGCCATCACCACCGTCGTTGCGCCCATGGATACCCCGGATAAGTAAATTTTGACGTTTTCGCCAAAGCGTTCTTTCGCGTAATCGATCCAAGAAAGCACGTCGTATCTTTCTTTTATCCCAAACGAAATCACGGTACCCCCGCTTTGTCCGATACCACGCTGATCGACGATAAGTACGTTTCTTCCAATTGTCAACGCTAAATGAGGGTTACTGCAAAAATCCCGAATCCCCGTCCCGCGATAACCGTGAAATTGTATCTCGACAGGGTTACCGTCTGCCACGTGATAATAGCGCGCAAAAAGCGGGGTTCCGTCCGCCCCTTTTATACGCACTTCTTCGTAAGACAAGGCATCCATGTCCTTGATGAGTTCGATTAACGCCTCTTTACTCTTGTCGTATAACTCACCTTTCGGAATGTCAAAAATGTCGTAATTCCGTTTCTTCGGCGAGTAAAAAGTAACCGTGTACGTCCAATATGAAATTGCAAAGACGGCAATACAAATCACCGCTAAAATAATAACAAGCCATTCCATATTTCTATGATACTACTTTTTTTTGTTTTTTTCAAGCGTTTGAATGAATTTTACTTTTTTATTCGTAAATTTAAAAAAAAGCCTTGACGAAGATAAAAAAGTATGCTATAATAGTATTCAATCTTAATAAGGAGGGCTTTGGCGTGATTATACAAGAAAGGCAAACCAAGCAAAAAAGTTTGATTTACGAAGCGTTGACAACGCTGAATCACCCGACAGCAACGGAGGTTTACGGATATTTACGAGAGCTTTACCCCTCGTTATCGCGCGCAACGGTATTTCGCGTGTTGAGCGGGTTTGCAAGCAGCGGGAAAGCGTTAGAATTGCGCTATTCGGGACACGACGTGCGATACGATTATAACGTAGCGGAGCACTACCATGCGCATTGTAGGCTTTGCGGCAAAGTAACGGATATTTTCTCGAAAGAATTTTCCGAACTGGGACGAAATATTCGAAAAGAGGTCGGCGGATTTGAGATAGACGGATTCGTAGTAGAATTTTCAGGCACGTGCGAAGATTGCCGAAATACGTCGGCAGTTTGCGCGAATGTAAATGATTGATAATAGCAAATCGTCTTCCGTTGAGTTTTTCTATTAAAATTTCGAGAAACGTATAGACAAAGCCGAAAAAACGGACAAAAAAGTGTTGACATTTGCCTAAAAAAAGGATATAATGATAACACTTTTCCATGCAGGTGTCGCCTAGCGGTATGGCGGCAGCTTCCCAAGCTGTTCCCGGCGAGTTCGACTCTCGTCACCTGCTCCAAAAAGAGAAACGTCCCAACGGGGCGTTTTTCTTTTTGGAAATAGACCGAATATTGACAAGAGTCGAGGGTGGAGCCGCGAGTGAGAACGAGCGCTTTGCCAAGATAGGCTCAAATTACGAATAACTACACGGCAAAGGACGCCATTGAGAATGGCGGAGCGGGGCGCGCCGCCAAAGGCGCGACTCTCGTCACCTGCTCCAAAAACAGAAAACGCACCCTTCGCGGTGCGTTTTTTGCTTTTGGAAATAGACCGAATATTGACGAAAACTACTTACTCCATAACTAATAATTACATTTTTAAGCACTTTACATTTCATTATACAATATATTTTTTTTTATTCGCCGACTTTTTATCTATCAAAAATGCTTGTCATACACTTGCTTAATGTAATAATTTATGCTACAATAAAATCAATTATATGTTTTACATATAAATAAAACTCATTTATTATTTTTCACAAGCAGGCTTTTTTACACCATTTAGGAGGATTTTTAGATGTTACAAAAGCAACCCTACAAATCGTTACAGCTCCGTTTGATTTTTCTAACGACTGACGACGTCGTAAGAACGTCTCTACAAGGCGGCGCCAACGAAGGCGAAGATTCGGGTACAAGATTACCCCCTGACTTTGACTAAAAAGGAGAAAACATTATGCGCAACAAAACGAAAAAACTCTTATTCCCTACCCTTTGCGCTCTTTTATGCGCGGCAACGGGTTTTGCTGTAAGCCAGCCCGCTTCCACCGTTGCAAAAGCTGAAGAAACTGCTATTTCTTCCCAAGATTTAAACATTGTTGGTAAAACGCTGACGATTTCTAATAATGTTAACGTTAGCTTTTTCTTACCTGAAAGACTTGGCGATAAGGTAAATATGGAAGACGTTAAAATCCATATCACCGAAAAAGAAAAAACAGGCAACGTTACCACCACGTTAAGCGTATTGCCTAATTTATGCGAATATCCTGAAGGTAATTATTACGAATATATCTATAAAGGCGTTACTGCATACCAAATGGCAAACGAATTATACGCCTTCGCGTACCTTGATAACGACGGCATAGAAGGTCTTTCCGCGGGCGATATTAAAGGCGCAGAAGTGAAATACAGCGTTATCGAATACGCTTATAAAAAGCTTGGCAAATTTCCCAACAAAGCGAAAGACGAAAATCCTAGGTTAGAAAGCTTGCTTAAGAGCTTGCTTGCGTATGGCTCGGCATCGGCTGTCTTTGTAGACGATACATTGCCTGTTGATTTCAGCTTTGAAAACGATTACGTTTACGTTTCGTTAATGAACGCAGTTTTTGAAGACAACTACAATTATGGTTTCTTTAAGAAGGGCGAGCAATTAACCGTAACCGCTAACACGGGTTACGAGCTTAGCGATACTCCCGACGCAGCGTTTGCAAAAGACGGCGACACGATTATCTTTACCGTTCCCAACGAAAACTTTGTGGAAGATAAAGACACTTCCTCTTTCGTTAACAGCGCGAACATTTCCGCAGCGGACAAAGTAGCGCACGAAAAATCGTTGATTGCGGTTAATACCGAGGCGGCTTACATTGGCGACAGTATTACGTTGAAGACAGAAGTTGACGCCTACGACGACGTTACGATTTCTTGGACAGTTACGGGCGCAACCTTAAACGGAAACGTTGTTGACTTTGATACGGTTGGTCAAGCGACGTTGACGGCTACCCTCTCCTGCGGCGACGTAGAAGAAACAGTAAGCTTTAATGTAGACGTTACTGTTAATCCTTATCCCGTAGAAAATAAAGCGTATATGTTAAAGACCACCTCTGGTACCGAATATTATGCAATAGGCACGTCTTCTTCTTATTTAAATACTGCAAATAATCAAAACACTTTATTAAATGTTTACTTTAAAAACTCGGGTGATACATATTACTTATATTATATGGTAGATAATACCAACGTTAAGTATATCGAACACAGCTCGAGCACTTCCTTAAAATATGTAAGTGGAACAGTTGACGGCGCTATTCCTAGCGATTGCAACGGTTGGACGTTAGACGTTGAAAATCATCAAATTGTTTCTAATGTAGAAAGTAATAGAATCCTTGCTTATAATACAACTAGCCCTCGTTTCAGTACATACAAAGTTAGCGGTACCTATATTGCAGTATGGTTTGAAGAAATTAGAGAATTGACGGATGCAGAAAAGGCGCAAAAGGCAGGGAAAGCATTTGAATTTGACGTTCAAGAATTAACAGGTGAAACTACCACGACTCTCGAAACGGAAGCAGGCGAAGCAACAATTACTTGGTCGGCAACGCACGCAAACGTAACGTTAGACGGCAACGTATTAACGACGACCAACCCCGACGAAGACACCGAATTCACGTTAAGAGCTACCTTCACGGTAAACGAAGCCGAATACGTTGTTGATTACGTAATTACATTAAATCATTATGAAAGCGGTTCTAATCAACCTGTAAGCAACAAATATGACGCTGATTTTTCTGCATCAAACACAGGCTCTTCCTATAAAGACTTCACCACTACAGGCGGATGGACAACAAACGGACGAAATGATGCTAGTATTAAACTTGATTCAACCGCAACTAGCATTTGTATTGCTAAGAGCAAATCTTTAGTTTCTCCTACTTTAACAACAGGCATTCAATCTCTTTCGTTTAAATATGGTTGTCCTTTTGCTGATACCGCTATGGATGCTTCCGTTTATATTAAACAAAACGGAACAATCGTAGCAGAATACACAATTAAACATTCCGTAACGAAAAATGCAAAAACCATTTATACCTTTGACACAGCGAACATCAATTCAACAAATGTTACCGTAGTGAAAGAATTAACGGCTATCACCGGAAACTTCACAATAGAAATTAAAAATAACAGTTCGTCTACCCGTCCTTCTATTTGGAACCTTTCTTGGTATAGCTACGAAATTTAATATTTACCCCTTACAATAGGGGCAGATATGCGATGAAAATTAAAAAAGCTCGTCTTTATGGCGAGCTTTTCTTTTTCTTATAAACAAAAACGAGCCGACGGAAAACACGTTAGGCTCGTTTTCTTTATATCAATTTTTCTAAAAATTCATCCATTCGTAAAATCTTTTCAAGTAAGTTTCGCTGCGTGTACGCGTAATGATTAGACGCTTCAAAGCCCACCCGCGCATCCTGTTTTAACTCGGTTAAAAGACGCTTGGCATTTTCTTTTTCTTCTAAGACGCAACGGCGCATTTTCTCTTTGTCGCCGCTTTGTTTAAAATAGGAAAATTGCGTTTGCAATAAATCCGTTTTAAAATGACAATACGCCACGGTTGCATAGCGGAGTATTTCCACAATTTTTTTATCGCTTGGAATGGCGGATAATGCCGTTATCCCCTCTTCCCATTTTGCAAGCGATTTTTGCAACTGCTTTACGTACGTTTTATATGAATAGGGGTTTATCCACGTTTGCATGTCGTCGTAAGAATAGCACACCATGCTCGACTGCTTTTCTTCCCCGTCTAACTCCCACAAATTTGCAGGCCCTAAATTTTTCGGAGAATAGTAGAGCGCGGAAAGGCTAAACGGATATTCTTTAAACCCTTCGCAAAGGGATTGCACCCCACCATGTACCTGTTGAGCGTATTCTCCAAACGTTTTTTCGTACCATTTTTCTATACTGAACCCATCTTTATATTCGCAGGTAAGCTGCATACAAAGGGAGGGATATCCGCCCAAAGTCCACGTTAAAAAATAATCGTTAACGCCGACTGCCGACAGGTTCTTTATATGTTCAGCCACCAAATCAAACACAGGAATGTAGGGCACAGCCGAGCATTCCCAACTGTTGCTCGCTTGAATTTTCGCCACCCGTTTATGCCCCGTCTGCGCCGCTTTTTCAAAGGATTTTTTTGTAATTTCACTAGGGCCTGGGTTGGAAATCGAATAATCAATTACACGGCTTTTTACGCCGCCTTTTTTAATCTCTAAATCGTATTCACTTACGCACATCACGGAAATATCTTTTTGTAAAAGGGAGATGCCGTGATACGTTTGCTTTTCCGTCCAATTCATAAACGGCGACCAGCCCCAAAGATTTGCAATGACTTCCCCTTTACAGCCGCTATCTTTTACCGCCTTATTTATGATATTATTCACCGCCGCCGCACTTTGTTGAGGCGGAATATTTTTACAAATAGGACAAGCTGTTCCTCTGCCGTAATTACAATGCGTGGGATTTTCGCTCATAGTGATGGTAAAAATTCCGCCTAAGTCTTTTACGCTGGCGCAAAGGTCTTTTACCGCTTGGTATAAATATTCCCGCACTTCTTGTTTTTCGATACAAAGGGTGCGCGTTTGTCCATCCCCTATCCAATTTTCGTATTTTTCTTCTACGCCGTTTGGCAACGCGCGCGGTTCGTTAAAATATAAATACACCAAAATGCCATACTTTTTACACCGCTTAATCAGCTTTTTTAAGTTTTTCCGGCGAGTTTTATACTCTTTGGAAAGCGAAGGAGCATACGGGCAAGGCGAAAGTCCCGACAAAAGTCCGTGCAGCCAAATCCCGTTTACGCCAACCCGTTGATATTCTTGCAGTAATTCGTTTGGCAGCGTATCCTTACAATCCTTGATAAACACGTCTCCGCAAGGGGATAAATAGCCGTGAACAATGCGCTTACCGTTTGCCGTTATCCACTCGCCTTTCGCGTGTTTTTCCTGCGCAAAAAAATCAAACGGACGGGCGGAAACACCCCCTTGATACGCCGATATTGTTTTGGCAATCTTTTGCGTTTTTGTAAGCTGTTCGTCTGTTAACGGCTCATACGTTACCTGCGGGCAAATCGGCTTAAATCCGCCCAATTTCACCCCTAAAAAGTCGTCTTTTTCTAACACAAAGGATAAACGTTCTCGTGAAAAACCGAGCAGTGTTAAAAGCTGCTCGTAAGGCAATAAATACCAATTATTACGAATAATAGTGATATAGCCGCGCCTTTCAAAATCACGCCAGTATCCCTCATCCGTTAAGCCTAACCTCGTTGCTTCTGTTTGCACTGTTCGCGTATCGCAGCCAAGCGTTTTGGCAATGCGTTTCGCACAAACGTAACCGTAGTTGCGGAAAATCACCGTTTGCCACGCCGTCGGTAAAGTTAAGCTTGGTAATTTTACTCGTTGTTCTAAAAGCATACCTTATCTATCCTTGTAAAATCAACTAATCGCAGAAAAATTCTTCAATGACTTCTTTATTTTCAAAATACGCCATCATATTAAATGCGAGTAAATTCCAACTGGAAAAGCCTTTATTGAAAAGACCTTTCCCCGTGTCGCCGTCATAATATTCGTGGAATGCGCCGTTAGATAAAAAATCGTTATTTAACAGCTCCAGCGTGGCTTTTGCCAGCCCTTCGCCTTCCTTGATATAGCCGTATCTTAATAAACCCTTAAACACGAAATAGTTGGATAAAATCCATACTCCGCCCTGCCAGCTGGACGGATTGCCCGTCCCTACCAAACGATACATCTTTTCGTATTTTGAAAGAGAGCGTACGCCGTATTTCGACCAAAACGCCTTTTCGTCTAACAGGTTTTCTTTCACCATACGCTCGGCTTGCTCTTTGTCGGGAATCCCCGCCCATAACGGCAGGAAAGAGCTCCAACACCCCAAACGCTGTATCAGCGTCGAATAATGCCTAGGCGCACCCGAATGTAATAAAACGTTGGGGTCGATTTTGCGCAAGTTAAGGTCTGCGCTATAATACATTCCGTCTTTTTCGTCGTATAAATGCTCGTTTATCGCTAACTTTAATTGCGTTTGCAGGTTTTTATAATACGCCGTTTTATCGGCATCAGAAAGCAAGGAGGCAAGATGAGACATAGCCCCTAATTCCATATACATAAGCGTATTTAAGAAGATAGACGCCGAGCTGTTTTCAGGGCGGTAAAAGGTCGAAGGGTCGTTATCCACGCCTATAGCAAAATCGTCAAAGAAATAAAAAAGCCCGCTTTCGTGTTTGGCATTCTTTTGGTAGTATGCGACAAATTTTTCCAGCTTGGGATAAATTTCTTGCAACCACGCAATATCCTTTGTATATTTACAAATAAAGGCGACGTGCTGCGCCAGCACAGGCTTATGTACGTTTTTATGCGGCATAATCGGCGACAAATCAAACTTAGGGTCGCTAGCAATCATAATATCAATACTGCCGTCTTCGCGTTGCTCGTTTAAGAAATTCATTACCGAACCTTTTTCATAAACGAATAACTTTTCTTCCGTTTTTAAATGCAATGCGATTTGGCGGAGCGCAATATTATTCGCCCAATTCCCCCAATCCCAAAGCTGACAAGGATAACTGCTTTCCTTGGTTACGACAATGCAAGGATATTGAAAGCTTCCTCTAGGCTCGCTGAATAAAATGTTGGATAATTTAAGTAAATATTCTTTTAATTCTTCGTAAACCATACTTCCCCCCGAAATTAAAACACGAAAACGTTTAAAAACAACAAGCCGATAAATAGTGCGATTGTCCCATCGACAAAAAGGCGTCCATAGACGCATACGCGCTTTTTTGTACGGCTAAAAGCCAAGATACGATAAACGCGGAAGTCGCCACACCCGAAAGGAGAATACTCCAAACGACGTCTTTGGACACGCGCAGTGTGGATACACCGCCGTCAAACAAAACGAATAAAAAACCGATAGGAATACAAAACAGCATTCTGATGAAGTTAGAAAGTACCGCGCTTTTTAATCCTGCCGTTTTATCGCTGATTTTTTTAGCGAAAAACCCCTTAATAGAACCGCTTACAACCGAAAGCGATAAAAATAAATATCCCATATTCTCTTCTCCTGTGATGATTTCAGTTTTGCTATTGTTACAGCAAAGCTACTCGCTTTACCACCCTTTTAATTATCAATTTTGGCTAATCTTGTTTCTACGCTCTTATTTTTGCTGCTTGTTCCGCATCGTAATCATCTAACGCTTGCTGTAATTCCGCCGCCTCTTCCTGCGTTTCTATCGCTTGCAGGGTAATATTTTCGTCGTACGAATACGCTAACAAATGATTTTCATTCGCTTCGTTGTAAAACACGGCGTAGTCCTTATCAAACGTATCGCTGTGATAGGTAAATAACACCTTAAACGTTAAGCGTTCCCCTTCGTTTGTCGTCAAAAATAAAATATTGTTGATTTTCTTTTCCATAATAAGCCCTATCACATTTTTTTATCGGATACTCGTGTAAGGCAAACCAATGTTTCAACGTGCTTGGTTTGGGGGAACATATCATACGGCTGTACGCTTTTTACTTCGTAATATCCAGCCAATCCGTCCGCAGTATAATTAGGATTTTTAACAAGCTCCGTGCCTTTTTCTATTAAACTGCCCGTCAAAATACCCAAATCGCGCGCCAAGGTCGAGGGGTTGCAACTAATAATCGTCAAGCTGTCAATCCCACTTTCCAAAAGAGCCTTTAACACGCTTCTATGAATGCCCGCTCTGGGTGGGTCTAAAATTAAACGGATTTTTTCGCCCTTTTCCTTTTGCAAAACTTCCGTCAGTTTCTCTTCGACGTACCCGCAAATATTCGTCATATTGTCTAAGCCGTTCTTTTTCTTTAACGAATCGGCGCATTTCACCGCCTCGACTTCCAACTCTATCCCATACACACGCTTGGCTTGCTTTGCGAGCATTGCCGTCATCAAGCCTCCGCCCGAATACGCGTCGATTACCACTTCATCGCCGTCGCCTGCCACCGTTTTAATGGCATCCTTATACAGTTTTGTGCGCACGTTTTCGTTGACCTGCAAAAAGGTAACGGGGCCTGCTTCGTAAACAATTCCTTGCTCTTCCGCACTGAAAAACCCCGTACCATGTACGAGACGAAACTCTTTTCCAAAGATTACGTTGGTATCTTTATCATTGACGTTTACGTAAAGCGAAAAGCTTTTAAACGCCGAAGAAAGCAGGTCGATAAAATAGGTCAAGTTAGGCAATTTTGCCGTTACGGAAACAAGGGTAAAAATAAAGTTTTCGCCCACTTCTCTTGCTACGATATGGCGAAGTAAACCCGTCTTGTTTTCTTCGTCGTAGCCTTTGACGTTGCATTCCGTCATATATTGCTTTAACAGCGCAATAATTTTTTCCGCCCAATCCGGATGAATGGCGCAAGACGAAATGGGGATAATTCGATGGCTGCGCTCCGCGTAAAAACCAATGACCGAATTCCCTTCTTTATCCACACCGATAGGCAACTGCAATTTATTGCGGTAAGCGTAAGGCAAGTCGCTTTTAATCGTTGGATTTACTTTTACGTCTAATCCACCAATTTTGCGAAGACAATCCTTTACCGTGTTTGTTTTAAAAGCGAGCTGAGCATTGTACTCTAAATGCTGCAAACGGCAGCCGCCGCAACGCAAAAAGACGGGGCATTTTTCACGCGCCCGCTCTTCCGCCGGCGTTAAAATTTCCTCTACTTTGCCATAGCCGATATTGTCTTTAATTTTTAATACCTTGAAAACGACTTTTTCTCCAGGTAAACAAGCAGGCACGAAAAAAGTTACCCCTTCGTGCCTGATAATCCCTTCGCCGTTTGAACCGAGCGACTCGGTAACTGCGGTAATAAGTTGATTCTTCTCAATCATAAGCCCCTCCCTTAAAAAGTGATTTGCTTTTCGATTTTTACTTTTTAATAATTCGTTGTAATAAGTGATTGACTACCATGCGGCACTTATACATAGTGTAGTCGTAAAAAACAAAAAATGCTGTACCAAAGATAAGTAAGACAGGTATCAGGTATTCGTCCACGAAAGGAATAGTTGTTGTCATGTCAAAAACGAATCGCCAAATCAGATACATTGTTACGTCAAACCATATCGCTTTTAAAGCGCACGCCAACCACCGATTGATGTTACTTTTTAATTGTATTTCGTTTACAAACGGATGTAACCCGAAAAATAAGATAAAGGGCAACACGTCCCAAAACCGCGACGAATTAAAAATTAAGCTTAACACACTGGTCGCCGCAAACGAGAGAAAATACCCCCGATAGCTTTTTTTGAAAAGCGGCAACATTAGCGAAATCCCCGCAAATAAATACCCCGTAAAAAGTAGTATTTCCGAAAATACGCCTATTGTTAATAATATGGTCGCGAGTGCGCATGAAAGCGCAGATAACGCAATCTCTTGCGCAGTGATTTTGTTTTTCATCTCAACCCTGCCTGCCACGTTTTAACCTTTTTATCGTTAAAATAGCCATATTTTTTTCTTGCTTTATTATGCAAATTTAATCCAATTTTTATCTGCACCCGCAACAAAGATTAAATAAACAGTTAACACAAAGGTTTGCATAACAACACGTAAGACAATCGGAACAAGCGTTACCGCCCATCATTCTGCCATCATCCATACCGTCAAAAGAAGATGGATTCGGCTGTCCGTTTGCGTACGGATTTTCCGTCTTTTGACGCTTCGCTTCTTGTTCGTCATAATTGATTTTGGCGTTGAGTTTTCCATACGCCTCTTTATATTTCATATTATCGGGGTCCATTTGCATGGCGATTTCAAGCTGCTTTTTACTATCGTTTGTCCAATTCTTTTTATAAAAGACCACCGATTGCAAATAATGCCATTCTGCACTTCTTTCGTTAAAGGCGTCCAGCATATATTGTGCTTCGGAAATTTTATCCGCTTTCAAAAGCTCTGTAATTTCTTCAAACGAGCTTCTGCCCTGCGTATTTTGCGCGGCATCTTTACGCGCCGCTTGGAGTTCGACGTACGCGGATTCGAGCTGCGTAAGTTTCTTCGCCGCGTCATTCCCCGCTTCCCCGTCTAGCCATCTATCTTCTTTGTATTTCGTTTTAAGTTCTTCGTAACGCGCTTGAAGTTCCTCGTCCGTTACGCCTTCATTTAAACCGAAAATTTCGTATAATTCTTTCATTACTATCTCCTTCCGCTTCCGCAAAAGCGGAAAACTTTTCTCTTTTAAAGAGTATTTTTACTTATTTATTGAGGAAACGCCTCGCTTTGAGGCTTTTGCGCACGAAACGCCTTCCATAATATTTTTCGTTACCATAGGCAAGCCGCGCAATAAAATATTATCGGATAAATCGCGATTGAAATGGAATTTTATATTTGCCAAACACTCCCGAATATCATAAAATAACGAATGGAAAACAAAGGTGATTTCTTTGCCGAATTTTTCAATCAACTCACACCTGCCCCCTGCGTTATACGCCAAACGGAAAGGATTGTACGCGCCTTTTTTTATATCTTTATCATAATCGTCAAACGCGTCGATTAAATATATCCATTTACCAACGCTGTAAAAAAGCTTGTAAGTATAATCTGTGCGTTTTTCACCTAAGATATAATCGCAAACCCTCGCAACCATACACGCAGATGCATCCGCCGCCCTATCCAAGCTATCCGTTTTGCTTTCCTCTGCTTGTTGTTGTGCCGCCATGCTCTCACGCACGATTTTTTCAATTTCAGGATACGCTTTTTTCCCGCGCTTATGCCCAGCGGCAAACCAAAGCCGTTTCCCTTGACCCTTATCTCCGTCGGCAATATCGTCTGTATATTTATAATACACCAACGCCGTATTAAACGCCCCCAACTGCTTGGACATCTCATCCACTTGCGCCATTTTTCTCCCGCGAATGCAATGGGTTAAACAATGACTTTTTTCTATCGTTACGTCTTGTCCTGCAATATTATGCAAAATAACCGAAAGAAAGGTTACATCATAGGAAAGCCCCATGCGCGCCGCTTGTCCGCAACACGCGCCAATGCCTTTGCATAAGCCGCAATACATTGCTTTGTACAGCGTGTCGTCTTTTATAAATAAATAAGGCGTATCTGCGCGAACGTATCCAAACATTGCCGTCTCCTTTCTTTATAGTATATCATCTTGTAAACCAAATTACAATGTTTTAACCGCTTCTTTACAAGAAACTACCTAATTTTCACCCATCTATCAAATTATATTGTTTCACGGGAAACAAAAATTAGGGTTGGTCGGGAACGGGAATAATATTACCGTCTGCGAAGTCTAAAATAAGCTCAGACATCTTTTGAAGATTATTCTCTACAACCCCTTTAAAGCGGAGCGGTCTATAACGGAGCGCCGTCAACGCCTTAGGCGGTTTCATTGCCGTTAATAAATACAAGCGCTTAATCCCTTTAAAGCTGTCCTTTACGTCGTTGCCCGACAATGCGTATAATACGTCTTGCGGGAACTTATACGGGTTTGCCGTAGATAATAATACGGTTAAACGCTCGTCTTTTTTATCCATTTTTTCTCTGTATTCATTGCAAACGGCAATCGCGACGCCCGTATGGGTGTCCATTGCATAGCCGTATTCGTCAAACAAGTCGTACATAGCCTCAACGGTATCATCTTCCGAAGCAAAGCCAGCGAAGAAGTCTTTTTCCAACGCTTTCATTTCCGCCGTAGTGATGGAATATTCTTTCTTTTCTGCAAGCGCTTTCATACGATCCGTCGTCAGTTTTGCATTTCTACCACTTACTTCAAAGAGCAAACGCTCTAAATTAGAAGAAACAAGAATATCCATAGAAGGCGACATAGAACGATGGAAATTGCGTTTAATATCATACGTACCTTTGCGGAAGAAATCGGTTAATACCTTATTTCTGTTAGACGCGCAAACAAGCTTTCTGATAGGCAAGCCCATTTGTTTTGCATACCAACCCGCCAAAATATCCCCGAAGTTTCCCGTCGGTACAACGAAATCGATTTCGTCGCCGTATTCTAACTGGTTGAAGTTTAACAAATCGACGTATGCAGAAAAATAATATGCGATTTGCGGTGCAAGACGACCGATATTGATAGAGTTTGCACTGGAAAGAAGCACTCCCTTTTCTTTTAACTGTTTATTAAACTCTTCCGAAGCGAATAAATTTTTCACTGCGCGCTGGCAATCGTCAAAGTTCCCCTTTACAGCCGAAACAAATACGTTGTTGCCGTCTTGTACGCACATTTGCAATTTTTGCATTTTTGCAACGCCCTCGTCGGGATAGAATACAGCCACTTTCGTACCTTCGACATCGCGGAAGCCTTCCAGCGCCGCCTTACCGGTATCCCCGCTCGTCGCCGCTAAAATAAGAATATCATCTTTGATACCCTGCAATTCGCAGCTCTTTTTCAAAAGATAAGGCAAAAGGGTAAGCGCCACGTCCTTAAACGCACACGTAGGGCCGTGGAATAATTCTAAAATATACGTATCGCTGTCAATTTTCACCAAAGGAACGGGGTCGTTTCCTTCAAACGTCGAATACGCTTTTGCACAAGCATCTTGTAAAAACTCTTCGCCTAAATCGTCAAAGTATTTGCTTAAAATAAACGCCGAGCGTTCGGAATAGCTCATTTCCGACATGTTTTGCACTTCTTCCGCCGTTACTTTAGGGAATTTTTCGGGAACAAACAATCCGCCGTCTTTCGCCAAGCCTTGTACAATCGCTTGCGCGCCCGTTGCTCTTTCTCCGCCTCTCGTGCTGATAAAAATCATATTTAACACCTACCTATTCTTTTTGTAAGTTTTCTATTTTTTATTCTCGGTTTATACCGTTGCCTTAAACGCCAAAAGGGCGTACTGCCCCTATCGGAGCCTTACGCTAAAATTTTTACTATTTTTTTCGCCTTGCCTAGCCAAATATTTTCGCCAAGCCTTATAATAAATGCCGAGCGGAAACACGACCGCCCGGCATGGCTTTCGTCTGCTTTTTTCTTAAAGAAAAACGTAAACTTTTTAAGTTGTATCTACCGCCTTTTTAAACGTTAGATATATTTTGCAACGAAATCAGGAAGTTCTTCTTTCGCAGCGGAAACGGAAACGGTAATCGTAAGACTATTCGTTTCGGATACTTTATCAAGCATATAGAAGAATTCTGCAAGTTCTGCAACGGGCTTACCTGCAATACGAACTGCGCCGTCGATAAATACGTATTCGTTGTCGTGGTTGCCTGCAACTACGCCTTTTACAAATCCGCAAAGAGCCGTTTCGCCTGCAATATTATAATCGCTTACGTCGATAAAACGAACTTCGCGAGCTAAATCATACATACATCTTTTATTGTCCGTGATGAAAATCAAATGGCCTTTTGCTTCGCTAACAGCTGCATTTGCGGCTTCAATCATCATCTTGGTTTTACCGGTGCCTTTTGCGCCATAAATTACTTTAATCATAATAAAATCCTCCGATTTTTTCTGTATTCTCACTTCCCAAACCACTTGGATTTAGGTTTTATATATTGTAGCAAATTTTCCGCGTGATTTCAAGACCTTTTTGAAAATTTTTTTGCTTTTTTGTAAAATTTTTTTACATTTTTCATAAAAATAAAAACCGAAAGCCTTACGCATTCGGTTTTTTCTCTATTCTTTTATTTTTTGTTCTCGATAAAATAAAATTTACGCACACTCTTTCCGCTTAACCGCGAATGATGATAAATGCCAAATAGGCAACGTATGCAAGAATCATTACTACACCTTGCCACTTTTTCATATTTTTTCCGCAGAGGGCAATCACTAATACCGCAATCCCCGAAACAAGCATTGCCAACGTATCAACAAGCGTCGCTTGATCTAAAAGCAAGGGTGCTATGGACGAGGATAACCCTAATATGAAAATGATATTAAAGATATTCGAGCCGATTACGTTCCCCAACGCAATATCGTTTTCCTTTTTAACAGCGGCTACGATACTTGTAACCAGCTCTGGCAACGACGTCCCCACCGCTACGATCGTCAAACCAACAAGCACTTCGCTCATACCAAGCTCTATCGCGATCAACGACGCGTTGTCAACGACAAGGTCGCCGCCGAAAATAATCCCTGCAAGACCGACAATAGAAAGGATAATGCTTTTCCAGATAGGCTGTGTTTTTTCCGCTTCTTTAGCAATTTCACCGTCGGATACCGCTTCTCCGCTGTTTGCGTTCGACTTTTTCGCACGCACAATAAGGAATACCATATATGCAATCAGCGTTAAAAGCAATAAAAGCCCTTCCCACAATTCAATCGTCAACGGCGAGAAGACGTAAGCGAATAAAATAAGTAAAACGTACGTTCCAATCATAATGGGAATGTCGTATTTTTTCATATCGCTGTCGATAGCAACCGGCACAATCACTGCGCTAAGCCCTAAAATTAACAGCGTGTTAAACATATTCGAGCCTACAACGTTACCAATACTCATATCGCTCAACCCGCTCAGCGCGCTGTTGATGCTAACGGAAGCTTCAGGCGCACTCGTTCCCATAGACACCAGCGTCAGACCGATAATCAGCGAAGGAATTTTTAACGCTTTCGCGATATTGCTCGCCCCGTCTACAAACCAATCTGCGCCCTTAACAAGTAAAAACATACCAACGGCAAGCAATAAAACGTACAAAAAAATCATGGATGATACCTCCCTTTATTACAAAAAAAAGACCTCTACCCCTAACGCATGCGGGTAAAAGTCTTGAAATTTCAGCGGTACCGAGTATTTCTACTGTATTGACGATAGTCGCCCGTTTATATAAACGCTTTCTACTCCCTTTTACAAGGTCTATTTGATTGTTATCGTTTTTATTATAATGCTTTAAAAAAACTTTGTCAACTGTTTCACGAAAGAACTCGGCAGATTTTTCCGCCGAGCTCTTCTTTATATTATTGTAAGTTTTCTACAAATTCTTTAATGCGCTTCAACCCTTCTTGAATATCTGCATCCGACAAGGAGTACGACAAACGCAAGCAATCGTCCGCGCCAAACGAAATACCGGGGATGGTTGCTACCTTCTTGCTTTCCAAAAGCGCGTCGGCAAAGGAAATCGAACCATCAATCACCTTTCCGTTATAGCTCTTTCCGTACAACCCGCTTACAACCAGCATTACGTAAAACGCGCCGTCAGGCTCTACCGCTTGTACACCGTCAATTTCTTTAATCAATTCTAAAATCTTTTCACGGCGCTTATCAAACGTGTTTACCATTTTTTGAATATCTTCTTCGGGCGACGCCAACGCTTCTATCGTTGCGTGTTGCGCGATAGAGCAAGCATTCGAGGTCGCATGGCTTTGGAAGGAGTCGATTGCCTTCGCTACGTCAGCAGGCGCTGCAAGATAACCAATACGCCAGCCCGTCATGGCATACGTTTTGGAAACGCCGTTTACGGTAACCGTCAAATCTTTCATCTTTTCGCTGCAAGCAGCAATCGAGAAAGGTTTTACGCCGTTGTAGCAAAGCTTTTCATAAATTTCATCTGCCAAAACAAAAATTTCCGCTTCTTCGCAAACCTTTGCAATTTCGCGCACTTCCGCTTCGTTATATACTGCGCCCGTAGGATTGGACGGGGAGTTAAAAATCAACATTTTCGTCTTAGGCGTAATTGCCTTTTTCAAGTCTTCCGCCGTAAACTTAAATTTGTTTTCCTTTTTACATTCAATATACTTAGGCACGCCGCCGCAAACCTTTACCACTTCGGGATAAGTCAGCCAATAGGGTGCAGGAATAATTACTTCGTCTCCTTCGTCCAAAATCGCATAGCACGCATTAAAGATAGAGTGCTTTGCGCCATCTGACACGATAATTTGCGAAGGTTCGTATTCTAAGCCGTTATCCTTTTTAAATTTTTCGCAAATTGCCTTTCTCAAAGACAACAAGCCAGACGAGGGCGTGTATTTAGTGTGGCCGTTATCAAGCGCCGTTTTTGCTGCTTGAATGATATTTTCAGGCGTATTAAAATCGGGCTCGCCCACGCCGAAAGATACAACGGGTTCCCCCGCCGCTTTCATCGCTTTCGCTTTTGCCGAAATCGCAAGCGTTAAGGATGGGGAAATTGCTGCCATTCTTTTTGCCGTTCTTTGTTTCATATATTTTCTCCGTTTACGTAAATTCTTAACACTATATATTTTACAGTTTTTTTTAAAAGAAAGCAACTACAAGTACCCCTTTTTTGTAAATTTTTTACTCTTTTATCGAAAATTTTATTTATTTTTGTTTATTCAATCACTTTTTTCGATTGCGTTAAACTAAAAAACGAATACAAAAAGGCTTGATAAAAATAAAATTCTTATTATCTATTTCTCCCCATACCGTTGACATCTTGACGAAAATTTGATACAATAAAAAGGTAATATAAAAAACGAACGACGGAGAAAGAAAAATGAGCTGTATCGGATTTGACAATAAAAAATATCTCTCCTTACAATCGAAAAAAATCGAGGAACGTATCCGTTCGTTCGGCGATAAGCTGTATTTGGAGTTTGGCGGAAAGCTCTTCGACGATTATCACGCGTCGAGAGTATTGCCCGGTTTCGAACCGGACAGCAAAATCAAAATGCTGTTAAAATTAAAGGATATCGCTGAAGTGATTATCGTCATTTCCGCAAACGATATCGAAGCAAACAAATACCGCAGCGATTTGGGGATTACGTACGACGCTGACGTTGTGCGTCTAATTGATATTTTTAAAGAAAAAGGCTTGCTTGTCAGCAGCGTGGTGATGACAATGTATCATCCGCAACCCAGCGTAGATGCTTTTATCAAACGTTTACAGTTGTTAGGGATCAACGTATATAAGCATTATGCTATCGAAGGCTACCCTTCCGACGTATCCAAAATCGTCAGCGAAGAAGGATACGGCAAAAATGATTACATCCCGACGAGCCGTCGTTTAGTTGTCGTTACAGCACCTGGTCCCGGCAGCGGCAAGATGGCTACCTGTCTTTCCCAACTTTACCACGAAAATTTACGCGGCGTCAAGGCTGGCTATGCTAAATTTGAAACCTTCCCTATTTGGAATTTACCCCTTTCGCACCCCGTTAACGCGGCGTACGAGGCGGCGACGGCAGATTTAAACGACGTCAATATGATCGACCCTTTCCATCTGGAAGCATACAACTCACTTGCCGTTAACTATAACCGCGACGTTGAAATTTTCCCCGTCGTAAACGCTATGCTTACAAAAATTTTAGGCGTTTCCCCTTATAAATCCCCCACAGATATGGGCGTTAATATGGTCGGAAACTGCATTATCGACGACGAATGTTGTAAAGAATCGTCTAAAGCCGAAATTGTCCGCCGTTATTATTCAGCGCTTTGCGACGCAAGAAAAGGCCGCGTCAGCAAAGACGTGGTGGCTAAAATCGAATTATTGATGAGCAAAACGGGCGTAAGCATTGAAGATAGAAAAGTTGTACAAGCCGCTTTAGAAAAATCACAGCAAACAGGCGCACCCGCTACCGCTATCGAGCTGAACTGCGGACATATCGTTACGGGAAAAACCAGCAATTTAATCGGCGCTTCCGCCGCTTGCTTATTAAATGCATTAAAGGTACTTGGCGGTATCAGCGACGAAATCGAATTGATTTCCCCCACCGTTATCCAACCCTTACAGCTTTTAAAAGTAAACCATATGGGATCGGCAAATCCTCGTTTGCACACGGACGAAATTTTAATGGCGCTCGCCATTTGCGCTGTTACCAACCCTATCGCAAAATGCGCGCTCGACCAGTTGGATAAACTGAAAAATTGCGAAGTACACTCCACGGTTATTTTATCCCACGTAGACGAAAAAACCTTTAAACAGTTGGGTATGCACGTTACTTGCGAACCGAAAAAATAAGAATAATTTATAAAAAGAAAACGCAGTCTTTTCGACTGCGTTTTTTGTTTTACTCCCATACAGGTATGCGTTGAATTTTATTTTATTCTTCCGAAGAGGAAAGCATTGCTTCTCTGTCGGCAATCGCCAACGCTTCTACCATACTGTCGATATCCCCCATAATAAAAGCATCTAAATTGTATTGACTCAATCCGATACGGTGATCGGTTACACGGTTTTGCGGGAAATTATAGGTGCGGATTCTTTCGCTTCTATCCCCGCTTCCTACCATACTGCGTCTATTTTCTTCGCGTGATTTTGTGTTTTGGCTGTTATAAAAATCATACACGCGCGAACGCAATACTTTAAAGGCGCGTTCTTTATTTTTTAATTGCGAACGTTCATCTTGGCAGGTTACGACAATCCCCGTCGGAAAATGGGTAATACGCACAGCAGAAGCTACCTTATTTACGTTTTGACCACCAGCCCCGCCCGAATGGAATATATCAATACGGATATCTTTATCTAAAATTTCTACTTCCACTTCTTCCGCTTCAGGCAATACCGCCACCGTCGCCGCCGACGTATGAATACGGCCTTGCGTTTCCGTATCGGGTACGCGTTGCACGCGGTGTACGCCGCTTTCGTATTTCAAAAGTTTATACGCACCCTTGCCCGTTACGTTATACACCGCTTCTTTTATACCGCCAAGCTCCGTCGCGCTAATATCCATTTCTTCCACTTTTAAACGTCTGGATGCGCAAAAGTTAGCGTACATTCTGCAAAGATCCGCAGCAAACAGCGCCGCTTCTTCACCGCCCGTCCCCGCGCGGATTTCTAAAATACAACTCTTTTCGTCGTTTTTATCTTTGGGCAACAGCAAAATTTTTAACTCCCCAACGATTTCCGCAAGCCGTTCTTTACATACATACCCCTCGTCTAAGAGCATTTTTTTCATTTCGCCGTCCGATTCCATTTCGGCAAGTTCAAACGAGTCGTTCATCTCCTTTTCTTTCGCTAAATATTCGCCGTATTTTTCCGCCGTTTCGGTTAAATCCGCTTGCTCTTTCGAGTACTTTTGCCAAGTACTCATATCCGCAATCACGTCGGCATCAGACAATTTTTCGGATAAAAATTCGTACCGTTTTAATAGTTCGTCCAACTTTTTAAACATACTTTTCTCCTACCGTTAGGTAATTTAAGATAAAAGGCGAGAAACTCCCGCCTTTTTATTATAACACAATTTTGACAAATCTTTCTACGCCGTTAAAATCTTTCAACACCATAGAATAGTCTGCATACTTAAACAGCTTAACCACGTCTTGCGCCTGCCCTGCGCCGATCTCCATAATCAGCGCGCCTCCGCGCGTTAAATATTTCGGCGCGTGTAAAGCGATTTTGCGGTAAATATCTAACCCGTCTGCACCGCCGTCCAACGCCAAATGCGGTTCGTAATCCTTCACTTCGCGTTGCAGGGTTTGAATCTCTTGTGTGGGAATATACGGGGGATTAGAAACAATCACCTCGTACCTGCCCCGCACCTTTGCAAACAAATCGGATTTTACAAACCGAATATCCGCCTCGTTTGCCAACGCATTTTCTTTTGCTACTTCTAAGGCACCGTCGCTGATATCTACCGCCGTTACGTTTACCTTTCTGCCTACTTTTTCTAATTCTTTGTATATGCTGATGGCAATCGCCCCGCTGCCTGTGCAAAGGTCGAGTATGTTATACCCTTCTTCTGCGGAAGAAATAACGATTTGCGCCAACTCTTCCGTTTCGGGACGAGGGATTAACACACGCTCATCCACTTTGATGGTGTATCCAAAAAAGCTAGTATCGCCGATAATATACCAAAGCGGTCTGCCGGTCAAACGCTCTTCAACTACCTTTAAAATCGCCTTGCTTTGCGCTACCTTTAAAATACGCTCTTCGCTTGCCACCGCGCTCTTGGGAATGTTAAGCAAGATGGAGAAAATCCATTCTGCTTCCTCTTCTTCGATTTGGCTATGCGCGAAAATTCCCTTGATTTTTTCCAGCATTTCGCTCATGCGGTAAGGCGTAGCAAACATACGCTCGGGCACGGAAGGGTCTGCGTCCATTTCAAGCACCGTTTTGAATGCGGTAATTGCGCATTCAATCATTTTATCTTCAGGCTCTCTCGTCGTTAAACGCTGAAGCAAAAGCCCGGGCGCTTTAAAAATAAGGAAGAATTTACTTTTCGTTTTCGCAAGCGCACGTAATATTTCATAGGATACGCCCGCTACGATAGGCAACATGATAATTTTTAATAAAAAACGAATTAACGAATTTAACGTTTCGTCTTCCGTATATATCCACTCGCCCACAACCAAATTTGCCAACGAAAATACCAAAATGGATACAATCATTACTAAGAATAAGAAGGTTGTACCGCAACGGTCGTGCACACGCGAACAACCGCGTACGTTTTCTACCGTCAATTCTTTGCCCTCTTCGTAGCAAGTGATGGTTTTATGCTCTGCGCCATGGCACATAAAGACGCGCTTTAAGTCGGGAATTAAGGAAATCAGCAAAAGGTACAAGATGAAAATCAAAATTCTCACCCCGCCCTCGATTAAATTAAACCAAAGCGAATCTAATCCCGTGCTCGTTTTATCAAACGGTGTTAAGCTGGTTAAAAGCTGAGGAATCCAAATAAAAATAACCAGGGCAAGTATAACACCCAACACCGTCGTTGCGACGTTGAGAATTCCGCCTAAGTGTACTTTGTGTTTTTCTTCCAACCATTTTTCCGCTTTGGTGGGCGTCTCTTCCTCTTCCATACAAACGTCAGCACTGCGCATTAACACACGGTTGCCGTCTATCATGGAGTTGATAAAATTCACCACCCCGCGAATAAAGGGGAGCTTGAAAAATTTCTTGGTTTTTTCAGGGGGCGTTAAACGTTCGGATTCGACTTGAATCACGCCCTCAGGATCGCGCACAGCGGTTGCCATCGACAGCTTACCGCGCATCATAATCCCTTCCATAACCGCTTGCCCGCCAATGTATGTGCAAGTTTTATTTTGTTTGTTTTTTTTCATATTATCTATTATTCCGCCAAGTTAAACTTGGATTTAGTTTTATCTACCAAGTTAAACTTGGAGATAGTTTTTTCTATCCTTCTTAGTGGGGATAAGTTACTGTTCGTTGCCGAACTGTGTTCCTTCGAAGCAACCGACTTTCGTCAAAATGTGGAGATACAAGTTAAAGCAGGAAAGCGAGCATTTTTGCAGGGAGTTTACTTTGCGTAAACGAGCAAAAAAAGCGCAAGC
>JAZRDM010000001.1:0-18567 GCA_045660265.1 Candidatus Scatosoma sp. | reverse complement strand
TACAGAAATGTCCGAAAATACTTAAAGTGATTACTGAAAAAAGAAAAACGGCGGTGATTTCGCAAGCGGGTCAGCGCGAAAACCGCCGTTTTTTCAGTCTTTAAGTCGGTAAATTCGGTAAGTAAAAGCGACGACACCTTGACCGCGCGCCGCAGGCGCGCGCTCGTATAGTCAAGGTGTCGTCTTGTACTCCGTCAAATTTTTTAATAGATATTTTAAGAGGAAGGTGCGGTATTTTTTTATAAAACTAAATATGTGACAGGCAGAGGGTCGCTAAAAACATCTTTGTTTTTGGTGGGCTCCTTTTTTGCTTTAAGAGATTTAGGAAAAGGTGTAGTTTTTTTGGAGGGTGTGATACTTCGCAAACGGAAGAATTGAAACAAAAGGTAAAAGAAACGATAGAACGGTTAATTGTTGAAGAAGGGGTAGATACTTTTCTTTTTGGCAGTCGAAGCAAGTTTGACGAGCTGTGCCATTCTGTGGTGACCAACTTGCAAAAGGCATATCCAAATATTCGTCGAGTTGTCCATCTTGGCATACATGAAAAGGCTTTTTAGGTGGGGACAGGTACGAGTTTAAGCAAAAAATTAAGAGTGTAACAGGTCGAGATGAAGTTGTTTTAGAGTATGAAGAAATAAAAAATCCGACCGAGTGAACGAAGTCAGGCATGCTGTTTATTTAGAATGCAAGCAATTTCTGGAACCAAATAGCGTTAAAACATGATTTTTGTTAAATTATGTTAAGAAAATTGCACTATAAAGTTTATAAAATGCCAATTTTTGAAACAAAAAAGTCAAGAGATAGATGGAAACCTTGGGAAACATATGATATAATAAAAAAAGGTAAATACATTTTATTTATCGTGTTAAATGTGCTTGTGTTAGTAAAGCACAGCACGATGATACATTCTTATTTTCAGTCAAAGGAGAAATAAAATAAATGTCAGGATATTTTGATAACAACAAAAATGAATACGTAATCACGGAAATGTTTCCAAGAAGAGAACTTTTAAATTATCTTTGGAATGAAACAACCGTTTGTCTTTGTAATCAATTTGGCGGCGGTAATGCTTGGACGTCTTTTGGTAAAGCGAGACGTCAAATTGAAAAAGGGGAGAGAAACGTATATATTAAAGACCGTACAACGGGTGAAATTTATTCCGCAAACCGCAATTATGGACGGTTGCCTTTCAATACGTTCCAATGTCGTGTAGGCTTGGGGTATCATGTGGTTGAAAGTTCTTATAAAGGACTTTTTGTTCGTTTTGAGTTACTTGTGCCGACGGAAGGAAATGCTGTGCAGTACCTCGTTACACTGAAAAATGAAACGAACGAAAATAAAGAGTTGGATATGTATTTCTGCAACCAACCGCAAGCCGATTTATCGGGGCATGAATCCTATGGTAACGCCGATTTCGATGAGGAAATATGCGGACTTGATTTTGCACATGAAGGTTTTGCGGTATCAAGCGAATATACACACGTTTATCTTGCTTCGGAGAAAAAGCCGCTTGCCTATGCAACCTCGAAAAAATCTTTCTGCGGTACATATGGTTCTTTTGAAAATCCCGACAGCTTAAAGGCGGATACGCTTTCCTGCGAGGGGGCGCATTTCGAGATGAATCACGTGGGGGCATTGCAGTATCGTATTTGTTTGCGTGCTGGCGAAGAATGGACTGTGGCGCTTGCGTGCGGCATTGCAAAAAATAAGACCGAATGTGTAGAATTAGCCCATTTATATGCAACGCAAGCAGCTTTTGCGCAAGGACAAAAACAGCAATATTTGAAAAATAGAGAATATTTGGACGTTTATCAATTACAATCCCCCGATGCATATTTAAACGTGCAGGCAAACGTTTGGTTGAAGCGTCAGCTTTCCCTTGGGAAAACTTGGGGAAGATTATACGGAAAGGGCTTCCGTGACGTAATGCAGGACATTACCGCGTTTATTTCATTTGACGTTGGATTTGCCAAAGAACGTATATTACAAGTTCTAAAACATCAATATGAGGACGGGAATCCGATTAGAATGTTTGAACCGGATATGATGTATCCTTATAACGACGGCGGCGTATGGATTCCAGCGGCGGTGTTAGCGTATTTGAATGAGAGCGGCGACTTTACAATCCTTGAAGAGCAAATTCCTTATCTAAAAGGAATGAGCACGGAAAAGATGGGCTACGGTATTCCAACAGCTTTTCATCCATACAATGGAACGGAAACAACGGATTCGGTGTTCGATCACGTAAAACGCGCGATGGATTATTTATACGATTGTAGAGGCTCACGCGGGCTCGTACTCTTTAAGGGCGGCGATTGGAATGATAGCTTGAACAACGCAGGGCGGCTTGGAAAAGGCGAAAGCGTATGGCTTACCATCGCTACGGTGAAAGCATATAACGAATTTATTGAAATTTTGCGTTTATATGGTCGTGAAGAACTGATTGAAGAATATACAGCAAAGAAAGCAGAGCTTTCGAACAATGTTTTGAAATACGGCGTTGACGGAGACCATTTGCTGTATGGGTTTAACGATTATGATGAGAAAATCGGTTCGGATGAAAACGAATATGCGAAAATTTTCCTCAATCCCCAAACGTGGGCGGTGCTTGCCGATTTGACGGATAAAGAAACGCTTGAAAAATACATGGATACGGTGGAAAATCGCTTAAAATGCGATTACGGCTATTTGCAATGCTATCCCTCTTATCGCAAGGGAACGGATCGGATTGGACGTATCAGTTATTTCCAGCCTGGGCTTGTGGAAAACGGAGCCGTATATAATCATGGCGTAGCGTTTAAAGTTGTCGCAGATTGTATATTGGGAAGAGGGGATAATGCTTATGCTTCCTTAAAAGCGATTTCTTACGATAATCCAAAAAATCCCGATAATGGCATGGAACCGTATGCGGTGAGCAATATGTATATGGGCCCTGAAAATCCTTATATTGCAGGCTACGCGCCGATGAGTTGGATTACGGGAACGGCAGGCTGGTTGTATCGTTGTATAACGGAATATCTTTGCGGTGTACATCCGACGGTGAACGGGCTTAAAATTCGTCCTTGTTTGCCAACGCAGTGGGGTAAGATTGCGTTGACGAGAAAATTCCGCGGCGCAATTTATGAAATTGAGATGTTGCGCGCAAATGAAGATAAAATATGGATTGACGGTAAAGAACTCGAAGGCAATATTTTACCGATTCTCAAATCGGGAGAAAGAAAAAAAGTAACGGTTTATTACAAGTAATAAAAAACGTCGTGCGACAACGAGTGTTGCATGACGCTTTTTTTTGCCTGCTTTTTCAATTTTTGAAACAAAAAAAGGTAAAAAATCAATAATTTGGTAATTTTATAAAAAAATACACCAATATTTGAAACAAACAAACCAAAAAGTTTAATGAAAGGAATATAAATGTATGCTATAATATATAACAAGATGGAATAATATTACTGTTTTAATGTTCTTTTAAAATATTCTTTCGGTGTGCAATGATAAACACGGTTAAATGCTCTGTAAAAGGAGGGCATAGAGTCAAACCCAACAGATAATGCAAGATTTAAGAGGCTTTTATCTGGCGAAATTTCGTACAATTTGATGAATTTTCTAACGCGGGTATTGTTGATGTAATTGGTAAGGCTGTCGCCAATATAAGAATTGAAAAATTTTGAGAAGTAATAACGGTTGTAACCGAATTGATTGGCAAGTTCGTCTAAAGTAAGCTTTTTCTCGCAATTTTCTTCGATATAAGAAAGAATTTTTACAAGCTCGTTGATATGTTTATTTCTTAAAACCAGCCGATCTCCATAGCCCTCTAAAAATCTGCCGTAAATTATATTTGTGTATCCTTTTAAAAGGAGCCAACGCGCGGAAGGGCTCATAAATCCTTTTGAGGATTGTGCTTTATGAGCTTCTTCAAAAAGAGGTAACAATTTTTCGCGGTTGAAATTTTTATCGTCTAAAAGACAAGGAAAGGTTTTATCTTCCAATACTTGCAGAATGTCGCTTTCGAGATTTGTTTCGGGGAGCAATGTGTAGCGTTTTGCGTCCAAAGAGGTATCGTAAGAATGAGGATAATATGCGGATGCAAAAAGTATATCATCTTTTTCTGCCGTATAATCACTGCTATGGATAATAGAATGGCAGGTTCCCTGTAAAACATACGTAATTTCCGGCCGCTTATGAAAATGCGATGGGTACATGGTAGCACCGCTCAATGCAATTAAGTCGTCTATCGTATAATCTCGTATCAATTCGTAATAAGAAGTATTTGACATAAACAATTCCTCTATCGTTTCTTTGCGATATTATAAAGGATACTTTAAAAAAAGTCAAGCAAAAAATAAATTTTGGTTTAGAATATGGTTGTTTTGTTTTTTGTAATAATTGCCGCGATGCGTGTAATACAGAAGGTTTGCACGAAGAAAGTGAGTAACGCTGTGACAGGAAAAACTTATTTTCATTATGGCGGATATTATCAGCTTTTATCTGCATTGTTTTCGCTTATCACGCTTGTAATCGTAGGATTTTACGGGTTCGATTTCAAAACGGCGGCGTGTGCTTTCGGTACGGCTGTATTTATGGCAATCGAATTATTTGCAAGTATAGAAGCATTGAAAGGATGTACGCTAATCGTTAGCCAGATGTTTAGCGTGGGGGCTCTTTTTATTCCTTGCCTTGTCGGAATATTTTTCTTCGACGAACCGATGAGTGTATGGCAGTGGGTAGGGCTTGCATTGTTTATTGTTGCAATGTATTTTATGGTTTTCCCGGCAAAAGAAAAGGAAACGAAGAAAAAGCCCAAAACATCGGTAAAGACGTTTGTGATGCTGCTTTTGACAATGTTTGCAGGCGGCGGAACGATGGTAATGCAAAAGGTTTTTGGACGGCTCGTTCCCGATGGGAATACAGCGGCGTATTCGTTTTTGATGTTTGCAATTAACGCATTGTTATTATATGCTTGCTATTTTGTACAAGCGTTTATAAAAGAAAAAACGCCCACGGGAATGAATGTCACGGAAAAGGAACCGCGGTTTAAGGTTTTACCGAAAATGTTATTGATTTGCGGTGCGTGCTTGGCGTTTGCAGTATTTATGATTAACATGCTTGTAACGGAGCTCGGAAAGACGGTTCCTTCCGCAATTTTATTTTCCGTATCCTATGCTATCAGTATTGGAATTACGCTTATTGTGGGGAGATTTTATTATAACGAAAAGATAACGTGGAAAAATATAGTTGGGATTGTGCTTTGCATAGGTGCACTTGCGATTATTAACTTCTTGTAAATTAAAACGCTATGTAACGTTTGAAAATAAATCAAAAATAATGGAGGACATATATGGAATCTCTTAAAAACTTCATTTTATCTAAATTTAAGTTTAAAAAGAGAACGGGAGCGATTCGTATTGAAAATGGGTTGAAGTGCGGCAATTGGCTTTTCCCTTGGCTTTTGCTTTTGCCTGCATTTCTGACGTGGTGTGTATTTTGGCTGTACGTCAATTTCAACTCAATCATTTTATCCTTTAAAAATGCAACGGGTGATTGGACGTCTCAACATTACGAATGGGTATTCAAATCTCTTTTTGGACAGGATGGTGAGAATACAATAGGGGTTGCGCTGCGTAATACCTGTCTTTATTTCTTCATTAATTACTTTATTGTACAGACTGCAAACGTTTTGCTTGCATATTTCTTTTACAAAAAGATAACAGGGTTCAAAGTGCTTCGTTTCCTCGTATATATTCCGAACCTTTTTGCGGGAATATTCTTTGCAACCATTTACAAGGAATTGATTGCCTTTGACGGGCCGATTATGGATTGGCTGTTGGAGATAGGCTGGATTACAAAAAGGTATCAGCTGTTGGCGGATCACCGTTACGCGATGACGTTGAGCCTTGTTTACAGCCTTTGGTTGGGGGTCGGTGCAACCATGGTCTATTCGATGGGGGCAATGGCGCGTATTCCGCAGGAGCTTTTAGAGGCAGCAATGCTTGACGGAATTACTCCTTGGAGAGAATTTATCAATATTATTCTTCCGATGATTGGGGGTACGCTGACAACGTTATACGTTATCGGCGCTGCAGGATTTTTAACCGCAGGCGGTGCAACGCTCTTCCTAACGGGTGGTAATTACGGAACGCAGACGCTGACATTCTGGATATTCTGGCAGGTCTATACGGGGGGCAGTACCGGTACGAGCAGTGCGCTCGGTATTTGCATGACGTTATTCACATTGCCGTTGACGTTATTTGTGAAATGGCTTGGTAATAAACTTACTCCGGAGGTATCTTTCTGATGAAAAGTACGAAAGTAAAACGTAGTAAAGGCGAACAAATATTATTTAATATTGTCTTTGTATTGCTTTGTATTTATGTGGCTACACTCCTATTCTCGTTCTTGTTTGTTCTATTGAACACCTTTAAAGATTCTTATGAATACATAACGACTAGTAAGTTTGCGTTGCCTGAAAAGTGGGTGTGGAACTACGGAAGAGTTTTTACGACGTTCAATGTAAATGGGAACGGCTATTTCCAAATGGTTTTCCACAGTATTTGGTTTTCGATTACAGGTTCAATTCCCGCATTGCTTTCTGCTTCGATGGCATCGTATGCGTTTTCAAGATATAAATTCCCGGGGAGAACGCTCATTTATATCATCAATTTATTGCTTTTGACGCTTTCATTACCTGGTTCACAGGTTTCCTTTTATAAATTGTTTTGTGAATTGGGTATGAAGAATTCGTGGAAGTACATATTCGGCTGTTGGGACGGTTTTGGGTCACGATTCCTGATTTTGGCAGGATTTTGGAGAGGTATCGACTGGGCGTATGCCGAGGCGGTATATATCGATGGCGGAAATGAAAACACGGTGTTTTGGAAGGTAATGCTGCCGCAGGCGATGCCGATGCTTGGCGTATTCTTTCTGTTATCGTTTATCAATAGCTGGTCAAATCACGAGTTTACAATGCTGTATATGCCAATGTATCCGTCTATTGCCTTCGGGTTATATTCTTATCAAGCAAGCACGACGAGAAGTATGGATACGCCTTTGTATTTTGCAGCGTTGGTCGTTACGGCAATTCCTTCGTTGATTCTCTATGCGACGTTCCAAGATAAAATTCTTGTTTCTATGAATATCGGCGGTTTGAAAGGTTAAAAGTAAATGTTTTGCCTGAGTGCAAAATGAAAATAGATAAAAAATAATATTTGACGTTAAGGAGGCAAAATATGAAAAATATTAAAAAAGCAGGTTACAAGTTATTGGCAATGGCACTTTGTGTGGCAAATGCAGTTGGATTTATGGGTTGCGGTGTAGGCAACAATTCCAGTGATGATATGGCTTTGCAGGGTGGTGCGGCTGCAAACGATGAAAAGACGATTGAGGTCATCATCTACGATGCCGGTTATGGTATCGAATGGTTCAAACAATGCGCAAAAGTATTTATGGAAAGAACCGATTATGAAATTAAATACAATACGCTCAGCGAGGGCATGAATCCGACAATGCTGTTAAAATCGGGGCCCAGCGTTACAACGACGGATTTGTTTATTTTGGGGGGCCGCTTAAATTCCTTGGTTGCGCAAGGTTCTAAAGGCCTTAGTGGTTACGACGTAATTTTGGAACCTTTGGATGACGTGTATAATTCCGAAATTCCTGGGGAAGGGGTTACCATTAAAGAGAAAATGAAGGACTCGGTGAGCGCGTTACATTTGCAAGAAGCAACCATTGCAGGTGAAACGGCAGAACATTACTTCGGTATGCCGTGGACGGAAGGTTATTCGGGCATTATGTATAATAAAGCTTTGTTTAATAAAGCAGGGCTTACGGGTGAACCTCGTACAACGGACGAATTGATGGAATATTGCGCGCAAATGCTTTCTAAGGATATTACACCGTTTATTTATGCAGCGGGGGATGACTATTTCGAATATTGTTCTCCCGTTTGGTGGGCGCAATATGAAGGGAAGAACGGAATTGACAATTTCTATAATTTAAAAATTAGTGACAATGCTCGTCCTAGCATTGAAAAATCAGCAGAAGTAATGAAGCAAGAAGGGTTGCTTGAAATGTGGAAGGTATATGAAAATCTTTTGGCACCTTCCAATAAATACGTCTACGAATACGTGGAATCTTTGGGCTATACCAGAGCGCAGGCGTATTTCCTCGGCGATACCACAGGGGTATACGGGGCGATGATGCCTTGCGGCTCGTGGCTCGAGCATGAAATGTTGAATACGTCCGCAGGACAGACGGTTAATAACGTTTTGCCGATGAAGACGCCTATTATCAGCGCACTTTCCGATAAAATGAGTTATTGGAATGAATCAACGAATTATAGCGTAGCAAGAACGACGATGAGCGACGCAACGAAAAAGGCATACGATGAAAAACTTCGTGCGTTGGTTGCTTATGCAGACGGCGTGGGCGAAAAACCTTCCTGGGCGACCGAAGATGACATTGCATTGATTAAAGAAGCCAGAAGCTATATTTATTCAGGTAGCGGCGGTACGATGTCCATTCCTGCGTATTCAACCGCAAAAGCAGGTGCGAAAGAATTCTTGAAGTTCTTGGCAACGAATGAAGCAATCGAAATTTATCTCAATAATACAAACGGCAACTCTATGCCCTACAATTACGATTATAAATCTTGGTCTGGCTATAATAGTTTGAGTGAATTTGCTAAGAAAAAATTTGATATTTTTGAAACGTCTATCACAACTCCTCTTGAAAACGATTATCTGACTTACTATTTGGGTGGATTGCGTTATGATTGCGGTTTGACCAGTTTCAATATCAGTATTACGTTTGGTTCGCAGGATGCAACGCAGAGAAAAACTGCGGAAGCCGTTCTTGCTGACGGATATGATTATGTACATAAAAATATCAGCAAAACATTGATGGATTGCGGTATGATATAATTGGCTTTATAGGAGAAATAAGATGCGTAAAAATATAGCTAAAAAATTGTGCGCATGTATGCTGGCGGCGATTTCATTCTCGACGGTAAGTCTTTTAAGTGCTTGCGATAAAGTCGGAAATTCGTCCTTAAATTCCTCTTCGGTGGAAAACGAAGTGAAAACGGCAACCATTCGCGTGGCATATGCGGAAGATAAAATTTTGCAATCGTATGATGGCTCTTCAAAGTTGCAAGCTATCGGGCAATTGTACGACGGTTATATGATGGATGAATTTTCCATGTCGGCAGTTCGTAACGAATACGAAAGCAGACAGATTGTGATTACGCCGACGAAGAATGTTTCTTCGTTCGACGTATCTGTCAGCGATTTTAAGTGTGGCGACGAAGTGTTGGCGAAAGGTAATTTTGAAGTAGGGTATGAATATTATCACGAATTAACCAGTGTATTCGGGGCAAAAAATCCAATGGAACCGGGGATGTATCCCGATGCAGTATTGCCGATGGCGACTGCGAAGGAATACGGCTTGAATAAGATTGCGGCAAATAACAATCAGGCGATTCTTATCACCGTAAAAGTGCCGAAAACACAAGCGGCAGGCGTGTATAGCGGTACAATCACGGTTGATCTTGATGGGGAAAAGGTGGAAAAATCTGCAACGATAGAAGTCGTGGATTATACGCTTCCCGATACGGTTACGGTGAAATCCTGTATGCCGTTTAGCGCATCCTATCTTATGTTCCTTGAAGGGGAAGAAACACAAGAACGTTATGAAACCTTGTGCGCGCAGTTAAATGAATTCAGGCTCGCGGTAAATTATTTGTACGGGATGACGGTGGGAAGCAATGAGACGGATACGGTCAAGCAAATTGCGGAAGCGGAAGCGGAGGTAATGTTGAAAGCCGCGCAAGATCCTACGGTTCCTTGTTATGGTATTCGAACGAATGGTTTAACCGTTGCTACGAATACTTTACCCGAGAACGTTAAAGAAAAACTCACGAAATCTACTGCAGTAGTTCTCAAAGAAGAATATTTGAAGATTTATATGCAAACGTTCATTGATAAATCGATAGAAACAGGCGTTGATCTTCTGAAAAAAGCTTACGTGTATATGGGTTCGATTATCGATGAGCCGGAAGGAAATAATACGCAGGCACTGGTAGATTACGTTTGTCAGCAATTTAATAACGTGCTTGCGGAAATGGCAGAGTATGCGAGGGCGCAGGGCGGAAGCGAAGAGCTGGTTGAAAGTATTTTGGGCGTAAACAACGTGGTAACGACGTGGAATAGCGGTAGTTACGAATTGGTAGACACCTATTGTCCAGAACCGCAATATTACGATTCTACAGCAACGCTTGAAAAGTATTACGAACACCGCGAAAACGGAGGGGACTACTGGTGGTATACTTGTTTGAATCCCGATCCTCCTTATCCGACGATTAGAATTGACGATAACGGTGTTTCTGCGCGTGCTATGTATTGGATGATGAAGGAATATGATATTTCCGGTTATCTCACGTGGGAATTGATTGACCCTTCGGATAATTTCCCTGAATACGGTACGTATTTGCACGGAATCGAACACTATGAGGACGTTATGCGTAATAATGCCGACGTTGGTGACGGCTACTATTTCTATCCGGGCAAAGTATTTGGATTAGAAAAATCTGTTCCTGCGATTCGTTTATATTACATGCGCGACGGCGGGGAAGATTACGATGCAATTTATGATCTTGAAAATAGATTGTATAAAGCCCTTGGAGAGGCCTACGGTGCGACGATTAGCCCAGACAGCGTACTGAATGAAGTGTACGGTTCGCTTTACAGTCTCAATCAAGCGTATTGCACCAGCGTAGAGCTTGGCGAAGCGAAATCGACATTGAATACGTTGTTGGCTTGGGCTGAGGACGGTATTGCAATCAGCGATTATGAGATAAGCAGTAAAGGGAAAATCTCAGCGAAAGTCTATGCGCCTTCGGGTGTGGAAGTGAAACTTAACGGAAAGAAACTTGCTGGCGCTCCTAGTAGTAAAGGTATCGTATATTCGGTGGATATAGACGCAAGCAAATTCACTCTGACGATTGATGGAAGAACTTTGACGCTTGGATCGGATTTTGAGGAAATTTCCAAGCCTGAAGCTTCCCGTTTCACGTTTGAGGATGAAAATCAAAATGTATTGGATAGTATTCAAGTAATCGCAAACAAATATGAGGGAATCGTAGATACAATGCAGATAAAAGCGACTGCGGAAGTCGGGGCGATGTTGTATTCGCTTGACAGCGGTTCTTTAACGGCAAATGCAGACAGCTTGTTAATCTATTGTTATCTTGACTCTACTGCGAACATAAAAACGACGGTCGAGGTTTACAACGGAAAAATTACCCGTTCGTTGGATACGGTAAATCTTAAACCCGGTTATAACGTATTGCGCTTTGATAGAATCGGCGATCTTGATTGGAAGAGTCTTAATTCGGCGAAGTCACTTGTGTTTACTTTTACAAGACCTGATGGCGTAACAGAGTTTACGTTAGACGTCGAAAAATTAGTGATTTTGAAATAAAGGGGAGGTGTGTGCATGAAAAAGAGATTTAGTTTTATATGTTTAGCTGTGTTATTGGCGAGCTGTGGATTATTTTCTTCGAAAAGTACTGCTTCTGTGAAAGTAAACGCAGAAACGACACAATCCGAAATCATCTCAACTTATGAAAAAATCAACGGTTTTGACGTTATGCAAGACGTATTCGAGTGCGAATATTACAACAAATACGGGATTGTGGATTTGAATACGGATTCAAACTACGTTACGCAAGGGAATGGTTCGTTGAAAATGGAAGTTCACGGTAGTTTTTACCCAGGAACGGGCTTGCCGTATATGCGTATACCGTTTGATGCTGATGGCGGGTTGAAAGACGTTAGAAGATTGAAGAACGTACAATTTGACGTGTATAATACGTTGGATGAAGAATGTTCTATGCAAATTTCTCTTGCATTTGGTAATGGGAGAAACAGTAAAGGCAAACAGCTTTATGCGAATACGAGTTATGAAAACGTCACGTTAAAGCCAGGTTGGAACAATATACGCATGGATTATAATGCGAAAGGCTTGGGGGCAAGCTTCAATCTGGAAGAAGGCGGTTGGATTATGATGCGTTTCCCTCGCGCGACGAATGAGGAAACGAAAGAGAAAAACGTCTTTTACCTTGATAATTTGGGGATAGGTATGACGCTGAAACAAGCCGCACCTTATACTATGGATTTTGACGAAGGAGAGGTCTTCTCTTGCGATAAGGCATATCAAGCGTATATGGTGGAAACCCTTGGGATTTCGTCTTCAGACAGTTATCCAATCGTCAGCATTAACAGCGACAAGGCCTATACGATGAATCATGAGGGGAAATCCTTGAAAGTCGTGGCACCTACGCAGGAAACACCGGGCGGTTCGGTATATTTCAGATTCAACGAGAAAATTCCGCTTTCCTTTGATTGGGTAAAACTTGGCGAGGAGGATAAATATTTTGTATTTGACGTATACAATGATACTGGCTCTGATTTTACCTTTACGTTGAAGCTTTGGAGATCGGTTGGGGATTTGGGCAACAACCGTATGAATTACAACTTCAAGGCGATTGCGGGAGAGTGGACAACAATTCGTTTCTCTATTAAAGAATGGGTAACGCCCGCGAAAGACGGATACGTAATGATGGGTCAAACGGACGGTGCGCTCAATTCGCAAGGTATAGAAATCGGTTGGAGTAAATTCAGCAGTGCAGAAAAAACCTTCTATTTTGATAATTTTAGAATAGAAGATGCAACTAATTCATAAGGGGATAAAATCATGAAAAAAATAGTTAAATGGATACTGTTAGCAATGTGTTTGTCCAGTATTGGCGCATTTACAGGATGTGGCGGGACATCGAATTCGGAAAATTCATCTAATCAATCCAATACGGGCGTAGAAAATTCTTCCCCTGATTCAAGTTCTTCCGCGGAAGAAGAGGAAAAAGTTGAAAGATTTATTGTGGACTTGGTAGAGAGCGGTGATTACGAAATCAACTCCGAAATATCTTACGAAACGGCGGCAGGTGTGTATAACGGAACACAGCTTATTGAACCTACTGTGACGGTTACCTACGGCACGGAAAACGAAGCGGTTACGGCAGAGGATTGTGTTTTCACGCTCGATAAAATTGGTACGTATACCATTACTTACAATTTCACGCTTCCTGATAATACAACGGAAACGTATACCACAACGATTAACAGTAAAGACACAACGGCTCCTACGATTGTAGGTAAATTCAGCGCGCAATATTTGCAAGGTGACGGGGTGGATTTATCCGAAGCGGTATTGGTTATGGATAACTATGACGCAGAGCCTGAAACGACGGTAAACGTATACTGTGGCGAGAAGACGAAAGAAAATCTTGTAATCTTTACGGAAGGGAAAGCAACGTTTGACAAACCAGGCGATTACGTAGCGGTGATTTCTTCGAAGGATAACTATAATAACGTAGGGACAAAAGAATTTAATTTTACTGTTGTAAGCAACACCGCGTGGAGTAAAACGTTGACGGGTACGACGGCTGGCGGTACGGTCGTTATGAATACGGAAAACGTAGAAAGGCCGATTGGCGGTGAAAGTAAGCAAGCTGTAAAAGTTACGACGACGGATGCTGTCAATTATGCTAGTGCTGTGTTTACAGAGTCAAATATCATTAGAGAAAAGGACGTAACGGTATCCTTTAAAATCTATAATTCGACAAGCTATGCTTATACGTTTAGAATCTATGCATTTAGCAATTCTGTGCCTACGACAGGTCTTCCGAAAGATAGTGTGATTGTGCAAAACAATACGACGGTTGGCGCTGGTGAAAGTATTACGGTTACGTTTAATCTTGCCGATTTTGTGACAGAAGAGAACCCTTATCTTGCATTCTTTCTTCCTGCAAGCACAGCTTCAACGTGGAATAACGGCGAAAAAACTTCGGAGCAATATCTTGGTTGCGAACTGTATTTTTATGATTTTACAGTAGAGGATAGAGTAGATGTCCCCGTTGAAGAAAAAGAATGGTATGAAACGATGACGGGGGTGACAGCTGGCGGTACGATTGTCATGAATACGGAAAACGTAGAAACGCCGATCGGCGGCGAGGCGGTAGCTGCGGTAAAGATAACCACCGTAAGCGATACGTCGAGCGTGGGTAATTATTTGGCGGCGACGTTTAGCGGATCGAACGTGCTTCTCGGTAAGAATACACTGAAGTTTAAAATTTATAACCCTACCGCATACGAATATACGTTTAGAATGCATGCTTCCACCTTATCTACGGCAACGAGCGACTCCAAAAAATTGGGAACTGATTTAGGCGGATATATTAAAATCCCTGCAAATGCATCGACAGAATATACGATAGATTTGACGAAACTTACAGAAACGAATTGCTATTTAATGTTCTATTTGCCTAAGTACGATGGTGGGAATTGGGGCACCAATGCAACAAATTACAATGCCTGCGAATTGTATATGTATGATTTTAATGTAACCGATGAAGTCGAAGACCCTACTGTTGACCCCGAAGAACCTGCCGAAACTGCATGGCATAAAACGTTGACGGGGACGAATGCGAACGGTACAGTACTTTTCAACGTAGAAACCGATGCAACCAAAACAATCAACGATACGCAAGTTAGTGACGTTGTCGTATTAAAAACGGCAAGCGGTCATACGTTGAGTATGCCTGTTGCGGTATTTGCAGGTTCCAATACCATTGATTGGGCGAATAGCACGGTAACGTTTAAGATTTATAATCCTACTGATAATGATTATACGATTAGACTGTATGCAACTTCCAATGCCACAGCCTTCAACTACGGAACGGGTACAGTAGCAGAGTGCAGTATGGAAACGCGTATCAAACTTACGGCAAAATCGGTAACGGAAATTACGGTAAAAGTAAGCGCATTTACGGAAACCTGCCAATATTTAGGGATCTATATTCCTTGGTCTGATGATAAAAACTGGGCAAACGGTGGACAGGACTCTGAAAAATATTTAGGTTGCGAACTTTATCTTTACGATTTTGCAGTAACCGCTAAAACTGAATAAGGGTGTTGTGCAGTGGGGGTATAATCATGCGTCCACTGCATGTCATAAAAGGAAAAATCATGAAAAGATTAAATATTTTATTAATGTTGCTCTCTTTTATCGTTGCGGGTTCTTTTGCAGCATGTAATATTTCAGAGAATAGCGATGTGTCAAACGCTCAAACAAGCAGCAGCTCAAAAAGCGACATGTCCCTTGAAGAGGAATCAAGCGTGCAAGAAGAAAAGACGTTAGAAGATTGGTTGGTTGCCTGCGACGGTGCATTGATCAGTGAAACGACGGATGCAAAATATATAAGAGAGGGTGGCGATGGTCGTTCGATTTCTTATAAGCATGGGGACGAAGCAAAAGGGGCTCACGTCGGCACGGGTATAAAATTTATTAATTCTTCCGCGCAAGATACTGCAACTTTTTCATTTTACGTTTATAATGCATCCTTAGAAAATTATGAAATTGAGGTATTTTGTCACTCTAACCTTTCTTCCGAAATTTTCCAAGATTATCAGAAAGTGAATTCTTATACGGCAGTTTCCGGCGAATGGACGCAGATTACCGTTCTTAAGAAAGACATTGGTAGCGTTTGTATGAACGGTGCGTTTAACGTTTTGGGGATTGCAGTAAAATCGGATGCAAACGGTGGAAATACATCGGAAAAATGGAGTAATATAGAACTGTATTTTGATGGGTTGCGTATTTTTGAGGAATAAAAATGAAAGGGATAAAAAAACGCTGTGGAATAGTTCCTTTGGCTATATTGTTATCGCTTTCTTGCTCCTCTTGTAACTTTCTTGCCAATGAAAGCTCTTCAATAGAAGAAAGCATTCAATCAGAAAGCAGTTCATCGCAAGAAGATTTGCCTTCGGAGAAACCGCAAATTGTGGAATACGATTTTACAATTGAAAAAGTGATTGCGCTTTCATCAACGGCGACGAAGAATACGGCAATTACAATAGACGAGGATGACGATGATTGGTCTTTTTGCTATACGCCAATAGGAACTTCTACAATGTGGAGGTTTGAAGGCTCGGAAAATATCGTCTGGGAAGGCGTGCAAGAACTTGCTTTTTGGGTGTACAATCCCAGCGACGTGTATGATTATTATTTTAACGTATTTATGGAAAGCGTAGAAGATCCGCAGATTGTGCGGGTTGATCGGGAAACGTTAGAAAGAACGCGTTGCGCAACGGCAGGCGGATGGACGAAAATCGTGGTAAGCGGTACGGCGGCAAAACGTGCTTATGACGAGGGCAGGATATATCTCGGTATCACTTTTTCTCATCCCGATAATGGGGGGAAAAATAGCGAACAATGGAAGAACGCTCAATTATATTTTGACGGATTTGAATTTATCAGAAAATAAAAACAAATAAAGAGGTAATAAAATGGATTTAAAAAAATATAGTTCGCCAAGCGCAGCAGTGCTGTGCATAGACGAACAAGATGTTTTGACCGCAAGTACAGAGTTTGGCGTAAATTGGAGCGATACATGGAATAAAAATAATAACGACAATGAACAAGGCATGTTTGAATAAAATAGGGACAGGTGAAAAGATGAAAAAATTAAATCGAAAAAATCTAATCAAAGCTTTTGCTGCATTTGCCCTTTGTTGTATCGGTGGGGCTTCTGCTACCTTATTTGCCGATGTGGCGGTAGCAAACGCGGAAACGTATAGCACAGACGTACTTACAGTGGATGGTGCGTCCATTCGTTTTATGCAAGAAGGGGAAGACGCAACTAATTCTACGGCAGGGCTTCGTTTTGAAACGCGTATCGAAAAAGCAAAATATGACGCGTTAAATGCAAGTGAAGTCGGCATTTTGCTTGTTCCTTCGACGGAAAACGTTGCCGACAAAAACGTAACGACGGATAACACGAATGTTGCGAAGGTTGTTTTGGTTGGTACGGTAGACGGGGAAGAACGCAACGCCGCTTTCCATATCACGGATGAGGGTGTGGAGTATTATGCATATAGGGCGTATCTTTACGGCATTGACGTGTCGGATTATTATACTTCCGTACAGGCGCGCGGCTATTATATTTCTGGTGAAGATACATATTATACGGACGTAGTAACGCGTTCGGTGGGACAAGTGGCTACGTATGCGCTTCGCGATATGGCAACAACGGAAGACGCATGGTATTCCGCGGAAAAATATCCTCATAAAATATCCGAAGGGATTTACAGCCCTTATTCGGGTGATCAAAGAACTGAGCTTCAGACGTATATAACCGAGGCAGGTGCTCCGACGATTGTAAAAGCTGAAGATTATTCAATGAAATATAAGTTAAATGAGAATATTTCAATCCCTGCATTTACGGCAACCGATTGTACGGGTGCGGAGGCGGAAACCACTGTGAAAGTATTTGAAAGTGACGGTACGGAAGTTGAAGTAACGGACGGTGTTTTCCAAATCAAAGCAGAGGGAAAATATTATTACGAAGTGACGGCAACTGATAAAGAAGGCAGAAAGACGACCGAAACGTTTAATTTCTATCATTACGAATGGCAGGATTCCTTGACGAGTAAATCGTCTAGCGGTACGACGACGTTATTTAACGTTGCTCACGAAGAAATTACAATCGACGGCGAAACAAAAGTTGCTTTGACGTTGCAAACGAGAGAAAATTATAATTATCCCAATGCTGTATTTGGTGAAGCCATAGAAAATTGGGAAAATAAAACGCTGCGCTTTAAAGTGTATAATCCCACGAACAATGATTATAAGATTAGATTGTATGCGACAAAGGAATCAGCGGCTTATTCATCAACGAGTACGCTTATTTCTAGCTCCGAACGTATTGGGGAGAATTGGCGTACGGTTGCCAGCGGCGATACAATGGAAATTACCATCCATGGTTTCAGCATCAGTGATACGACGGCATATCCCTATTTTATGATTTATACCAGTAGTGAGCAACACGGTGGTAATAATTCCGAAATGTTCCTTGCGATGAAACTGTATCTGTACGATTTTGAAATTGCCGATACCGAATGGTGGCAAACCATGACAGGCAAAACTACAAATGCTCAAACCGTCATGAATACGGAAAACGTAGAAACTACAATTGATGATAAGGCGGTAGATGCGGTAAAAGTAACGACTATAAGCGATACGTCGAGCGTGGGTAATTATTTGGCGGCGACGTTTAGCGGTTCGAACGTACTTCTCGGTAAGAATACACTGAAGTTTAAAATTTACAACCCTACCGCATACGAATATACGTTTAGAATGCATGCTTCCACCTTATCTGCGGCAACGAGCGACTTCAACAAATTGGGAACTGATTTAGGCGGATATATTAAAATCCCTGCAAATGCGTCGACAGAATATACGGTAGATTTGACGAAGCTTACAGAAACGAATTGCTATTTAATGTTCTATTTGCCTAAGTACGATGGTGGGAATTGGGGCACCAATGCAACAAATTACAATGCGTGCGAATTGTATATGTACGATTTTGAGGTATTGGAATGGTATGAAACTCTAATAGGTACGACGGCTGGTAGTACAGTACTTTTCAACGTAGAAACCGATGCAACCAAAACAATC